>CAZZXY010000039.1:0-36302 GCA_964658105.1 Verrucomicrobia bacterium Tous-C9LFEB | reverse complement strand
GCGCAGGTGCTGCATGATCTGCATGAGTCTGTGCCGTTTCTGTATGACAACACCGTGGGCGATGGGCCGTATAACGCGTGGGTGGATCCGATTCTGGCCGATGAATGGGCGGAGCTTGGATGGAACAACGTGGCGCAGATGCAGACGCAGGGCATGCCGGGTGTGTTTACGCATGGCGATTTCGATACGTGGTCGCCGGGCTACCTGATGTTCCTGGCGGGCATGCATAACGGCATTTCGCGGCTGTACGAGACGTTTGGCAACGGCGGTGCGGACACGGTGAAACGCATCCTGACGCCGGAGGAGTATTCGCGTACGTGGTATCGGCAGAACCCGCCGATGCCGCAGGTGATGTGGTCGCAGCGTGACAACAACAACTACGAGCAGACTGCGCTGCTGACGACGCTGTCGTACTTTTCCAATCACACCGAGCACTTCCTCGAGAACTTCTATACGAAGAGCAAGCGCAGCATCCTGAAGCCCGGGCAGGAAGGCCCTGCAGCGTACGTGTTCCCCGCGAATCCAGCGGAGCTGAATCGGCAATTGCAGCTGCTTGAGATTTTGAAGCGGCAGCATGTGGAGATCCAGCGGCTTACCGAAGAGCAGACCGTTACGCTGCCGGCGAAGAAGACCGGAGCGCCGGCGGATGACAAGCCGAAGGATGACAAGGGCAAGGACGAGAAGCCGACGACGGTGCATCTCCCTGCGGGGAGCTTTATCGTTCGCATGGACCAGCCGTACTCGCGCGTGGCGGATGCGTTGCTGGACCGGCAGTTCTGGGCACCGGACGATCCGCAGAAGCACCCCTACGATGACACGGGCTGGAGCTTCCCTGAGCTGTTCAACGTGCACGTCAGCCGGGTGACCGATGCCGGCCTGCTTGCAGCGAAGATGGAACCGGTCACGAGTCTGGAGACGGCGCGTGGGCAGATCGCGGGAACGGGCGACGTGTTTGCGGTGCCCAACACGGGGCAGAGTACGCTGCTGACGCTTGTGTACAAGCTGGGTGCGGCGCATGTCACCGTTACGGAGAAGGCGACCGAGCAGCTGCCGGCCGGTTCGCTTCTGTTGCAGGGCGTTGATGCCAACACCTTGCAGCCGCTGCTACATTCACTGTCGCTGGATGCCATGCGTTTGAGTGCTGTGCCCACGGTCGCGACACATCCTGCGGCTGCACCGCGCGTGGCGTTCATGCACTCCTGGCTGGCGACGCAGACCGAGGGCTGGTGGCGCTATGCCTTTGACACAGCCGGCGTACCGTACGACTACATCAGCGTGCAAAACGCGGCTACCATCGCCGATCTGCGGGGCAAGTATGACGTGATCATCTTTGCGCCTGTGGGCCACGCGTCTTCGGATCAGATCTTGAATGGGCTGCCAATGTATGGCAACGCGCTGCCCTGGCAGAAGAGTGACATCACGCCGAACTTCGGGCGCCTGGACCAGACGGCTGATACGCGACCCGGGCTTGGCCTGGATGGGCTAGCGCACCTGAAGGAGTTCATCAGCAAGGGCGGCCTGCTGATCACGTGCGAGGACACGGCGCAGTTTGCGGTTGATATGGGCCTTGCACCGGGTGTGAGTGTGGCTCCGCGTGGCGATGCGCGTGTGGTGGGCTCGGTGCTGCAGTCGGCCCTGGTGCAGGCTGCCAGTCCCATCGCTGCGGGTTATACCGATGCGCCGCCGGTGATGAGCTCGGATGGTATGACGTTCAACGTGAGCAACACGGTGGGACGTGCTGGCGGCCGCCTGTTGATGGACCCCTATGAGCAGCGCCCTACAGGCCGTGGCAGCGTGGGTGACGCCGATGTGCCGCAGGGCCGCAAGATCACCGAGCCCGATCCGTTGCCGAAGCCCAAGGCATGGCAGCCGAGACCGTTGAACGAGGAGCAGATGCGCAACAATCCCAACGTGATCCCCGTGCAATTTCGTCCTGACGTGATTCTGCGGCTGGGTGAGGCAAAGGGTTTGCTGCTGTCCGGTCTTCTGGATAAGGCAGGCTCGATTGCCGAGCACGCCATTGTTGTGGATGCGCATCTTGGCGAGGGCAATGTGCTGCTGTTCGGCAATAATCCTGTCTATCGCGGCGAGACTGTTGGCACGTATCCGCTGGTCTTCAACGCACTGATGAACTTCGATCACCTGAGCCACCAACCCGACCCTTCGAGCAAGTAAGCCCCAATCAGCCTATGAACCCTGGAGAACCATTGAGCGAGTCACGCGTGTGCACGTCAAACGCCCGCCTTCTGAAGCGGGTCTATCCCCTGTTGCTTTCCCTGGCGATCCCCGCGGTGTGCCAAACGCCGGCGGCTCCCCCTGCACCCGCTGCGGGGAAGCATGGCATGATGCTGGACGATCTGGCGAAGTACCTTCGCGTGGGTTCGCCGCAGGTTTCGCCTGATGGCAAGTGGGTCGCTTACACGCTCGCGCATGTTGATACTGGCGAGGACAAGAGTGTCAGCAATCTGTGGATGATCAGCTGGGATGGCACGCAGGACATCCAGCTCACACGCGGCAAGGAGTCTGTTGGGAATCCGCGGTGGAGCCCTGATGGGCGGTATCTTGCCTTTACTTCCGGGCGCGAGGGCGAGACCAAGGGATCGCAGGTGTGGCTGCTGGATCGGCGTGGCGGTGAGGCGGTACAGCTTACAGACATCAAGAACGACCTTGGCGACTACCGCTGGTCGCCGGATTCGAAGCAGTTGCTGCTGAGCATTACGGAGCGCGAAGAGCCGGAGCCGGAGAAGGGTGCCAAGCCCAAGCCGCCGAAGCCGGTTGTGATTGATCGCTACCACTTTAAGCAGGATCGCCAGGGCTATCTCAGCGACAAACGGGAGCACCTGTTCTTCTTCGAGATTGCGACGAAGAAGCTCAGCAAGCTGACGAATGCGCCAGCAGCGGGCGATACGGCGTACGCCGAAGAGTCCGCCGAGTGGAGCCCTGATGGCAAGCAGATCGCTTTCGTGAGCAACAACACGCAGCCCGACCCGGACCGCTTCAACAACCCGGACGTCTTTGTCACCGCCGCGACGCCAGGTTCCACGCCACGCAAGCTGACGACCTTTACCGGCGCGGATGAGCCACCGCTGGCCTGGACGCCTGATTCGCAGCGCATCCTGTATCGCCAAGGCTTAACACCGCACTATGCGATCTATGACATGCCGCAACTGGCGGCTGTGTCCGTGGCGGACGGCAAGGTGGAGATGCTCGCACCGAAGCTGGATCAATGGGTGGGCGGCCCGGTACTCAGCGCGAGCGGCAAACATGTGCTGACCGAGGTGCAGGACGATCGCGTGCAGTATGTTGCCGAGATCTCGCTGGACGGCAGGGGCGGCGTGCGGCGTTTGACTGAAGCGCAGGGCGAAGCTATTGGTCTGAATGAGGCAGGCGGGCACACCGCGCTGTTGTGGACGACGGACAGCACCGCTGCCGAGATCTATGCGCTGGACGGCAAGGAGCTGCGCAAGCTCACACACCACAATGATGCGCTGATGTCTTCACTGCAGCTCGCGGCTACGCAGGACCTCTCAGCGAAGACCTCGGATGGCAGCGAGGTGCATGGCCTGCTGACCATGCCTGTCGGCTACACGCCGGGCACAAAGGCTCCGTTGCTGCTGTTCATCCATGGCGGCCCGACGGCCCAGGATGCGCACGGCTTCAGCGCGGAACGACAGCTGTTTGCCGCGCACGGCTATGCCATGCTGAATGTGAACTACCGCGGCAGCACGGGACGCGGCCATGCCTACAGCGAAGCGATCAATGCTGACTGGGGCGATAAAGAGGTCATCGACCTGATGGCCGCTGTGGATGGTGCAGTGGCGACGGGCAACATCGATGCGGACAAGATGGTCGTTGGCGGATGGAGCTATGGTGGCATCCTGACGGATTACAGTATCGCCTCCACAACGCGCTTCAAGGCTGCGTCGAGTGGGGCGGGAATGGGCAATCTGCTGGGCTTTTACGGCATCGATCAGTACATCCTGCAGTACGAGAACGAGCTGACGCCGCCGTGGAAGAATCTCGATCTGTACGTCAAGCTGTCGTACCCGTTCCTGCATGCGGATCGCATCAAGACGCCCACGCTGTTCATGGGCGGCGACAAGGACTACAACGTGCCAATCCAGGGTGGCGAGCAGATGTACCAGGCGTTGCGCAGTGTTGGCACGATGGCTGAGCTTGTCGTTTACCCGGGTGAGTTCCACGGCTTTGTGCGGCCGAGCTTTATCCGCGATCGATACCAGCGGTGGTTCAACTGGTATGACCACTATGCACTGAACAAAGGACCGGCCAAGCCATAAGCTCGACGGTCTAAGTGATAGGAAGACCCCTGTAGTTTGTCTGGAAGCACGCGAGTTGATCGGCGCTGCGGACGAATACAGGGTCTTCCCGCTACGGCTTTGCCCCGGGTCGAGATGACGCTCTGGGGGCGGGTGTCTGAGGGTGCGGGCTATGCGTTAATGAGTTCGCCTGCGAGCGCTGGCTTCACCGCTGTTCCCAGCAGCTCGATGGAGCGCAGCATGCCGCTGTGCGGGATGGGGCCGCCGCTCATCATCAGGCTGACGCGCGAGACGCCGCCCAAGGCCTGATCGATGTGCCGCAGCTTGGCTGCGACAGTGTCAGGCGACCCGACCACGAAAGCTCCCGTGGGCCCACGCTGTGCGTCGAAGGCGGCGCGGCTGGAGGGAGCCCAGCCTCGTTCGCGGCCAATGCGACCGAAGGTGTGGGAGTACGCCGGCCAAAGCTCATCGGCAGCCTGCCGGTCCGTCTCGGCCACATAGCCGATGGAATGCACGGCGACGTCCAGTGACTCCGGCGCGTGGCCTGCGCGACGCCCGGTTTCGCGGTAGAGATCGATCAGAGGGCGGAAGCGGTGCGGCTCGCCGCCGATGATGGCAACCGTGAGAGGCAGGCCCAACAGGCCGGCGCGCGCGAAGCTGTTCGGCGTACCACCGACGCCGAGACGGATGGGCAGTACCGGCTGGAGCGGCCGCGGCCACACACCTTGTCCGGTTAGCGAGGCGCGGTGCTTGCCCTGCCAGTGCACCTTCACCTCATCGCGCAGGTGCAGCAACAGGTCAAGCTTCTCGGCGAAGAGCTCGTCATAGTTGCGGAGGTCGAAGCCAAAAAGCGGGTAGGACTCTGTAAAGGAGCCGCGGCCTACGATGATCTCCGCGCGACCCTTGGAGATGAGGTCGAGGGTCGCAAACTGCTGGAAGACCCGGACCGGGTCCTCGGAGCTCAGAACGGTGACGGCGCTGGAGAGCCGGATCTTCTCCGTACGGGCGGCAGCCGCAGCCAGCAGGACGACAGGTGAAGAGGCGACGTATTCCTCACGGTGATGTTCGCCGATGGCATAGGAGTCAAGCCCGACCCCGTCGGCGAGCTCAACCTCTTCCAGCATTTGTTGCACGCGCTCGGCGCCCAGCCTGGCTGCGTGCTGGGCCTCGTTCTGGCCCGACGTCGTCATTACCTCAACAAAGGTGTCGATTCCGATCTGCATGTGCCGTTTACTCCCCGGGCGCCGCGGTCATACAGCGGAGGATGCCGGTCGCCCCAGCGAGCCCGTCTGGCAGGCTCCAGGTGGAGCGCCACGGGCCAACTGCCTCGCATGTGATGCCCGAGACAGGAGAAGGACGCAGGTGCGGTCGGCACGATGCGTCCTTCGTTGAACAGTGAGTCAAGGCGGCCGGGGCCAAGGCCGGGTTTGATCAGCCCCACAGTGCTGCACCGTTATTGCATGGCCACCGGACGAAGCGCTGCCGGGTTGACTGCGGCCGGGGCTGCCTGTGCGGGCACGACGGATCGGGTGCTTGGCAGGAGGCTGGCCGGCAGGGGCGGAATGACCTGGCTTTCTTCGACCTGTTCCGGGGTGGGCGTGGAGGCCAGCGCGCCGGGCCATTGGTACGGCATCTGCGACACGCTGCCGAAGCCGACCATGGGATGGCGATTGAGGTGCCACGCTGTGCGATCCAGCTTCACATACAGGTGTTCGGGCACGTGCCCCTTGTTATTGGCCAGCGCGATGCCCGTGAGCTTGAAGCGATGATCCCCGACCGCGAAGTTGAGCTCGTTTTCACGCAGCCCGGCTTGCGTCGTGACGGTGTCCGGGTCGGCTGTGCTCGAGATGACGGCCGTACCCACGCCGGGCACGAACATGTAAAGATAGCGAGCCCCGTCCACGTCGTAATTCAGCTGCAGCTTGGCGACCATGCCGTCCACGGTGTACACCCCATCGCGAACCCGGCCGTAGAGCAGCTTGTCTTCCGCATGCCGAGGGGCGTTGGCACGGGCAGCAGAGGTCGGCAGGGGACCGGTGATGACCGCATCCGTTTCAGTCGGGGCGGCAAAAGTCTGGGCAAGGGTGGAGAGCGGGGTCACAAGCGCCAGAGCGACAAGGGCAACGGCGGAGCGAACGATCGACGACGAAGTACGCATGAGGTCTCCTCGGAAATGTCTGCAAAATGCGAGCGATCGGATGACGCACAGCACGATCGGTACCGGGTGCAAGCCAGCGATTCTTCCCTTGCCGTACCCCGGCTTTTCGGGAGAAACGTTCGGAGGGGTGGCTCTTTTGCAAAGCGCCACCGTCTCCGTCGTAAGTTCGTCAGCTTGGTCAGCGAGGATCACAGTAGCACTTTTCCGGAAGCCGTATACAACTTTTTGGTAACGCGTGCATCCTCGTTGGCGAGTTACCCTTTCAGCCCCGACCGGGCCGGCCCTGTAACCTGTTCTTGTATGGCTCTCAATTGCGGCATCGTCGGCCTGCCGAACGTCGGCAAATCCACCATTTTCAACGCGCTTACCGCCTCCAAGGCCCAGGCTGCGAATTACCCTTTCTGCACCATCGATCCCAACGTCGGCATCGTCTCGGTGCCTGACGTGCGCCTGGACAAGATCTCTGCGCTCATCAAGCCCAAATCGCTCGTCCCCACGACGATGGAATTCATCGACATTGCCGGCCTGGTCGCCGGCGCCTCCAAGGGCGAAGGTCTCGGCAATCAGTTTCTGGGGCATATCCGGTCTACGGACGCCATTGCCCACGTGGTTCGCTGTTTTGAGGATCCCGAGGTCATCCACGTCGCGGGGACGGTTGATCCGCTCTCCGACATGGAGACGATCAACACCGAGCTTCTGCTCGCCGATCTCGACACGGTCGAGCGGCGTTCGCAACGCCTTGAGAAGTTACTGAAGAACACGACGGACGCGAAGATCAAGTCTGAGGGCTCGGCGGTCGCCAAACTCAAGGAGGCGCTGGAAGCCGGCAAGCCAGCACGCACGGTTGACCTCACTGAGGATGAGCGTGCTGCTGCCTACGATCTTCACCTGATCACCGCCAAGCCCATGCTGTATGTGGCCAACGTGGATGAGGGTTCACTGGCCGGCGGCAACGAGCACACGGCGAAAGTGGAGGCACGCGCGGCCGAGGAGGGCTCAGAGGTCGTCCGCATCTGCGGCGCGCTGGAGTCCGAGATCGCGCTGCTTGAGCCGGAAGAGCGCGGCGAGTTTCTTGCCGACCTGGGCCTGGCCGAGCCCGGCCTGGACCGCCTGATTCATGTGGCGTACCACCAGCTGAATCTCATCACCTATTTCACCGCCGGCGTGCAGGAGGTGCGTGCATGGACGATCACGCGCGGCACCAAGGCCCCTGGTGCTGCAGGTGTGATCCATACCGACTTTGAACGCGGCTTTATCCGCGCCGAAGCCTACGCTTCGGACGACCTCTTCCGCCTGAGCTCCGAGCAGGCCGTCAAAGAGGCCGGTCTGCTGCGCTCCGAAGGCAAGGAGTACGTGGTGAAGGATGGCGACATCCTGTTCTTCAAATTCAACGTGTAGCCAAGAGGCCGTCCGCGGCAGGTGGCAGAGTACCGAAGCGGCAAGAAGATCGGAACAGGAACGACGCTGGATCGTGGTGGCTCGACGATCCAGCGTCGTGTTTCTCGGACCGCTCTGCCAGCAGCGCTACACCATGTCTTTCAGGTCACCGATCATCGTGGGAATCAACTCCGCAACGGTGGGGTGAATGTGCACCGAGCGGGCCAGCAGGCTTGCGGGTTTGCCTGCATACATCGCTGTGAGAATGCAATGGATGGCCTCGTCGCCACCAACGCCCAGGATCGAAGCGCCGAGGATCTGCCTGGACTCCTTGTCCACGAGGATCTTCATGAAACCCTGCGTTTCGCCCTTCTCGACCGCGCGCCCTACCTTGCTCATGGGTCGAGTTGCTATCAAGGCAGGCCGACCACTTTTTCTGACCTGGGTTTCGGTCATGCCGACCTGCGCCAGAGGCGGATCAATGTAGAGCGCGTGTACAGGGATGCGGTCAGTGACCTTTCGCGGACCCTGCGGATCGTTGTCGAGGAGGTTTGCCGCAACGATCTCAAAGTCGTTGTAGGACGTGTGCGTGAAAGCGCCACGGCCGTTGCAGTCTCCCATGGCCCATACCCCCGGCACCACCGTTTGTAAGGTGTCGTTCACAGGGATGAAGCCGCGTGCATCGAGGCTGATACCCGCGTTCTCCAGGCCGAGGTCATCGGTGTTGGGAGTGCGACCGACCGCGAGCAGAACGTGCGATGCCTGCACATCGGGACTGCCTGCGGTGCAGCTGACGTGCACGAGCGGCTTCCCTTCCCGCCCCTCCAGACGAATACATTCAGCGTTCAATCGAAGGGCAATACCTTCGTTCTCCAGGATCTCCTGGACAGCCAGTGAGACGTCCTCGTCTTCATGCGCGATGAGCCGTGTGCCGCGCTCGACGACCGTGACGTCGGCTCCGAAGCGCCTGAACATCTGCGCAAACTCCAGGCCAATGTAGCTTCCGCCCACAATGACGAGGTGCTGCGGGAGCTCGTCAAGATCCAGGATGGTGGTGCTGGTCAGGTAAGGAATGGACTCGACCCCGGGCAGTGCAGGGATGGAGGGCCGTGCTCCCACGTTCAGAAAGATTTTGTCCGCGTGGAACGTGTCGTCTCCGACACGGACGCAGGTAGGGGAGGTAAACGCCGCGGCGCCGCGAACGAGCGTGCAGCCCTCCATGGTCTGGAGCCATGTCTCGAGCCCATCATGGGACTTACCAACGATGGCGTTCTTGCGTGCATGAACCGCCCGCATATTCATCACTGGCAGCGTCGCCAGGTCGAAGCCAAACTCACCGCCCCTGCGCGCCTGGTGCACCGCTCGAGCGCTGGCCACCATGGCCTTCGTCGGGGTGCAGCCTACGTTGACGCAGGTGCCCCCAACCTCCCCTCTCTCGATGAGTGCGACGGTCTGGCCAGCAGCGCAGAGTCTCTGTGTGAGAAAGGGTCCTGCCTGACCGGCGCCGATCACGATGGCATCGAAACGCCTGTCCATCAGATTCTCGACACCGCGAAGATTGCGAGAAGGATCGCGGCAGCATCCTCAATCAACGCCGCCGGCAGGTCACGTCCGAAGGCCTTCGCCAGTTGCGCCCGTGCGGCAGCTCCACCGTAGGTTCCGATGAGCGCGCCAACAACTCCCGCGAGCAGGCCAGGGAGCACCGAACCCGCAACGATGCCGACAGCCGCGCCTACGAGGGCACCACTGGCCACCCTGACCGCCACCTGTGGTGGCACCTTGCGGCTCGGCGTGGACGCACGCTTGTCATTGGCGAGCTCCGCAAGGGCAAGCAGGGTAAGGACCCACGGCGTCGCGGCATAGCCGAGAAAGGCCAGATGGCTTCCAGCCAGAGTCATGATGCCGAGACGAGCAGCCCAACTCACCACGGCTGGAGCCGTCAGCGCGCGAAGTCCTGAAACGATACCGAGTAAGAGTGCAACTAGGAGGAGCATGGGGTTCCCTTTCAGAAGACTGAAGTGCGACACCGCCTGCCAGTAGTGGAGAGAAGACCACATGTTCAGTGGGTAAGAAAGCTAAATCTTCGCTGTGCACGAACGGAACGCGTACGAAGTGGCTGATTGACTTCGCCCCACTTGTGTTGAGCTGCGTAATGTCGAGTGTCGCTGCGAAGCGCAGAGACGTGAAGACAGTTTACGGTGGTGACGGCGTCAGCCTTTCGTGTAGGCCTACGCCGTCAGTCGGTCAGTGCGCATCGGGATGCGAACGCGATTGCTTCTGCGCTCAGGCGGTCTGGGCGACAGCGTGCGGTGCGTGGAGCAGGTCCTCAATCCTGACGGGGAGATCGCGGACGCGTACCCCCGTTGCATGGTGAACCGCACCTGTGATCGCCGCAGCGACGCCCGCGAGCCCGATCTCCCCAACACCGCGCGCACCCAGGACGTTGAGGTGATAGTCCGGATAGTCCAGAAAGGTCACCTGGATCTCAGGGCAATCCGCGGCGACCGCGACCATGTAGTCGGCCAGATTGGCGTTGATCGGTGCGCCGGAGCGACCGTCATACTCCGTGGCTTCCAGCAATGCCATGCCGACGCCCATGACGACGGCTCCCTCGATCTGGTTGAGGGCTGCGCGTGGGTTCAGCATCCGGCCTGCGTCGATCACGGTGACGATGCGACTGACGCGCAGGCGTGCGATCTCAGGCTGCCAGGTCACTTCCGCAAACTGTGCGCCGAAGCTATGGAAGGAGTACTTGGCTTTGGGGTCGCCCATGGTTCCCTGCGACTCCGCGTTGCCACTTGCAGCCTTCACCTTCGCCAGCTTCAGCACGTCGCCGGAGTTGATGCGGGTAGCCGCTTGCCCCTTCTGTTGCACACCACCCTCGACCAGCTCCACGTCCTCTGGCTTCTTTCCCATGAACGGAGAGCCCGGGGTACTCGTTGCAATCACCAGCAGCGTCCTGGCTGCTTTCTGCGAGGCTTCCAGCACCGCTGGTGTGACGGTTGCCGTGGTCCAGGAGCCACCGCTGATGGGCCCTGAAGGAAGTGCGCTGTCGCCCAGCACGACATCCACCCTGTGCACGGGAATGCCTGTCTCATGAGACACAAGCTGGGCAAAGATCGTGTAGGTGCCACCGCCTATGTCCTGTGTGCCACAGGTGACGCGCGCTGAGCCATCCTGAAGCAACTCCACCGTGGCCTTGGCTTCGGTACGCATCGCGCCCCACGAACAGGCCGCGACCCCCCAACCCACGGTCAGGCCTTCGGCGTTTTTCATGGAGCCGACCGCCGGATCTCGCTTCGCCCAGCCAAACTTTTCCGCACCTACGGTGAGGCACTCTTTCAGATGGCGCGAGGAGAAAGGCTTGCCCGAACTCTCATCCAGCTCCGGCTCATTCAGCAAGCGCAGTTGCACGGGATCCATCTTGAGCTTGAATGCGAGCTCATCCATAGCGCTTTCAAGAGCGTAGAGACCGGGCACAGCACCGGGCCCGCGCATGGCTGTCGGCGTACCGATATGACGGCGCGCAAGGCCACTGTTGATGCTGACGTTCGGGCAGGAATACAGGAGCGCCGTGGCTTCCCCGCAGCCTTCGTCATAATCGTCGAGCATCGACGTGTGATTGACGTAGTTGTGCACGATGGCGGTGAGCTTACCGTTGGTCTCGGCGCCAAGCTGGACCTGCTGATCGATGGCGGGACGATGCCCCACGCTCTGGAACATCATCGAGCGGCTCACGACCAGCTTCACGGGGCGGTTCAGATTGCGGGCACAGGCGGCAGCCAGCAAGGAATGTGGCCAGGGCCATAGCTTGCCGCCAAAGCCGGAGCCGAGAAACTTCGTGATCACCTGGACGTGTTCGGTTGGTACGCCGAGTGCCGCAGCCAGCACATCGCGGTGATTGCCAACTGCCTGGGAAGTCTCATAAAGCGTGAACCTGCCCTCCCGGTAGACGGCGACCGAGGCGTGCAGTTCGATCGGATTGTGGGTTTCGGCAGGAGTCTTGTAGACCGCCTCATGCTTTACAGCGGCGTTTCCGAAAGCCTTCGCGGTATCCCCGCGCTTGTCGCTGGACTTCATTGCGGGTGAGGCGAGCGGCGTACCGAGTAGCTCGTTCGCCGTGTTGTGCGGCAGCTTGTTGTAGCTGACCTTGACCGCCTCCGCTGCGGCACGGGCCTGCTCCATCGTGCGAGCCACGGCAACGGCAACATACTGCCCGTAATAGCTGACCCTGGTGTCTTCCAGCGGCGGGCGGCGTTCATCCAGGATGAGGGAGAAGCCGGATGGAGGAGGCGTACGGTACAGCGCGCCGATGTTGCTATGCGTGTAGATGGCCAGAACACCGGCCATCTTTTCAGCGACGCTCACATCGATCTTCTGAACGATCCCGCTGCTCACCGTTGCCGTAACCGGCCAGGCATAGACCAGGTCGGGGAACTGGTGGTCGGAGGTGTACATGGCTGCGCCAGTGGTTTTGAGCGGACCATCAATGCGCGGCGTGGAGATGCCGATGACCTTGCTCTGTGTGACGGGCTGCTGCTCCTGCTGTTGTTCCTGCACCGTGAACCTCCTTAGGCCTGGGCTGTGACTTGGGTAAGCGCATGCACCAGGCAACGCTTGGAGAGCTCCACTTTGAAGCCGTTCTGCGATTGAGGCCGTGCGCCCCCCAACGCCGCCTCGGCGGCGGCGCGGAAGTTGGCCGGCGTGGCAGCCTTGCCGAGCAGGAACTTCTCCGCCTCGCGACTGCGCCACGGAACTGCGCCGACGCCGCCCAAAGCCACCCGGACAAACTCAATGCGGCCGTTGCTGTACCTCAACACCACGGCGGCAGAAGCAAGGGCGAACTCATAGGAAGCACGATCCCGCAGCTTAAGATACAGGCTCCTTGTTCCCTCAGGGAGGGATGGCAGCGTCAGGTGCGTGACCAGATCACCCGGTTGCAGTACGGTCTCGCGCTCGGGTGTTTTCTCCGGAAGTGTGTAGAAGCGTTCGATGGGAACGGTGCGGTCGCCCTTTGTGCCGGTGATGTGGATCGTCGCTTCCAGGGCCGCGAGTGCGACATTCTGATCGGACGGATTGCTGGCGATGCAGTGCTCGCTGGTACCAAGGATCGCGAGCATGCGGTTCTGTCCACCAATCGCCGAACAGCCGCTGCCGGGTTGCCGCTTGTTGCAGGCATAGGCCGTGTCGCGGTAGTAGACGCAACGCGTCTTTTGCAGGAGATTGCCCCCGGTAGTCGCCATGTTGCGAAGCTGGGCGGACGCGCCAGCCAGGAGCGCCTGCGAGAGAACCGGGTAGGCCGTGGTGACCGCCGCGTGATGCGCGACGTCGCTGTTGCGGGCGAGTGCGCCGATGGTCAGCCCTCCGCCCGGTTCACGCTCGACACGATCCAGTGGAAGACCGTTGATGTCGATCAGCTGGCGCGGCGTTTCCACGTTGAGCTTCATGTAATCGACGAGATTGGTGCCCCCTGCGATGAAGCGAATGGGAGCGCCTCCCTGAGCCGTAGCGGCAACAGCCTGAGCCTTTACGGCGTCCGCGACAGTTGCGGCAGTAAGGATTTCGAAGAGCTGCATGCAATTGATCCTTTCTGTTACGCGAGTCGACGAACGGCCTGCACCGCAGCCACGATGTTGGGGTAGGCTCCACAACGGCAGATGTTGCCGCTGAGCGCCTCTTTCACATCGCTGTCCGCCGGCCCACAGGGTTCGCGCAGCATCGCGGTGGCCGACATGATCTGCCCGGAGGTGCAGTAGCCGCACTGGTATCCATCGTGTTCCACAAAGGAGGCCTGCATCGCGTGCATCTTCTCCGGCGTACCCAGGCCCTCAATGGTTGTGATTTCCGCACGCTGTTGCATGGCGGCCAGAAGCAGGCAGCTATTCGCACGACGGCCATCGATGTGCACTGTACAGGCACCGCACTGACCGTGATCGCAGCCTTTTTTGGTTCCGGTCAGGCCGATGGTTTCGCGAAGAGTATCCAGCACCGTCGCGCGTGGGTCGATGCGGAGGGAGTGCGACTTGCCGTTCACCTTCAACGTCACCGGGATCGTTCCAGGGATAGCCCCGGATGGAGGCGACGCGGGCTCCCCCTGCGTTCTCCCTTCGGCTTCCGCCGCCGCAGGCATGGGGATCGTAGCCGCGGCGGTGGCCACGCCAACCGCGCCGGCTCGTGACAGGAAAGAACGCCTGCTGAGCTTTTGCAGCGAGGTCGTCGGTTCGGAAAGTTCGTCTGTGTCGTGCGCCATCGTGCCCCCGCGTTTGCTGTTTCACCGAAGTGCGTCTTCCCTGGGCCCGGAGCTCCTCTCGGAGCGCCTGACGTGGAAACGGAATGTCAGCCTTATTTTTACAGTTTCGGAGCAACTTTGCTTCGACTGAAGCGAGACTTCATGGGTTAAGAGAAACCTTCCACCCAAGGAGCTCCAGCCTTAAACGCCTCGCGCATGGGCAAAGGTTCCGGATTCTTGCGTAAAGAGAGGTGACCGGAGACTGATGATGCCCAACGCGGCACCTGCCTCTACCAGCGCGATTGCGTGGTGCTGCCGTCCGGGGCTGCGATCCCGTTCAAGCTGACGGGCGGGGCGGAGGCGAGACCTCGGAGCGCCCGCCCAGCTAACCTGTAGACAGGAGAACCCATGCGCTTGCTCCACCTTTGGCACGGCTGGTTCCTTGCACTCTTTCTTTTTTGCGCCGCCCTTGTCTTTTCCAACGTCGTTCATTGGGTTCTGTTTCGTTTGCTGCACCGCAAGCGACTGAGTGAGGCGCTCGGTCTTCGCCTCGGCCTGCGCGAACATCTTGGTTTGCCGGCTCGCGCGATCTTTGTGCTGACGTGCCTGTTCTTTGTGGAGCCGTTCGCTCCCGTTTCGGAAGCATGGCATGCGGATCTCCGCGAAGGCCTCGCGATTGCCACAGTGCTGTCCGTAGGCTGGTTCGCCATCGGCTCGGTGTATGTGTTTCAGAACGCCTTTCTGCGACGCTTCGATCTCCATGGCGAAAACAACATCCAGGCACGCCGTGTTCACACACAGTTTCAGGTATTTCGCCGCGTCCTGATTGGCCTGATCGTGATCCTCACGGTGGGCGTAGCCATGTACACCTTCCACGACGACCGGGTATGGCGTGCCGGCACCGGGCTGCTGGCTTCGGCCGGCCTGGCGTCCCTGGTGCTGGCTACCGCGGCGAAGTCCACGGCTTCCAACTTCCTCGCCGGCATGCAGATTGCGCTTACCCAGCCGATCCGTATCGACGACGTAGTCATTGTGCAGGGTGAGTGGGGGCGTATCGAAGCGATCAACACTGCCTACGTGGTCGTGCGGCTGTGGGATTTGCGTCGCCTGATCGTGCCACTGACCTTCTTCATCGAGAACAGCTTCCAGAACTGGACACGTGAGTCCTCGGACATCCTGGGCACAGCCTTTCTGTATCTTGACTACGCCGTGCCGGTGGAGCCGTTGCGCGAACACCTGACGCGCATCGTGTCCGAGGCGGCGCAGTGGGACGGCAAGGTGTGCGGTCTGCAGGTGACCGACCTCAAGGATCGGACCATGGAGCTACGCTGCCTTGTGAGCTCCGCCAATGCCAGCGAGAACTTTGACCTGCGCTGCATCGTGCGGGAAAAGATGATGACCTTTGTGCGGGAGCAATATCCCGAGGCCTTTCCGCAGATGCGGCTTTCGACGCAGACCTCAGCCAGCGACTCGCCGCAGGCCGCGGCGTAGTCTCTGCGTTCCGCGGTCGTGCGGGCCACGCCTACGGCCCTGGTGCGGTCGGCGGGGCAGAGGGCGGCTCCGCTGGCGCCACAGGATGGGGTGGAGCACTCCACTTCTTCGCTCGCAGGAAGCTCACCAGAGCGTCGACCTCCTCCGGCTTCAGGGAATCCCCAAACGCCGGCATTCCTTGGCCGCCATGCACAATCTGGTCGTTAACCTTTTGAGCGCTGAGCTTCTTTCTGAGCTCCCGCAATGTCGGTGCGCGATCGGTTCCCTGCCCATTGTCACCATGGCAGTGCGTGCAGCCGCGCGTGGCGAACAGCTCCGCGCCTTCCGCTTTCTGGTCCTCGGCTGCAGTGGCGCCCACAGGATGGCCCCACCGCGGTGCCTGCAACCAAAGGCTGGCGGCCAACGCCAGCCCACCCATCCAGGTCCGTCCTTTGATCCACTCTCGCATCATGCTCATACTGCCCTGCCCGTGGGTGGCTTGTCATCCAGCCGGAGCCCGATCCGGATGATGGACGCTGCGTAACCCTCTCTGCCCGGAGCCGTGCACACCGTGGATCTGACGATCCCTGGCGAGAGCTGGAAACGGGTTCCGCCCACCCGCACTCGCCATGTAGGCTGCATGTGACCCTGCGTGACCCGCAGGGGCCGTAGAAGAAGAGGCGCCATCGCAGATCTCGCCCAGCCCGACCCCGCAGAGCAGGCGACCCAGGGTGATCCCTGGCGAAAGGCCACGCTTTTTGTCCTGTCGGCCCTCGGTGTCGCGGTGTGCTTTGCGCTGCTTCATGTGCTGCTGTTCCCCGTCACCGGGGCCGTTGTTCTTGCCGTGGGGCTGCGCGTTCCGCACCGCTGGCTGCGGCGCCGCATGCGATCGATCCTGGCCGCATCTGCCCTGATTGCAGGGCTCTGCCTGGCTGTTCTGCTGCCCGGATTCTTTATCGTCAAAAGCCTCACGGGTGAGGTGTTGTCGGTCCTCCACTATGTGCAGGGTGGGGAGGCGGATCGCGCTTTTCATCAACTCACAGCACAGCACCAGAAGATCGGCCATGTGCTGCAGAAGGCCGTTGACCAGTTAACCCCGGACCAGGCCGGCCGGCGCATCGCGAGCGAAGCAGCGCTGTGGCTGGGACGCGGTCTGCAGAGCTTTGTCCGCAGCCTCACCGAGCTCATCCTCATGCTGTTCCTGCTGTTCTTCCTGCTGCGGGACGAGGAGAAGGCAAAGGAATCGCTGGCCGCGCTCATACCCCTGGGCCGGAAGGAGACAAGCCGCTTCCTGCTCGTGCTTGCCGACCTGACCTACGCCGTCTTCGTCGGCCGCCTGCTGATTGCGGCCATCCAGGGCATCCTGGCGGGACTGGCCTACTGGCTGCTCGGCGTGCCGGGGGCTCTGCTCTGGGCGGTGCTCACCAGCGTTTGCTGCCTCATTCCAGCGGTCGGTGCTTTTCTCGCCTGGGTGCCCATCGCTGTGTATCTCGGGCTGGCCGATAGCTGGACCAAGGCGCTTCTTCTTGCCCTCTGGGGCGGCATTGTCGTGAGCAATATCGACAACGTACTGTACCCGGTGCTGGTGGGCCGGCAGACGAACCTGAACACAGCCGTCATCTTTGTCGCGATCCTCGGAGGCGTCTCGCTGTTTGGCATCTCCGGCTTTGTGCTCGGCCCGCTGGCTGTGGCGGCCACCATGTTCCTGTTGCAGGCCTGGAAGGCGAGGCTCGGCACAGAAATCGGCCCGGGCGCTCACCCGTAACGTGAGCGGTATAGCGGGGGCTGATTTCCGATCGGCAAAGGGTGCCGTCCATCTGGTCTAATGACCCGCACGCGCTTTCGCGTCTCCATCATGCCTGTTCGCACACTCTCGCTTTGCGCTCTTCTGTTCACCGTCTCTGCCGGGGCGCAGTCTTTGCCGGCGTTCAGCCCCGTGACGCGCTTCCCTGTTTCCGGGAACGATCCGCTGACCATTCATCAGCCCGCGCTGCCCAGCCACCCGCTCACGGTGACAGGGCGGTCCGGCGCGATTCTGGGTATGCAGGATGGCACCGTGGAGCTGTGGCAGTTGCCGGTGAAGCTGTTCTCCGCGCTTCACCTCAGCGCCGAGGTCGACGGCTATCCCGTCCCGATCGACCTGAACCCTCTTGCGGCGGATCTGGAGGTCGCCCCCGATCATACGACGTTGACCTACAGCCATGCTGCGATCACCGTACGGCAGCATATGTTTGTGCCGGCGGGCGATCCTGACGATCCGAAGGACCCCAATGCGGGTCTGGGCGGCCAGATCCTCTTTGAAATCCAGTCAACCCACCCCGCCACGCTGATTGTCTCGCTCACGCCTGCTCTGATCCAGATGTGGCCCGCGCCGCAGTGGGGTCAGCCTGGATGGGGCTGGCGCGCGCTGGGCAGCGGCGGCGTGTATGAGCTTGGCACAGATAACCCCCATGTCTTTGGCTTGATTGGGATGCCAGGCGCGACGTCCGGTGCGCTGTCGCCCTACCAGGAACACCCGCATACGTTGCCCATTGAGTTTCGCGTGCGCTTCGACCCTGCACGCGATGCTGAACATCTGTTTCCGCTGCTATGCGAGGTAGGACGTCCGGGGGAGACAAATACGGGCGCAGGGATGACCGCACTGCGGGAACGACTGCTTGCCACCGACGCGGCACTGCCGCAGATGTACGCACGCACGCAGGCCTACTATGCGCACTTCTTTGACCATCGGACGGTGGCCCGTACGCCGGATGCGCATTTCGACCAGGCGCTGCGGTGGGCCGAGCTGGCCATCGAGACCTCCCAGGCGACGATCCCCGCAACAGCAAGTACGCCCGCAGAAACCGGCCTGGTTGCCGGCTGGTTTCCTGCGTTTGACTCCGCACGCCCGGGCTTTGGTTGGTTCTTTGGGCGCGACACGCTGTGGTCCATGTATGCGATCGACAGCGAGGGCGACAGGGCACTGGCACGCCGCGCGATAGGCTTCCTGATCCGCCGCCAACGCGCGGACGGCAAGATGCCGCATGAGTTCAGCCAGACCGCCGGCCAGCTCACGGGCGATATGGCCTGGGACAAGTTGCCGTACGAGTACGCCGCCGCCGATGCCACGCCGCTGTTCCTTCTGGCGATGGAGGACTATGTGCGTGCCACGGGCGACGAGGCGTTTCTTGAACAGAACTGGGAGGCGATCGCGAAGGCCTATCGTTTTGAGCGCACCCATGACAGCGATGGGGACGGCGTCTACGACAACGCGCAGGGCACAGGATGGGTAGAGGACTGGCCCACACCGCCGCACCAGGAGCTTTACCTCGCGGCGCTGGACCGCGATGCCGCCCGCGCGATGGTGCAGCTCGCCACGTGGGCGAAGCATCCGGATGTGGCGAGTGAGGCGGCGCAGACTGCCGCGAAGCTCACACAGGCCGTGGCGGCTTATCGCCAGCCCGACAGCCTCTACGCCTTCAGCAAGAACACTGATGGCAGCTACGACGCGACGCAGACGATCTATCCCTCCGTGGCGTTCTGGTCCCACACCGAGGGCCTGCCCACATCGGACACGCAACTGCGGGCATGGGCCTCCCATACCTTCGCGACCGACTGGGGCACGCGGTCGATCGCAACAACCGACCCGGCCTACGATCCGATCAGCTATCACCGGGGTACAGTGTGGCCGCTGTTCACGGGCTGGTCCGCCACGGCGATGTACCGCACGGGCCATCCGCTTGCTGGCTATGCCGCGCTTCGGCAGAACATCGATTTGACGTGGGCGCAGGATCCGGGCGCGGTGACGGAATTGCTTTCGGGCCGCTTCTACCAAGCGCTGGGACGCTCCAGCACGCACCAGCTCTGGTCGTCGGCGATGGCCTTTGCGCCTGCGTTGCGACAGCTCTTTGGCGTGGAACCGGATGCACCTAACCACACGTTCTACCTGCACCCGCACCTGCCGCCTACGTGGCCGGAAGCCACGCTGGAGCACGTGCATTTAGGCGAGAACGAGTACACGCTCACGTACCGGCGTGAGGGCGGCTCGTTGCGCATTGTCGCGGCCAGCGCGAGTGCGACGAGCCTTTGCCTGCGACCTGCTGCGGAGGTTCCGAGCGCGCCAGAGCCTTGCCATGCGGCTGAAGCGAAATTGCACACGCTCGCTATCCCCCTGCCAACGTTGGAGTTGTCATTGCCGGATCATGGCTTGCCTATGCCCGGTGCAGAGACAACACTGCCGCACGTGCTCACCGAGAGCTACACCGCGCGCAGCGCCAGCCTGCTGATCGAAGCGCCTGCGGGTAGTGAGGTTGTCGTTCACGTGACACGCAATGGCACCGCCGCACGTGCCGCCCACACACAGGACGGCCAGCTCACGGGCGATACGCTGACGACCATCCTCCTTAAAGGTTCGGGGTGGACACAGAAGCAAATCACTTTGGCGTGGTGATAGCAGTGTCTCAGGAGACGTTCAGCAGCGTGCGGCAATGGCGGGCAATCACCAGCTCTTCCTGCGCGGGCATGACGGCAACGTGATGTTCGCTTAGGCCAAAGAGCTGTATGCCATCGAGAACGCGCGCGCGAACATCGTCGCTATGCTCACCGATGCCGCCGGTGAAGACGAGCAGATCGATGCCGCGCAGCAGCGCGATGTAGCCGGCGATTGTCTTCTGCAGCGACGTGCAGAAGATGTCGATGGTGAGCTCTGCAGCCCGATCGCCAGCGGTGGCCTTGCGTTCCAGCTCTCGCATGTCGCTTTCGCCATCCGACAGGCCGAAGAGTCCACACTTATGGTTCACGAGCTGTTCCACGTCATCCGCATCCAAACCGCTGCGCAGCAGATACAGCAGCACGGCAGGATCAAGATCGCCGCTGCGCGTGCCCATGGGAACGCCGCCCGTGGGGCTCATGCCCATGGAGGTATCAACGGACTGACCGTCGCGCACGGCCGTTACACTGCAGCCGTTGCCGAGGTGCGCGATGATGAGCCTCCCTGGCATGTGTGGCTGGAGGCGGTCGACAACCGACTCACACGAAAGCCCGTGAAATCCGTAGCGATGCACGCCCTGTTCCGCGTACTTCGCGGGGATTGGCAAACGTGTGGCTTTCTCGGGCATCGTGCGATGAAAGGCCGTGTCACAACAGGCAATGTGGACAGCGTCCGGGAAGAGTTGTTGCGCCTGCCGGATCGAGCGCACCGCCTCGGGAATGTGAAGTGGTGCGAAGTGAACGGACTGCTCCAGTGTGTCCAGAACGGCCGGCGTGATGCGTACATGTTCACGGAGGTGAGGGCCTCCATGCACCACGCGATGACCGACGGCCACGGGTGATGCCGGGAGGTGAGAGCGCAGGGCTGCTACAAGCTTGTCCAGCGCTGCATCCTGCGTCTCAAGGAGGTGCTCCTCGTTCAACAGGGTGAGACCGTCGGCAGCCCGAAGCGTCAGCTTTCCGTCGTTTCGTCCGATACCGTCAGCACTTCCCGTGTAGAGCGGCTCCTCCTCACCATCGCCCTGGTGGAAGACTGCCACCTTGAGGGAGGAGGAGCCGCTGTTCAGAACGAGGACCAGATCGTCGTAACTCATGCGGGATGGGGCCATGTCCAGTTGGTGATCTCGTCCTTGTCCACGCCCTCGCTGTAGACGAAGGCGAGGTTGGAAGCGATCTGGTCCTGCAGCCACTGTCTCAAGTGCGCCTGTGTCGTCTGCAGCTTCGGTACACGATCGATCACGTCCATGCAGAGATGGAAGCGGTCGATGCTGTTGATGATGGCGAGTTCCAGCGGTGTGTCGATGTTGCCCTTTTCACGATAGCCGTGCACATGGAGGTTGTCGTGGTTGGTGCGCTTGTAGGTGAGCTTGTGGATCAGCGCGGGATAGGCATGGAAGTTGAAAATGACCGGCTTGTCAGTAGTGAACAACGTATCGAAGTCGTCGTCCTTCATGCCATGCGGGTGATCCGTGGCAGGCATCATGCGGAAAAGATCCACGACGTTGACAAAGCGGATCTTGAGGTCGGGCAGCTTCTCGCGCAGGATCGCGACAGCAGCGACAGCCTCCATGGTGGGGATGTCGCCGGCGCAGGCCATCACCACGTCCGGCTCGGTGCCCTGGTCGTTGCTGGCCCAGTCCCAGATGCCGATGCCCTTGGTGCAGTGCGCTACCGCGGCGTCCATATCGAGGTAGGCGAGATGCGGCTGCTTGTCGGAGACGATGACGTTGACGTAGTCACGCGAGCGCAGGCAATGGTCCGCAACGCTGAGCAGGCAGTTGGCGTCCGGTGGCAAATAGATGCGCGTGACCTCTGGACTCTTGTTCGTGACGATGTCCAGAAACCCTGGATCCTGATGGCTGAAGCCGTTGTGGTCCTGCCGCCACACGAGGGATGAGATGAGCAGGTTGAGCGAAGGAACCGGTGCGCGCCAGCGAACCTCTTTCTTGGATTTCTCCAGCCACTTGGCATGCTGGTTGAACATGGAATCGATGACGTGGATGAAAGCCTCATAGGAGTTCAACAGGCCGTGGCGGCCTGTGAGCACGTAACCCTCAAACCAGCCTTCGAGCGTGTGCTCACTGAGCATCTCCATCACACGGCCGCCGGCAGAGATGTCCGTGCCGTCCACATCCTCGGGCTTGATCTCTTCCATCCACGTTTTGTCAGAGGCGGCGTAAATTGCCTCCAGCTTATTGGAGGCTGTTTCATCCGGACCAAAGACGCGGAAGCTTTGCATGTTGCGCTTCATCACGTCGCGCAGGAAGATGGCCATCGTGCCGGTAGGTGACGCGTACGTCGCAGCGGGTGATGCGACTTGTACGGCGTAGTCCTGAAAGCGTGGCAGATCCAATGGCTTTGTGAGTGTGCCGCCATTGGCATGCGGGTTTGCAGTGATGCGCCGTGAGCCTTTCGGGGCCATCTCCTGCAGTTCAGGGATGAGCGTGCCACCCTCATCGAAGAGCTTCTCGGGCTCGTAGCTGCGCATCCAGTTCTCGACGATGCGCAGGCTCGATTCATCGGCTAGGGGATCGAGCACGGGGATCTGGTGCGCTCGCCAGAAGTCTTCCACCTTGTGGCCGTGTACCTCTTTCGGACCTGTCCACCCCTTGGGCGAACGCAGCACGATCATGGGCCAGAGCGGGCGTTCTGCATCGCCGGTGCTTCGCGCCTTCTGCTGGATGTCACGGATCTGCGCGATGCAGCGCTCCATCATTTCGGCCATGCGCTGATGCATGAGCGCGGGCTCATGCCCTTCGACGAAGTAGGGCGTGTAGCCATAGCCTTTGAAAAGGCTCTCAAGCTCCTCGTGCGGAATGCGGGCGAGAATGGTGGGATTTGCAATCTTGTAGCCGTTGAGATGGAGGATGGGCAGCACGGCGCCATCGCGGATGGGGTTCAGAAATTTGTTGCCGTGCCATGATGTCGCGAGCGGTCCGGTCTCGGCTTCGCCGTCGCCCACCATGACAGCCACAATCAGGTCTGGGTTATCGAAAGCCGCACCGTAGCCGTGCGAGAGACTGTAGCCAAGCTCACCGCCTTCATGGATGGAGCCCGGCGTCTCCGGCGTGCAATGGCTGCCCAGTTTGCCGGGGAACGAGAACATTTGGAACAGGCGCAGCATGCCTGCTTCATCGCGGCTGCGGTCGGGATAGATCTCCGAGTAGTAGCCCTCGAGATAGCCGTTGGAAAGTGTGGCCGGTGCCCCGTGTCCCGGTCCCGAGACGTACATCACGTTGAGGTCGTACTTGCGGATCATCCGGTTGAGGTGGACCCATGTGAAGGACTGGCCAGGATCAGAGCCCCAGTGGCCTAGCAGGCGACGCTTGATGTGATCCGCCTTTAACGGCTCGCGCAGCAAGGGGTTCGCGCGGAGATAGATCATCCCTGCCGAGAGGTAATTGCAGGCTCGCCAGTACGCGTCCATCTTTCGAAGTTCTTCGGGATCGAGTACAGGCTGACGGGGCTCGACGGGGGTCATAGGCGTTCCAACTTTCGAAGAGCAACTCCCTGCAGACTAGCCCTTCGCTTCCGAGATCGCGTAAAAAAAGCGTGTTCTTAACAGCCTTTTACGCCGAGAACGCGCTTTCTAACACGCGGCCTCAGGAGCGACTACGTCGGAGCTACACGCAACGTGTATGATTCGGCGGTTCGGCGCAGGGGAGGAGATGATGGCGAAACTGATCGGCGCATTGGACCAGGGCACCACCAGCACGCGCTTCATTGTCTTTGACCAGACCGGCAGGATCGTCGCGTCTGCGCAAAGGGAGCATGAGCAGATCTATCCGCATCCCGGATGGGTGGAACATCGCCCACGCGAGATCTGGCAGCGCACGGTGGAGGTGATTGAGCAGACCTGTGCTTCCGCGGGGTTCTCCCCTGCGCAGATCGCGTGTATCGGCATAGCGAATCAACGCGAGACGACTGTCGTATGGGATCGCCGCACCGGCGAGCCCGTCACGAACGCACTGGTGTGGCAGGACACACGTGTTGGCGAGCTCGTGGCGAAGTTCACGCTGGATGGCGGCCAGAATCGCTTCCGGACGCGGACCGGCCTCCCGCTGGCCACGTACTTCAGCGGGCTGAAGCTTCGCTGGATCCTGGACAACGTCCCCGGTGCCCGCGCCGATGCGGAGTGCGGCCATCTCCTGTTTGGGAATGTTGACAGCTACCTGCTCTGGAACCTGACGGGCGGTGTTTCAAGCGGGCTTCATCGCACGGATGTCACGAACGCGAGTCGCACGCAGTTGATGGACCTGGATACGCTTGATTGGGATGAGGAGCTGCTCGGGATTTTCGGGATCCCGCGGTCGATGATGCCGGAGATCCACTCCAGCAGTTGTCTCTTTGGCGAGATGAAGACTACGTCCCTGGCTGGCGTACCCATTGGCGGCATGCTGGGCGATCAGCACGCGGCGCTGGTAGGCCAAACCTGCTTCGCACCCGGCCAGCTGAAGAACACCTATGGCACCGGTTGCTTCCTGCTGATGAACACAGGCGAGAAGAAGGTGCTTTCCAGCAACGGCCTGCTCACTACGGTCGCTTACCGTTTCGGTTCCGAGCCTGCCGTGTATGCGCTGGAGGGATCGATTGCGATCACGGGAGCGCTTGTGCAGTGGGTGCGCGACAACCTGAGTTTAATCAGCAGCAGCTCAGAGATCGAGACGCTGGCACGCACGGTTGCGGACAACGGCGGCGTCTACTGCGTCCCTGCATTTTCGGGCCTGTACGCGCCCTATTGGAAGGATTCGGCGCGTGGTGTCATCGTGGGCCTGACGCGCTATGCGAATCGCGGCCACATCGCGCGTGCCGTGCTGGAGGCGACCGCCTTTCAGACGCGCGAGGTGGTAGAGGCCATGGAGGCTGACTCGGGGATCGTATTGGAGCAGCTGCGGACCGATGGCGGCATGGTGGCCAACGACTTGTTGATGCAGTTTCAGGCGGACATTCTCAATCGTCCTGTGATCCGCCCCGTGATGCGTGAGACGACAGCCTTGGGCGCGGCGTACGCGGCGGGTCTGGCGTGCGGGATTTACTCCGGCCTTGGCGAACTCGCCACACATGCCGCCATCGACCATATCTGGGAGCCGCAGCTTGCCGAAGCCACGCGCGAGCGACTGTACCGGCAGTGGAAGAAGGCGGTCACACGCTCCTTTGACTGGGTCGACGAGACCGACGAAGGCAAACACCCATGACGGAAGCCACCACCGCACTGGAACGAAAAGCGTTCCTCGGCGAACTGATCGCCGAAGCCGTTGCCATGGCCATCATCATCACGATCGGCGACTCCGTGGCGTGCATGTATACGCTGTATGACCCTAGCCCTTACGGGACCGCTTACTGGGGCGTCTGCATTGCCTGGGGTCTGGCCGTGACCATTGCCATCTACACCACTGGATCGGTGAGTGGATGCCACGCAAACCCTGCTGTTACGCTGGCTCTCGCGACGTTCCGCAAGTTCCCGTGGCGCAAGGTGCTGCCGTACTGCCTGGCGCAGGTCTTTGGCGGCTTCTGCGGAGCCGTTCTCGTCTATGCCCTGTTTTCCCCTGTGATCGACGCGTTCAACCAGCTGCATCACCTCACCCGCGCCGCGGGCGGGGCGGCGGGCGTGTTCTTTACGCACCCCGGGCTTGCCGTCACGCCCACGCACGCCTTTACGGACGAGATCATCCTGACGGCGCTGCTGCTCTTCGGCATCTTCGCCATCACGGAGCAATACAACGAACAGGCACCCGGGGCAAACTCCGGGGCACTGATCATCGGTTTTCTTGTTGCCGCGATCGGGGCCTCGATGGGCTTCCTGGAGGCCTGGGCCATCAATCCCGCGCGTGACCTGGGACCGCGGCTGTTCGCGTTCCTTGCCGGCTGGGGATCGTCCGCGCTGCCCGCACCGGAGAACTACTGGTGGATCCCGCTCGTGGCGCCGCTGCTGGGCGGGCTGCTCGGCGCCGGCGCGTACCAGGTGCTCATTCATCCATTCCTTCCGGCGCGCAATCGAGCGCGCGCCCTTGCGAAGTAGTCTGGAGAGGCTATGCCCAGCGTTCCGCATCGCCCCAAGGCTTTGGCGGCCCTGTCCGAGCCGTTCGACGTCCTCGTGCTTGGCGGCGGGGCCACCGGGCTTGGCATAGCGCTGGATGCCGTCTCGCGCGGCTTCCGCACGGCGCTGGTGGAGGCGGGCGACTTCGCGCAGGCGACCTCCAGCCGCGCCACCAAGCTTGTTCACGGTGGCGTTCGCTACCTCGCCAGCGGCCAGGTTCACCTGGTGTATGAGGCACTGCATGAACGGGAGGTGATGCGCCGCAATGCGCCCCACCTGGTGCACGCGCAGGGCTTTCTTCTGCCGGCCTATCGGCGCTTTCAGCTGCCCTGGTATGGCGCGGGGTTGATGCTGTACGACCTGATCTCCGGAAGGGCAAGCATGGGGCGCACCCGTCTGCTTGGCCGCAAGCGGGCCCAGGCCGCCGTGCACAACCTCGCTCCCGCCCTGAACGGACACAAGCTGCGGGGCGGCGTCCTTTACTTCGACGGCCAGTTCAACGATGCCCGCTTTGCGCTGGCGCTGGCGCGCACCGCCGTTGAACATGGAGCCGCGGTTCTCAACTACACCCGATGCACTCGCCTTTTGAAGAGTGACGCCAGGCTCACCGGAGCGGTGGTCGTCGACGGCGAGACCGGTGCGGAGCACACCATTCACGCACGTGCTGTGTTCAACGCCACGGGCATCTTTGTCGACCAGGTGCGCCAGATGGACGATCCGGCCTCGGTCGCCATCTTGACGCACAGTCGCGGAACGCACATCGTCGTCGCCGGGGATGTGCTTGGCGGGACCGCAGCCATCATGGTGCCGGAGACGCCAGACGGGCGAGTTATTTTCGCCGTGCCCTGGGAAGGACGCGTCTTGATCGGCACGACCGACCTGCCCGCGCCACGGGCCGAGATGGAGCCCGGCTACAGCCCGGACGAGATCGGCTACCTGCTGGACACGGTGAATCCCTACCTGGCACGTCCGCTCAGCACGAGCGACATCCTGTCTGTCTTTTCCGGTCTGCGTCCGCTGGTGCGTGCCGGGGACCATCGGACGTCGAAGCTGTCGCGCGAGCATTCGATCACGTTGTCACCCTCCGGCCTGGTCACGGTCGCGGGCGGAAAATGGACGACGTACCGCCGCATGGCCGAGGACGCCCTCGACTTTGCGATGCGCCACAAACTACTGGCGCAGCGTCCCTGCAGGACGGCGAGGCTTCCGTTACAGGGCGCGCCGCAGGGGCCGGATGCAACTGCCAAGGATGTCCCACTACGTGAATACGGTGCGGACGCAGCCGAGGTGCTTGCCCTTGTCTCCGCTGATCCAACCCTGGCGACACGGATGGATCCCGCCCTGCCTTACACCTTCGCCCAGGTCGTCTATGCGGTCCGGGCAGAGATGGCCAGGACGCTTGAGGACGTCCTGTCGCGCCGGACCCGGGCGTTGCTGTTGGATTCCCGTGCCGCGCTGCGTGCCGCGCCCGCAGTGGCCGCAGTGATGGCGCGCGAACTGGGTCACGGGCAAGCGTGGCAGGAAGACGAGGTGGCCAGGTTCACGGCACTTGCCGATGCGGACTACGTGCCGCCGGGCGCCGGCCAGGGACGCTCCCTCCGCGATTGAGCTTTGACCTGTGAGGAAAGCCTTAAACCTCACGAGGAATGATTTAACGGCCGTCCACAACGAGGTTCGCCGTGTGTCGCGAGTGGCCTGTTTCAGCCAAGTGGTAGGCAGCGCCGATCAGGGCGATGTGGGAGAAGGCCTGGGGAAAGTTGCCTACCTGCCGTTTGCGTTTCGTGTCGTATTCCTCTGCTAGCAGCCCTACATCGTTGGCCAGAACTAACAGCCGCTCGAACAGCTGGCGCGCATCGTTATCCCGGCCAATCAGCTTGAGATTCGTAACCATCCAGAAGCTGCATGCGAGAAACTTTCCGTCGCTTCCCCGCAGGCCATCCTTGCTCTTCCGCGTGTCGTAACGCATGACCAGGCCATCGCGCATCAGGTGCTTTTCGATCGCGTTGACCGTGCCAATGATGCGGGGGTCTTCGGGTGGCAGAAAGCCGACCATGGACATCAGCAGCACGGAGGCATCCAGCTGCCCGGAGCCGTACTGCTGCACAAAGCTGTTCAGGCGCTTGCTGAAGGCCTTGGCACAGACCTGCTTGTGAATGGCATTGCGCGTCTTCTTCCAGCGCTTCAGCGGTGCATCGAATTGGCCCTTTTCCGCAATCTTGACGGCGCGGTCGAACGCAACCCAGGCCATGACCTTGGAGTAGGTAAAGTGCTTCGGCCCGCCACGTACCTCCCAGATGCCCTCGTCGGGCTGCTCCCACAGTGTTTCCAGGTGCTCTACCATCTGGCGAAGAAGAGCGAAGTCCGCGGCCCGGTTTTCGCCTTCCATGGCTGTGTAGGTCCAGAAGAAGGCATCGAGCACCTCACCGTAGGTGTCGAGCTGGAGCTGCACGGACGCTGCATTGCCGATGCGGACGGGCGTTGATCTCTCGTAGCCCGGCAGCGACTTGGCTTCCCACTCCGTGAGGGTGCGCTCGCCCGAGATGCCGTACATGATCTGCAGCTGATCGGGCTTACCGGCGATGGTGCGATGCAGCCAGTGGATCCAATCTTCGGCCTCGTCGTAGTAGCCGCCGTTCATCAGAGCGAGCAGGGTAAAGGTGGTATCACGTAGCCAGCAGTAGCGGTAATCCCAGTTGCGCTCACCGCCGATGTCCTCGGGAAGCGATGTGGTGGGCGCAGCCACGATGCCGCCTGTCGGCTGGAAGGTCAGCGCTTTTAGCGTGATCAGCGATCGCTCCACCATCTCTCGGTAGGGCCCCTGATAGGTAGCGCGCCCGGCCCACTCGGTCCAGAAACATAGCGTCTTCTCCCGGGCCTGCACCACGTCGAGCGAGGCTCCTATGGAGCGGCTGCGATAGTCGCCGTAGGGGCCGTACGTCAGGACGAAGGAGACGGTCTCGCCTTGACGCACGGTGAACTCGCTGACGGTCTGCAGGTTTTCCCCGGCCAGGGGAGCACTTGTCTGCAACTCAACGACGTCCGGTCCGGCCACCGCGCGGATGCCCTCATCCGTGCGCGTTACCCAGGGAACGGCCTCGCCGTAACTGAACCGGATGGCAAGAACACCCCGCATCGCGACTTTGCCGCGAAGCCCTTTCACCACCCTGACGATGTGGGAAAAGCTTTCGTTCACGGGCATGAAGTCCGTGATCTGCACACTGCCGCGCCGCGTCTCGTGGGTGGTCTCCAGAATCAGTGTGTGGGGTTGGTAACGGCGCGTGATGCGCACGCTCCTGTCCGCGGGTGCGAGCTGCCAGAAGCCGTTCTCCGAGGTGCCCAGCAGGCTGGCGAAGCAGGCTGGTGAGGCGAAGTTTGGCCAGCATAGCCAGTCGATCGAGCCGTTTCGGCCTACAAGCGCCGCGGTGTGGCAGTCGCCAATGAGTGCGTAGTCTTCGATCAGCAAAGGGGCGGCTCCATTGCTGTGTCTGACTGGCCCACACCAACGCGCCCAGTGTACCCGGGCTGGGAGAGCAAAGGTCCTCGACACAGTGTCCGAGTGCGAGGGGAGGCTGATTTCGATGGCGAATTCAGCTCGCCAGCTCCAGCGAGCCAGTAAGCTGGAGCACATGCGCGGACCTTCCTCGCTCGCCCTGCTCTGCGTAGCGCTTCTTCCCGCTGCTGCTGGCCTATGCCGCGCCGCGCAAAAGAATGTCCCGCCTCCGCCTGATAAAGCGGGCCTGGTGACCCGTGACATTACACCCGCAGCGCACCGGAACTGGCGCGGCGCGGCGGATCACACACTTCATGTCACGGTCTGGTATCCCGCCGCGGCGGCCTCTGTCGAAACTCCCCAGATCATCGGACCGCCGGACCAGCCGCTGTTTGAAGCAGGTGCTGCCACGCCGCACGCGCCCTTCGCGCCCTCGCTTCAGCCGTATCCGTTGATCTTGCTGTCGCACGGCACCGGTGGGTCAGGGCAGCAGCTTGCGTGGCTGGGGACAGCGCTGGCGCGTGCCGGGTTTATCGCGGCGGCCGTGGATCATCCCGGCAACAATGCCGTCAGCGCTTACACGGCGGAGGGCTTTCTGCTCTGGTGGGAGCGCGCCACCGATCTTTCCGAGGTGCTGGACGGCCTGCTCGCGGACGGTGAGCTCGGACCACACATCGACAAGGAACGGGTTGGGGCTGCGGGCTTTTCTTTGGGCGGGTACACCGTCCTGGAGCTCGCGGGAGCACGCACGGACATTGCCGCCCTGTTCGACCTGTGCCGCAAGCAACCAGCCGAAGCGGTGTGCCATGTCCCGGAGATGAAGGAGATGGGAGATCCCGCTGCGATGCTGGAGAAGGTGCGCAAGACCAGCGGCGAAAGCCTCGCGCGCTCTGCCGACAGCTACCGCGACCCACGCATCCATGCGGTCTTTGCGATTGCTCCCGCGTTGGGCTTCACGCAGACGCCGGATAGCCTGCATGCGATCCGCTTACCCGTGGAGGTCGTGGTTGGCTCGGCTGACCCGATTGCGCCGGCAGCCACCAATGCCAATCTGATCAAGGCCAGCGTGCGCGGCGCGCGTGAAACGGTGTTGCCCAACGTCGCCCATTACACGTTTCTGGATGTCTGCACGGCAGCGGCAAAGAGCACGCTCACCACCTATTGCAGCGATCCACCGGGCGTTGACCGCGAGGCTACTCACGCGCAGGTGAACGAGATGGCGATTCAGTTCTTTACCCGGGCGCTTCGGGTGCGGTGAGGTCGAGAGGCAGAATGCGGGATCGGCACCCGGCATTGCTTTTCATTCCGCAGCGATGCGGATTGGATCCGCTGTTCTGCTCGAGGACGCGGCGGCGCTTCGGGGGGAAGCAGATCCCTTCGCTTTGCTACGGGGTGACAAGTTGAAAGGTGGGGGCTGATGTAAGAGTCGGGGCCGATGTAAGAGTCGGGGCTGGCGTCAGAGACGCTTAAGGCGGCTGAGCCTGGTGCGGGTCCCTGCGTTGTCAGGGAACAACGGCCTTTAGCGGTGTTCTTCCAGCCTTGCAAGCTGATCCGTGTCCATCTCCTGGCGGATCTGCAGCAGGTAGTGGGTTTTGGCCTTTTCGAGTTCAGCGCGGGCCTGCCACACACGGTCGATCTGCGCGTTGAGGCTTGCCTCCTCGGGATTCCTGCTGCGAACCAGGGTCTCCATGCGGCTTTCCTCCCCCTGCACGGTGCCCAGGCGGTTCAGCAGGGTGGGGCGGTTTGTCTCGAAGATCAGGTCCATACGCCGTTGCTGGTCAGGGCGCAGCTTCAGGTCCTTGGCGAAATGCTTGTCGTCCCACCATCGGCCCGGCGGCCCAAGCTGCAGACCACCGCGCATGCCGCTCAGCGTGCCTGCCGAGTCAGGGGCATTCCCTGGCGGAGGACCAGCATTTGCGCGGCTGTAGTCGTGTGGACCGTAGCCTCCGGCGAAGCCCCGGCCGCCCGGCAGGCCGCCGCCCATGCCGCCCTGAGGGCCCATGCCGCCGCCGCCATGGCCACCACCGCCATGCTGGGCGAGGGCGTGCGGAGCGAACGTGAGCGAGATCGCTAACGTCATGGAGCTCAACACACCGGCAGGGATTGAACGAAACATGGGCCTAGTTCATAACCGGATCTCGCCCGTGACGCTCAGCCCGATGCGCACCCGTGTGCATGGCGGAGGTGGGCGTCCCAGACTGATCACCATAGCTGAGTTCCTGATCGATCGAAAGCATCAGGCGATTGTCCTGCGCCAGCTCCGTGTTGGAGGGCGCGACGGCCGCCGCCGCCGAAGCGGGGGTGGCGTGCGGGGATGGGTGGCCGACGGGGCCGAGGCTGAACACCAGCAGCCCGGTAAAGGCGGTTACAGCAAGTCCCGTGGACCATGACGGGATGGAGCCGAGACCCAACGCCCAGCGGGACGGCACGGGTACCCGGGCTGGCGCCGCGGCGTGGGCCCACCGCGTGCTGAGCCCGGTAAAGCTTGACAGGGACTCCCGTACGCTTTCCAGCTCACCCCGGCAGTAATCACAGACCGCCAGATGCATCCGGGCTGCGCCTTCGGGCAGCTCACCGGCCAGAAGATCACTGAATTCGGCATCGGTCAGGTGCTGCGTCTGGGCCCCCCTCATCATCGCGCTCCTCCTACCTTGTGCCGCACCGCCTTTACGGCACGGTGCAGGTGCGTTTTGACCGTGTTGACCGGCATGCTCATCGCCTTGGCGATATCCCCCAGCTCCATTTCTTCCGAGAAGCGCATCAGGAACACGGCGCGCTGGTTGGCGGAGAGGGTCTCGAGGGACTGCACGACGGCGGCTGCCTTTTCCCGGGCCAGCAGTTGCCGCTCCGGAGAACTTTCGTTGCCAGGAAGAATGGATGCGACTTCCATGACGTCGGTGGCCGTCTTGGCGGCCTTGCGCCAGAACTGCACCTTGCGCGTGCGCTGGTGATCGCGGATCAGGTTCACGGCGATGGACGTCAGCCAGGTGGCTACACTGGATTCGCCGCGGAAATTCGCCCGGTTGGCCCAGGCTTTCAGGAAGCAGTCCTGCACAATGGAGGCCGCGACGTCATCGTCGCTGACGGCAAAGGTCACAAAGCGCAGCAGCCGTGCGCGATGCGTGCGCACCAGGGCGTCAATGTCGTCGAGTTCCGAGAGCGCCCGCTCCCGTTTGCCCAGACCAAGAAGATCCCCGGCTGTAATGGCTGTCTGCATGTCGTCCATAGACGCTCATTTCATACTCTTGGATTACACCTGATCTTACGCTGCCGCAAAGGTTGTATGGCTCCCCTTAGACACCGGAGCAGACACCAGGGCGACGCCACGATTCACCTGCCGCACCACCGTCAATGCGCTTCCGGAAGCGGCGGAGACTGATAATGGTGTGCGCGGCAGGAGGCGCAGCAAACATCATGGCCCTGCTTTTCGCCAGCGGCTCCCCATCGACGGAGCTTTCGGAAGATCAACTGCGATCGGGGCTGCAAACGGCGCTTTCCGCGCTCGGACACCGCCGCAAGGTCCTGGTCATTCCGCCTGACTTCACCCGATTTCACTCCCGCGCCGGGAAGCTGACGGAGCTGGCCTATGGGCTGCTCGGGGAGCGCCTGACCGACGTGCTTCCGGCGTTAGGGACACACAGGCCCATGAGCGATGCCGAGATCAGCCGCATGTTTGGCGCAACGCCACGGGAGCTTTTCCGCGTACACGACTGGCGGCGCGACATTGTCACCCTGGGCGAGGTGCCCGGCGGGATGGTGCGCGAGGTCTCCGAGGGACTGCTGGACTACCCGTGGCCCGCGCAGGTCAATCGCCTGCTTACCGAGGGCGGCCATGATCTCATCCTGTCCATCGGCCAGGTTGTGCCGCATGAGGTTGTCGGCATGGCCAACGGTGCGAAGAACGTCTTCATCGGCACCGGGGGGCCGCTCGGGATTCACCGCTCCCACTTTCTAGGGGCGGTCTACGGCATGGAACGCATGATGGGCCGCGTGGACACCCCGGTTCGTCGCATCCTGCGCTATGCCAGCCAGCACTTCGCGCAGCACCTGCCCCTTGTCTACGTGCAAACAGTTGTGGCGAAAAACGAGGCGGGCGATCCCGTTGTGCGCGGGCTCTTCATCAGCGACGACGACGAAGCATTCGTGCAGGCCGCGGCACTCAGTCTCCAGTGCAACTTCCAGCGGCTTCCGCGCGAGATTCACAAGGCGGTCGTGTTTCTGGACCCCGACGAGTTCCGCTCCACGTGGCTCGGGAATAAGAGCGTCTATCGCACTCGCATGGCGCTCGCCGACGACGCGGAGCTGATCGTCCTCGCGCCGGGCGTACGTGAGTTTGGCGAGGACGCGGCCATCGACACGCTGATTCGTCGCTACGGCTACTGTGGGACGCCTGCGACGCTGGAAGCCGTGCGGCAGGATCCCGAACTGGCCGCCAATCTGAGCGCGGCGGCCCACCTGATCCATGGATCGGGCGAGGGCCGCTTTGCGATTCGCTACTGCCCCGGCCACCTTACACGGGAAGAAATCGAGTCGGTCCATTACGAGTACGGGGATCTCAAGGCGTACACGCAGCGCTATAACCCGGAGACACTTCGCGATGGCTGGAACACTGTGGGGGGTGAGGAGATTTTCTTTATCTCCAATCCCGGTCTCGGCCTTTGGGCGTATGAGGGCCGTCTGACCGACCAGGTGTCGGCGCGAAAGCGCTCTGCTTGATCTACGCGGTGACCGCTGCAGGGGGCCGAAACGCGATCTGCCCAACGCACCACAGCAGCAACGTGAACAGCAGGGTGACGGGTACGACGCGGTCCAGGCGCACCATGGCCAGCACACCCGCGTTGGGAGCCGCGCTCCTGCTCAGGCAGTACAGGCTCGGCAACCAGGAGCAGGCGGCGAGACCCAGGCACCAGGACCAAAGCCGCCCCAGCACGAGGGAGTGCCGCAACATCAACAGCACCGCGGCGACGGGCAGGACGGCCGTGTACTGGTACTCCCAGACGGTTGGGTACGTAAGAAAGAAGTCCAGCGACGCCGCGAGTACGAGGAGCAACGCCGCCTCACGACGCGCGACAGCATCGCGCATACGGCCCACACCCACGGAAAGACCGAGCACAACCAGCGTAGGCAGTATGTAGATCCAGCCAGGTGTAGGTTGGCCCAGGACGCCGTCGCAAAACACGGGCAGGGAGTACACATCCACATGCTGCAGGCGAAAGCCTGACTGCGCGACGAGATTGAACCAGTGCACGCTGTTGTCCCGCATGTCCGGGGTGAGGCGCAGACCGTTCGCGTAGATGTCCATGTGCGCACGCACAAAGCCCGGGTGCCAGCTTAACCAGAAGGTTCGTCCAAGGCTGATGCGTTCGGGGTTGAGCGTGGGAACGACCAGAAAGAGCAGCGAGACAGGGACGTACACCGCGACCGCGTCAAACGCCGCGCGCCGGGTCTCCTTCATCAACAGGAGCAAGGGCAGCATGAGCAGGACAACCGGCTTGGAGAACAGGCTGAGCAGAAGCCCCGCACGAACAAACCAGCGCGCGTGGGCCTGGTAGCGCGCGGTGCGCCACATGCCCACGAACAGCAGGCTGAGCCCCAGCACGGTGAGCGACTGCACGTTGCCCACCCAGAGCGTCAGGTAGGTGGGAAAGGCCCCAAGGAACAGGAGCCAGATCAAGCGGCGAATCAGCGGGTCGTCGCTCTCACGCGCAAGCCACCACGACGAGGCCGCCATGGCGGCCAGAGACAACAGCGTAAACACCCCATAGCTGTCGGCAGGGTCCAATCGGCTCAGCGGCCATCCGAGGACGACGGCGAGTAGCGGATGCGCCAGGTACCACGTGAAATGCGGCCCGTAAGGCGGCTGGTCGAACGTCCCGTAGAGACTCCGGCCGGCAGCAAGATTCAGCCACGCCTTGGGCAGGGAGTAGAAGTCAATCCCCTGCACGTTTGCGTGTGCCGTATCGAAGAAGAAGATGTTCAGCAGACCGAGACGCAGACTGATCAGCTGGAGAAAGACCCACACGCCCGTGACCCAGGGCAGTATCCGAACCAGGCGATCCCGGCCCAAGGCGCCCACCAAGATCGTTGGCCGTGCCGGGCTTCCGGCGGCGAATTCAGCTGCTGCGGAGGGCGCCTCGGAAGGCTGCGGACGAAGATCCTTAGGCGAATTCACGCTGGGCGCAAGCGCGGCTTGTCCGTCTTTCCAGCTGGGAGACCGCCAATCTTCCAGCGCAGCCAACACACACGAAACAGCGCCCCATACACCCGCAGCGAATCACGCAGCAGGTGAAAGTGCGAGCTGCGATTGCCATCCAGATACACCGTTTGGATGGGGATCTCCGCCGGTAGGCCGTCGCGTGCCTGACACAGGTGCGCCAGGGCGGCCATCTCGTACTCATAGCGATCCCCGGGCAGAGTCAGCAGGTCGGGGAGCATGCGCATGGGCAGGCCTCGCAAGCCTGTCTGCGTATCGCTGACGCGGTGTCCGGTGAGCAGCGCAAAGATCTGCCGCGTGAGGGCGTTTCCCCACCGGCTACGAAACGGAACGTTTCCCGTGAAGCTTCTGACGCCCAGGACAGCGCGGTCCGGTGTGCGAGCAAGCTGCTGCGCGACGCGAACGATGTCCGCGGAGAGGTGCTGGCCGTCCGCATCGGCAGTCACCACGCCTCTCACGCCCGGCAGGTTGGCCAACACATGGCGGAAGGCGGTCTTCAGCGCTCGACCTTTGCCCAGGTTGTGTTCATGCCGGCAGACGGCAACATCCCCTTTGGCAGAGATGTCGCTGAAAACCGCGTCCG
>CAZZXY010000038.1:0-37140 GCA_964658105.1 Verrucomicrobia bacterium Tous-C9LFEB | reverse complement strand
TTGTTGTTGTTGAAGCCGGGCTGATTGGGAACACCGGGGCGGTTGTTATTGAAGCCGGCCTGATTGGGCGCGACACCATGATTGAACGGCCGGGTTTGCGGTGTAGCCGGGACAGCACGCGCATCCCCGATGGGACGGCCGGCGAAGGCCTGGGCGGGACGTCCGCCATTCGCAGCGTAGAACTGACCGCGGTTATTCGCAGCGGCGACACGGTTATCCCGTTGCGCGGCGACGGGCGCATAACGGGCTTCGCGCATGGCGGCCATTTCCTGTGGACGGGGCTGAATGTTCAGGCCACCGCGGCCGCCGTTGTAGCTGATGCGGTTTTCCGGCCGTGGCCCATAGGTGCGGTTGTCGTAGATCACCGTGCGGTTGTAGACGTTGCGCACGTTCACGACATTTACGTTGGTGACCGCGCGGTTGTAGTAGAAGTTGCGGTTCTGCCAGTAGCCCCCAAAGTAGCCGAAACCGATATAGCCGAAGCCGTAGTTGACGCCGCCATAGTAGCCGACGTGGGATCCCCAGTAGCCGCGATGACAGACGTAGCGATTGCCTGCATAGCCCCAGTAAGGCGGCGTCCAAAGGGCTCCCGAGAAGGGCGGCGCGACCCAGGCGCCAGGAACCCAGTAGTAGCCCGTGTTGACGTAGTTCCAGTAGCCAGGCGTCCACAGGTAGCCGTCTTCCGGCGCGGGTGGCTGGTCGTAATCGGGCAGGGGCGGCGGGGGCTGATCGGCCTCAGCGAGAGCGGCTTCACCGGCGGCCTCGGCGTAGTCCTGGTTGTCGGCCTGGTCGTCATAGCCCTGGCTGTAGTTGGGGTCGTACCCCTGTTGCGGGGCCTGGGGGTAGCCCTGCTGTGGCGGCTGCGCGTACCCCTGCTGCGGGGCCTGGGCGTAGCCCTGCTGAGTGCTGCCGTAGCTGGCCTGGGAGTTTGCCTGGGGGACGGGGTAGTACTGTGTCGGCGCATTGCCGGCGGCCTTATGCCGGATGATGGGGGCGGCCGACTGTGACTCGTAGCTTTCGCCAGTGCTCTGGGAGGTGGAAGCCTGGGACTGGCCGAGCACCTGGGTCTGGCCGTTGTTGTACCCGCCCGTGTCCCCGCCGGTGTAGGGCTGCGCGACGTTGGCCGCCGCCGGGTCCCCGTTATTGGCATTCACGATCTGAGCCGGATCTTTGCTTTTGCAGCCCCCTGCGCCAAAGGTGAGGGCACTGGCAAGTCCGGCTGCGGCGACGGCGCGCAAGGTGTGTTGAAGCTTTCGTGTGTCGTTCATTCTGTGGCTTCCTTCTACCGCGCGAGACAGCAGGCGGCAACCTTCCCAGTGCAGTTCAGATGCAGTGACTGCGGGCGGCGTGGCCGCTGCGCATCGCACGTTGGTAATGACCCGGAGGTGGGCAGGAAGTCGTTCCCGGTCCGCAAGATGTTGCCGTAAGATAGGGAGATGAGTCGCGCTACCGCCAAGCGATTTCGTCGTGGCCGCCATGATCGCGGCCGGTAGATCCGACTGCCGCATTCCCCCTGTTAGGCTCAGCAACACATTTTGACCTGTGCCCGTGGCTTGCCTTTGCGCTGAGCCGGGTACCCATACAGCTGCCCCGCCCGCGTTGCCGGGCAGCGACGAGGAGATCCCCCATGGCAAGTACATCCCTTTCTCACCCGAACACCTTTGAGGCACGGACCACACTGCAGACCGGCAGCCGGAAAGTTCACTATTTTCAGCTCTCCGCGCTGGAGGGGAAGATCGCAGGCCTGGAGCTCCGGAAGCTGCCGTTTTCGTTGCGTGTGCTGCTGGAGAACCTCGTGCGCCGGGAGGATGGTGTGACCGTGACGGCGGACGACATCCGTTTTCTGGCCTGTTGGGATGCCAAGGCGGAGCCCTCGCGCGAGATCGCCTATATGCCGGCGCGGGTGCTGATGCAGGACTTTACGGGTGTGCCGGCGATTGTGGATCTGGCCGCGATGCGTGATGCGATGAAGACGCTGGGTGGAGACCCGAACAGGATTAATCCGCTGATCCCGGCGGAGCTGGTGATCGACCACTCGGTGCAGGTGGATGAATACGGCACCAAGAACGCGTATGACCTGAACGCGGCGCTGGAGTTCAGCCGCAACCGCGAGCGGTACGCCTTTCTGAAATGGGGGCAGACGGCGTTTCGGAACTTCAGCGTGGTGCCGCCGGGGATGGGGATCTGCCACCAGGTGAACCTGGAGTACCTGGCACGGGTAGTGTTTACCACCGAGGTAGACGGCGAGACGGTGGCGTATCCGGACACGCTGGTTGGGACGGACAGCCACACGACGATGGTGAACGGGCTGGGCGTGCTGGGCTGGGGCGTGGGCGGCATTGAGGCCGAGGCCGCGATGCTGGGCCAGCCGGTGAGCATGCTGGTGCCGCAGGTGGTGGGATTCCGCCTGACCGGCAAGCTGCGCGAGGGCGCGACGGCGACGGACCTGGTGCTGACGGTGACCGAAAGCCTGCGCAAGCTGGGCGTGGTGGGCAAGTTTGTGGAGTTCTTCGGGCCGGGGATCAGCGAGCTGCCACTGGCAGACCGCGCGACAATCGCGAACATGGCGCCGGAGTATGGGGCGACCTGCGGGATCTTCCCGGTGGATGCCGAGACGCTGAACTATCTACGCCTGACCGGGCGCACGGAGGAGCAGATTGCGCTGGTGGAGGCCTACTACAAGGCGCAGGGTATGTTCCATACGGCGGATGCGCCGGAGGCGGAGTACTCGGCGCTGCTGGAGCTGGATTTGCAGACGGTGCAGCCGAGCGTGGCCGGACCGAAGCGGCCGCAGGATCGTGTGCTGTTGAGCGAGACGCCCGCGAGCTTTCGCAAGGTGCTGCCGACACTGCAGCCGCACGGGGGAAACCGCACGGCGGAGCGGCAGATGGTGCGCTGGGAGGGTGAGGGCGGCCATGTGTCCGAGACGGGCGACGTCGCTTCCGGAGCGGGGCAGGCGTTCCCGGCGGTGCCGGATGCGGTGGAGGTGATTACCAGCGTCCACTCAGCGTCCGAGGCGAGTGAGATGGCACAGGCGGCCCACTCCATTACACCGGTGGGACAGTCGGCGGCGCTGGTCGCGGAGCCGGGGGTGACCGGGGCGTCGGACTTTGCCGCGGAAGCCGTGAAGGACGGTTCAGTGGCGACGGCGGTACTGGAGCCGATCAAGAGCGTGGAGCAGCGGTTCGGGGTGAAGCCGGACAAGTATCTGCGCGATGGATCGATCGTGATTGCGGCGATCACGTCGTGCACGAATACGTCGAATCCGTACGTGATGATGGCGGCGGGCCTGCTGGCAAAGAAGGCTGTCGAGGCCGGGTTGAAGACGCCGCCGTGGGTGAAGACTTCGCTGGCGCCAGGGTCGCGCGTGGTGACGGACTACTACAAGCGGGCAGGCCTGCTGGATGACCTGGATCGTCTGGGGTTCCAGGTGGTCGGGTATGGCTGCACGACGTGCATTGGCAACTCGGGGCCACTGCCGGAGGATGTGTCGAAGTCGATTGAAGAGCATGGGCTCGTGGCAGTGAGCGTGCTGAGCGGCAACCGGAACTTTGAGGGGCGTATCTCGCCGGAGGTGCGGGCGAACTACCTGATGAGCCCGCCGCTGGTGGTGGCGTATGCGCTGGCCGGGCATATCGAGCATGACTTTGCGAACGAGCCGCTGGGTCGTGGGCACTATGGCGCGAATGTGTACCTGAAGGACATCTGGCCGACGCAGAAAGAGGTGTCAGACGCGGTGCACGCCAACATCGATTCGGCGATGTTCCGCACGCAATATGCGACGGTGAGCGATGGCGATGCGAACTGGCAGGCGCTGCAGTTTCCGTCGGGCGATACCTATGGGTGGGAGGCGAACTCGACCTACATCCGGCAGGCGCCGTACTTCGACGGTATGCCGGCTACGCCGAAGCCGATCGAGGACATCGCGAACGCGCGCTGCCTGGCGTGGCTGGGGGATTCGGTGACGACGGATCATATCTCGCCGGCGGGCAACATCAAGGCCAAGGGACCTGCCGGGCAGTACCTGACCGAGCATGGTGTGCCGCAGTTCGAGTTCAACAGCTATGGCTCGCGGCGCGGCAATCACGAAGCGATGGTGCGCGGCACGTTTGCCAATGTGCGGCTGCGGAACAAGCTGGCCCCGGGCACAGAGGGCGGCGTGACGCGGCTTCTGCCGCAGGGCGAGGGGATGTCGATCTATGACGCCTCGGTGGCCTATGCGGAGCGTGGTGTGCCGCTGTGCATCCTGGCCGGCAAGGAGTATGGATCGGGCTCGAGCCGCGACTGGGCGGCGAAGGGACCGAACCTGCTGGGCATCAAGTTCGTGATCGCGGAAAGCTACGAGCGCATTCACCGGTCCAACCTGGTGGGGATGGGCATCCTGCCGTTGCAGTTCCAGCCGGGTGAAAGCGCCGAGAGCTACGGGCTGACGGGCGAAGAACTGTTCACGCTGGGCGAGCCGGGGCAGCTGCGGACGATGCTGGAAGGCGGGTTCGCTGCGGGCAAGAACCTGACGGTCACGGCGGTGACCGCCGAAGGGCAGGTCGTGCACTTCCCGGTAACGATCCGCATCGACACACCGCAGGAGATCCTGTACTACCAGCATGGCGGCATCCTGCAGTATGTGCTGCGGCAATTGGCAGGCAAGGCATAACGCGGCCATCTGTGCATTGGTGTTGGAGTGGAGAGCAGGACCCGGGTGCATGCCCGGGTCCTGCTCTTTGGTGATGCCATTTGCCGAGATCAGGCGGAGCGAGAAAGAAATGTCGCTCGACGCCTACAATCACGCAATTCTGCTCGTGGATGCAATCTGCTCAAGCTATGCTGATCCGCACTTAAGGCGCAGTCGTCTTGGGTACCTCAACGGCAACCGTGCCCATAGGCGCATTGCCTCGTTGAGATCCGGCTCGGCATTCTGCTCCTCAGCATCGGCCCTTCAGAGAAGTTCTATGTGACTGGAATCAGTCGCATAAGGTAAGCCACGTCCATTTCTTACTCAAGAGGCGCTCTCATGAAAGCTCTTTTTACTGCACTGTGCCTTTGCGCGGTTGCCAGCGGGTCTGCTGTTGCGGACAGTTTCATCTACGGCAACAATGCAACAGGAAGTTCTCCGTATGTCTACAAGATCAATAAGACTACGGGAGCCATTGTGGATACGTATACCAACCTGAGCTCCGACAACGGTCGTGGCGTCGTGGTTGTCGGTAATACGATGTACTACACGGCTGCCACAAGTGGGTCTGTCTACACTTACGACCTGTCCACGCATACGAACAACGGTGCGCTTTTCAACGTAGCGGGTGCGAGCGCTCTTTCCACTGTCGCCTATGATGGGAAGGACCTCATCATCGGCGACTACAGCGGAACGAACAAGGTGTACTTCTACAGCACCACAGGAAGCTTGCTGAACACAGTTTCTCTAAAGAACTGCACTGGCGATTGTGACGGTCTGGAGTATTACGAAAACGGAGGCAAGGGTTACCTGGTTGAGAATGAGGGCGACGCCGATGATCCCTACGACCTTTACGGCTTAGACGGGACTCTGATCAAGGCCGGCTTTATCAAGCCTGCCAATAACCTGAATACGGGTATCGCGTTCGATGGTACTGACTTTTTCACGTCAGACATCTACCAGGGCCTGCTGAACGAGTACGACGCCAATGGGACGTTTCTTAAGTCGATCACGCTGACAGGCGCACCCTCTGGATATTCTCCCTTGATTGAGGATCTTTCCGCGGACTACAACCAAGTTCTCCCTCCACCCACGAACGTCACACCGGAACCAAGCTCGTTGCTGTTATTCGGAAGCGGTGTGCTGGGGATTGCAGGTGTTTTGCGGCGTCGCATGATGCCTCATTCACGCAACCGTACTTAGGTGATCAAGGCAGAAGGGACCCTGTACATGGGGTCCCTTTCGTAGCTTGGTGCGTGCTCTATGCGAGAGGGTCAGAGCAATGCATTGATGCCCGGTTGGGACCCCAGGAAGGCGACGTCCTGACGGGGTGGGCGGCCGAAGGTGCGGGTGTACTCGCGGCTGAACTGGGAGGGGCTGCTGTAGCCGACGTGGAAGCCGGCCGTGGCGGCATCTTCGCCTCTCGTGACGAGCCGACGACGGGCTTCCTGCAAGCGGATCTGCTTCTGGTACTGCAACGCGCTCATGGCCGTGACGGTGCGGAAGTGGCGATTGAAGGAGGCGGTGCTCATGTTGGCTACGCGGGCCAGGGTCGCGGTGGAGAAGGGCTCGGCAAAGTGTTCACGGATCCAGCGAATCGCCTGGCTGATGCCATTGGCGCGACTGTCACGCGTGGCTACCTGACGCAGCATGGGGGCGTGCGTGTCCGCCAGAAGGCGGAAGAGGATCTCTCGATGAATCAAGGGCGCGAGCTGCGCGGCGTTCGCAGGAGACTCGTCGAGCAGGCGGGTGAGGCGCACGAAGCAGTCGAGCAGAGCGGGGGAGAGCGTGCCGATACCGAGGCCGGAAGCGGGCTCCGCAAGCGCCGGAGCCGGCGGCATGGTCAGCAGGACTTCGGCAAGCAAGGCCGGGTCAATGGCTAGGCTCAGCGCGAGGTAAGGCGAGCCGGGGTTGGCGTTGGTGACGGTGCCTGTGACCGGGAGGTCGACTGCGGTGATGAGGTAGTTGGCTGGCGTGTAGCGGAAGACCTTGTCGCCGAGGGTGACGACTTTCTCGCCCGCTACCATGATGCAGACCATGGGCTGGTAGATAAGCTGCGCACTGGTGGGTTGCGGGGCGTCCGTGAAGTAGAGGCGCAGGCCCCGCAAGGGCGTGTCAGTGACGGGGCCGATCGCGTGCTGACGGATGGATCGCTCGAGTTCCCCAAGCTGGACCATGGCAGGTTGGATGGTCTCACCCGCAGGAAAGACGCGTGCAGTTCCGCCGGTGCATTGAGCGGATCGGGCAAGGTTGCGATTCGTTTGGTCTACCGTACCCAGCTTTTCAGCGCCTAGTCTCAGGGCTGTCGTCATGGAGGAGAGCGCAATGAGCAAGGTATGGATGATCACGGGAGCAAGCCGGGGACTGGGTTTGGAGATCGCGCGAGCGGCACTGACCGCGGGCGAAAGCGTGGTCGCAACGGCACGGAAGGCTGAAGCGGTAGCCGCTGCGCTGGGACAGCATGAGCGGCTGCTGACCCTGCCACTGGACGTAACAGTGGGGGCGGAGGCCACAAGTGCCGTGGGGGCGGCTATCGAGCGGTTTGGCGGTGTTGATGTGCTGGTGAACAACGCGGGATACGGGCATCTTGGGCCGTTTGAGGAGGCCACTGTCGCGGACATCGAGGAGCAGTACGCGGTGAACGTGTTTGGCGCGATGCATGTGACGCGGGCGGTGCTGCCGGCCATGCGGGAGCGCCGGAGCGGGCGGATCTTTAACATCTCGTCGATTGCGGGGCTGCGGGGCGGACCGAATGCGTCGCTGTACTGCTCGAGCAAGTTCGCGCTGGAGGGCTGGTCGGAGTCGCTGGCCGCGGAGTTGCAGCCGATGGGGATCTCCGTGACGGCAGTGGAGCCGGGGTTCTTCCGAACGGACTTCCTGGATGCGTCTTCGATTCGCTACACGGAGGTCAGGAACCCGGAGTATCGGGAGGGCATGGAGCAGCTGCAGGGCTGGATGGCGACGAAGAATCACACGCAGGAGGGTGATCCGGCCAAGCTGGCGCAGGTGTTACTGGATGTTGCAGGGATGTCTGAACAGCCGCTACATCTGCCGATGGGCAGCGATGCGGTGGCGTGGATGGAGGTCCGGATTGAGCGCGACCGCAAGGCGTTGGAGGAATGGCGGAAGGTTTCGGTCTCGACGGATTTTCCCGCTTAGGCGCTCGTCGCGGAGCGGTGCACGTGGCGGCACCGTTCCGCAGCGACGCCTACCGCGTTGGCTGCGAGACGACGATCTCCACCCTCAGTACACTGGCGGGGGAGCCGACGCTCTCTCGAGGGGATCCCATTGAACAGGCGAAGATTTCTGGCTTCGGCGGCGGTACTTCCAAGCGCGTTGTTGCAGGCGCAACAGGGGATGACGCATGTGGAGACGGTGCGTGGCGGCGCACCCCTGAAGAGTTCAGTCGTCAAAGGCAGCCACCTCCCTGCCACAGGCGATAGTCCCGGAGCCAAGGCCAGGGTGCACTTCAATGGACCGACGGATCAGCTTGCGGCACTCGCCTCAGGCGTGGTGACGCTGGAACCTGGAGCGCGACCCCATCCACCGCATCGCCATCTTGAAGAGGAGCTGATGATAGTGGCCGGGGGGAGTGGCGAGATTGTTGTGGACGGCGTCACCACACAGGTAGAAGCCGGTGACATGATGTATGCCGAAGCGAACGTGCTGCACGGCATCACGAACACAGGAAGCACGATGATGACGTTCTACTTCACGAAGATGCTCGGGAAGAACGCCCCCGAGGCGCCACCGCGTGAGTGAAGTTCGGCGAGAGTAGGCTCGTGGTGAAGGTATGTCCTGATTGCTGTTGGCTGAGCCGCGGTCTCCCTGTTCAAGCGATGCACGCGCGCCCTACTCATGCGGCTTCTCGAGATGGTCGATGACAAGGACTTCTGCGGGACCCTTCACTGCATTCATCTGCAGACCTAATTGTTCTTTGAGCGCGGTGAAAAGCGAAGGCGGAGCGTCGGGCTGCGGTTCGGCAGAGACGTCGTACGTCCATTTCAGCGTGAAATCAAATCGACCAGGGAGTGCCGTTCGATCCACAACCGGCCTGTCCTCATAGAGAGTCAGGTTTCTCGCAAACTCCTGCATAGACATGTTCGTGAACCGCACGGTTCGTTGCGTACGGTCACCGGAGTTGCCGGTGTTGACGAGCTCGTCGGGTCTTGCGGGCTTCAGTAAAGGTCCGCCTTTGGCAACCGTCACTATGTAGGTCGACATCACCCGTGTGTCCCCATGCGTTACCAGAGCGAAGCGTTGGGCCAGCAGCTTTTTGTACATCTCCCGCACCTGGGCGGGGCTCGGTACTCCGGGGACGTCAGGAACTCCGGTTATGTCGTAGTGGTCTTTGTTCAGCCACTCGGGGCCTCCAACGATTTGCCGGGGCTGCAAGCCATACACCACCGAGATGATGTCCAGTAGGGTGGCTCGTCTGCACTGAAGGCGGCGACCTTCCGATTCAAAGCTCCATCCGTTCGCTGCCTTGGGGTCGTTTGGATCGCTCGGCCAAATGGCGGCGACTTCGAAGGCGGGAGACGCGTCTGCGGCCATCGGTGCTTCCGTTTGGGCTGCAGCGTCGGGGGCATGCGGCTGCGCGGTGAGCGGTTGCGAAGAGAATGCCAGCACGGCCATACAGATTCCCAAGGGACGTGACAGCGAAGCCCTGGCTCGCGACCGCATCTTCTGCTTCCTGGATTCCGTGCGCCTCATCGCCATGCCGCTAGTCTGCAGCACGCGAGGCGGCTGTGGTCAGAAAATGTGCGGTTCTGGGGGATTGCGTGCTCAACGGAGCCGTCGCCCAAAAGGAACGTGCAGAATGGGCCAGCCGGCGATGAGTGGGGGGACCACTCATCCAGGCGATTGACTCCATAGACCCCTCGCTGGACAACGCCTGAAGCAACGGCAGCAGACAGGCGCGCCTGACCCAGCTGTTCCATAGGCCAGAAGAGGAAGTGAGACATCGCTTCACTCCAGAGCTTTACCTCGTAGCTTTCCCAGAAACGTGGTTGCTATGGAAGCGTCCTGGTGTCTGGTTCGCCGGCAGAGGAGCCTTCCCAGGGTGTAGGGCTTTGTGGCAGTCTGGGCGGTATGCAAACGTTTGCCCCGATGCGCTGCTTCGGCTTTTTCCTGCTCCTTCTTGGTGTTTGCGCTGCAGGCGTTGTGCCAGCGGCCCGCGCGCAGGCGCCCGAGGTGATCACGGTGGATGCGGGGGCGCCGACGACGCCGTTTCCGCACTTCTGGGAGGAGATGTTCGGGTCAGGCCGCGCGAACCTGATGTTGCGCGAGAACTACCGCGAGGACCTGCGGGCTGTGCATGCGGTGACGGGCTTTACCTATGTGCGGGCGCACGGCATTCTGCATGACGAAAATGGCGTGTACACCGAGGACGAGCACGGCAATCCGGTATACAACTTCGCCTACGTGGACCAGATCTATGACGGGCTGCTGAAGAGCGGCGTAAAGCCCGTGGTGGAGATCAGCTTTATGCCGAAGAAGCTGGCGTTTAATCCGGATGACCTGCATCCGTTCTGGTACAAGCAGAATGTTTCGCCGCCGAAGAGCATGGAGCGGTGGGATGGGCTGATGACGGCTTTAGCGAAGAACCTTGTGGAGCACTTCGGCATTGAAGAGGTAGCGACGTGGTACTTCGAGGTTTGGAATGAGCCGAACATCGATTTCTGGAACGGGATTCCGCGGGACAAGAGCTACTTTGAGCTGTACGCGCACACAGCGCGGGATCTGAAGGCGGTGAGTCCGCGTTTGCGCGTGGGTGGGCCGGCGACGGCGGCAGCGCAGTGGGTGACGCCGTTCCTGGCGTATGTCAAAGCCCACCATGTGCCGCTCGATTTCATCACAAGCCATGGGTATGCCGATGAGGAGATCGACAACACCTTCCCGGATGACCTGAGTGTGCCGCGGGATACGCCGATGGATGAGCGGGTGTGCCTGGCGATCGGCAAGGTGCGCAAGGAGATGCAGGCCGCGGGCAGAGGCGATCTGCCGCTGTTCTGGACGGAGTGGAACGTGCAGGGGCAAAGCGAGGCGCGGGACACGACGTTTGTGGGGCCGGGTGTGGCCAATACGATTCGGCAGTGCGATGGGCAGGTGCAGATGATGAGCTTCTGGACCTTCAGCGATGTGTTCGAAGAGGGTGGGCCGATACCGCACGCGTTCAGCGGGCAGTTCGGTCTGCGGGCAGAGTACGGGATCAATAAGCCGAGCTTTTATGACTTCGCGTTGCTGCATGGGCTGGGGGAGCAGCGGCTGGCGAATGCGTCGAAGGACGTGATCGTGACGAAGGCGAAAGATGGGACGATCGTTGTTGCTGTGTGGAACATCGTGGATCCGGCTGAGAACGGTGCGCCGTCGTCGATGCTGACGGCAAAGGCAAAGGCAGTCACGCTGGAGTTCAAGGGCCTGCCGGCGCGGACGCGGGTGAATGTGCAACGTGTCGACAACGAACACGGCAACGTGTTGCCGGTCTATGCAGCGATGGGCAAGCCACAGTATCCGACGCCCGCACAGGTAGACGAGATGAACCGCAAGACGGCACCGGGCGCACCGGAGGTGATGGCGTTGAAGGATGGACGGCTGGAACTGACGCTGGAGCCAAATGCGCTGGTGTTGGTGCGGGTAGGCGGACGATAGGGCGTCTGGAAGCCCTACTTGGCTGCCATGTTCTTCTGACTGGCGAGCAGGCTGACGGATTTAGCAGGGTTGATTAAATGGCGGCGACCGTCTGATGTCGTGTCGGCGCCTTTGCAGATGAGGGCGATCAGCTGCACGGGCGTCAGCGAAGGATCGATGGCGAGCAGTTTGGCGGCGAGATTGGTCACCTGGGGCGCGGCCATGGAGGTGCCGGACTCTGCGACCTTTTGCCCGCCAGGCACCACGCTCTGAACCTGATAGCCGTCCGCGTCGACAAGAACATTCTTGCCGTAGCTGGTGAAACTGGTTTCGTCGCCGGCCATGTCCACGGCCCCGGCCACAATGAGATTGGGCAGGACGAAGGATGAAGGCATGGTCTCCTCAAAGGCGTTGTCGGAGTCGCTGTTGCCGGCGATGGTGACAAAGAGGATGCCAGGCGCGTTCTTGATGGCGTTGTACATGCCGGCTTTCTCGATGTTGAAGTATTGCCGGGCCAGCTGCTTGCGCTCAGCGGCATCCTTGCCAATACCGTTCGCTTCAAGATCCCGCTCGAAGTTGGCCGGATAATCCCAAAAGCTCATGTTTACGACGCGGATGTTGTTGGCTTTGAACCAGTCGACGGTATGCGCAAACATCGCCGCATCGTCCCCGGAGTGCTGTTGGGATGGCGGCATGTGTGGGTTGTTGTTGTCGTAGGTCATGCGCGCGTAGGCGAGGCGGATGGCCGGGTTGCCCCTGGCCGCGATCCCCGTCACATGCGTACCGTGGCTGTAGCCGCTGATGACTTCCGTTTCATCCAGGTAGGCCCGCATGTCTTTCGGCGGCATGGCCCCGAGCTTTCGTTTGTAGGCACCCGCTGCGTCGCTGTTGATGCCGTTCTCGATGTCGTTGATGGCCTGGAGATCCTTGACCAATACGGGATAATCCGCCTGTTGCTTTGCTGTGAGCGGGATGAGATCGCCGTGCGTCGGATGGGCGTTGACGTCGAAGGCAATGCCATGAAGATCCGCGACGCCTGGGTGAGCGTTGGTCCACTCCCGTCCGGCAAAAAGTGCCGTATCAAAGCCGGAGTCCCAGATAGCGACGTTGACAGGCGTCAGCTTGCTTGCGGGTGGCAGGACGGCTTCGCGGGCCTGCCAGATGTCCGGCTTCGCAGTCTGGTTCTCCTGGATATAGGCTGCCAGCACCGTGAGGGTGCGCTGTTTGCAGAGGAGGGTGATGTCCCTGTACTTGCGAAAGTTCAGAACATGCATCGCCTCTGTGAGCGAAAGCGCATGACTCTTCGCCACGGCAGGGCCTACCCGCGCGTCGACGATGCCGGCGAGAAACCCGTCATTGATCATGTCGAGAAAGCCGCGTTGGTCTATCTCATCCTGGCGGACCAGCGCCCAGGGCAGCGCCATCGTGGCATCACGGTAGAGCGCCTCGTACCCGGCAGGGCATTCCGCTGGCGTCGCCGCGCCCCCAGACCCACGCGCTTTCAGGTACATCTCTTCCGGAAGATTCGCGACGAGCTTTCCGCCGGGTTTGTCCTCATAGGTCCGGATCTGCCCAATCAGGGCCAGCGCTTCGTCGCTGTTTCGACCGGAAATCAGGTCGTAATCCAGCTTGGCCTGGAGGAGCGTGCGCAGCGTCCGGTGGTCCTGAACGTCATAGTCGCGAAGGATGCGGTCGATATCGGCGCGCACCGGTTGCATGAAGGCAAGGAAGGCTTCTGGACTGCCCGTGAAGATCGGCCGCAAATCATCCTGCACCAGATAGGAAATGCGGGGGAGATCAGCCTCGGTGATGACTTTGATCTTTGCGGGAGCTTGTCCCCCTGCGTGCGATAGAACGATCAGCAAAATGGCGCCGGCGTTGAACCGCAGGCGCGAAACAGAACGAGGCATCACAGGAGCTCCAGGCAAGCCTCTTGCGGGGCTTACGCTGTGAACTTTACTGAAAGGCCAGGCAAAGAGCCGCAGGATTTCAGGCTGTGACGTCTTTCACCGACAAACGCCGAGAGCGCACTTCACCCTTTAGGTAGTGGCGAGGTGATGTACAGGGACGCGCGCCCATTGCATGCCCGCAGCTTCGGCAGCCTTGATGCCGGCGTCGGCGTCCTCAAAGACGAGACAGTCAGCGGGTGCCACGTTCAGGAGCTTGGCGGCGTTGAGGAAGGGCTCAGGATTGGGCTTGCCGTGGATGTAATCCTCGGCGCCGATGATGGCGTCGAATACGTCGCTCATCCCAAGGGTCTCGAGGCTGCGCAGGATCGTGAGGCGCGGCGAGCCGGAGACGATCGCCATAGGGATATTGCCGCGTTGCAGCGTGACATGCGCCGCGACGGCCTCAATGGGCCGCAGCTGGTCGAGCATCTTGAGAAAGATCTGCTCCTTATGATCTACGACTTCCTGCGGATTCATGTCGTAGCCGAAACGCTCGTTCAGCATCTCCACCGTCTTGGGCAGCGGGATGCCTCCCCATTGCCAGAAGAGGTCCTCCGGGAAGCTGCCGCCAAAGTCGCGCGTCGCCTGCTGCCAGGACACCAGGTGCAGCGGCATGGAATCGGCCACGGTGCCGTCGAGGTCGAACAAATATGCGTGAAAGTTGCCGTCGGGAATGGGAAGCAGATCGGCCATCTCTTGAGTCATGGGTATTCGATGAAGGACGTGCGTTAGAGGACAAAGAATTCTGGAGGGAAGTGTGCACGGTCGCAAGGCAGAGGGAACCCTTCCAGTCCCGCACTGTGTGGATGAGGACACCGGGGTGACTCACGGCCGTAAGGGTAGGGAGGTGTCGCCTCTGCTCGTAGCACGCGAGGTGCATCGTCGTGGAAGCTCTTGGCAAGAACGAGCTATCGTTTGGGGAGTGAGCGTGGACCAGGGCCATCCTTGGTCATTTTCACGGGTTCGATATCGCCCTCTGCATTGAAGAGCATGCGGTCGATGGCCATGACGCGCTGGTTGGGGCCCGTGGTGCCGAGCGGGTGGCGATGGTAGACGATGTACCAGTCGTCGGTGCCGGGGATCTGCAGCACGGAATGGTGTCCGGGGCCGTTGGCGATGGCGGGGTCCGTTCCGAGAATCTTGCCGGCGCGCACGAAGGGACCTGTCGGACTGCCGCTTTTAGCGTAGGCGACGCCGTAGCTTGCGTCGCCCCAGTCGCCCTCCGACCACATGAAGTAGTACACGCCCTTGCGCTTGATCATGAAGGGGCCTTCGACGTAGTTCTTCGGCGTGATCTCCTTGTACAGGGTGCCATCGGGCAGGGGGATGACGTGCTTCAGATCAGGGGACAGTCGCACCACATTGCAGTGCGCGTGGCCGCCGTTATAGAGGTAGATTGACCCGTCGTCGTCCTGATAGACCATCGGGTCGATGGGCTGGGCGCCGTTGTGGTACTCGCCCACGAGTGGCTTGCCGAGTGCATCGAGGAAGGGACCGCCAGGATGGTCGCTGACGGCGACGCCAATGCCTCCGGGAAAGGTGTCCTTCTCCTGAATGTCGTTCGCGGCGAAGAAGAAGTAGTACTTGCCGTTGAGGTGGATGGCCGAGGGCGCCCACAGGGCGTACGCCGCCCAGGAGACATTTTTGATGTCGAGGATGTCCGGGTGCCGCGTCCAGTGCACGAGGTCCGACGACGAGAAGGCGTCCATCGAGGTGTGCAGCAGGTAGACCGGGTGTACGACCTGGCCCGTGCGCAGCTTTTTCTGAAGAGGATTGAAGGTGCGGCCGTCCTGGCTGTCTGCATCCGGGCTGGACGATGTGGGATAGATCCAGTACCCGCCGTCAAAGATGTGCACTTCGGGATCGGCGTACCAGCCGGCCTGTGGGAGGTCGGTCGCTACCTGGGTCCAGGCGGCAGGGACAAGCGAGAGGAGGAGAGCCAGGGGGAGCGAAAGGGAGCGACGCACGATGCCGTAATTGTAAGGAGCGTGCGAGCTCCGGCGTAGCATGAAGACATGATCGGCGCCGAAGAACAAAAGACGATGTACCTGGCGGATATTCTGGAGCACGTGCTTGGGGAAGTGTCGAAACGCAAGCGCACAGCAGATAAACATGCGCTGGAGAAAGCAGCGGCGGCCCATACGCCTCGTGGGTTTGCGCGGGCGTTGCGGGCGAAGGCAGCTTCCGGACCAGCAGTGATTGCGGAGCTGAAGAAAGCGTCTCCATCGAGGGGTCTGATTCGGCCGGAGTTCGATGCGGCCTTGCTGGCGAAGGGCTTGGAAGAGGGTGGCGCGGCGGCGTTGAGCGTTCTGACCGAGGATCGATTTTTCGGGGGCTCGCTCGAGAACCTGGGGCGGGCTGCCGCTGCGGTCTCCCTCCCGTGTTTGCGGAAAGACTTCATGCTCGATCCGTTCCAGATCGTGGAGGCGCGCGCCAACGGTGCGGATGCGATCCTGCTCATCGTCGCCGCGCTGAGCAATGTGGAATTGCGCACCTTGCGCGAGGAGGCGCGGCGATGCGAGCTGGATGTACTCTGCGAGGTGCATGACCGCGAAGAGCTGGACCGTGCGCTGGTGTTGGACTGCGAGTGTATCGGCGTCAACAGTCGGGATCTGAAGACCTTTCAGGTGTCACTGGACCGTGCGTGCGAGCTGGCGGAGCACCTGCCGGAGAGCACCGTCAAGGTTGCCGAGAGCGGCATTCACACGCGGGCAGACATGGACCGGCTGCGTGCGGCGGGGTACCACGCTTTTCTGATTGGCGAGTCGCTGATGAGGCAGCCGGAGCCCGGCCTGGCGCTACGGGCTCTGCTGGGGAGCTGAGTGACGCAGCGATGTTTGTAAAGATTTGTGGCACGACGAATCTGCCGGACGCTGAGCTTGCCGTGGATCTCGGTGCGGATGCCCTGGGGTTCATCTTTGCGCCGAGCAAGCGGCAGGTGACCGTGGAGCAGGTCGCAGCGATCACACGCTTCCTGCCACCCTCTGTCGAGCGGGTGGGTGTCTTCACCGAGCCGGATCCATTGGAGATCGCGGACACAGTGCGTGAGGCTGGCCTGACGGCAGTGCAGATGCATTGGACCTACGACCGCGCGCTGGTGAGAGCACTGCGGAGCAGGCTGGGTGAGCAGGTGAAGCTGTGGCAGGTGGTGGGATACCCAGCAGAACCGACGCTCCCCGCCGGAACAGAAGCAGCGTTTACGACACAGCTGCGGGACGCGCTGCTGGACCGGCATCTGGCGGTGGTGCTGCTGGATTCAGTGAAGAACGGGCAGTCGGGTGGACAGGGTATCCCTTTCGCATGGGGGCGCGCGTTTCAGGCCGTCGAACTTGCCAGAGCCGCTGTAGCGGCCCAGCTGCGAGGGCGTTCGGATCAGTCGACGCCCTCGCTCCTGCTAGCCGGAGGGCTGCACCCTGAGAACGTAGGCGAGGCGGTCCGCGCGATGCTGCCCTGGGGTGTGGACGTGGTGAGCGGCGTCGAGCTGGGCCCGGGCCGGAAACACCCCGAACGTCTCAAGGCGTTCATTGAGCAGGCGAAAGAAGCTGGCGAGGACGCGGCCTGGGATCGCAGACCCCGCCAGGGCAGGTAAGTAACAAGGATGATCCCGCCGCTCGCAATACGGCTGCGGTGTGGGCCGTTAGTAGGTGTGTACGGTGCCGTACTCCTGGCGCTTGCGCACGTCGCGCTTTTCACGGGCGTGGTTGGCGATGAGGCCGCCACCGGCACCGGCGCCCGCACCGATCAAGGCACCCTTGCCACCCCCGAGCAAGCCACCCACCAGAGCGCCGCCTGCGGCCGAGCCGCCCACGATCTTGGCCTTGGTGTGGTGGCGCGCATCGCTATAGTGCTGTTGGCGCTTGGCATGGTGGTAGGACTCCACCTGGCTGTTTGCGGCTAGGGGAAGCAGGCTAAGGCCTGCGGCGAACAAGAGTGCAGAGTTTTTGAGGACGTTCATGATCGACCTTTCGTGTCGAGGTGCTCCGGACCGGCGTGCGGGACGCCGGAGGGCATCGGGATCGTTGTACATGGGATGCCGCGTGCTGTCGGTTTCGTCCATGGGTGCGGACAAATCTTCAGTAACCCACTTGCAGCACGGTCGGGGCCGATGTAGCCTCACACTTGCGATGCTTTCCGCGACTTACTTTGCGTTTGGATTTCCGTACCGTACCTGGTGGCCAGGTGCGGCATCGGTGGTCTAGCCCTCGCGGAGCAGAAGCAACTCACGAGATGCGAAACACCCCCGAGCCGCGACCCTAAGAGTCGCGGTTTTTGCTTTCTGTACGGCACCCCGCAGTTTTGGAGCAGATGATGAGTTCGAGCCCGGTTCTGGAAGCACCTGTTGAGCAGCAAGCGAAGCCGAAGCCTGGACGCTTTGGCGCGTATGGCGGACGCTACGTGCCAGAGACATTGATGGCCGCGCTGCTGGAGTTGGACGAAGCCTATGCCGTGGCCTCGCGCGACCCGGCATTTCAGGCGGAGCTGGCCACCCTGTTGCATGACTACTGCGGCCGGCCCACGCCGCTGTTCTATGCCAAGCGCATGACGGAGACGCTGGGTGGCGCGAAGGTGTACCTGAAGCGCGAGGACCTGCTGCACACTGGCGCACACAAGATTAACAATGCGCTGGGGCAGGCCTTGCTGGCGCGGCGCATGGGCAAGCAGCGGATCATCGCGGAGACCGGCGCGGGGCAGCATGGCGTGGCGACGGCGACGGTGTGCGCACTGTTTGGGCTGGAGTGCGTGGTCTACATGGGCGAGGAGGATATGCGCCGGCAGGAGCTGAATGTCTTCCGCATGCGCCTGCTGGGGGCCGAGGTGCGCGGCGTGAACTCGGGGTCGGCGACGTTGAAGGACGCGATCAACGAGGCGATGCGTGACTGGGTGACGAATGTGCGGTCGACGTTTTACATCCTCGGTTCCGCGCTGGGATCGCATCCGTATCCGACGATGGTGCGCGATTTCCACCGTGTGATCTCGCGCGAGAGCAAACGGCAGATCCTGGACATGGAAGGCCGTTTGCCCGACGCCATCGTGGCGTGTGTGGGCGGTGGATCGAATGCGATTGGCGCATTCTATGAGTACATCCCGGATGCGCAGGTGCAGCTGATCGGCGTGGAGGCTGGTGGCCGTGGGACGGCTCTGGGCGATCATGCGGCGCGCTTTCAGGGTGGGCTGCCGGGTGTGCTGCAGGGCACCTACAGCTATGTGCTGCAGAACGATGCGGGGCAGGTGGCGTCGACGCACAGCGTGAGTGCGGGGCTGGACTATGCGAGCGTCGGGCCGGAGCATGCGATGCTGCATGACTCGGGGCGGGCGACGTATACGAGCGCGAACGACAACGAGGCGCTCGAGGCGACGAAGTTCCTGAGCCGTACCGAGGGGATCATTCCTGCGCTGGAGTCCGCGCACGCAGTGGCTGAAGCGATGAAGCTTGCGCCCCAGATGGGCAAGGACAAGATTTTGATGGTGAATGTAAGTGGGCGTGGGGATAAGGACATTGGCATCCTGACGCGCGAGATGGACCTTGGCGGCGGGGCGGCGGTGAGCGCATGAGTACGTCGCAGCCACCTATGTTTTTCAGCGACGAGGTATTTGAGTTGCTGGTGCGCAAGGTGCCAACAGCCGTCCTCGAAGAGGTGCCACCGGCCTTGTTTCCGGAGGCGATTGGCACAACGCGGGAGCGTTTCGAGGAGATCGTGACGCTTCTGGGAGCAGATGGGCGCAAGCAGGGCATCGTTGGGGCGGAGACGGCTGGCTATCTGCGCCAGGCGCTTGGCATGGCACTTTTGGAGTGTTCGCCGGAGGAGTTTCAGGCGCGATTTGAACTGGGCCAGGAAGATGCGCTCGCCTTGCTGCAACAGATCAGTGCGCGGCTTGGGGTTGGGGCAAGTGCGGGTAAGACGGAAGGACAGCAGCCGTGATCCGCTTGAGTGATGTGAGACGGTTTGCCCAGGTGGCGGTGTGTGTTGGCGGTTGTCTAGCAACGCCTGGTGCCCGTGGCGCAGCAAACGCTCCGTACAGCACACCGCCGGCGGATGCGCAGGTGCTGCGGGGCGTGGACTTTGCCGCGGCGCAGGTGATCGATCCGCAGTTGACCGCCATCTACCAGGCCTGCGACGCGAACCGTGAGCGGGGTGGCTGCTATTCGGACCAGGCGCATAACACCGCCATCCTGAAGTTTCCGGACAACACGGTCTTCTTTGACGCGAAGATGGCCATTGATGCGGATGGATCCGCGCTCTCCAAACGCGCCGAACACCCCAACCAGCCAGAGACCAGCTTTCGCTATCCGGGCCCGGCGCAAACGGCGACGCCAAACAATGCGACGCCAGACCCGCAAGCTACAGGTCCCGGGCCGAGCCTGGATGCCGAGCATGTACCGTACGTCGTGATGCCGCTTGGAGACTTTCGGCGGGAGAGCGGCGTCAGTCTTGGCGATCTTGCCGCGGTGATCAAGGATGGCAACGTGCAGTTTGCGATCGTGGGCGATCTTGGGCCCCGAACGCATATCGGCGAGGCTTCGATGAAGCTGCATGTGCAGCTTGGCCACAAGATCTGTACGGCCTATGACGCCGATGGCAACTGCAGCACGTTTACGGATACCAGCATCGATCCGCCGGTGCTGTACTTCTTCTTCCCGGATACGCGCAAGCTGATCTATGACGGCCTGACTGCGGGAAACATCAACGAGCGTATAGCGACTGTCGGCCAACAGGTGTGGAACGGCTTTCTGGCGCGCCAGCGTGAAGCGCGGGGAGGAAAATAGCCATGCCGATTCGCTTTGACAACAAGCCTGGCCTGGTTATCTACCTGACTGCAGGCGATCCTGATCTTGCGACGACGCGCGACATGGCCATTGCCGCCATTGATAACGGCGCGGATGTGATTGAACTGGGTGTGCCGTTCAGCGATCCGCTGGCAGATGGGCCGGTCATACAGCGGGCCAGCGAACGTGCTGTGGCGCGGGGGACGAGGCTGAGCGATGTGCTGGATTGCTGCCTGGACATCCGGCGCTTGCGTCCCGAGGCGGGCATCATTCTGTTCAGCTACCTGAACCCGGTCATGCGCATGGGGCTGTCGGAGTTCACGAAGGCGGCGAAGAGCAACGGCGCCGACGGCGTGCTGCTCACGGACATGATCGTCGAAGAGGCGGACGAGTATCTGCGCTGCATGCAGGCAAACGACCTGGCGCCGGTGTTTCTGGCGGCGCCGACCTCGCCCGATGCGCGGCTGAAGGCCATCGCGGAGCACTCCCGCGGGTTCGTCTATGCCATCTCGCGTGTGGGCATCACGGGCACGCAGACCTCGCTGGCGGACGATGCGAAGACCCTGGTGGATCGGCTGCGCGCGTTCACAAAGCTGCCCATTGCACTTGGTTTTGGAGTGTCGACGCCGGAGCATGTGAAGACCGTTGCCGAGTATGCGGATGCCGCTGTAATCGGCTCGGCCATTGTGGGTCTGGTGGAGCGTACACCTGCCGCCGAAGCCGCAAAGGCTGTTGGTGAGTTCGTACGGGGACTGAAGGGTAACGGCCTTGCAGGAGCCAAAGGGACGCAGGTTCCCTTCGGGAATGACAACAAGAAAGATGGCAGCAGCAGCCAAAGCCAGGAGCATGACGCTGCGGGTATCGGCGGCGAGGTGGAGGCCGGGGGTGTTGCCGGCGAAGAACCTGTAGGAGCGAAGGCGTGAGGCTGCTTCCGGCAACCTCGTATGATCTTGAACAACGCAGCCGCCTCGGTTCGGGCGGTCTGCACCATCTCGCGAGCCGCACCCGGTGCCGGCTCGCTCCGCGAGGAACACACATGGAGATCGCCGACTGGCGTACCAAGATCGATGAACTGGACGAGCAGATCGTGCAGTTGCTGAACCAACGCGCGGCCGCAGCGGTCGAGATCGGCAGGCTGAAGCACACGACGGGTGCGCCCATCTATGAGCCGAACCGCGAACAGACGGTGTTTGATCATGTGGCCAAGGTGAACCCGGGGCCACTAACGGCAGGGCAGTTGCAGGACATCTATTACCGCGTGATGGACGTCATGCGGACGTTGCAGCGGGTAGACGCGGGCGTGAACCCGGGCGGCGACGCCAGCGGAGCTGCCGTGGGGCAGCCGCTTAGCCGGTGAGCTGGTTTTTGTTGGGCCGCATGTTGCGGCAGAAGAGTCTTTCGCGTGCGGGCGGAGTCCCCGCGGCGAGGAGGGAACGCAAGTGATGATCGTTGCGATGCAGGACCGCGCTACGGATGAACAGATAGCGACCGTGATCGAACGCATGGTGGAACTGGGCTTCAACGTCCATCGCACGACGGGCGAAGTGCAGACCATTCTTGCCGGCGTGGGCACACCCGCGCAGTTCGAGGTCACCGAGTTTCAGGTGCTCACGGGCGTGCAGCAGGCCTACCGGATCTCGTCGCCGTACAAGCTGGCGGGACGTGGCTTCCGGCCTGAGGGCACGCGCGTGCATTTCCCGAATGGCGTGGTGGTCGGTGGCGACGAAATCGTCATCATGAGCGGCCCGTGCTCGGTGGAGAGCAGGGAACAGATCCGGCTGAGTGCGGGGCAATGCGCCGCGGCCGGCGCGCAGTTCCTGCGCGGTGGTGCGTATAAGCCGCGGTCTTCGCCGTATTCCTTCCAGGGCATGGGCATTCCCGGCCTGCAGATCATGCGGGATGCGGCCGATGAGTTCGGCCTGTTGGTGATCTCAGAGGTGATGGAGATCTCGCAGATTGAGCCGATGCTGCCCTATGTGGACTGCTTCCAGGTAGGTGCGCGCAATATGCAGAACTTCAACCTGCTGCGCGAGCTCGGCCGCGTGCGCAAGCCGGTGCTGCTGAAGCGCGGTATTGCCGCGACCATCGAAGAGCTGCTGCTGAGCGCCGAGTACATTCTGGCCGGCGGCAACTACGACCTGATGCTGTGCGAGCGGGGCATCCGCACCTTTGAGACCTACACGCGCAACACGATGGACATCTCGGCGATCCCGGTGTTGAAGTCGCTGACGCATCTGCCGGTGTTGGGCGATCCGTCGCATGGTGTGGGCAAGCGTGAGTTTGTCGCGCCTATGGCATTGGCCACGATTGCAGCCGGCGGCGACGGCCTGCTGATGGAGATGCACCCCAACCCGGACAAGGCGATGAGCGACGGCGCACAGAGCCTGTTTCCGCAGCAGCTCACCGAGCTGGTAGAGAAGCTGCGGCAGCTCGCGCCGGTGGTGGATCGGACGATTGCTGCGCCGGCCGTCGTGCCGGTGCACGCGTGACCGGTTCGGGCTCCGTCACCCGCGAGCGGTCTTAAAATGTAGCAGGAGGCGTCGCATGAACTCGATCTCCGAAGCTGAAAGGCAGCAGCGTCGAATCGCCGTGGAGAGCACAATTGGAACGCACGCGATGGAAGGTCAGCATCCGGATGACCAAACGCTTTCCATGATGAAGAGCTATGCCGAAGGCAAGCTCTCTCTGGAGGAGTTTTCTGCGGCGATGCAGTCTCACGCGACGACGGTACTCGACAGAGTGCGCGCCCGCGCGCTCGCCGGAGCTGCTTGATTGCCAGATGGCTTTGATAGGGATCCGCACCCGCAATCTGGCGGGCCCTGTCCCCGGAACTTCTTCGGACTCACGCACTACGCAGACCTCTCGCTGATCGAGCGCATCTGCGTTCAGCGACGTTCGATCGAGTTATTCCGACAAGGCATCACAGGCCACTTCGACGCAGCCCACCTCCGCAGCATTCACCACCAGCTCTTCCAGGATGTCTTTCCCTGGGCTGGCGAACTTCGTCTTGTCGGCCTTTCCAAGAACGGCAGTGCCCCCTTTTGCTGTGCCGCCGTTCATCGCGTCTGCGCTGGAGGACCTGTTTCGCAAGCTCGCAGCAGAACATCACCTTCGCAATGTCCAGCAGGGTATCTTCGCGCAACGTGCTGCCTTCTATCTTGGCGAGATCAACGCCGTCCACCCGTTCCGTGGAGGCAACGGCCGCGCGCAGCGTGAGTTCATCCGTCAGCTCGCCGGGCAGGCTGGTCATACCATCTCCTGGGCGGGATTCACGCAGGAGCAGATAATCGTCGCCAGCATTCTGTCTCACACTCGCGGCGATACTACCGAGCTTGCTAGCATCATCGGAGCTGCCATTGTGCCTGCAGAGCAGCTGCCAGAGGGTTCAGGATGAACACGCCTCATCGCATCGTCGTAAAACTCGGCACCAACGTCATCATGCGTGCCGACGGCAAGGTGGCGCTTGGGTTGTTGTGCGGCCTGGTGGAGGGCGTTGCGGCGTTGCGCGAGGGAGGCGTGGAGGTCCTGGTGGTCAGCTCCGGCGCGGTCGGGCTCGGTGTGGAGCGGCTGGGTCTGCCAATCCGGCCGACGGCTCTGGCAGAGGTGCAGGCCTGTGCCGCTGTGGGGCAGTCGCGGCTGATGGCGCTGTATGACGATGCGTTTGATCGGCTTGGCTGCCGCATCGCGCAGGTGCTGCTCACCGAGGATGACTTCCGGGACCCGGTGCGGCATGCGAATCTGCGCGCGACGCTGGACTCGCTGCTGAGCCTGGGCGTGATCCCCATCGTGAATGAGAACGACACGGTCTCCACGATGGAGCTGGACCGTCCGTCCGGTGTTGGGGCTCGCGCCGAGCGGCTTTTCGGCGACAACGACAAGCTCTCGGCGTTGCTGCTGGAGCACATTGGTGCGGACCTCCTGGTTCTGCTCTCCGATGTCGACGGTCTGTACGACCGCGACCCACAGATGCCCGGGGCCGAGGTGCTGTCGCATGTGCCGGCTGTGGATGCTGGCGTGCTCGGGCTGGCGCATGGAGGCAATGGCCGCGGTCGAGGCGGCATGCTCAGCAAACTGGAGAGCGTGGGCATCGCCCTCGGGGCGGGAGCGCAGGCTGTGATCGCCAACGGGCGTACACCGCGCGTGCTGGAGCGGATCGTCGCTGGCGAGGCCGTCGGCACGCGCTTCGGACCAGTCGCCCTTGAGCAGACCGAACGAGCCGAGGTGCTGCGTTGAGTACCGCATCGGGCGTCCTCAGAACGCCAGCATCGTCGGCAGTGCGCGTGACAGCACAGCGCGCCAAGGCCGCTTCTCGCAGGCTTGCGACGCTCAGCGAGGCCGAGCGCAATGCCGCGCTGGAGGCCATGGCTTCTGCGGTGACACAGGCGAAGGACCGGCTGTTCGCGGCAAATGCCGAGGACCTGAGCGCGGCTAGTGCGCTGCAGGGTGATGACGCGTTGTCCCCAGCGACCCTCTCTCGTCTGCGGCTGAACGAGGACAAGCTGCGCGAAATGGTGGAGGGCATTCAGTCGGTCGCTGGGCTGCCCGATCCGCTCGGACGTGTGCTCGAGTCTACGGAGCTGGACGACAGAGGCCCGGGCCCGGCAGGGGCACAGGAAACAGGGTCTCAGCACGGCTTGCACCTCGAGAAGATCAGCGTGCCGCTTGGTGTGCTGGCAGTGATCTTCGAAGCACGGCCCGATGCTGTGACGCAGATCGCCTCGCTGGCGCTGAAGAGTGGCAATGCCGTGATCCTGAAGGCCGGACGCGAGGTGGAGCGTACCGCTACGGCGCTGGTGGGTGCCCTTCGCGAGGCGTTGCGGGCGCAGGGCATTGATGAGGACGCCGTGTCGCTTGTGACTGGGCGTGAACAGGTCGCCGAGCTGCTCGGCGCGCACGATCTCATCGACATGGTCATTCCGCGCGGCTCGAAGCAACTGGTCGAATACGTGCAGGCCAACACGCGCATCCCTGTGCTCGGTCACTCGGAGGGCGTGTGTCACATCTACGTGGACCGTGCGGCCGATCCCGAACTGGCGCTGCGTGTCATCGCAGACGCCAAGCTGGATTACCCAGCCGCCTGCAATGCGGTGGAGACGGTGCTCGTACATCGGGCAATTGCCGAGAGCTTCGTTCCGCCCTTGGTGCACAGCCTGCAGGCACGAAATGTTCGACTGCATGGCGATGCTGCGGTGCGTCGTCTCGCTGGGGAACAAGGCAGCGAGGCCACCCTGCCCGTGGAGAACTGGCACACCGAGTTCGGCGAGGCTGAGCTGTCGATCGGCGTGGTGGATTCCATCGAGTCCGCGATCGCGCACATCCACACCTATGGCTCGTCGCACACCGAAAGCATCCTCACCGAAGACACGCAGGCCGCCGAGCAGTTTCTGCGTGAGGTGGACGCTGCCGGCGTCTTTCACAACGTGTCCACGCGCTTTGCCGATGGTTTTCGATATGGCTTCGGTGCGGAGGTAGGCATTTCCACCAGCAAGCTGCATGCACGCGGCCCTGTGGGTCTGGACGGCCTGACGACGTACAAATACCTGTTGCGCGGCCAGGGGCATACCGCCGGTGAGTACCGGGGCGCCGGGGCGCGTGCCTTCACGCATCGCCGGCGCTAGACTCCCCGTAGCGCACCGCCGCAAACGTTGAACAAGGCAGAGGAGATTGCAAGTGTCGGGTGGTCAGGTTACAGAGATTGTCTTCGCTGGCTCCATGGTCATCGGCTTCCCTATCTGGGACATCCTGACAATGGGCGAACTTCGCCGGAACTCGACGCACGCGACGAGGATGCGCCTGTACCGCTTGATCCTGCTGGTGGAGTGGGGCGCTGTTGCAGTCGTGTGGGCACTGGAGCGCGTCGTGCGCGGCGGAGGGGGCCTCTTTCTTCACTTGGAACGCAATCCACTGCCAAAGCTGGCGCATGGCGGAGCCCTGAACCAGGGCTTGGTTGCCGGCGTGGGCGCCGGTCTCTTAATTGGTCTGACCGCACCGGTCCTGCTGTCGCGATTCAGCCCTGCCCTTGCTGAAAAGACGCAGGCGGCGCTGAAGCCCATCATGTTCTTGCTGCCGCGGGGCAGGGAGGAACGCTTCGCTTTCTTTCTGGTCGCGTTAACGGCAGGCTTCTGCGAAGAGGTGCTGTATCGCGGCTTTCTGCTGCATGTTCTGTCGCTTGACACGGGGATCTCGGGCCCGGTGGCCGTCGGGCTGGCTGCCGTGGCCTTTGGTGCCGCGCATGCCTACCAGGGATGGCTCGGCGCCGTTCTCACCTGTGCTGCGGGATTCGGTTTTCTGGCCGTCTACTGCATCACCGGCAGCCTGCTTCCGGGCATCCTCATCCATGCCCTGATCGACATCCGTCCCCTGTTCCTTCTGCGCGCAGGGACTGCCTTTCAGAGAGTGTTGCCCATGAGCCTGCGCGCTGACGATCCTCTCCCGGCAGCCGCACCGCAAAGCGAGCTGCGGGTCTGCCTTATCGGGACAGGCCTGATCGGGGCCTCGCTGGGCTTGGCGCTGCGCTCCCTGCGTCCTGGGATGCACTGCAGGATTGTCGGCTGGGATGCGAACCCTGCAGAGATCGTCAAAGCCTTGGAGATCGGGGCTATCGACGAAGCGCTGGCCAGTCGCGATGCGGTGTTTGCGGACCAAAATGCCGCTGACATTTACGTGCTGGCTACGCCGGTCCTGCCGATTCTTGACTGGATGCGACACCTCGCCCCGGTGATTCCGCCGCAAGCGCTTGTTACCGATGTCGGCAGCACCAAGCGCGAGATTGTGCAGCTTGCCCGCGGGCTCTACAACGGACCGGGGCAGCCCACGCTTCTGCCGAGTCATCCGATGGCGGGCAAGGAGGCAGGCGGTGCCGCCCTGGCCGAGGCGACCCTCTTTCGTGGCGCTGCCTGGCTCTTCACGCCGGTGGCTGCCGACGAGCCAGAGATCATGCGACGCTGGCGGAGCTGGATTGCCGCAATCGGGGCGCACACGATGGACCTCGACGCCGAGGAACATGACCGGCTCTGCGCGTGGGTGAGCCACCTGCCGCAAATGCTTTCCACGGCGCTCTCCGCGGTGCTGGAGGAGACCTTTGCGGACGACCCGCAGGGACGCGCCGTGATGCAGGCCATTGGCGGCCGTGCGCTGCGCGAGACGACGCGGCTGGGCTCAAGCCCCTACAGCATGTGGCGCGATATCGCATTGACCAACACGCCGCCGATCGCGGCGACGCTCTTTGCACTGGAGCAAAAGCTAACCTACTTGCGCGAGAACCTCCGCACACCCGGGTTGCGCGATGAGTTTGCCCTGGCAAACCGCCTGCGGCTAAATCCCCGGGCTACGTCGCAAGCTGGTGATACAGACGGTAGTGCTCGCGATCAATCGCAAAGAACGGACGAAATGTAACAGGCCCGCTCGCTCCGTCCACGGTCCAGTCCGCAGAGCCCGGGCTGGTTTGCCTTGCGGTCATCAGCTGCGCACGGCTGAAGCTGGCGTTGAGATCCCCTACCGCGAAGAGTGTCAATGGACCCTGCATCAGAGCCACCGTGTTTGGATTGCGTGGATCGATCGGCTTCAGGTAAAGCGGCATGTCGAGGCTGTACTCAATCGTGTCGCCGTTTCGCCACTCGCGCTTCACGGCAGCAAAGGTGCCGGGTTGCAGGTCCATGGAGACGCGCTTGCCGTTCACGCTGACAGACGTCGCATGTCCAGCCCAGGCGGGAACCCGCAGGTACACCGTAAAGGTCGCCGGCTTGGGTGCAGCCACACGCAGGGTCGTACGAGGCGCGAGAGGGTAGTGGGTACGTTGCTCCAGGGCATAGTGTCCGCCGTCCTGTCCCCAGTGCACGCGTGAGGGAACGAAGAGGTTCACATACACGGCGCCGGGCGCGCGGAAGTAGCTGCTGATGCCGTAGTCCGCGGTGATCTGTGGAAAGGTGCCGGAGCAACAGGGCCACTTGTCCTGGTGAAAGAACTTGCTCGCGTTGTTGTTGTAATCCGCGTAGTAGAAGCTGCGCCCGTCCGCCTGGATCGGACGTGCGCCGAGAATCGTGTTGTAGAGCATGGTTTCCATGCTGTCGCCGTAGGTACTTTGCCCCGTAACGCGCATCAGGTAGCGAGCGATTTTGAATTGGCCATAAGCGCCGCAGGGCGTCTCGAAGCTCGCGTGGGTCTTGTCGAGACTGTCCGCCAGGTCGGTGCTTGATGGGTCGCGAAAGCTTTCGTCCGGACCCCATCCACCCGTAGCGAAGCTCTGAGCCGCCACGAAGTCGAAGCCGTTGCGTGCGGCGCGCAGATGCTTCTCGCTGCCCAGCACGAGGTAGGCCTGCGAGGCGGAGCAAAGCGCGTTGAGATGACTGTACGCATGCTCGCCCGGCAGTACATTGTGACCTTCCGCGAGCGGATCGAAGTAGGCCTTGTCCTGCAGGTAGCGCACGGCCAGATCGCGATAGCGGGGATTGCCGCTGCGCTTGTACGCAAGAAAGAAGTTCTCTGGCAGCGTGTAGCTCTCGTCCCAGGTCCAGGCGATATTCGGGTGGGGACGCGCCGCCATCTCCGGTCGGGTCAGGGCTCTCTCCGGCAGGAACGGCAGCACCGTATCGGTGGCATGGCCCAGGATGTCCATCGCGTCGCTTTGACCGCCGAAGGTGTAGGCATCGATCAGGCCGCAGTTGGTCTTGTCGAAGGTATACGCGGGCAAACAGTAGCCTGCATAGAACTTCGGTGAGATGGTTTTTGCGTAGCCCTGCACCAGCCGGTGCACCTTGGCCTGCGTGGGCTTATCGCCCGTCGCGGCGTACGCGCGGGAGAGCCCCGAGACGTACTGCCCGAAGGTGTGGCCGGGGATATAACCCGTCAGGTTGCGTGGCGGATCGAAGTCCTTGGAATAGGAATACCAACCGCCCATGTCGTCCCCCGGAGCGGGCTGGCCGGCCGCCTGGCGGAAGGGTTTCAGCAGCGAGTCTTCACTGAGGGCCATGAAGAACGCGTGGTTGCCCTTGAACTGGTCCAGCATGGGTCCGTCCAGCAGGTCGACGTCGCTGTAGGCAAACTGGTCCAGACGCGTCGCGCCCAGGTCAACTGCTGCTGGCGCGGCAAGCGCACGGGATCGGAGGGCAAGGCTGCCCGTGGCAAGGCCACTGGCCTTCAGGAAGGTGCGGCGAGACGAGTGCGGCAAGGGTGCCTCCGTGCGATGCGCTGGATGAATTCAGAGAGCGCGAAACGCCTTCCTGCATGGTGAAAGCGCTTTCGTGCAAAGAATACTCCGCGGGGGTATTTCCTCGCCAGGATCTTCGCCGCATGCCGCCAGACGCAAAAAGAGCGAGCCCGTGCGGGGCTCGCTCTTGCATTCACACGTACCTGAATCCGCGGCCTAGCGGGGTGGATGACCGCCGTGAAAGCCCTCGTGGTGGCCTTCGCCGTAGGACCCATGCCAGTCGTTGCCATGAAAGTCATGGAAATCATGACCATGCTCGAAGTGAGAACCCTGCGCGGGATAGGCGCCATGGTAGCCGTACCGGGGATCATAGTCGTGGTTCACAGGACCATAGAAGCCGGAGTGGCCGTGGAACCACGGACCAGCACCGATGAACGTGCCGCCGTTAAACCACTCCCGACCGTAGTAGCCATAGGGAGCGCAGTTGTACGGCGCATAACCGTAGTAGCCGTAAGGGCAGACCGGCGCCGGCCCGCCAATGTTGACACCGAAGGAGACCTGCGCCGGGGAGTGAGCCGGGGCAGCCAAAGCAAGCCCGACAACAGCCGCTGCAGTGAAGAAACCGTTGCGAACGGAACGAACACGCATCAAGAACACCTCAACCACTTAGAAACCGGTTGCGGCGAGGAGGTTGCGCGTTTGTTGCTGCCACATTTGGGGCATTACGACTGAGACCGGGAAACCGGTGCCTTTCGTGCACGCCTTCTGGGCGGCACGGGCTTCTTCAACTGGGCAGCTTCCGGACGGTCGCGCTTGCGTTCTACCTTTTTGCCCGCCGCTGCACGATTCAATGCCTGCACCTCGCCCTGCGCGAGCTCGCGAAAGCCGCCGGGCGGCACGTCCAGCGTCAGCGCGCCAAACGCGATGCGGCGGATCTTCTCCACGTGGTGACCGACCTCTTCGAACATCTTGCGTAGCTGGCGGTTCCGGCCCTCGGTCAGCGTGACTTCAAACCAGGGGTTTTCCCCGCCCCGCACCTGCTCAATTTTTGCGGGCTGGGTCAGAATGCGGTCACGGCGACCGGTCTTCACCTCGTTTAAACGCCCGCGGTCGATCATGATGCCGCGCCGCAGCTGGCCGATGGCCTCATCCGTCGGTTTGCCCGAGATCTTCACCAGGTAGGTCTTTTCAACCCCGGCTGATGCCTTGGAGAGACGGTTGGCCAACTCGCCGTCATTGGTCATCAGCAGCAGGCCTTCGCTTAGGTAGTCGAGCCGACCTACGGGATACAGGCGCGGCAGTTTGGAGTGTTCGCCGGTAACCTTCTTCTGCGACTCCTGCCCGAGCAGCTTGGCGACGGTGGGTCGGCCTTCCGGATCGTCGAGCGTGGTGACATAGCCGCGCGGTTTGTTGAGCATGAAGTAGCGCTGCGGCTCGGGGCCCTGCAGCAGCTTGCCATCCACCCGGATGTGGTCCCGGTCCGGGTCGGCCCGTGTGCCGAGTTCCGTGACGACCTCACCGTTGACCTGCACGCGCCCGTCCAGGATGATCTGTTCGGCGGCGCGACGGCTGGCGATGCCGGCCTGGGCAAGGATTTTCTGAAGTCGGTCGCCGCGGGGCGTTTCGTCAGTGCTGGGCGGCGGGGCGTCGCGGCGAGGGGCGGTCATCTCTTGATTATGCGGCTTTGTGCGGGGATTCGCAGCGAGAAAGGCCTGCCCCGCTCATGTGGTGGTCAGTCTGCGCCCAGCATCAGGTCGCGGTGATGACGCATGGACAGCACCAGCATCCTGCGAATCTGCACCGCCATCAGTGGCGTCACCAGGACGGCGAAAAGGGCCCAGATGATCAGGGCGTGCCACTCCCATTGCCAGAGCAGGTGAATCAATTGCAGCGGATGCCGATGGCTCAGGTGCATAATCTCGCCCTTGGTCATGGGCAACCGGTGCGATCGGAAGACCATGATGCCCAGATCGATGAAGGGTACGAACAGAAGCCATTGCAGCGGTGAGACGATGTGGATCCCGATCTGCGTCGCCACATAGTTCAGGCGGAAAAGCCAGGCCAGCAGCAGCATACAAATGGTCGTCACGCCAAGCAGGGGACTGATACCTACCACCAGCGCGACTGCCAGGCTCCACGCAAGGCGTTTCGGGCTCACGCCATTCTTGAGCAGGCGCAAGACGGGCCGAAGAACCCGGCACCGCAAAACATTCCGCACCTTCTGTGCCGGCGTTCTCACCTCTGGTAGGAGTGCGATTTCACCTTTTTGGTCGCTTACGAGGTGGAAAGGGCGCCAGAAAACCAAAAGCTAGGCGAGTCCGGTAGATTGTGCCTGCTCGTGCGCGTGGTAGCTGGAGCGCACCAGCGGCCCTGCCTCCACGTGGCGAAAGCCCATGCCCAGGGCTTCGTGCTTGAGAAAGGCGAACTCCTCCGGCGTGTAAAATCGCGCCATCGGCAGGTGATCGCGCGAGGGGCGCAGATACTGGCCGACGGTGAGGATGTCGACCTTGCGGTCGGCCAGATCGCGGAAGACGCCGAGCAGCTCATGCATCTCCTCGCCCATACCGACGATGATGCCGGTCTTGGTCACGATGGGGCCGGCAGGGTGTGCGGCGGACGCGCGCTTGGCGGCGTCCAGAAAGTGCAGCGACTTCTCATACCGGCCACCGGACTTGGCCACCCGATATAGGCGGGGCACGGTCTCGATGTTGTGGTTCAGGATTTCGGGGCGGGCATCCACGACCATCTGGCGCGCGGCTTCCACGCCCTGGAAGTCCGGGGTGAGCACCTCGACCTGACAGCCGGGAGCCTGACGCCGGATCTCGCGGATGACGTTCACAAAGGCTGTAGCCGCACCCATGTTGTCGTCATCGCGGTTCACGCTCGTGATGACCGCATGCTGCAGGCCGAGCGTGGCCACGGCGTACGCGACGCGCTCGGGCTCGGTGTGATCAATCGGCTCTGGGCGGCCCTTGGGCACCGCGCAGAAGCCGCACCGCCGGGTGCACAGGTTGCCGAGCATCATGAAAGTCGCCGTTTTGTGATTCCAGCACTCGCCGATATTGGGGCACTGCGCACTCTCGCAGACCGTGTGCAGATTCAGGTCGCGCGCCAGCTTCTTCAGCGAGTGGAAGGTCTCGCCCATTGGCGCCCGGGCCTTCAACCACTCCGGCTTTTTCACCGGCCTGCGAGGGCTGAGGTCAATCTGCACAAGCACTTCGGGCTGCGGGAGAGGCGTCATGAGCTGCCTTCATTGTAGCTCTCCGCCATGGGGTCAGATCAGTCCTCAAAAAGAAGCATTTGACAATCCCGCAAAGACGGGAGCAAGATGCGGTGTCTTTCCTTCGACACTCAAAAGAAATGCAAATCACATCAAAATGCCTGCCCGCAGGCCTTTTGCGAGGATGAAGCTCACTATGCGCCAGTGGATCGCTCTTTGTTTTGCTACCTGCAGTCTTTTCACCGCCTCCATCGCCCGGGCAGACTCCCTGTCCTTCTCGCTGACAAACCCCACGCAGGCCGGGGTTCCGGGCACGTCCCTCACGTACACGGGCACGCTAACGGCGGACGCCGGCAACACGGGAACCCTCTTTGTGAATGCGGACGACTACAACGTCCTCGGCACCGCCACGCTGGACGACACCGACTTCTTCGCCGCTGTGCCGATCTCGCTGGCCCCGGGGGCGAGCTACACCGGCGATCTGTTCACGCTCACCCTCGATCCTTCCGCCGGCGGCACCACCACCGGTACGTTCGACATCCTGGGCGGTGCCACCTCTGACGCCTACGACGACCTGGCAAGTGCCCAGTTCTCCGCCGCCGTCACGCCGGAGCCCACCAGCTTCCTGCTGCTGGGAACCGGATTGACGGGTGTCTTTGGCCTGGTGGCGAGACGCCGCACCAGCTGCGCGTCCTGAAACGGATGCCCTCCCGCTACAAGCCTGGTTTGCTCCCTCACTGAACGCCCAACCCTTTCCCTGTAAGAGGTCACGAGTATGCAGTTGCGCTCTCTTCGCCGCTTCGCCCATAGCGGCCTCCTAAGCACCGTTCTCTCCACCTGCCTGTTGTCGCTCGCGGCACTGATGTCTCCCGTTCTCGCGAGCGCGCAGACAGGCTCGGTGGACTTCACCGCCAACCAGCAGCAGGTAGAAGGCTTCGGCTTCGCGGAGGCCTTCGGTGCCGCCAAGTCGGTGTCCTACCTTTCGCCCGCCCAGCAGAGCCAGGTATGGGACCTGATGTTCAACCCCAAGACCGGAGCCGGGCTCACAGCGCTGCGCCTCGGCATCAACACGGACTCGCAGATCGAGCCGAACAGCCCCGGATCGCCCACGGCCACGCCTAGCTATGCGTTCGATGGATCGGATGGCAACCAGGTCCAGGCCGCGCAGATTGCGCAGCACTATGGCGTGAACAATTTCTTTGCCACCTCCTGGAGCGCACCGCCTTTCATGAAGACGACCGGCACGCTGAACAACGCCGGCGCGCTCTGCGGCACCGTGGGGGCCACCTGTGCGTCCGGCGACTGGCGTCAGGCGTATGCCAACTTCCTGGTGCAGTACATCAACTTCTACAAGGGCGTGGGTGTGCCGATCGGTGCGCTTGACTTTGTGAATGAGCCCGACTTCAACCCGGTCTCCTACGCGTCGATGAACATGACCAATAATCAGGTCATTGACTTCATCCAGAACGCGTTTGGACCCACAATGCGGGCCAAAGCGCCGGGCACACGCACCATGTGCTGCGACGGCTTCAACTGGGCCTCGGAGACGGTGTATACCGGTGCCTTTCCGTACTACCCCCTGGCGTCGTCCTACACAGACATCATCACGGGCCACGAGTACGGCTACGCGGCGAAGTTTGCGCAGGGCACCACCAAGCCCGTGTGGATGACTGAGTGGGCCACGCTGAGCAACAACGATGAGCTGCGCTGGGATTGCGGCGGCTGCGGTGATTCGGACGGCATGTATCTCGCCAACGATCTGATCCAGGCCTTCAATACCGGTAACGTGAATGAATACAACTACTGGTGGGGCACGGTGAACTCGGCCAACGCCCTCGTGGAGGTCTACCTGAGCCTTACGGCCCCAGGCACCTTCAAGACGACCGGACGCTACTACGCGATGTCTGCGCTGAGCCGCTATGTGCGTCCCGGCGCGTATCGCGTCCAGACGGCGAACAGCAACAGCAACCTCAACGTGGTCGCCTTCCGCAACACGGATGGCAGCAAGGTGCTGGAAGTGCTGAACAACGGCGCCGCTGCGACCTCGGCCACCTTTGGTGTGGATGCGGGCACGGCGAAGTCGGCGGCCAGGACACTGCTTACCGACCAGACCGATTCGCTCGCCGAGACCGATAGTGCCGTGATTGCAGGCAATGCACTCTCGCTCTCGCTGCCGGCGCGTTCTCTCACTACGGTCCTTCTGCCACCCGCCACGGTGAGCGGCACGGTGCAGCTGCTGATCACGCCCACGCTGCAGAAGCTGGGTGATGGCTCCTACCAGGCAGCGGTGAAGATCACCAACAATGGCACCGGCACCGCGCAGGGTGTCACGCTGACCGGAGCGACGCTTGGCTCCGCACAGGGCAGCCCGACGCCGTTGTCTGCACTGCCCGAGGTTGCGGGTACGGGCAGCATCGCACCGGGAGGCTTCACGGTCGTGCCGATGAACTTCGGCGCGAGCGCGGGGACCTCGGGAGCAGCGAGTCTCCAGCGCTTCACCGGCACCTACAACGGTGGCAGCTTCGGTGGTAGCTACCGGGTCACGCTTCCGTAGCTTCGACCGGCCAAAGAGAAAGGGGGCACCGCAAGCCGCGGTGCCCCCCTTTGCTTGCAGTTGTGTTCAGCCTCGGTGCGAGGATGGCTTACTTGGGTCCGTTCAGGGAAGTGGCGAAGTTCACCTCCCTGAACAGGGCGGGCGAACTGCCGGGGTGGGCTGCTTTGCCGAGGACCTGCGTCAGACACACATCGTTGCAGCGTTCGAGTTCCAGGGCGGATCCGAAGTACGCGGGCACCGCCTTTCCCCAATGGACGCCAACACCGTTGAGTGAGAGACCGTCGACGTCAGCGGCAAAGACACCGGCCGTATCGCGGCGATCCAGACCGCTGGGGCCAAACTGATCGCCGGGCCTCATGTCATAGAAGCCGCCTGGAATGGATGTGGTCTTCTCGAGCGTTACGCTCACGTTGCGGAGTTCGATGCCCTGCAGCGGAGCGCCTTTTGTGCCGCGAAGATAAATCCCGCTCTCGCCTCGGCAGAGCATGTCTACGAATGCAATGTTGCGCACCAATCCCGCTGGCCCGCCAGACTGGCGCGGCACGCTCGTCAGCGCAATGGGCTCTCCGGAACCCCACCACATCATTGGGCGCATGCGCGTCTCGATGGTCATGCCGGTGAAGAGGATGTCTTCCACCGTGGCACCGTCGCGGTTCAGGAAGCTGATGCCGCGATTGCTGCGCACGATGGTGCAATTGCTCACGACGACCGAGCGCAACGGGAACGGTCCTTCGGTCTCGATCTTGATGCCCGCGGACGAGGACTCCAGCGTGCAGTTGGTGATCGTCACGCCCTCGCACGGACCATACTGGCCGAAGTTGCGCGAGGCCTTCAGGATCAGGCAGTCATCCCCTGCGACGATGTTGCAGCTGTCGACCCGCACCTGCCGGCAGTGGTCAATGTCGATGCCGTCGCAGTTGGGCACGTCCAGGTTGTTCAGGATCGAGATGCCCTGGATGTGCAGGTCTTCGCAGCCGATCGGATGGATGGTCCACGTGGGGCTGTCGCGAATGGTGAAGTGTTCCAACAGCGTGCCGCGGCAATTCACGAGAAGGATCATGCGTGGACGGCCATCGGGTGGGTTGCGCTTCTCCGGTCCGTACAGCGGATCGTAGGGGCCCAGGAATGGCTGCGGCACGGGGTAGCCATCGGGACCCTTGGGTGGAAAGAAGGCCGCGAAGTTGCCGTTGATCGTGCCCGTTCCGCTGATGTGCACGTTCTCGCAGTCCTTGGCGAAGAGCAACGACCCTAGCTCGCGGAAGTCGTCGCGGGACGGACTGGCGAGCAGCGTCGCGCCGGCCGCAAAATGCAGCTCTACATGTGATCGCAGGCTGAGGGTGCCACTGAGAAACGTACGACCGGCGTCCAGGATGACCCGGCCGCCGCCATGCCCTGCGCACGCTTCGATGGCCTGTTGAATTGCCGCGGTATCTTTCGTGCGGCCGTCACCATGCGCACCAAAGTCCAGAGGGCTCCAGACGCGTTCGCCATCGGGTAGCGATCCCGGGAGAAGGCCGAAGGCGCATCGCGGCGAAAGGGAGGAGACGGCGACAGCACCCAGTGCGGTACCAAACGTGCGGCGATTACAGCGAGGAAGGGGCCGACCTGAAAACATGCCAGCGATTGTAGACACACCCCTACAGAGGGGGCCAGCGCTATGTTAACGATCACTTCAGGGGAACCTAGTGCAGGCGCTCACGCACCTCGGTGCGGCTGAGATAGAGAAAAAACACCAGCGCAAAAAGACCCTGGATGATGTACGGCAGATGGCGTGACGTGTGAAAGCCGTAGAAGTATCCCGCTGCCATCAGCACGCATCCTGCGGAGACGATCGCCCAGCCCCAGCGCCGCAGACGCAGCATGCCGAAGATGCCCACGAGCATAAGCGAGCACACGCCAAAGATGGAGTACTTGACCGAGCCCATGCCAAACACGTTCCGCATCGCCGCAAAGGCGTTCAGCATGGAATAAACCAGCAGATACATGCCGATCACAGCCATGCCCGGCAACATGCCCTGCGCCTCACCGGCAGGCGTACCGGGAAGCCTGCGCGAGCTGAACGCCGTGTCAGCGGCAGGCGGAGCGTTTGGGTCCACAAAGCGGCTGAAGGTGGAGGAGGCAGGTTGCTCGTTGCTCGTCGTTCGTTGTTCGTTGGGCTGCGGCACATCTACCAGTATCGCGCTTTGCCGCGTGTCCAGGAAACC
>CAZZXY010000037.1:0-37225 GCA_964658105.1 Verrucomicrobia bacterium Tous-C9LFEB | reverse complement strand
TTTGTTGAACATGGTGTTTGGCTCCGTTTCTTCTGGTTTGTCCGCTGTCTGCGGTACATGCTTGCCCAACGGGTGTGCCGTCGCGACCCACTCCCTCGGCGACTGGAAAGGTTCTGCGGAAGGGGACCCAGACTTGCTATGGGGACAGGAGTCCGCACCCCTAAGGGGCGCGTAGCGGAATCTTGGAAGGAGAGCGTGCGTCCGAAGGGCGTGGGTGTCTTGAGCGCGGCACGCTGAACGCAGACAGAAAGGCTAACCGGAAGGGAGCCATCCTGTTCAACTATCCTGCTTCATGGCGCGAGTAGCAGGAGCCTGCTCAGAACTAGAACAGTCAATCCAAGTGCGACATGAAAAAGAGTACTAAACGATGCGGAGTACCAATGGCTACCGTGCTGCCCAGTCTCTCGCCCTCGTCATGGTTCTACGGATGTAGGACGCTCGTCTGGAAGTGCTGGGATCGTGAGAGAGATAGTCGTCTTCAAGGGCACGTTCAACCGGGCCTCGTTCATGCCATTTGCATAAGCGGCAACACAGAAGGCGATGTCTGCGGCCGCGGGACGGTCGCTGTACTTGGTGGATGCCCGAAATCGTTCGAGCGACAGATTGGGAAACCTCGGACCCTTTAGGGGAGAAAGAGAGGCCTGCAGGCGTCTTGCATTACACTTCTGCTTGCGCTCTTCTTGGAGCCTTGTGACTTGCTGCACGAAAGTGTCGGCCATTGATTACTGCTTGACACTGCAACCCTGAAGACGAACGAAGGAAAAGAGGCCATCGGGTCTGCGCTACTTTGGCTTTGCAGTTTGTAAAACCGGGTAATCTTCCGAATCGTCTCCAACCTGCTGCACTCAGGTCAGCGTCGTACCAAGCTGCCAAGGTCTGTGATGCGATGGTACCGAGAAGTTCCGGGAGAGCTGCCGGGATTTTGAGCCATGCCTGAACGTTGCCGGCACTAGTCTCGATGACGGCTCACGGAGTGGAGCAGTCAGCGATAACTCCAGGCTAAGCCCCTCCTTTCGCCGCGAATGTTCATCAGGGTGCGCCGGTGGGAAAGGAATTCCTAATTCCTCACCGCTCGGCAGGACCTATAAACACTATTTGTTTTGTTCGGACGATGCTTGGAAAGGTCACCGGTACTCGTAGCTGAGAGCTATCGCTACTCAAAGCGATTGCATTTTCCCGGCGAAGGGGTTACCGAATGCGCTATCGTGGTGGCACGTTGACAGGTCCAATCGTTAGGAAGGGGCTAGTCGGTTCTGCGTCCGTTTGTCCAGTCGATGCATCAACTTACGAACGTTGGCCAAAGCTCCATCAGTCCTCGGGTTCCTGAACAGAGAGAACAGTGGGCGTAGCCTGTTCAGCCATTTGCCGCAACACTTCAGCAGTGTAACGGGCTGTCAGACCGTCACTGAACGTAAGGACGATTCCACCCTCAAACCGATCAACGTCTATGATTTCCATGCACAATCCCTCGGAAATCAAGCTTAAACCTTTGTGTTTCGCATCCAGCATTTATGGCGTATCGGATGACAACTTCCAACGGACTGCGCTGCTAAGGTTAGCCGGATCTGTTTCGACCTCAGGAAATTGACCGGCGACACGGACATTGATCGGTTCGCATCTGTGGCTATCTTGAATCGCCTCCAGTCCCTCAAGAGTGTTCGACATCAGAGGCTGGAAGCAATCCGTGCAGATAGATCTAGAAGCTGAATCATAAGAACACGACAAACGATGAAATCGATGCATACTCATTCGGAACACACCATAGAGTCTATAGAGCAGTATCAGTAGGCTTTCTGCTTCCTCTTAAGGAACGCTATTCATCGCACATTAGGATTCACGCTAGCGAAGCAAAATTGTTACGTGCCGTCCCGAGCTCTTCCCGTTCGGGCGAACTTGAGTAATCGCCTTCTCTAATCGTTGTCTGTGCGGTGCTGCCTATGACAACACGAATCCCAATGCTCACCTCATGGATGAGGCCGTGGATACTCGGGCGCAGGTCTCTTCGGGTACTTGCACTTGATAGGTGGCTGTTCCGATGGCCAAGCACAGTACGTGCGGGTTCCGTTCGCGAATGCTGGGCCTCTGAAATTGAGAACGATCTTCCCGACGACAACGTCCTTTACCTATTAGACATCTTCCCGATAGGGTATGTGGCGGCCTAAAACGCTAAGATTCGCCCGGCGACACGGTAGCCGTTTGAGGATGCGGTCTTGGCCAGTTCGCCATTGCTAGTGCACTCATGCTGTGGCAGCCCGCGTCATCGCCATCGATCGGTTCCAAGAGCGCCCTGGATCGGGCTCGCTTCCTCGGCGCGATCACTGGAGACTACTCGGAAGAAGATGTCAGCCTACTTACGGCGTTGAAGGACCTCATAGGCGGGTGCTCTCCCGATAACTGCATCGATCCGGTCGGACTTGAGGCACAGTCGAAGGAGTTGCAGGGCATCTAAGTTGTCGTTAAGACGACACTGTTCATGGAGACGGACCGCCCTAGCGCGCTCCGGCAAGCAATCCAGGCGGCGAGGAAGGGCGGCACGCTGTCGATCCCGCGTGTCTACAGCGGGCTCTTGGATAAGGTCCCCTATGGTGCTGCTTATGGTACCTTTGGCCTAATTCCTACAGTTCGGAGCCTTGAGATCGTCGTTGCTCATCCCGGCTCTGAAAGGAGCCCGCTGCGAGGCGGGCTCTCCTGTCTCTCAGCAATGACGGGAAAACGAAATCTGATTCTCGTTCTGGGGCGACTTCGACTGCATCTGCGATTGGCGTATCTGTGCCGCTGACGTCTTCTATCACTTCGCACACGGGACAGTTGGCCTTGGGGGATTGGCATCTGCTTCGCCCTATCTTCTTCGTCGCATCATCGGCAGCTAGCGCAGCCTATCTCACCGTAAGCGAGATCCTCCCGGCCGAGATGAGAGCTTCCTCGAAGATCTTGCCTGAGACAGCTGGTCTCGGATGCCGTCTCATCACGAGATGAAACCCACCGGGGCGTAAGCGCTGATAAAGCATCTTAACCTGGATGAGCGAGGCACCTCAGCGGGGTCGGATTCACATTGGCATTTCCGGATGGCGATATGCCGCTTGGCGGGGGAAGTTCTATCCAGAGGGCCTAGCCCAAAGGCGTCAATTGGAGTTCGCCGCGAGAACATTCTCATCGGTAGAGATCAATGGAACGTTTTACTCGCTGCAGCGGCCGAGCTCATTTGAGCAATGGGCGAGGGAGACACCAGAAGGCTTTGTCTTTGCGGTAAAGGGTGGACGGTTTATCACTCACCTGAAAAAGCTGTCAGGAGTGGAGATTGCGCTAGCAAACTTCTTCGCATCCGGGGTTCTGGCCCTGGGGCCGAAGATAGGCCCTTTTCTTTGGCAGCTACCGCCGATGATGAAATTCAACCAAGGCCCCTATGACACGGCGCGCTATGAAAGCTTCTTTACGCTGTTGCCACGTACTGTGCGTGCGGCGGCGAAGTTGGCGAGGCAGTGCGACGATCGCATGTTGAGCCGGGCGTATTTGAAGCCGGTGTTGACAAAAAGTGACGATCCTCGACTGCGGCATGCGATTGAAGTTCGGCATGAATCGTTTGTCGAGCCAGCCTTTGTAGAGCTTCTGCGGAAGCATGATGTCGGCCTGGTCGTTGCCGACACTGTAGAGTGGCCGCTACTGATGGATGTGACCTCGGACTTTGTTTACGTACGCCTGCATGGGTCGGAGCAACTGTACTTTAGCGGGTATGAGCCAGATGCTATCGAAGTTTGGGCGAGGCGTGTGGTCGCTTTTGCTACTGGAGAAGCCGCCGAAGGACGATACGCCGGGACGGCGGTTGCGGATGGGATGCCACGCGATGTCTATATTTACTTCGATAACGATGCGAAGGTCAGAGCGCCGGTGGACGCGCAGGCGTTGCAGCGTAGGGTGAATGAATTGCTCCAGTTGCCCTGACAAGCGCCTGAGGCGCAAGTGGTAGCCCAAGTCTAATTCCAGAAATCAGTAATCAAGCCAATTATCTAGGCGGGGCCCTTCGAGGTCGATCCTGTGCCTCAACGCTGGTAGAGCAGGCAGTTGACGATCATCGGCCCCTCGCTGGATCGTACGATACGAGCTGCGATCGCATTTCACCCGATCGGCCCTGGAACTGAACGGTGCAATGGCGTCCCCGAACTTCCCCGAGAAATCCTAAAGGGCATGAGCAGAGCGCTTTGAGTTTCGCGACGACACCGCCCTAAGCCAAAGGACGTGTTGCTCTCCAAAGAGATGGTTGACCTACCCGCCACAAAACCAACGCGGCGGCGGTAGCTTTCCGTCTTTCTGTCTTAAGGTAATTAGCATGAGCAACGTAGAGACTATACAGATTGAAGGTGATCGCCCTTGTTCCATTTGTTGCGGTTGCACACTTGTACCTTGTAACCTGGAAAGGCAAAATTTAGAAGACGAGGCATAGATCACTGAAGACAAGTGCAGGTTCCGACGACAGCGCAGCCTCTTCTCCCAAGGAACCCCTTTTAGCGCTCCGTTCCGGGGTGGGAATTCTCATCCGGAATGCGATTAATCGTCGCCTTGTCGAAAGTGCGTCGGTGCAGTTAGAACTTGAGGCCGTTCCTCTTGAAGAGGAGTCATTGCAGCCGGACAGACTGGCTGGGCTCGAGTTGATCGTCGCCGACGACGCCTTAGCCGCCAAGGTCCGGGCTCTCCTGTCGATTCGCGAAGAACGTGGGGAAGGCGTCAATCCGGCTGTTATTGCTGCTATTCCGCACCGCCCGGATGATCCACCCGGGCTATCTCACCCGGAACCAGAGTTCGATGGCGTTCTCCCGTTGCCCCAGGCTCCGGCGCCGGTTGCTGCTCAACTCAGCCTTATCCTCTACTCGCACCGAGCTTTCGCCATGCGCTATCAGACCGCGCTCGACGAGCTGCAGCTAAACAGACGCATCTTTCGTTCAGTGACAAGCGGTATATGCGTGGTCAACGCAACGCTACCTGACATGCCGATTACCTACGTCAACCCTGCGTTCGAGGTCATGACTGGCTACGGCCTCGAAGAGGTTTTAGGGAAGAATTGCCGTTTTCTTCAAGGAAGCGAGCACGATCAACCTGCGCTGACGCTCGTACGGGAAGCCATCCGAGATCGACGTGAAACCACGACCATCCTGAGGAACTTCAAGAAGGATGGCACCCCTTTTGGAATGAACTGTCTCTGTCACCAATTCGCAGCCGCGAAGGGGAACTGACGCACTTTGTTGGCATTCAAACGGATGTCACCACGCGAGTGGAGTTCGAAGTGGCCTTACGCCAGAGTGAGAAATTAGCAGCAGTTGGCCGGTTGGCATCTTCTATAGGGCATGAAATCAACAATCCGCTCGAAGCGATCATGAACCTGATCTACATCACTGAGCGTATGAATATTCCGCCTGAGGCGAAAGAGATGCTCGCCCAAGCCGACAGTGAACTGCGGAGGATCAAGAATATCGCCTCGCAATCGCTCCGGTTCTACCGGCAATCAACCAAGGCTCAAGCCGTGGGATGTAGCGAGCTTCTCGAGACAGTTCTACAGCTCTATGACTCACGCTTTCTGAATGCGGGGATTACGGTGGAACTTCGCGAACGTTCGACGAGATCCATCGTCTGCATGGAAAGCGAGATTCGACAGGTGCTCAACAATCTCGTAGCGAACGGCATCGATGCAATGCAAGGTACAGGTCGCCGACTCCTCGTTCGTACGCGTGAGGCTACCGACTGGGCCCGCGATGTTGAAGGCATTCTTATTACAGTTGCTGATACTGGTATTGGGATTCCGCGGCCTCAACTAAGCGAAATCTATAAAGCCTTCTACACCACCAAAGGCATTATGGGCACGGGACTGGGACTCTGGATCAGCAGCGAGATTGTCGCTCGGCACCATGGGCACCTTCGCGTACGGAGCAGCCAAGGCAGCGGCCGAAGCGGAACAGTTTTTCAGCTGTTCTTGCCTACGCAGGGCGCGTAAACCGCGAGACCCGCCATGCGAAGAGATGGCTTGCGTTTCTGATCGGGGTCTCCCCATAAAAATCAATTGTGCGCGCAGGCTCTTAACTGTGTATTCCTAGCCCTCCGAGAATGGACGAGGCGGGACATTGTACGGAAGATATAGTGTGAATACCGTCCCACTCTTCCCGTTTCCTTGGCGGCTACGGAGCATGAGTTTTCCCTGATGCCGGGCGATGATCTCTGCGCTCACCCAAAGTCCCAAGCCAGTCCCTCCGGTCCCTTTCGTTGTGAAGAACGGCTCGAAAATCTTCTTTTGCAATTCCGCGCTGATACCCGGCCCTGTATCCGCAATGGTCACGGTCAAACCCTGTCTACCTGTTTTGAGACAAGTGGCCTCGCGTGTTCTAAGCAAGAGCCGGCCGCCCGAGTGCATCGCGTCGATGGCATTACCAATGAGATTGATAAGCACCTGACGGATCTCTCCATCGAAGCTATAAACCGTCTTCGTCGTCCGATCCCGCCGCTCGACATGGATTCCGGAATGAGCCAACCGCCCTTGATACACCGAGAGCGAGCCGCCCAGGAGTTCATCGATTTGGACGTTCGTGGCGTTGGTGGACTGCTTATGAAAGCGGAGCGTTTGGTTCGTAATATTCGACACGCGTCGAAGCTCTTGCTCAGCCGATTCAAGATATTGCTCACGTTCCTCTTGCGTGTTCTGGTCTCCACGCAAAAGGAACAGAAGGTTAGTCACTGCTTCCAAAGGGTTGTTAATCTCGTGAGCAATCGAGCTTGCCAACCTTCCAACTGCAGCGAGCTTTTCAGTTTGAATGAGCGCAGCCGTCGAGCGTCTTTGCTGGGTTATGTCTCGAAATATAGTGACTATGCCGTCCGGGATCGGTCGAACGAAAACCTGAATGGTCAGATTGAGCAGCGGGTAGTCCGTGGTGAACTCCCCTGCGATGCCCTCGTACATGCCACGTTCCTGATGGTAGACATACGGGGAGCCTTCAAAGACCATGCCAGGGAAAGCCTCCCAGATGTTTTGTCCCACGATATCCTCGGGCGCGCTGGCTATTCTTCTACCTGCCGGGTTGAAATAGGTGTAGCGCCAGTCACGGTCAACCATGGCGACTCCGTCTGTCGTCCCTTCCAAGGTCTGCTCAAGCTGCGAAGTCAAACGATCCCGTGCAATCTCCGCTTTCCGTCTCTCCTCGATATCTCTAAAGACCAGCACGATACCGGCGAGCCGTCCGTTTTCGTCCATGATCGGAGCGCCGCTATCATCGATGTGAGTTTCGCCGCCTCTGCGGTTTAGAAGAACCGTATGGTTGGCTAAGCCAACGATCGCTCCATGCCTTCGAACCTTGTCGGCCGGGCTTTCGATGGGCTCCCTGGTGGTCTCATTCACGATGTTGAAGACTTCCGGTAAGGGAAGACCCATCGCTTCCTGTTGTGACCATCCGGTGAGCTGTTCCGCAATAGGATTCATGAGCGAGATCTTGTTGCCGGCATCCGTGACTACGACGGCATCGCCGATGCTCTGGAGAACGCGAGTTGCCCTCGCTTCTGACGCCGCGAGATCGTGCTGGGCAACAACCGCAGCAGTCACATCGTGAGCGATGTCTAGGACACCTTCTACGGCGCCGTCCGGTCCAAAGATCGCGCTATAGACATAGTTCCAATAGACATCCGTGACGATACCGTCGCGCTCGATTGGGACCAGTGCACGCTCGTGCTGGATGGGCTCGCCCGTACTACGGACACGTGCCATCTGGGGTCCGACTGTCTCCCATGCCTCATGCCAGCACACCTCTGCCGGCTGACCCAAGGCATCAGGGTGCTTATTCGTGAGGAGGGGAATTAGGGGATCGTTGTACAAGATTATGAAGTTCGGTCCCCAGAAAAGCTGCATAGGCAGCGGGGAAGCGAGGATCATATTCACTGCCGTAAGCAGAGCTTCCGACCAGGTATCTATGGGGCCAAGCTGAGTAGAAGACCAGTTAAATTTACTGATCCTTTCCGCCATCTCCCCGGCAGAACGCACTCCAAGACGGCGCCGAGCGCCCTTTAACTCCTCTTTCACCGAGGACTGAAATTCAGTAGACAAACGCGATCCTCTGTTTTCGCCCTGGACTTTACCTATTTAGCCAAGGGTGAGATGCATTTGCATTAAGCCAGGTTTGCCATTGCCCCGGCATTCCTTCCTACGACAGATTTCGTCCACCATCTCCGTGCAACCGCATAGTTTCTGGGTACACCTCGAGCCTCGAGCAACATCAAGCCAAGATTGCTCATTGCTTCTGCGCTACCCTTCAGGGCAGCCCTGCGATACCTCTTTGCCGATCACTACAAGACCATCCACTGAACAGCCGATCCCGTAACGCGCTAACCGCAGGTCCAAAGCCCTTGCTGCCGATAGATTTCGTCGGTCGCCAATATTTTCCAACACTGCGCATTCCGCTGCTGCAGGCCGCATTTGGAATGAAGATGAGAACAGGCGCGGCGCCGGCGTGGCCGTGATCAATCAATTCCTAGCGCGGCGTTACTTCCCCAAAGGCAACGCGATCGAAAGTTAGATTCGAATGCCAGTCCTCGCGCTTCAAAGCAGCGGCGCGGGACGAATTGTCGGTATGGCTGAGCCCAATAGTTGCCTTCTGGTCGTCGGCGTAGTCACTGACTCGCATAATGACGGACTGCGGAAGCCTGTTGAACCTGCGCTCTACGTGCCTCATACCGCCTCATGTGGCTGGGTATTGAATTTCTTGTCCGGACTCAAGCCTCACCCCTCACCTCACTGCACGACGTGCAGCGCGATCCTGTCGGTCAATCCTGATCAGTACACCGAGCTCAACGTGCGCGACCTCAATCAATGGATCGACAGTTTTGACCGTTGCGTTTGCAACATTTCTTCACGACATTGCGCCGGGTGCGTACAGACATCCTGACAGCAAGGTCAAACGTCTGAGTAAAGTGTTGAGGCGCGCCGGGACTGCATAGGAAAGACCAGGGTTTCCTAGATGCGCGACTAGAAACAGCTGAGCATGAGGTCCCGATTTTACAAGGACGCGCTTCCTGGAGCAGCGCAGGGAAAGAGTACGAAGCATGACGCGGGCATCCATTGCAGAGCGGATCAAAGAGCTGGGCCCTTGGTTCCACCAGATGGAATTGGGCGGTGTCGCGACCGCGCCAGACCACTTTCTTGGTGATTATCCCTCGGTAAAATATGCCCACTTCCGCAACAGCCTGCCGCGGGATATGAGCGGGATGAGCGTGCTCGATATTGGCTGCAATGGTGGCTTCTACTCGCTGGAGATGAAGCGCCGTGGAGCCTCGCGGGTGCTTGGGATCGACACGGACCCGCGCTACCTGGCGCAGGCCGGGTTCGCTGCGCAGGTAACGGGGCTGGATGTTGAGTTCTTGCAAATTTCAGTTTGGGATGTAGCCACACTCGGAGAGAAGTTTGATCTGGTGATTTTTATGGGGGTGTTGTATCACCTGCGCCACCCCTTGCTGGCGCTTGACCTGATTCATGAGCATGTCACCAAGGACCTGCTTCTGTTCCAGAGTTTGCAGCGGGGAAGCCTAGAAATCGCCGATGTCCGCGAGGACTACGAGTTTACCGAGCCGGCACCGTTTGACGCGCCCGGGTATCCGAAGCTGCACTTTGTGGAGCACCGCTACTCGCACGACGCCACCAACTGGTGGCTGCCCAACAAGGCCTGTACGGAAGCCATGCTGCGCTCTTCCGGGTTTACGATTGAATCGCAGCCGGAAGATGAAGTGTATGTGTGCCGTTGGAAGCCGGTAACCATTCCCGCAGACAGTCCCCACGCGGTATATCCGGCTGGCGGACGCAGGTGATTCTAGAAGAAGCGGAGCGGCTGTTGGCAGAGCGGCAACTTGGCCCCGCTGGGGCACTGTTCGACCTGGCGGAAGCAGCGGGAGAAGACCCTGACCGGTGTAGTGGCGGACGGTGGATGGCCGCCATGCTGTCAGGTGATTTTGCCGCCGCGTGGAAGCAAAGCGATGGGCTCCGCAGCCGGGATGCGCCTGACCCGCACCGCCTCTGGGATGGAGCAAGCCTTACCGGCAAGCGCGTCGTCGTGCGCTGTCTGCACGGGTTTGGCGATGCCGTGCAAATGCTTCGCTACGCCCCCAGGCTGGCCGACACAGCGAACGATGTGGTGTGGGAAGTGGCGCCCCGACTAGTTGAGCTCGCCGGTTGTTTTGCCGGCGTGGAGCAGGTGATCAGCTGGGGCGAAGCCGCGCCCGCGATTGCGCCGGTGTACGACACGCAATTAGAGGTGATGGAGCTGCCCTACGTTTTTCGCACCACGACGGCGGAGCTTCCATTGGCGGAGCGTTATTGCAAGCTGCCGGCTGCGGAACTGCGCCGCGTGCAGGCTTGCATGGGCACATCTGCAAGGCGCAGGGTGGGAGTCGTGTGGGCCAGTGGCGAGTGGAACCGGTCACGTGCGATCCCGTTTGCCGCGCTCGAGGCCCTCCTACCTCTGGCCGAGTGCTGGAGCCTGCAGCGGGGCGACGATCGCGAGGTAGGGCAGGGAACTCTGGACGCAGCCACGATTTGCGGGGATGGATTGCTGGCGCTTGCCGCGACCATCGCGAAGCTTGACCTGGTGATCACGGTGGACACGTTGGCCGCGCACCTTGCTGGCGCGCTGGGCAAGCCGGTCTGGCTGCTGTTGCAGCAGCACGCAGACTGGCGCTGGCAGGCAGCGGGAGACTCCAGCCCCTGGTACCCAACGATGCGAATCTTCCGCCAGACCCGGCAAGGCGACTGGACCTCAGTGATAAAGCAGGTCTGTAGGGAGCTACTTTGAGAGCTTGGGACGAGTTCGACGCATACCTTTTCGACATCGACGGCACGTTGATCAATTGCCGCGATGCCGTGCATTATTTTGCTTTTTGCGAGGCGCTGACCCGGATTGCAGGCAGGCCCACCAACCTGGACGGAGTGGTGGCGCATGGCAACACGGACGTGGGGATTTTGCGCGACGCGCTGCGTTTGGCCGGGGTGCCGGATGAGGCCTGGAGACCGACGCTGGCCGAGACGCAGGCCGCTATGGGCGAGTTTGTGGAAGCCCGCATGGACGAGTTCCAGATTGAACCGACGCCCGGCATCGTAGATGTGCTGCAGCATCTTAAAGGCAAGGGCGCAGTGTTGGGCGTGGCGACCGGCAATCTGGAGCGCATCGGTCGCGCCAAGCTGGCCAAGGCGGGGGTGCTAGCATGGTTCGATTCTGGTGGTTACAGCGATGGCTTTGAGTCTCGCCAAGACGTGTTCAAGGCTGCGCTGGGGTTGGTAGAACCCGGCCTTTCGGTGTGCGTCGTGGGGGATACGCCAGAGGACGTTCGTGCGGCCAAAGCCTGTGGCTTGCCTGTGATCTCGGTAGCTACCGGCATCTTCACGGTGGAGGAACTGCAGGCAGAGCAGCCCGATTGGTGCCTGCAATCCTTCTACGACGTGCTGCCCGGCGCCTGGTTGTCTAAGATTTAGAGTTCGGACACGATGCGTTCAAACTGAACGGCGCGCTGCGCGGAGGTGTGCTCGGCCAGGATGCGTTCGCGGGCGCGCCTACCCATACGCAGGCGGTCCTCTTCCGACAGATCGCGGAGAATTCCGGCCACCTGCTGTGCGGAATGGGCGATTAGGATTTCTTCGCCCGGCAGGAAGAACGTGTCCAGCCCGGGCCAGTTATCGGACAGGATGGCGGCGCCTGAGGAAGAGGCTTCAAAGAGGCGCACCGAGGGCGAATGACCCGCAGCAATCATGTCTGCACGCGTCAGGTTCAACGTAAAGCGGGAAGAGCTGTAGAAGGCTGGGTGGTCCGGCGGCGCGACGTGCTCATTGCGCAATACGTTCGGTCGCCACCCCACGTCGTCCGGGTACAGTGGGCCGGCAACGCGGAAAGTGCGACCCGGCAACAGCGCCGCGGGGGCGTTCAGCAGTTGCATCAGCTTGCGTTGGCGGTCGATAGCATAGGTTCCGAGATAGCTCAGGTCGCAGGCAAAGCGCGCCTGCGGAGCGATGGGGCGGTATAGGTCCGGATCGACGGAGCAGCAGAAGACCACGGTCTTACGCGCGCCAAAAATTTGCTCCAGCGTCTGCAGCGCGGGTCCGCCGGAAAAGCTGAGATAGGCCGCGAAGCATGGGATCAGCGCGGCCGTGAGGTAGTCCGTGCGACCGTCTGCCACGAGCCCCGCTAGGGTGACGGGAGTGTCGATGTCGTAGAAAATGATGGGTGCGAAGGCTTGCGCCATGAGCGCGTCCATAGCGGCGATAGTGTCAGGAAAGTAGGATCCCACCACAATCACATCAGCGTCGCGGGCAATAGATAGCAGGCGCGCGGAGGCCTCATTCCACTCCTGGTACAGGTGGACGGTGCTGAAGGTGGGCGACGGTAGGTCGCGGTTGTTGCGATACCATTCCACGTCCTTTTCGATGAAGTCGATAACGTGACCACGCGCTGCCAGCGCCTTGAGCAGCGAGCGAAACGTGGTGGCATGACCGTTGCCCCAAGACGACGTGACCGTAAGTCCGAACAGGACGATCTTCATGCGTGCCTCACTCGCGCGGGAGCAAATGCGATGCCCGCCGCCGCTTCCCGCCAGCCGGGGACAGGGTCCCAGTCAGCCATGATGGCCAGCGCCTGAGTTTGGGCGGGGGTCAGTCCGCGGCGCCGCCGGGCACACTCGCGAAACGCAAAATCCGCCTGCGCCGCGCGCTGGGCGTAGGTGTGATCGCGCATGGCACGTGCATGGAAGGCATGTCCGATCTTTTGGCGTGCCTTGTCACCGTGCGCTGCCAGCGCGGCCGCTACGTCCTCCGCATTGCGCGCTACCAGGATTTCTGTGCCCGTCTCAAAGCAGTCCGAGAGCCCCGGCCAGTCATCGCAGATCATGCAGGCGGCCGCGCCGGCAACTTCAAACACGCGCGTGGGCGGAGAAAAGCCAAAGTCCGCCATGGACGCCCGGTTGATGTTTAGCACCATCCCTGCCGACGCGTTCAACCGATTATGGTCCGCCGTGGGTACGTGGCCCAGGTAGCGCACGTTGGGTGGCATCCGCTTGTCTCCCCAACCCTCGCCGCCCAGCAGGAACTGCTGCCCGGGGCTAAGTGCCGCGCCTCGGAAAAACAACTCGTCCACGCGCGCCTCCCGGTCCGGCAACCTGTTGCCTAGAAACGCCACATCGCAGCGTAGCTTGGGGTCCGCCGCCACCGGATGGTGCGTTTCCGGATCAAGGCCGTTGTACATGCTGTAATACGCCCGTGCGCCAAACTCCAGAAAGCCCTGCCGAGCCATCGGCCCGCCCCCATAGGTTAAAATCGCGTCATACCCACCCGCAGAAAGCGCAAGCGCATCCGAATCGGGGGCCGAGCGCATCCGTCCGATAGTCGCCGGCGCATCCACATCCCAGATAAACGTCATGGCCCGGCCTGCGCACTCTGCCGGCACTCGCCGCTCCAACTCCGCATCGTCACAGCCAATGCCGGAATGCTTGACCACAATATCCGCCTCCGCCGCGAGCGCCAGCATGCGGTTCAGATCGCGCCCGCCATCGACCGAAACGGGCTGGTACACCAGCGAGCACACGTAGGAAAAATTGTCTGAGTCCCGATGCTGCTGCCGTCCGTACGCGTCCGGTTCGGCGAACGTTACGTCGTAGCCCAGGCGCGCCAGATACTTGTAGCAGCCACGGTAATAGGTCGCCGCACCGTTCCAATACGAAGACACAATCGACGATCCAAACGCGAAAATTTTCATCAAAGCAGCTCCTTAACAATGGCCGTAAGTTCCTGCGCGCGATGTCCGCACGTATGCCGCGCCAGCACCGTCTCGAGCCCTCGCGCCGCCTGGGCCCGCATGGCCGCTGGGTCGTGTAATAGCTGCTCTATTTCCCGCTGCATCGCGACACCGTTATCGACAAAGCAAAAATCACCTGGACGAAATAGCGCTTCCGAGTCTTCCCAGGGCGCAGACAGCAGCGGGATGCCGCATGCAAGAGCTTCAAAAACTCGGATCGTAGGGATCCCCTTCATCACTGCCGTGTACTGCTGCCGCGGAATGTGCAGCGTCAGAGCCGACCGCGCATACACCGCAGGCGCGTCGAGGTTCGGTAGGTAACCGCCATAGCAGATTCCCGCGCCGTCCAACGCGTCCAGCCCATCCTGCGGATAACGCACACCATACACCTTCACCTTTGCATCCAGCCTCGACGCAGGCCGCACCAGGTATTCGCGAATTTCCTGAGCTCGCTCGCCATCACCCCAGTTTCCAATCCAGACCACGTCCTGCTCTTGCGCCTGCCCGGGCATGGGCCGGAACACGGTAGTGTCTGCCGCTTCATGTAGCGTCCATACACGGCGCAGATGGAAACGATCGAGATAGATCCGGCGCAGCGCCTCGCCAAACGCAACGATGCCATCGAACTCCTCAAGCCTCAACTCCGCAAAGCTTTTAGGCGAGCTCGATGCCCGGTGATGTGTGTCATGAAAAAGCAATTTGTAGTGCAGCTCCGCGCGCAATCGCAACAGCAGAGGAGCCAGCGCTGGCGGGTTCCATTCATGCAGAATCACTACCTGCACTCCGCGTAAACGCTGCCGCCACAGGTCCAGCGCGTCGAACTCTGCGGTGCCGTAGGTCTGTACATCCAGGTCGGAATAAATCTCCATAAACTGGTCCAGCGATTGCGGGCCGCGCGCCTCCTGGCGCAGGTTATCCACTGACCACTCTGCCTCTGGTTCAAACGCCGTCACGTCATGCCCCATGGCTCGCAGCGCACGCAGCAGCCCTCGCAGAAAGTGGGCGTTGCCATTGTTCCAGTCCGACCGCACCGTGTGCGCAAAGTAGGCAAGTCGAAGCTCAGGCACGGCTGAAAACGTGCTCCTCCAGAGGTTTTGCGGCGGTGGCGAGCGCCTTATACAGAGTTAGGTACTGCGCGGTCATCACCTGCATGCTGTACCCGGCGGCGCGCTGTCCCGCGCGACATTGCGCGCCCTTCAGCCGCCGCGGATGTGCGGCAAGACTTGCCAGCACACGCTCGAGCGCTGCCGAGGAATCGAAGTACAACGCTGCGTCTCCCCACACTTCACGCAGGCTGGGCAGGTCCCTCCCCACGACCGCGCAGCCACATAACGCGGCCTCCAGTGGAGCCAGTCCGAAGGGCTCATACACGGACGTCGCAAGGTACACGGCCGACTCGCGAAAGAGCTGCAGCAACTCCTCGTGTTTCAACTCGCCTACCCACGCAGGTCCCGCTATTTCTCCATCGCCGGCGACCAAAACAGGCCACGAGCATTGCATCTTCTGCAGGACCGTCAGTCCCTTGGCCTGATCCCACAAGCGTCCTGCTGACACAGCCTGGAGCTTGCGCACAGCACCCTGAACCTTGGGCACAGTGACACCATTTGCAATTACCTCTGGGAACGTCGTGAGCCTGTAATGCCGGGCCAATTCCCCAGCCATCCAGCGCGTAGGAGCCACTACGGCAGCCGCCCCCGCAAGCCCTTCTGCCACCAACTCACGGTAGCGCGGCAGCCACCCGGGCGATGCTGTTCGCTCAAGTTCCGCAACACTGCCGAGCACGCTGTGCGCCCAGCTAAGCACGTCGCTATGAGCCGTCACCAGCACGGGAACACCCACCTGCAGACGGCCAAAACACAATTGGCTAGAGTGGATTATCTCGGGGCGGAAGTCATCGATCACCTGCTCCAACACCTCGCAACCTTCCGGCCACGCGCGTTCGTTTGTCTCCATCCACTCCAGCGGAGCCTCTGACGCAACGAAGCGAAAACGCCCGGCAGCCAGTGTATCCAGCGCCTGCGCGGCCGCAGCCTGGGCGGGGGAAGCTCGCCGGCCGAAGCTCGCCAGCACTAACTGATGGCCCGCCAGCAGCAGCCCCCGTGCCAACTCCTGCGTAAACGTCCACACGCCGCCGATGGTGTCGGTCGTCAGCAGAACGCGCACAAGGGCTCCTGGGCTTGGCGTTCCAGCTCGGCTAGGCTTAGCGGCCTGTCCGATTGAATGTCAGACCAGCCGCGGTCGGTGAACTGGTGCAGGTAATGAGCATGCGCCCGCTCCCAGGCCTGCTCATCCGGCTGTGCGCCAAACGTCGTCACATACTCGGGCGAGCCCGGGAAGGGAAACATCGGCACGGGCTCAGACACCCACACACCTTGTGCCTTAAGGTTGCTCTGCCAGGCTGCCACCAGAGCTGGCTCATCCTCCGGCACTTTGATAAGGTTGGCCTGTACCCAAGGTATCCGCTGCCTGGCGTACACCAGCAACTCCGTAATACGCTCCGTGCTAATGCGGCATTTCTTGTTCATCGCATCCCGGCCTTGGTCTGTAATGGACTCAACCCCGCACTCAAACGATACGCAATGCGCCCGCGCCAGCAAGTCGATCGAATCCTCGTTCCAAAGGTCAATCCGCGTTTGGAAGCCAATAGAAACCGGCCGTTTTGCGAGCTGTTCCAACAACTCCCGCACTTGCTTGCCCACGCCAAAAATCTCGTCGATGAAGTAGATGTAGTCCACACCGCGCGCCAGTAACTGGTCTATTTCGGCCAGTACGGCAGACAACTCCCGCTCTCGATACTTATTGCGGAACAGTGTCTTGTTGCAGAACGTGCACGCGTATGGGCAGCCGCGTGCAAACTCCACCTCCGCCCCATGATGTAGATGATCCGCACCGTTATGCGGAAAAATATGGTGCAGATGATGGTGCCGTTCTACCGGATAATCGGAATAGTCGAGCGCTCCTACGGCCCGCATATCCGTCGCGCCCAGGCCGGGCGTTGTGTGCACTAGGCCGGCGGCGTCGCGCCATACGCAACCGGCAATCATCTCCCACGGCAGCGTGGCAAGCTGCGGCAAGGTCTCGTCGGGCTCTCCGCGCAGAACGATATCCGCGCCGGTTTTCTCGAGCGTCGCCAGCGGCGTCACCGACCCGTGGGGTCCAATGACGACTACCTGAGAAGCTTGATTCAACTCCGCAATCCACTGCTGCGGCACACGCAGCTCCGGCTGCGGGCAACGCCAGAAAAGGTACGATGGCGCCGTCGGCATCACCAGAAAATCTTCATCGAACACCTGCAACCGTTCCCGAACCTGGCCCGGCGTCAGATGGTCCATCCACGCGTCGACGAGCAGGACTTCCTGGCCGGCAGCGCGCAACCTCTCCCGCGCGGACAGGAGTTCCAACGGAAAATGCGGCTCCGCGCAACCGAAATAAGTGGAGCCTTCAAAACTCCAGAACGGATTCACCAACGCGTATCTCAACGACCCCACCCCTGACTGACCAGATCCGCATCATGCGCTAGCGCACCCACCCGCACGGAGGGGCCACGCTGCTCTGTCAAAAGCTCGCGATTGCCTTCCCAAAATTTCAGGATGGCCTGGAAGGTGTCTGCTAGGGAACGTCTTGGTGACCAACCTGTTTCGCTCGTCAGTTTGCTGTTGTTGGAGATATACAAAGGCTGATCACCCGGCCGTACGGCACTGTGCTGCAACACCAGCGCAAAACCAGTTAGCTGCTCGATGATATGCAGCGCTTCCACCACGCTGACTACCCGCTCGGGCCCGCCGCCAACGTTGTAGATCTGCCCTGTAGACCGGCCGCGCGCTTCAAAAGCGGACTCCATCGCATCCAGCAGATCGTACACATGCAGGACGTCGCGGACCTGGAAACCATCCCCGAAAATGGTAATCGGCTTGCCTTCGAGCACGGAGTAAAGAAAGTGCGCAATCCAGCCCTGGTCCTCGGTGCCGAACTGCCGCGGCCCCGCAATGCAAGACATGCGAAATACCACCGTCGGCAGGTGATAAATGCGCGCATAGTCTCTGACATATTGGTCTGCAGCGCCCTTGGAGCAGCCATAGGGCGAGTGGAAATCGAGTGCTTCGACTTCTGACACGCCCGCAAAGAGTGGGTCGGTTCCGCGGTAGCGCGTGCCGTTCACCTGCACGGGCACCCCATGCAAGGAGCCGTAGACCTTGTTTGTGGAGGTGAAGAGCAGGAATGGATTGCGCCCTCCGCGTCGGGCGGCTTCCAGCACGTTGAACGTTCCAACGACGTTGATCTCGAAATCGTCGCGCGGTTCGTCTACGGAGGTGGTGACCGCAACCTGCGCGGCCAGATGGTAAATCTCGGTGGCCCCATCCGCGGCCCGCGCGACGTCAGACGCCACCCGGATGTCGCCGCGGATCCATTCCAGTCGGGCCTTCTGCGGCAGGCTCTGCAACCAGGCCAGGTTATGGGTAACGCCGCTCCTCGACAAGTCGTCGAAAATCCGGACGCGTGTATTGGGCTTGCTCAACAACCGCTCGGCCAGGTTCGAGCCGACAAAGCCCGCGCCGCCAGTAATCAGGATCGTTCGAATCCCATCTGAGTTTTGAATCATGCGGTCAACCCATACGTATTCAGCTCGCGCAACATCGTTTCGGCCTTGTCCTCCGCCTCCTGGCCGGCGAGCCATTCAGCCAACTCGCAGAAGCCCTGTTCATGCGAAACCTGGGGCTTGTAGCCGAGCAGCTTTTCCGCCAGCGTCAGGTCTGCAAAGCAGTGGCGAATGTCGCCTGCACGGTATTTGTGCGTAATCACCGGCGTCGGTTCCGGTTTGCCCAGGGCTTCGGCCAGAATCTCCGCCACGCGACGAATGCTGATCGGAACGCCCCCCCCAATGTTGATCACCTGGTCGTCGGACGCGGGCGACTCCATGGCGAGCATGTTGGCGCGGACGATATCGTGCACGCTGACAAAGTCGCGCAACTGCTCGCCATCCTCAAAGACCAGAGGGCTCTGATTGTTGATCAGGCGCGCCGCAAAGATCGCTGCCACGCCGGTGTAAGGATTGGACAGCGCCTGGCGCGTGCCGTAAATATTAAAGAAGCGCAGCGCCGTCACAGGCACGCCGTAGTTTCGGCCGTAGATCAGGCAAAGCTCTTCCTGATCGCGCTTGGACAGTGCATAAACGGAATTGATTTCTGAAGGCTTGTTCTCGGACGTCGGTACTGGCACAAGCACGCCATTGCAGACGGTGCAGTGCAGCTCCCACTCACCAGACTTCAACTGCGCCACCGAGCGCACCCGCGGAAACGCCGCCAGACTGCACACCGAGCAGGCATACTGCCCTTCACCGTAGATCGACATAGATGACGCGACGATCAGCTTTTCCGGCGTAACGTGATTATCCAGCATGGCCTGCAGGAGCTCCGCCGTGCCCAGCGTATTTACGCTGACATAGCGGGCAATTTCATACATGGACTGGCCAACGCCAACCGTCGCCGCAAAGTGGAAGATGACGTCAACGCCGGTGAGTACTTCGCGCAGGCGGTTAGGGTCGCGAACGTCGCCCATGATCAGTTCCACGTCCGGCGACAAATACTTCGGAACGCCAGCCTGATGGACCTGCGGTGTCAAGTCGTCTAGGATGCGAACGCGGTGCCCCTCGGCCAGAAGACCATCGGCCAGGTGCGAGCCGACGAAACCTGCGCCGCCCGTGATCAATATCTGCTTAATCTTTGCGTCGGTTTTCATGTGGTCTGAAGGGTCTCCTCGTAGATGGTCTTGCTGGTTGCTGGCGCGTACCGATCAACGGCCCAGGTGGCGAAATCGACAAAGTCCTGGTTGTCCCTGGGTGGGCTGGTGTGGTGCGCTTCCAGGCCCATGTGGGCGGGGGTGAAGCAAAGCGTAAGCGCAACGCGAAAGGGTTCTAGGGCAGCCATCTGGCGGTCGAACCAGACGTTTGCCTCAGGCCGGTAAGAGTCTGCCCAGCTCAGGCCGGTGCGCAGGTATTCCACGTTGTGCTCGCGCATCCAGGCGACCGCGTCGTTCAGGCGCGGATCCTCAAAATGGAACCACTGGCAGAACCCCACGCTGCCATCGGTGGGGAAGTGCTTCACGGCAAGCTTAGGCTTGCCGTTCGCGTCTACAAGGCCGAGATAGTAGTGCCGGTAGTAGGAGGATCCTTCGGCTTCCTTGTGGCGGGTTTCCGCGGGCCAGCTTGGCGGGAGATCAAAAAGTGAGTACCAGTGAATGCGTTCGGCGTTGCCGTTGAGCAGCTCCAGCGTGCGCTTGAAGCCAAATTCCTGCACTTCCTGGGCGCCGAAAGACGAAACACCAACCTCTGTAACCCAAACTGGACGACCACTGATCTGTCGCGCGTCGGCAATGCGCGCCGGCCACTCGGAGAGTTCCCAGTGGTTCCAATCGAGAGGGAAGCCGTGGACGCCTACTACGTCTACTTGTTCCATGACACCCTGCTCGGTCATGTTGCGCAGGAAGTCAATGTCGCAGGAAGAGACGCCACCGAGCACGATGGGGAGATCCGGATTGACCTTGCGGATAGCAATAGCGGCGCGTTTGACCATGTCGGCAAAACGCGTCCAGCCGGGATCGAGCTGAAAGTTCCAGTGCGAAAGATTGTTGGGTTCGTTCCACAGCACAACCGCTTCCACCATTCAGGCAGTCTCCCAGCCCCGGACAGACGAACAAGGATTTTATGATTTCGGGCGTTCCAGGAGGATCGTTTCTCACAGCATCCAAGGGTAACAATTAGGAAGGCAAGTAGATGGTTTTTGGTTGTATTCAGCTCCCGGGGCGCCGCACACAGTGATGCGGCTTTATGAAATCCTTGCTAGTCCGCTCTGCCTTGATGATGCTGATGGTTCCGTTGCGCTCCAGGATGGCGTACTTGACGCCGAAGTTGGATTTAACGCCTTTGAGGCGAGAGGCGGGCGTTACGTCTTCCGGCGAAAACGCACCAGCGGGGTGCCGTCCACGCGGCAATCTTTGCGGCGGTCGTTGCAGGATCTAGACCAGAAGCTCGGACATGCCTTCACAAGATCAGGTTCTCTGGTCGGCCGGCCGACCTGACGCTCTCTAGGCATCAGAACTTATTCGCGATCAGCGAAGGAGAAAGATGTAAGCTGCCCCAAGCACAGATGTGCCGATCGTGAGCCACAGAACGTAATCTCCGACCAGCCCGGACTGCAATGCACGGAGGGAGACGAAAGGACCTTCGAGAAAAGCACCAAGCCTTAATATCCTGGGAAGCCGCTTGCGAAAGACCGATGTGAGGGCAAGCAGGACAGCGAGTGTGGAAGCGAAGCAGCCACGAAGCGCTGAGGCCTTGAAGTCAAGATTTAGGTTGGTGGGGAGTGTTATAAACGGCGTATTGCCGCGGTAGACGGTATGTAGATAAGCGGGCTGGAAAGTGAGCCTGTTCGCTGCTTCAAGAACCTGGTGGGGAAAGTGGGGTACGAAGGTCAGCGCCAGGGCTGCGGCCACGCAGAGTATCGGCGGAAGGATTTGATACCAGAACGTCCTATTGTCGTCTTCATCGTCTTCGGGCAACTCGTCGACTCGGGAAGCCTCATCGGAAACGGGTTCGGTGCCCCAGCCAAAGAAGGTATGAAGGCCGACGCGAAAAACGGCTGCAGAGGTTAGGACGCCGGCGAGCATAAAGACGACTGAAAGCCAGTGTATGCCACTGGACTCTGCGGAATTCGAGGTCAGAGCCTCGCCGGTCATTGTGGCAAACCCTGGGAAGGCCGCTAAGCCGAGGCCTCCTAGAAACCAGAGAGCTGCAGTGAAGCGTAACTTCCTACCTTGGCCAAAGAGAGCTGGCTCACTCGATGTCCGAAGGCGATGCAGCAGAATACCAGCAACGAAGAATAGGGCTGACTTCACAAAGGCGTGCCCGACCAGATAGGTTAGGAAGCCTGCGGTGGCCAGAGTAGCGGGACCGCCCGCAGCGGTGGCGATTGCCGTTAGCATAAGCCCAGCGTGAGCAATGGTAGAGAACGCAAGTATCCGCTTTATGTGGTGTTCGGCGTAGCACATGAAGCTGCCGAGCAGTACGGTAAGAACTCCGAAGCTGTGCAAAATGGTTCGCAACATGGTTGCTCGCGTATCGAGCGCCGGGAGGAAGATGACGGCGTAGAGTCGCAGAATTGCGTAGAGGCCGAGTTCAACCATCAGGCCAGAGAACAGCACACAGACCGGAGTTGGTGACACTGCGTGAGCATCGGGCAGCCAAAAGTGGAAAGGGACGATTGCAGCCTTGGTCAGGAATCCGCAGGTGATGAGCGCACAGGCAAACAGCACCAGGGGATCATGGCGATGGGCGAGTAAGAGTCCGATCTGCGCCATGTTCAGTGCGCCTGTGACGGCGTACAGGAAGGCGATGCCGGTCAGGACCATAAACGCAGCGACTGTATTCGTTACCGCGAAATTGAAGGCGCCCTGAAGGGGTGCAGGCTCGCGAGTTTTTAGGCCACAGAGAGCGAAAGCGGCTGTGCTCATCAGCTCAAAAAAGACAAAGAGGTTGAAGAGATCTCCTGTGAGTGAGAAACCTGTCATCCCGGTGAGAAAGACAAGCATAAGCGGCTGGAAGTGGTTTGCCCCTGCGTCGACAAAGCGCCAGGAAAAGAGGAGGGCCAGCAGGGTGAGGGTTGCGGCAAGGGCGGCAAGTCCAGCAGACACCGGATCGATCACAAAGGTGATTCCGAGTACCATCGATCCCCTGGGGTGCCAGTTGCCGAACCAGTAGACGATGGTTCGGGCCTGAGCCTCATGCAATAAGGTCAGGGTGAGCGCAAGGTTGATAGCCGCGGTCGCGATCGCAAAGCAATCGACCGCAGGGCGCGGAAGATGCTTGCGGAGCCCCGCGAGTGCGGATGCCGCCAGCAGAGGCAGAACGATCGGCAGGGCAGGAAGCGCATTCGCCAGGGATGGATGCATGATAGCTAACCCCGGAGAGTACGGAGATCTTCGGGGTTGATGCAGCCGGACTTCTCATAGGCTTTCACGACGATCGCCAGGAGAAGAGCTACAACCACTGCTTCGACCACTACGTCCGTCAACATGAGGGCTTGGACGACCGGATCGACAGTCAGCTTCCCTGGGCTGATATCCGCGAAAACCGGGGCCGATCCTCCAACTCGGTAGCCAATGCCGAGGAGAAGCATATAGGTGCTTGTCTGCAGGACAGCAAGGCACACGACTGTGTGGACAAGGTGTCGGCTGCTGATGATGCCGTAAAGGCCACAGCAGAATAGCCAGGCAGCGATGATGAACGGGAGCAGGTAGAGATGTGGTGGCATAGTTCTTATTCTCCGGAGAGCTGGCCGCCTATGATCTCTTGCAAATAGGTGAAGGTGACTAAGAGGAAGGCTGCGGTCACCTCAAATCCGACGCACGTGCTAATGAGACCGATGTTTCCAGCCGAGAACACATCACCGGTCTTGCCCAGCGGCAAGATGTTTGTCAGTAAAGGCACGCCGGCGGCGAGCGGAGCTACACCAATCAATGCGTATGAGGCCGCCCCCAGCGCCTCGATGATCTCGATGCTCGGGTGTGAGGTGATGCGAATGAAAGCTCTGGTATCCTGCGCCAGATAAACCAGGATAGAGGCGGTTGCCATGATGATACCAGCCTGGAAGCCTCCGCCCGGTGTCAGCTGGCCGTGCAAACCGATATAAAAACCGAAAATCACCGTCACGAAGATGGCCGGCAGAGAGATGGCCTGGATGGTGGTACTCAGCGGAGCTGCATCTTGCACCTTGCTTGCACCTTTCCTGTCGGGTTCGTCCCCCTCCTTGCGCAACAGGAGCATTACTCCAAGAACGGCGGTAAACAGGATGAACTCCTCGCCGAGAGTATCGAAACCGCGATAGTCGTAGTTGATGGCGTTAACTGCGTCTGTGGCATGACGTTCGTAGACAACCAGGTTAGAGATCACGTCTCCGTACGGCCCGCGATAGTAGCCCCATGCCGGCAGGTTTACGGAAGCGTAGCAAAACAACCCGAAGAAGAGAGTGCCAAAGACGAAGAAAAGGTGGACACGGACGCGCTCAGTCATGTTCACTGCCTCCCTTGCGGGCCTTTGTGGCAGCATCTCGAAACTTCATGCGTGAGATAGCGAGCATCACCATCAGAGGAAGCGCGACTGCACCCACCGTAATCTGAGAGAGTGCCACGTCAGGGGCCTGGAAAAAGAAGAACATCAAAGCGGTGATCAGCCCATAAAAACCGAGCGCGATGATCTGCTGCGTCACTTCGCGAGTCCGCACAACAACGAAACCGCTATATGCGACAAGGAGGAGGATGCCAGCTCCGACATACATCATGCTTTGTTCTCCCGTCGCGCATTCTCTTTTGAAACGAACTCGATGGGATCGCCGTCTCGAGGCTCCCAGTGTCCAAGTTCGCGGGTGCGGAAAGCGCGTGCCGTCGCATGAGCCACCACAGAATTGATCCCTAAAAGTATGACTGCGATCAGCGCTGTCTTCAGCGTAGTCGAACTGATACCGGTTTCAACTAACACAGCCCCGGTAAGCGCTACGACTCCCAGGGAGGCGGGTAGGCCAAGATAGTGCAAGGCCTGCATCGGCTCTCGCATGCGAAGCATACCGATGACGCCTATCCAACAGGAAAGGACCGTGATGCCGAGCAGAATTTCCGCAAGCATGATGTGAAAGGTCACAGGTGCTTCTCCAGAAAGCGCACAAAGACAAGCCCGCCCCCGAAGCTCATAATCGCGAGAGCGAGAGGAAGATCAATGAAGATGGACCTGCCAAATCCTACGGTAAGAAGAACCATGGCAATCGTCACCAGGATGCTTGCCATCTCCAGGCCCACCAATCTTCGCTCCGGCGCCCCCCGCAGACACATGTCTGCGCATGGCACCAGCGCGGTGCATACTGCGGCGCCTGCGATAAGCCACGCGTTCACTGTTTGGCTCCGAGAGCCTTCGTCATTTCAGGAACCTTGCCGCTCTTGATCTGATGAAAGAGCATGCGTGATTGTGTAGGGTCTATCCCGATGACGATGATGTTCGGCGATGCTGTCGTGTAGGCGATCGCCATGACGCTGCGGGCCTGGCGTACCGGGTCGTGAACACTCGTGTCGAAACCACATACACGGTAGAGAGATTGTGCGGGCTGAAGGTGCAGCAGGTCCCTCACAGCGACAAGTGTCACTACATAGACGTCTACCGCAATGTACCAGGGTATACGCCAAAGCTGGATGAGATCACGGGGGCGAAGAGTGAGTTCCTCGTTGCTGGAGTGACAGACGAACGTGATGAAGACTACAGTCGCCAGACTCGCAACCGTTCCGACAATCAGCTCATGCAGGTTGGAGCTGCCGACGAAGACGATCCATAACGCTGGCGTAAGGATCACAGACAGGGCAAAAAGGCTTGGGTGCCGCAGACTACGTCGAATTGACTTAGGCCACGCCATGTTGCTGTGAGGCTCGACATCGGCCGAAGGATGCCAGCGAAGTGTGACTTGTTTAGCCGTCCCCTAAGGTCCCTCCCCACTAGCTCTTCTAGACCGGAAAACGAAGGCTGACGGCCTAGATCTAGCATCCAAAGTACCTATGGGCGAGGCACCTCAGGCAGGCAAAATCCGCATCGGCATCTCGGGATGGCGATATGCCGGATGGCGTGGGCAGTTCTACCCGAAAGGCCTGGCACAGCGGCGTGAATTAGAGTCTTCAGATTTTGCATACCTGCGACTGCATGGATCCGAGCGTCTCTATCTCAGTGGGTATGAGGCGGATGGGATCGAGGTGTGGGCGCAACGTGTTGTGTCTTTTGCAACCGGGATGCGGCGGAGGTGCGGTATGCGGGAACACCAGTTCAAGACGGTCGGGCCCGCGATGTTTGCGTCTACTTCGATAACGACGCGGCGGGAAGGGCACCAGTGGATGCCCAAGCTCTGGAGCGAAGGGTAGAGGACTTGATGCGGGGCCAGTTAGCCATCGTGGCCAAGGCGGTGTAGCCTCCTGGCACCATGAGATTTCACTCATGTTGTCATCTAGTCCCGACGCGTTTCCACGTTCGAATGGCTGCCGCTCAAGTCACAGAAACTTTGTTCTCTCCATTGAATCGATATAGACAGGTACCACTCCAGTCCTATCCTTATTTGGCAGTCCTTAGAAAACGGTTCTTTCCAATGAGATCAAGCCGGCTACGTTGAAGGGCAGTTCGGTGGGTCTTTCCTCAGCTGGCTGATCTCCCTCGAGGTCTCCCGCGTCCCAGACAATGGGACGCACCCAAGAGCCGCTTGCATTGGCAATGAGAATGGGAAATGCGGCAAAGTATCGTCGCTTGCCATCGAGAAGGGCGTCCGGAATGTGGATGTCTTCGAGCAGAAGCTTTTGCTGACCGAGCAGCTCGAGGTGAGCGTCGGTTTCAGCGTGCTCGTCGGGGTAGCCGCCCGTTGAGAGTACGTCAATACCAACTCCCTTAATGCCGCGCGCAACGAGGTAGCGGGCACCATCGCCTGACATGTAAGGCCAATCAGTGAGAAATTCCTTCGTGTTAGCGCGGCGGTCACCCCACCCGGTTTTCAAGAGGAGGAAAATGCCTTTGGAAATCAAGGCCTCGTGATGCCGCAGGTCGTTGGCGTTGATCGGGTGACACGCATCAAGTGGACGGAGGTCGAAAGCAACGCAAGGACCGTAGAAATGCGAAAGAGGAAGTTCGCTGATGGTGGGCAGTTCCGGCTTGTAGTGGAAGGGTGCGTCGATATGCGAACCAGAGTGCGTCATGATCTCAAGGCGCTCTACGGTAGCGCCTTGGACCACGGCACGCTGCTGGTAAAGAATCGAATTCGGCGGTTGACCTGGAAATTGGGGGCCATTGTTATAGAGGGGCTGGGCGAGATCGTAAATCATAGGGTGCTCCTTGTTCTGCATGAGCTATGGTCTGAGTGGTGAAAAAATCGAAGCCCATTGGAGCGCGAGCTGTGTGCTTGGTCCTCAGCCGCTTCGGGATTACTGGAAATTCTCCGTTGAGTCTTTGCATGACGCGTGAGGCCCTTTTGACATCTAAGGGCGGTCTGACCGGCACTAGCCGACTCATTTCTATGCAGCCCAGCACTCCCGGATCTCTAAGAATGTTTAGATGCCCATATACAACGACACGCGATCCACGGGGCTGAACGCCGCCTGTCTCAGCGCCGTCCTAATCTTGTCCTCCAGCTTGCAACAGCCCAGAAGGTCAGCACTGACTACAATCACCAGGCCATTTCTGGCAGTCAAGACACCTTCTCGATCTATAGATTGCAGGCCTCAAGCAGCCTGTTTGAACAGCGTTTGCGAGACCATCTCACCGGGACTCTCACCTCCAGAGGCCTCCAATTAGTTCCCGAAGGCGGAGATTTAGCGGCGACGGCCATTAGCTCTCGCAAGAAGCAGCAGGAGTACAACAGCTTCTATGAGTGGGCGGGGGGTAAATTCGGCTGAAGGGGACGCTGCATTGGCGGATTTGGTGGCGGTCGAAGATGAGGGCGTTACCAACACGCAGGTCATCAACATTCCTGTCGGATCCTTGGTGGTTGACATGTACGACGGTCCAAAGCATCAACTGGTCTTTAGGACGATGGCGAGTGACACATTGTCCGGTAACGAAGACAAGAACAGTAAGAAGCTGGCCAGGTCAGTCAAAAAATGATTGATAAACTTCCAACGAACGCTGCACGTTGAGAGATGCAGAGGGTCATCGTGGTGGTGCACCCCTCCTCTCTTTACCTCACGACACACATCAGAAGACTCTTCATTGCAGGGTTCTGCCATTTCGCTTGGACCGCCTGGACATTGGGAGCGATGGTCCGCTGGATCATGAGATCCAAAGGAGGGAAACTGGGGTGTGGAATGGCCGCTCCAGCAACGCAATGGCCGTTGCCTGGCGGCTTCGTTCGTTCAGCTCCAGACGTTCAGCCTTGGATTTGTATCCATCACTCGCAGCTAGGGGTGACCCGAGCTATTGAGAGGTAGTTTTCCGCCGAGGCTGGTCGGCGTGCAGATACAACTGTTATCGCCTTCCTCCCCTCTATTCCTCTGTTAGGTGCGGTGGTGGTTGAAAACTCTCCTTCCACTTTTTCTCCGGCAAGCGCCTAAACTCCGAGGAGAAATCCATGTACTATACCGATAAAAAACTGCAGTATCCCGTCACCGTGGAGAAGCCCAACCCGCTCTTCGCCAGGGCCCTTCAGCAGGCCATCGGCGGCGTGGAAGGCGAAATCCGCGTCTGCATGCAGTACTTCTTCCAGGCCTGGGGCGCACGTGGTCCCGCCAAGTACCGCGACATGCTGCTCAACACCGCCACAGAAGAAATATCGCACATCGAGATGCTCGCCACTGCCGTCGCCCTCAACCTTGAGAAGGCCCCAGTCTCTCTCCAGGAAGAGATCGCCGCTGACCCCATCGCCGGCTCCGTCATCGGCGGCATGGACCTCCGCCACATCCTCTCCACCGGCCTCGCAGCCATGCCCGTCGACGCCAACGGCGTCCCCTTCGACATGTCCCACATCTACGCCAGCGGCAACATCGCGGCGGACATGTACTGCAACGTCGCTGCCGAAACCACCGGCCGCGCCCTCGCCGTCCGCCTCTACAACATGACCGACGACCCCGGCATGAAGAAGATGCTCGCTTTCAACATCGCCCGAGACACCATGCACCAGCAGCAGTGGCTTGCTGTCCTCGAGGAGCTCGGACCCTCTGCTCTACCCATCCCCAACAGCTTCCCCCAGTCCGAGGAAAACCAGGACTACTCCTATAAGTTCTTCATCACCACCACTGATGGGATCGGCAACCAAGCCAACCAGCCCTGGACCTCAGGCATAGCACCCGACGGCCTAGGTCAGTTTGAGCCTTTCATCGCAGGCCCTCTCGAAGGCGCCGGAGAACCAACTCTCGGATTTGGACGCCCCGACACATTCGGCCAGAGCGAACAGGCACTCGGAACCGCTGCCGGTTTCGTCAGTAAGGGAAAGGACATCCTCGACAAAGTCAAGGACTCCTTCTAACGACTTCGCACCACTCATTTCAACTCAAGCGGCACCAACCATTGGTGCCGCTTCTTCATTGCAGCTGTGTATTGAGATGATTGGAAGGAGTACCGCGAGTGGCGAAAGCGAAGTTCCTTGGTGCTTGATGCTTACATGTCAAGGCATTTACGAAATCGGTCTTGCGAGAATTCTTCGCTGCAGCCCGAGATGCCGATAATCGCTCTTTCGCGAAGACGGCTTTCTGAACACGTTCAGCTAAGGGTGCGAATTCAGGTACGGGCCCATGCCAAAGTAGATTGTCTGCGGATGCAAAGAGCGGGAGATTGGTTCGTAGTATGGCATGGTCCCGAAAGACGTAGACCAGATCTCGTTTGCTGTTGAGAGTTTTTGATAGGTTCTGAGCATGCGAGACGTTTACGTGCCAGTCTTGCGGGTTCGGCGGGATCGCTTTGAGAGACCGAAACGTGCCAGTACGGCAGACGCAGACTTGGCGCCCGCCCATCTAGGTAAACCTGGATAACCGTCGGCAGCATCACCCACCAGGCCGAGATGATCGGGGATTGATTTTGAGTTCAACCCCGAAATTCTGGACGACGCGGTCGTAATCGCACTCGATGCGTCTACGCCGGTCGAACTGCACGATTCGAGTGCCTTGAACACATTGCGCCAGGTCCTTGTCGGGCGTACTGATGATCACGTGCTCAAACGGGCATTCCTGCCCGCAAGAAACGCGGCAGAGGCAAGCGCCTATATCCGCCTCTTACTACTCCATCGCCCATACCACAACACCAAGCGCGCGGAGCGCCTCTTCTAACAGGGGAAACTGTGAGAAAAGCAATGGGTCCGCAGACTGACCTGTCTTTTAGTCCGGCCACAGGTGGTTGCGAAAGGACTCGATCACATGATCAGTAGCGCCTCCAATGTAAGTCGTGCCGGCCTGCATCATTCCCAGGACGGAGGTGAGTACACCGCGCACTGCAGCGACCTCACGACTTTCACTGGCCTTCGCTGAGGGCAAAGCATAAAAGTGCCTGAATAGCTCATAGGTCCCGTCGATGAGATTTATCTCCACAGCACTAACCTCATACCTAAGAACTTGCTTCACTCTTTATCTGCTTTCTGCAAGAACTTTCTGCTCGCCTCCGAAGGCGAGAGGATTTCTCCATCAATCAACATGCGCCCAGAATAACCGCCTTCCTTCGCAAACTCCCAGGCGACCGCATGCCCTTCACGAGCGAGTTTTGCCCATTTCGATCTCTTCGCTGAGTTCTGTTCCAGCCAGAAATGACCTTGGTCTTCCGTGAAGGATCGAAGGCCTGCGCGCCCGGTTTTCTCGGTCCAGCTTGACATGTCCTTCAGGTTGGCCAGCATCGTTCAATGATAGGCAGAGGGCGAGGAACGCCGCAATCCTGGAGCGAGCAAACCCAGCCGCCATCTCATTTCGCGAATATGTGTTTGACGATCAACAGAGCCGTCTCACTGCGCATCGCATACCTCACTCGCGCATTATCAGAATTAAATTGAAGTCAGCCGTCGCGGCGAATGAGGAGGCAGCCCATGTAGTTGGTAAGCTGCATGACGACAATTGCAGCTCACCGGCGAGGAGATCAACCAAGAGAAGAACCGATGACCGCTGCTTGCGACTGTTATCCAATCATAAAACGTCTCCTGAAGAGTCCTCACACGGACATGTTCACCGAATCGAAGAGCTGACCCTCTGCCTCAGGACCCGTTTTGATAATGCAAATAGGGTAAAGCCCCGACGAATCCTGTAGATGGCAGGTCAGATCATCTTAAGACCTGTAATCAGCAAGGAACAGCCTGACTGTCGTCAATACCCGGTTGGATTGGTCAAGCACTTTACCTGGGCGTGTTGCATCGCGTCAGCGACGGCGCATTCGAACGTCTTAACAATTCTTAGTACAACGCTTTGAAAGAGGATCAGCATGAAAGCAGCACACTATATCGGCCTATTCGCACTTGGCCTATGTTGTACATCGACATCGCTCGTGGCTCAGAGCAGCGGCACCAGCATGGATTCAGACAAGAAGTTTGTCATGATGGCAGATGAAGGCAATTCAGCCGAGATCGCCGCGAGTCAGATGGCGCTGAAAAAAGCAAAAAGCCCAGACGTTAAGTCCTATGCGCAACAGATGATTACGGATCACGAAAAGCTGCGAAGTGACATGGCTCCTTTGGCACAGCAGATGAACGTGAAAACGCCGCAGCCGCTCAACTCGACACACAAAGTCGAGGCACAACGGCTTGCCAGCATGTCAGGCAGCTCCTTCGACAAGGAATACCTCAAGGCAATGGATGCCGATCACCACAAGACACTCGCTATGTTCAAGAACGAAGAAGCAACGACCACTAACCCGGATGTGAAAACTGCTGTCTCGCAAGGCATAACTGTAATCCAGCAGCACACGGACATGGCAGATCAGCTATCCCAGAAGATGGGTGTGCCAACCGCTCCAGCGATGTAGAAGAACGAGCTTTGGCCTATACCGCGATGGATGAACAGAGAAAAGGCCTGCTCTTGGCGGGCTTTTCTTGTAAATACGAATGTTAACTGCATTATTTCTAGAGGGTCTCGTACCAGGCCCAGAGGGAGTGTTATTCGCGAGATGCCTGTTGTTGTCGGGTTTAACCATCCGTCCATCAAACATCGCCTCCCTTGCCGAGTTGCCGTTTTACTCGATCGACCGCCTGTCGAGCACGCTCTTGAACATGAGCGTCGTTCGCTCGCATCGCAACTCCTTTCATTCTGCATGCTTGCAGTAACGACTTCACGAGAACATCATCTTCTTCCTTTGAAAGGTGTGCGAATTTGTCGAGCGCCAAAGTCTGCCGCGCAGGATGAGGTAGCGGCCATCCGGTGTCAATCGTGCCACCGACGCATGATTACCATTGATGGGGATACTGTCTCCTGTCCTCTGCATGCGGCTCTTGATTCGTGCGCCGAACTGTTTCCGAGCCCTACATCTCGACCTGAGACACTTGTGCAGCCGTTTGCAAAGGCAGGTAGATGCGTAAAACAGTTTTACTCTTCCCCGTAGTTCCGCATGTAGGGGGACGGACTATCCAGGAGAATTCCGAATGGTCCGATCCGAGTTCCAGAGCCCTAGCCCGGATGCCTTTGCTTTGCAGGTCTCATGCGCTTGGAAGAGGCGGCCTCTCAAGTGATCGGGATGCCAGGTCCATAATCAGCAAGAAGCAGGTGCACGCAATCTGAGCGACCACCAACTTAAATTAATCTATTTCCGGGTACTTCATTTGGCGTCCTCTCTCTGAGAAGGATGACGCGTGATTCTCAAGTCTCCCATCGTTCTGGGTCTTATACGTAGATATTTCGCCTGTCACCCTTCGCATGCAGTCAACATGAAGGGGTGTGTGTAAGCTCTCTCACGCATCTATCTACATATGCCATCCTGCTCTCAATCATGCCGCTGCTGTCTTGCCTTGCTCCTGATGTCGCTTGTAAGTCTGAGTTCGAAGGGCGAAGACTCTCCGGCAAATCAGGTTGATCGCTTGACGCTTATTGAGAAAGTTGAAGCGTCTAAGGTAGCGAGTGACGTAGCGAAACGAATTGCGACGATGGAATCGCAGTCGAACGGCCATCAATTCGTAAAGACAAGAGCAACGAAACGCGACTATTTACTCGCATGTTCTGCAGCCCATGCACACGCACTTGAAACCGCGCATCGGGCAAAGGAGAAGGTGCTAAAGGTCACTACGCAGAATGCTCAAGACGATCCTGCTATCGCCGAGTTGGCTGCGCAAGTACGAAATCAAACCGCCTTTAGCGCCTACACAGTTGCGGCGTGGCCTCTGCGAGGCGCGGCTCCAGTAAGAGGAACCTACGTCATTCTTCTGCGGTTGCACAATGAGAATGAAACCGTGGATACGTCTTTAGACACAAGCCCCAACTGTCGATAGCTTGCTACTTACGGACCCAGTAGGACCTTTTCGAATCGAGTCGTGCGTGATCATCTGAACAACTTCGCAGATACAGATGAAGGATTTGGCGTGTAGATCGATCGGACGGAGCGGGTAAACTGTGCTGCTTTGTTATCTATTAAAGCACCAGATGGTCGACCTGGATGAGATGACACAGATGGTCGACCTGGACAGAAAGACCAGCTCGCTTCCCGCAGAGTCTGCAGGTTAAGGATTGATAGAACGCGCTTTCTTCCTGATGACTGAGGTCGCGAACCTGAGGCATGCGATCACAAAGCCAAGCAGAATGCGAGGAAGCGCTTTCATATCATGCTGAAACGTCGTCTCGGCAGAGCCACCCAACATTGCCCCATGTCGCATAGCGTACCAACTAAATGCTGCAGACAGTGAGGCGAGGCAAAACGAAAGGGCCAAGCCGCCGCTCAAGTGAGGTGTGTGAGCGAGATGGTGAACTTCAGACTGGGCCAGAAGCATCATGCACGGGCAACATATACAGACCACAATGGCGGTAGCCCACAGTGGTTCAGCCCTGCGAAGCTGCTGCGAAATAGCCCCGATTACGCCCCCGGATATCAAGGCAAAGATCGCCTCCACGACTAGTGCCTTCGTTGCTTCTGATCGCCCTGCCCGCAAGTTCGTGATGAAGAAAGCACCGCCACGTACCGCAGCAGCAAAGGCAGCTGCTTTCCAACTCCACGGAGGTACCAATGTTCTTATCGGATGAAACGCGATCTCTCGCAAGGTATGTCGGAGACCAGTGAATGTGTCAGGTGGTTGTTCCATCATTAAGGCTTTCAGATGCGCCATAGAAAACCAGGCTGGAATTTTGACGACTTAACGCTCTCTGTGATGAAGAGCGGTTCACTGACCGGCGGAAGTTCGTCTGACTGTGACACTCTCTCTCTGCAAGGTGACGACACGAGTATCGCGCTTCTCTGTATCGCGCCTGGTCATACGCACTTCTTCTCGCAAAACTAGTTCTTTCGTCAGTACAAGTCGTTCCTCGACGACCGGGAAGGTGCCTGTCAGATGGCCGACGTTGCTACAGTTAGAAGTTGAGCTTTCCGATGTCATCACAAACTCCATAGTGGCAGCTCGAAATGCTTAGGTGCTGGGACGGCCACCTGTTACATGAACGGGTTGGCTGAGGCCGAAAGGCTTCGTGAAATGTTGAGGCTAAAAAGCATGCATCGCTCAGGAACTCGGGGCGAAATCTCGTAGTCGAGATCCAAACTTCTTTCGGATGTACGCATCCGAGGTCGTGAAAACAATCTCACCTGAGGGATTTACCGATGCCGGGAAACCTATTGAGAAGCGTCTCAAGTGCATTAGCGGGTCTGCTTTTCGCAAGCAGCCTCCAAGGGTTCCTGCTTTATGCCGCGTCCATTCCCGTTCGCTATCCTCAAGGATCGCAACATGGCTTTCTTGCATTACGCACTCGAGGGGGCAAACGCATCGCAATCGGAGATGTCACGCAGACTGTACACGGCGATCGCGTGACCTCACAGTTGACCTTTCGTTTCCGCGATGGTTCAGTCGATGACGATGTCACGGTGTTCTCTCAGCGAGGCGTCTTCCGGCTGATCAGTGATCACCACATACAACGGGGTCCATCGTTTCCAAAACCATCGGATGTTTTAATCGACGCAGTGCGTGGGAACGTGACGTCTCGCGACGAGACTGGCAAGGTGCACCAGGACCATTTGGATCTGCCGGCCGACCTTGCGAATGGGCTGCCGCCCAATCTGCTCCTGAACATTCTTCCCTCTGACGCAGAGACTGACGTCTCTTACCTTCTCCCTACAACCAAGCCCCGCCTCGTCAGGGTCACGATCAAGCCAACCGGCATGGTTCCCTTCACTATCGGCGGAACACAACGGAAGGCCATCGACTACGTGCTGCATGTAGAGCTTGGCGGCTTGACTGGCGTCGTTGCGCCACTCGTTGGAAAACAGCCGGCTGATTGTCACATCTGGATTCTGGGCGGATCGCATCCCGCTTTCATTCGAGAAGAGGGACAGCTCTATGAGGGTGGTCCCATCTGGCGGATTGAGCAGGTTAGTCCGAGTTTTGCTCCCTAGATGACAACTACTGAGAGGCGATCTTAAGTAGAGCTTCAAGGGCGACGCTTTAGTTCTTTAAATAAGTCGTTACAACACTGGGCGAGCAGGCTGCAACCTGCATCTTCGGAGCATGCATCAAATCCATCGAAATGATTGACTGTTGCTTCAACGCGGCGTGCGGTAGAGAGTTGCACTATCTTCGTGATGGACGAGTTGTCCGACAGGCTGTCCGAACCTCTTCAAGCGAGCAGATAGAGCATTTCTGGCTCTATGGTGAATGTTCAGCGGTGTACAGGTTTTGCTGGCGCGGAGACGATCGCCCAACTTTGGCTGAAAAGACGCTCAAGGAACGTCCAGACAAACGTAGGCTAGAGATCTTTAGCTCATCTAACTGAATGTTGACGCCACTGAGACCCTTTAAAGGTCAGTCGGTCGACGGCGTTCCATCCTGGCCTCCCCTCGTGTTGGAGTAGGAGGAAGAGTGTTCTCATCAGCAGGGTGCTGTAAGTTATTGGTACTTACCGACTCCCGTCTCGTGAGACGTCACGGGATGATTCAACGAAGCCAGTTGGTTGCGCCATAGATTTGACGCTATGAATTAAGGCCGAAATCTCCTAACTACCGGGGTTCCTGGATTAATATGTTGGCCATGAGAGGCTTGGTCTTCACCGCAGCCGTGTGCTCCGTTTGCCTTTCGGTCGCTGCTTCTGATCCTGCCTGGCGGCAAGGAGAATTGACTCAGATCGGTATAGAAACAGGACAGAGATATGGACAGGTAGAAAAGAGTGGCGCAATTGTGTCGACAATTCATATCGATGCTGGGGATCAAGTCTATGTCGCGCAGTGTTCCGCGTGGTTCGACTGGCCGGCGGTTCCGAAGGTTTCGGAAAAACATACAGTGTTATTCCGAGTCGTCAACGATCATCTCTTCCTTAAAGGCGATCGTGGAAAACAGTTCAAGCTTCGAATCGTCACAGCTGACAGCAAACCTTAAATCGCTGACCGCGAGACTTGAGAGCAACTTCTCCAGCAAATCGAGAACGCCGCAATCGCGCTTGAAACTGCGCATTGGGCGTGCGCTGCAACTTTCGAGAGTCGAGCCTATCAACCACTATTGCTGCAGTCGGAGCGAGACAAGTTTTCAGTAGGAGCACAAACTTACTGATCGTTCAGGATGAGGCGTATCTCACGCAGGCACGATCGACCGGGAAACGGAACGTCTTCATAGCTAGCTATGTCGACCGTCCGTGTCGAGGCACCTCGTGGCAACATAGCTAACCCGAAAAACGAAGAGTATCTTAATGCGTCCACTTTTTAGGGGAAGATCATCCGGCCTTCTGATCTTTGGCTCGTGCGGACCGAATGCTTTGCACTTTCTTCTTCATGCCGACGGCGACTTCTTCTGCCTTCGCGTTTTTTGCAGCAAGGCTCTTCTTCAAAGCATCCATTAGGTCAACCGCGGGTGCCATCGGGCGCTTCGCAGTAGGAGCAACAAGCGCCATGCCTTCTCGCTTCATCTCGATCAACTGCATGACCTGTTCACGATAGGTGTCGGTGTACTGCTCAGGCTGAAAGGGCAGTGTAAGCTGCGAGATGAACTGTTCGGCTAATGCCGTTTCCTGCGGCAGCATCTTTACATCCGTGTCATGGCCATACTCGGCAATCTCACGGACCTCAGACGCATAGTAAAGAGTGTGCAGGACCAGACCTTTATCATAGGGGCGGATAATGACAACCTGTTCCCGGCTGTGCATACTGACCCGCGCAATCGCAGCAAGGTTCAACCGCTTCATGCTCTGAAACAGTAAGGTATAGGCTTTGCGACCCGGCTCTTCTGCGACGGAGTAGTACGACGTCTGAAAGTACAGAGGGTCAATGTCTTTGAGCGAAACGAACTGCTCGATGTTCATCGTGTCGGAGGCGGCAGAGTCGAGCGACTTCAATTCTTCTGGCGTCACGGTGACATAGACGTCCTTGTCGACTTCGTAGCCCTTCGAGAGGTCGCTACGTTCGACCTTCTCATCGCAGGTCGGGCAGACAATCTGTTGCTTGATCCGCGAGCCGCATGGGGTATGCAGCTGGTTGAAACTGACATGAGACTCGCGCGCTGCGGCAAACAGCCGTACCGGCACGGACACCAGCCCAAACGAGATATAGCCCTTCCAGACCGATGATGCCATAGGAGATCCTCCGGCATGGTCTGATGCGCGAGGAATCTGAACAGTAACCCCAAAGTGTGTGGCGTTGTGCCTGAAACTTCGGGTATTCGCTTTTATTCGCCAATCCACAGGGATTCACGGTAGCCTCCAGGTATGCACTTCCACAAAGGAACCGTGCACTTGAGCCGCACGACTGTGGTTCGGTGCAAACGCTGCCAACAGACCATCCCGACCAAGACGTCAGGGAT
>CAZZXY010000036.1:0-37300 GCA_964658105.1 Verrucomicrobia bacterium Tous-C9LFEB | reverse complement strand
AGGCTAGGAGCTAGCGGCTGGCGGCTGGAGTCGCTTGGGCTGGTGTTCGGGGTGGGGTGGCCCCCTCCCCCTGTTTTGTGCAAGATCTTCTATCTACGTGGGTTAGGTCCGGATCAGGGGGTGGCCTTTGCTGGTTGCGTCTGCGTAGTTTTGAAAAGAAGAGCCCGGCTGGTGGGCCGGGCTCTTCTTCCCTGGGATGGGCGTCTGTTTCCAGTTTAGTGATTCCGGGGAATTAACACGCAATGTCGTCTGGGTTAGTTAGTGAGTCCCCTGGCGGCACTCAGGAAGCAAATCCGTCAGTGGTTGCACCCCACGGCTTTGCAGGGATTTCGCCGGACGAGAGAGCGATGTTGTCCGACGGCGGAGGCCGCTTACACTTCGAGGGTTGTTTTGACGATCTCCTGGATGTCAGCCCTGCTGGCTTGCGAGTTCTTGCTCGCTGTTCGTGCCGGTTACACCGAACCATCGTGTCAGCCCACAGCATACGTTTCGGCTTTCTTTGGGCGTGGGTTGTGCTAGTTCAAGGCTGCGATGAATTTTATAGCGGTGATGCTGGGCAGGAAGCAGTAGGCGGCAGCCCTGGTTGTTGTGAAGCTGGAGAAGCCTTTGAGCTCGATCGGCGGCAGGCCATTCGGCTGCGGGATCACGAAGATGCTTTCGGCTGGGTCCTGGGTGCCGATCATGGGGTCTTTGGCCTTTGGGTTCAGGCGGACGGCGCCGGCGAACTCGGCGTCGTTGACCCAGTGGCCCAGGACGAACTCGTATTGGTTCTCGATGTTTGCGTTGATGAAGTAGCCAAGCAGGCCGCGCTTGATGCCATCGTAGGGCACGGCCGGATCGTAGTTGGGGCCGTAGGGCAGACCGCGACGAATGAGGCGGTGCGTGTTGTTGCTGCCGCCGGCGAGGCCCTGTCCGGTGACGGGCTGACCCCGCGGATTGATGCGCCGCATGTGTGCGCCGACAGGGCAGTGCAGACCCTTGGGATCATCGGAGCCGTCGGCGTTGACGTAGGCGTAGTCGTTGAGCTGATCGGGCGTGAGGCCACCTGCGGGACTGTCGGTTTCCGGCGAGAGTGCGAGAGGAACGCCGTTGCGCCAGCGTCCGCAGATCTTGGCGGCGAGCAACTCGGGATCGATCGTGTCCTTGTGCGATTGCAGGAACTCTTCAAAGCCGACGACATCTGTTTCGATCATTTTGAAGACACCGAAGCTGCCGTTTAGACCGAGCGCTGGCGGCTCGGGAACGAAGTAGTTCTCAGCGTCGGGCTGCAAGACAAACAGCCAGGCATCGCACGGCTCCTGTTTATCGGCGGTGTAGTGTTCTGGACCGCCGCGGATGGTGGTCATGCTGATGCCGTCGGTATAGCCGAACGGGACCTTGGCGCAGGGTTGGGGTTTGCCATCGACCATCTGCAGCCAGGCGTTGCCGTCGGTCTGCCAGAGTTCGTGGAAGGCACCGCTTTCGGCAAACAAGGAAGAAAGCCGATCGCTATAGGCAGTCATCGCATCCGGACTCGTGGCGTGGAGCGTGATCATCACATGATCTTTCCCGGACACGAAGGCGGGAAGCCACTTGTCGGGTGCGCTGGCGCCGGTATCGCCGACCAGATTTGCACGTGCCGCAGCCCCGGCGATGAAGGCGCCGAAGGACTGGAAGGAAAGAGTCGGGACCTTTTCTTTGAGCTCCAGCGCGACCAGACCGGTCCAGGTGATCCCCAGGTTGAGGCAATAGTCAGGCTTGCTGCGGGGGATGTCGGCGGGGTCGTCATTGGGCCCGGGAGCGAAGCCTACGTGCCAGTCCTGCGCCGTGGTGATCTGTGGAGCATCGGCATCGTCCCCGCTGACCAGACGACCGAGGATCGCGCGCGCTTTGGCGGGGATGGCCACGGTCCGCATGAAGTGCCGGACGAGCGGCATCCGGTAGCCGCGGAGGATGAACCCCTGAACGTCTGCGAGTGCGAGGCCGGACTTCCCTGGCTGCGCGTGGCTTTCGTCCGGATCGCTGAGCCGGGTTTCGACCTTCCGAAAGAACGATTTTACCGACCATCCTTGTTTGCTTTGGACCACGACTGCCTCTTCGCTGGCTTGCGGTTTGCGGGTGGTTCAATGCGCCGCAACTGCAAGCCTGTTATCGGCGATCAAGGCGTGAATGTCCTGAACGCCGAGCCCTGGATACGCCTGGTAGAAGCCGATGGGTTCACGGTTCGCTTTGCAGCGGAGTCGACAAACTCCTGCAAGTGCTTCGGCAAGGGAAGGGCGTTGGGTCGATGCAGAACTTGAAGATGAGATCGAACACTTCTCCGATGTTCTTCGTGAAATCGGCAGAGGTGCCGTCGTAGATCACATTAGCTCCGCCGGGAGCGGATGCAACTGGCGGAAGTGACAGGTGGGTTCTTCACGTTCACCCCGGGCAGCCTTGATCGTGAGTTCTTCGGTCGTTCAGGAAATGACAGAAGCCGACGCGGGGCCTAGTGCTTGAAGGTGTAAGCGATGCCGCTGGTGAAGGTGACGGAGTTCTTCTTGAAGTCGATGGGAGCGTTGTTGAGGTACTCGTCGGTAGCGCCGACGTTGAAGGCGAAGCCTCGGTAGACGGGGAACGTGAGGTTGGCGCCGGCGCGGGCGGAGTAGGCGTTGGTGTTGTTCCAGGATTCGGAGAGGGCCGCGAACTCGTCGAAGATCAGGGCGCGGGGGAGGGAGCGACGGTAGGTCTGGCCGAAGGTGGAGCCGAAAAGGTTGAGGTCCGAGCCGGGCAGAAAGAATTGCTGGCGTTCGTAGTGGAGGTCGGCTTTGACGTCGAGTTCCTGGACGTCGCTTTTGAGCACGGTGTATCCGAGACCGCCACCGTACTGCTGCTGGAGGTCCAGGCCCTGAGAGAAGTTGTGATCGAAGGCGGCGGCGCCGAAGACGTACAGGCGCGCGCTGAAGTACTGGTCGCGCTCGGCGTCGGCATGGAAGATGTTGGTCTTCACGATGGGGTTGGGGGCCTGCGAGGTGCTGCCGTAGGACTGGTTGTAGTCGAGCAGGGTACGGTTGCGCGCGGGGAGCCAGTCCACGGAGGGGACGACGCGAACGAGATTGATGGCGCCATTGAAGGTGGTGGCGTTCTGCGTGGCACGAACCAGGCTGACGCCGACCGTGGCCGCGCCCTCCCACCCATGAAAGAAGCTCGGCGTGTGATTGACGGCCTTGTCAAAGGCGGCAGCATCGACGACCCGGTCGATTTTGGGGATGGGGACGAGTTTGGGGCCGTCGGGCGCGAGGATCTGGATGTTGGCCGCATCGGCCGTGATGGCGCCGCGGGGCACGAGCGCCGTCGCGTCCTTCCGCGTGAGTTTCTGGTCCTTGGCGATGACGGCAAAGGGTTTGCCGGAGCGAAGCTCCTTGATGTTGGCCCACTTGGCTTTGAACTCGCCGATCATGGGGCTTTTGAAGGTGACCCCGGTGGCGTCGGCTTTGATCAGGTCGCCTTTGAGGGTTTCTCCGGTGGTGAAGACGATGGTGTTCGCGGAGTCGTCCGGTGGTGTGCCCTGGGCGGCGAGGAGGCCGGGGATGGCGAGGAAGAGGAAGGTCAGAACGACCAGGCAGAGGGTTGCCGATGGGATCTCTGAGTGACGGCGCATAGTGTGTCTCCGAACGGCACGCTCTCTTGCGAGAGATCTGGAGCGTCCTCGCCCCTCGCGCTCCGATGGGAGGGAGGGAAGGCGGCGAACCAAGGGCCCAACGTGCGCGACCCTGAGGCTGCCCACGTCTTTGTGAATGCGGGATGTGCAGACAGCGTGAGGCAAAAGTGCACCGGCTGCAACGTAAATGCGCCGAAAACGTTGCCGGGATGGAAGATGGCGGGGGAATCGTGCGCGGTGTGCGGTGGAGAGAGGAGGTTCTGCGTTCGGTGGATGACGAGGAAGAGCGGAGGACAAAGGCGAAGCGATGGCGAGAGCCAAAGGTAAAGGCCCGGAGGGGATCCGGGCCTTTTGGTGTTGTTGAAGTGAGAGTCGTGAGGGTGGGTCAGGCGGCCGGGCTGCGGAGAATGGTGGCGAGGTTTTTGAGGCGGGTGGTGTCGGCCGGCGTTTTGGCCGTGGTTGCGGCTGTATCGAGGGTGGGGGCGAGTTCTGTCAGCTTGCTGCGGCGCTTGTCGTCGAGGTCGTGTTTCTGGGCATCCTCGATGGCTTTGGTCAGCTTGCTGAGCTGGTCGGAGGGGAGAGCTTCGGTGCGGGCCAGCTGGTCGACGTAGGCGCGGGCGGTAAGGAGGGTGTTGGGCCAGGTGATGGGTTGCTGGTTCTGGACGTTGAACTCGGTGTAGCTGACCTGGTTGGCGGCGGCGATCTCGTTGGCGGTGAGGTATTTGCCGGGGGTGAGTTTGAAGATGTCGAGGCCGCGGGCGATCTCGGAGCCGTAGATGTAGCCGTTGTACCAGTAGGCCGACCAGTCGCCGCCGAGGATGAGGTTCTTGGGGTCGATGGGGCCGCGGTCGAAGTAGCCGATCTCCTGCGGGTGGGCGGGGTCGGTGAAGTCCATGACGGAGATGCCGCCCTGGTACCAGGCCTGGACTTCGATGTCGCGGCCGGGGACGGGGACGAGCGAGCCGTTGTGAGCGACGCAGTTCTCGGTGGGCCCCTGGGCGGCGGGCATTTTGTAGTAGCCGTCGAACTTCAGTTTGTCGTCCGCGATGGCGAAGATGGCGTCGGCACCCCAGTTGAGGGGATCGGTGGGACGGCAGCGGGGCTGCATGCCACCGCCCCACTCGTCGGTGAAGACGACCTTTTTGCCGTCATTGGAGAAGGTGGCGGAGTGCCAGTAGCTGTAGTTGGGGTCGTTGACGGCGTCGATGCGCTTAGGGTGGACGGGGTCGTGGATGTCAAGCAGGAGGCCGTTGCCGGAGCAGGCGCCGGCGGCAAGACCCATGGCGCTATAGGCGGTGATGTCGTGGCACTGGTTGGTGTCGGCGACCTTGGCGAGCGCGTCGCCGGGAGCCTTACCGTGCGCACCACCGTTGTTGAGGCCGTTGAGGGCGCCGGAGCGGGGGTCGATGAAGACGCGGGGACTGGAGACGATTTTGGCGTCCCCCGGGGTGCTGAGGGGGACCTTGATGACGTCGATGCGGAAAAGGGAGGTGTTGGGGTCGTCGGCCTTCGTGTCGGAGCAGCCGGCGAGTTCTTCGGACTGGCGGACGAAGGAGGTCCCGGAGACGTAGACGTAGACGTTGTCCTTGTCGTTGGGGTCGGTGACGAGGGTGTGGGTGTGGGAGCCGCGGCAGGTCTGGACGGCGGCGACCTGTTTGGGGTTTTTCAAGTCAGAGATGTCAAAGATGCGGACGCCGCGGAAGCGTTCGGCCTCGGCGGCCGGGGTGTGGGACTTGTGCTCGTCGACGTCGGGCTTGCCTTTGCCTTCGGCCTTTTCGATGGATTCGGCGCGCTCTTTGGAGTCGCCCTTGGCGGTGGCGTCGGCTTCCGGTGCGGCTTTGGCAGCCTCGGCACGCTCGGCGGGGGTGGCGGCCAGTGAGGTGAAGCTTTGGGTGCCGCAATCGAGGCGGCCGTTGGGCATTTCCACGGACATGAAGAGCAGGTGGCCGTAGACGGAGACGTCGCCCTGGCCGCCGGGGCAGACGAGCGAGGTGAGGAGCTTGGTCTGGGCCGGGTTCGAGATGTCGTAGAAGTTGACGCCGTAGAAGTTGCCCTGAAAGAGGGTGTTGCCGGCAAAGGCGAAGTCGGAGTTCGCGAAGGCGAGCTGGGCGACGACCGGGCGCATGGCTGCGGGCATCTTGGACTTGCCGGCACCGAGCTGGTCGAGGGTCTGCTGGATGAGCGGATCGTTCGGGTCGGTGGCGTTGATCTGGAAAGCAGCGGGCTTTTTGAGGAAGGCGAGGTGTTGCATGCTCATCGCGGTCTCGCCGGCGTCGTAGAGACCGGGCTTGAGCGAGGAGCGGGGATCGTTGGGGTCCGAGCCGGTGGTGGCGGCAGGCGGCGGGGTGACGGGTTTGACCCTGGGCTTGTGCGCGGAAGCGACGGTGCCGGAGAGGAGAACGGCGGTGCCGAGGAGGGCTGTGAGGGCGGCGGGGCGGCGAGTCATTTTGATGGGCTGGTCTCCGTGGTGGGGGCTGGGTGGGTGGTGAGCAGGGATTGCATGATGCGGATTTCGGCGCGCTGCGTGTTGTCGACGTCGGTGGCGAAGTTGAAGAGGTCGGCGTCCTGCCCGGCTGCCGGGGAGGCGAAGAGGTCGTGGACCATCACCAGGGCGCCACCGTGGTGCTGGATCATCCCAGTGAGAAAGAGGTGGTCGAAGGCGGGGCCGTGAGCGGCGCGGAGGGCGGTCATCTGCGCGGGGGTGAGCATGCCGGGCATGGAGGGCATGGGACTGCCGTCCATTGTCATCTCGGGCATGCCGGGCATAGCCATGGAGGTGGGCTGGCCACGATCGGTGAGCCAGCGTTGCATGAAGCGCATTTCGTCGGACTGGGAGAGCGCGATGCGCTGGCCGATCGAAATGACCTGAGAGTCGTGGGTGTGGGAGGCGATGAGGGCGCACATCTCGACCGCCTGGCCGTGATGCATGACCATGCCCTGCATAAAGCTGATGTCGGCCGGGGAGGTGGGGGAGGGGACGGCTGCGGTGCCGGGTGGCAGGGTGCGGGAGGGCTGGCCGGGGGCGCCGGGTTGGACAATCGGGGCCGGGGAGGACTGCTGCGCGCGGGCAGGGAGGAAGATGGCGCAGAGAAGAGCGGCTTTGCCGATAGCGAAGAGGCAGCTCCAGCGCAGACAGGGATGCGATGCAAGCGGGACACGAGACATTTACGGTGCTTTAACCCTAGCACCGGAGACGCACCTGGCAAACTCCTGTGTTGAGTGACGGGTGCGAATGTATGCCCAGCCTGGGAGGCGGTGTAACCGCGACAGAGGCTCGGACGCGTGGGTTGGCCTATGTAGGTTGTTGCACGTCGCAGGACGAGGAGTGGGATGATGGTCTTGCCAGAGACAGTGGCATCTTCACATCGGAATCGTCTTGATCAGAGCAATCTCCGTCCTTACCGCAGCCGCCTTGATGACAGCTCTTTCCTCGACAGCGAGTGCAGGACAAGCTGCCGCACAGTCGGGCCACTTTACCTCACTGCAGGAACTCGAGCGGGCGTGCAACCCTCTGCCCGACCATACGTGCCAGGTCACCATCGATCACCCGATAACGACGGAGCTTGGGGGAGTGCGCCAACTCCGCAGCGGCATGCGCGTGACCTTTGGGGCGTCAGGCGCGTGGCAACTGAGCGATGGCACCCTGGACGTGAACGGTGCAGAGATCAGTGCTCCGCCTGAGCAGCAGATCTTCCGTGGAAACGGCCTGGTGAGGGGACTGCGCGTGGCGCAACCGGAGTGGTTCGCTTCCCCGGTCCGGGGCGAGTTGCCAGCCGGAGCGCTGCAGCGTGCCTATCAGGCGACCGTGCCCTGGGGGGCAATCCAGTTGGGCAATGCGGCGTACCTTTCGCCCTTTTTCGAGCCAGCCGATGGCGGATGCGGTGGCCGCACCCTCATGTGGGACTCCCCACGGACGCTTGTTGGTATCAGGCGTCCGGTCCCGGACTCGGAGACGGACCCAACCCGTCTGGAGAACGGTACGGTGATCCGGGGCGCCATCTGCGGAAGCGGTGTGCTGCGGGCTACGCACCTGGGTGTGGATGCAGGACCTTATGTCGTGGCCACTGAACTCGCAGGAAGGGCGCCGCTCGGCATTGTGATGGCCAACCATGGCGCGCTCGGAACGAACGCCGGATCGGTACTAGAGGACGTCTCTGTACTTACCACAGGGTTGAAGGACCAGCACTCTGTGCTGCTGGATGGGCAAAGAAAGGCGACGGTCAAGGACCTCTGGATCTGGACGCTCGGCGGGACGCATGGGCTGGTGATGAAGTCCTTCGACAGCACCGTGCAGAATCTGCATTGCGCGGGCGCCTCCGCCGATTGCCTCATCCTGAAATCGGACTACATCACAGATCATGCAGGGCAGGCTTCAAACGACATCGTGGATGGTGTCTTCCTGCATTTTCTGAAGCGCCCCGGCGATACCGGAGGCATCTACCTTGACGCGCGCTGGGATTCACTGACGAACCTGAAGCTTCTGAATGTTCATGAACAGGGTTTGAGCTATGGAATCCAGGGTGCCGACTCCATCTTTCACTCCCTGCGAAACGTCCTGATCGACCATTGGACCGCGGAGGACATGACAGGTCCCTGCCTGCAGCTCACAGGATCCTCCAACGTCCGCCTTGAGCATTTCCACTGTTCACAGCATCCTGGCCTGCCACCGATGCCGCCTGCTCTGCGCAGCCGGCCACCCGTCTTCATCAAGGGCAACTTACGAATCATCTACACGCAGGCAGTGACGAACTTGCCATGGCTGATGTCTCCGCTTGTGTGGTCCGTGGTGGTAGCTTTGCCAGCCTTGTTCTTTCTCAAAAGGTATCGAGGGTCGAGAGCCGCTTGATTCAACGAGGCATGTCTCAGCGATCAGCGCTCTGCCCGTGAGCGCCCGGCCTCCGCGGCATCACATACAGCTTTTCCGCTGCAGCCTGGGTCATTTGAAGTCGCTGATGATCCATCTCCGCTGATTCCCAAGCGGATGGGACAGTGCTGGGGAGGTACTCAGGCGAGGCGGAGTCAGGCGCTGCCTGATAGGCGCGCATTGCGGCTTCTATGCCGATACGGCGCTTGTGCAGGAGGCGTTGACCCAGCACATCGGACGACACACTGAGGAGAACGGAGAGGACCAGGGCTGTTGTTTGCAGTCTGTGCAGCCGCTGTGGATGGTCTTCGTCTCTCAGCCGGCCAGCGATCAACAGGTACGTGAAGATAAGCAGGAGATCGGAGTAGATCTTGTAGCGACCGGACAAGGCCAGCTGCATGCCGAGGCTGATTCGCACGTTCGCCACCATCGCCGCTGTGATCAGGATCCACAGTAGGCTGGCCACTCCAAAGAGCTCCGCCGGGCGGAGACGTCTGCCCCGGATCGCAAAGGCAACACCCAGCAGAAGGATGGAGCCTAAGACGACCGACGCGTGGTGTATCGGGTGGCCGTGCATGTTTTCTGCTGCAGCGCCGAGGAAGGAGAGAAGGAACACGGCCTTGCCTGCCCAAGAGGCGCCACCCGGGGAGAGCTGCGGAAAGTGGTAGCCAACGCAATACACCATCAGGAAGGCAAGAAAGGTGAGCACCCAGCAAGCGAGCCTGCGGAGGTGAGCTCTCTTCCAAAGAATCAATGCCCCGGCGAACACAAGGGCGAACCCGTTGCTGGAAGCCGATGCCGCAAGGACCGCGAAGCAGCACGCCAGAAGGAAGTACGTGCGCCTGCTGCCCTGCAGCAAGTGCAATGCGATCAGGCCGAAGGCGACCACACCGATGTTCTGCAGCGATCCAAGGGCCCAATCCAGGGTCTCCGCGAAGTTGAGTTGGAACAGGAGATACGGGACAGGAAGAAAGAGGGCGACCCGTTCCCACTTGTGGCTTGTCTCCGGGAAGGTATTGAGCCAGAGAACGAGCAGGGCAGCCAGCAAGAGAAGATTGCCAACCCACAACAGCATAAGAAAGCTGATGCGATGCAGCAAGAGAAGCTGCAGTGCCACAAGCGCATGTTCAAAGATCAGTTTGTAATCGCCCGTTTGCGTGAACAGCACGAACGACAGTTTGCGTCCGAGCGTAGGGGCATGGTGGAGCTGGAGGGCGAAGTCCAGGAGGTCATCGAAGTCATCGATGATCGGGATCGAGGAAGACTCCCGGTAGAGGATTGCGTACACCGCAGCTACCGGCAGCAGCAAAGGCAGAAGGAGAAGGGGACCCCAACGGGCATTGGAGCGCAAGGCTGAGATCAGGGGAGCCTCTGGGGCGTCATGGAGGAGAGGGGCAGGCACGTTCGCGGCTTTTCTCTCTGCGTTTGCTAGGCCGGTGATGGAGTGCTGACGCCGGACAGGTGGGCGCAGGCCGCCAGGAGTTTGTCCTGCAGGGCGGGGTCGTGGGTCGCGCCGGCGGGTTTGCGGGGCTGCAGGTGGTAGAAGTAATCGCCGGTGACGGTGGCTTGCGGGTCGCTGCTTGCGGCGAGCCACACCTGGGTGCGGGTGCCTGCGTCGAGGTCGCCGGTGGCGTTGGGACCGCCCATTTTAGTGGGCACCCAGCCTGGCTCCATGGCGTTGGAGAGCACCCCGGGCCAGAGGCGGGCGAAGGCAAAGGCGAGAAGGATGTTGTGGAGCTTGGTGTCGGAATAGGCCCGGGTGCCGTTCCAGGTGCGGCGTTCCCAGAGGAGGTCGTCGAGCGTGGCGTCGCCCCTGCGGTGGAGCTCGGAGCTGACGTAGACGAGGCGTTTGGGGCGATGCATGAGGGCCGTGAGGACGTAGGGGGCGAGTGTGTTGGTTTGAAAGACCTGCGGGAGATTGTTCCCGCTGAGTTTGCGGGTGCGCTCTTTGTAGCCGATGGCGGCGTTGTGGATAACGGCGTCGAAGGTGCCGAGCTCGTTGGCTGCATCGGCGAGGGCGCGGGTCTCGGCGAGCGAGGCAAAGTCGCCGGTGAGGATGGCTTCGGCAGCGGGGAGTTTTTGGCGGGTGTCTGCGGCGCGCTGTGGATTGCGGGCGTGGGCGACGACCTCGTGGCCTTCTTCGAGGAGGTGCTGTGCGGCGAGGAGGCCGAGGCCGTCGGAGGAGCCGGTGATGAAGATGCGTGCCATGCGGGGAGCCTCTGGCGGGTTGGATGCCGGGTGGCTTACTGGCTTGTGCCTGCGGCCCTCGCGCTGGGAAAGCAGATCCCTCCGCTTCGCTCGGGATGACAAGTGAAAAGGGAGTGGATGACGGGGCAGGGGGTGAGTGGGTGAGAGGGTGAGGGGTTGCAGGGTGAGCGGGTGACGTATGAGCGCGAACTGAAGTGTCTTAGGTGGTGAGCTGTTCGGTTTGCTTGGACATCTGGGCTGTGCGTTCGAGTTTGTCCCAGTTGAAGGGCTTGCCGTCGATGGCGCGCTTTACGGTCTTGATCAGGACGTAGCTGAAGAGCTGGCGGTAGGTGAAGCGCTGCACCCAGATGTGGACGAGGAGCCAGGCGTCGCCTTTGCTGGCGGGGTGCTTGCGCTCGAGCAGGAAGGCGAGAGCGGAGGCCGCGAAGTCGATGAGGAGGAAGGTCAGGAAGAAGGTGAGGAGCTTGTAGAGGTCGGCGGTGTTGGCGGCTTCGGGGTGGAAGTGCTTGTCGATGAAGTAGTGGAGGATGCCGAATACGAAAAAGAGGTCGATGAGCGGCGAGACGAGCGGCAGCAGGACCTGGAAGATGAGGATGTTGGGAAGGGCGAAGGCACCCATGGCCACGCGATTGCGGATGGCAGCCTTGTGCTTAAAGATGGCCTGCAGGATGCCGAAGCTCCAGCGGAAGCGCTGGCGGGCGAGGCCGTTGGCGTTGACGGGCGCTTCGGTGAAGGCCAGGGCCTGGTCTTCGTAGATGACGGCGTAGCCCTGCTCGAGCAGGTTCATGGTGAGATCAGCGTCTTCGGCGACGGTGTCGGGGGCGTAGCCGCCGCCGGCTTTGACCGCAGCGGTGCGCCAGGCGCCGATGGCACCAGGGACGACCATGACGACGTCGAAGAGGTCCAGTGCGCGGCGTTCGAAGTTCTGGCTGGTGATGTATTCGAGAGCCTGCCAGCGGGTCCAGAGATTGACGCGGTTGCCGACCTTGGCGTTGCCGGCGACGGCGCCGATGTGCGGGTTGGCGAAGTGCGGGATCATGCGGCTGATGGCGTCGTGCGCGATGACGCCGTCAGCGTCGATGCCGACGTAGATTTCTTCGTCGAGATGCTGCAGGGCAAAGTTGAGGGCTTCGGCTTTGCCGCCGTTGGGCTTGGTGAGGACGGTCACGCGGCCTTCGGCGATCTCTTTGGCGTAGGTCTCCGTGGCGATGTCGAAGGTGTGATCTTTGCTGCCGTCGTCGATGACGACGATGCGCAGGTTCTTGTAGTTCGACATCAGCACGGAGCGAACCGTGCGGGCGATGACGAGCTCTTCGTTGTACGCAGGGATGAGGACGGCGACCTTGGGTTCGTAGTCGGGTGCCGCATAGTTCCTGCGGGTTCGGAGACGGTCGATGAGGGCGCAGAGACCGATGATGATGAGCCGGGCGCTCATGAGGACGTCGCCGACAAAGAAGACGAAGACCACAACGTGGTTGAAGAAGGCGATGAAGAAGAAGGCGACGGAGTCGACCAGGGCCGTGCGGCGCTGGCGCGCGGTGAGGGGCGGCATGACCTGCGCACGGGTCTGGCCGATGAGCTGCGAGACGGGAACGATCTCATAGCCGCGGGCGCGCAGCGTGGTGATAAGCGAGGGCAGGGCAGCGACGGTAGCGGAGCGGTCACCGCCGCCGTCGTGCATGAGGATGACCGAGCCGCGCATCCAGGTCTTGTTGCCCGCGTCCTTGATCTGCTGAAAGACCGAGTCGACGATCTCCTGCGGGGTCTTACGGGGGTGTTCGTCCCAGTCGTTGGTGTCGATCTTGTTGCCGACGATGACGTAGCCGTGCGATTCGATGTGTTGAATGGGCGCGGCCTGGTCATTGGTGTCGGGCTCCTGATCAATGGAGTACGGGGGACGGAAGTAGACGGGCTGCACACCGAGCTTGGCGGCGAAGAGACGCTCGGTGGCGTTAAGTTGCAGATCGACGGCGCGCTCGGAGATGTCGGAGATATCCGGGTGCGTGAAGGTGTGATTGCCGATCTCGTGGCCTTCGCGATACACGCGCTGCATGACGCCGACGTTGTCCTGCGCGACCTCGCCGATCATGAAGAAGGTGCCCTTGACCTTGTACTGCTTGAGGATGTCGAGGATTCTGGGGGTCCAGGTGGGATCGGGACCGTCGTCGAAGGTGATGGCCACCTGTTTGGGGTGGTAGCCGTACTGCGTGACCGTGTAGGGCAGCGGAAAGCTGTCCATGCTCTCGTTGATGACGGAAAGGTACTGTGCCGGGATGGTCTTGTCGTCGTCGAGCTCGGCGGTGCGATGGCCGTTCTGCGGAAGACCGGTGACGCGGAGGATGTCGCCGTCGCCTTCGGTGTCGACGTCCTGGCCGGGGGCCACGTCCGCGAGTTCGCCGACGACGTCCGGCGAGAGGGGATTGTCCCAGATGCGCCAGATGGAGGCGTCTTCAAAGCCGAGACGCCAAAGGGCGAAGGTTTGCAGGCCAAGGGCGCGGGCGACGCGCATCTGGTTCAGGGCGCTGACGGCATCGAGGTACCAGATCTGGTGGCGCTCTTTGGCGTCCTCATCGTCGTAGCCGAAGTGCGGATTGAGGGAGACGTCGTCGAGCTCGATCTTGGCTTCGGAGTCGGAGGCACGTTGCCAGGCGTCCTGGGTGGAGATCATGGCGACGGAGAGTGCGTCGTCGGGCGTTTCGGGTTTGGGTGGAGTGGGGATGGCGCTGCGTGGCGGCGCCAGGCGACTGCTGCGGGTGGCGCTTCGCGATGGCTGGGGCTGGCTGGGCGGGGCGGGGGGAAGCGGGAGGGTCCAGTCGTAGCCGTAGTTGCCGACAGCGCAGATGATTTTTTCGCGAGGGACGATCTTGAGGATGGCTTTGAGGTTGTCCTCGAACCAGTCCTGCGAGGCAACGGGACCGGAGACGGTGCGGTCGTGATGCTCGCCGAAGTTCATCAGCACGAGACCGTCAGCGTGGGCGCTGAGGAAGGCCAGGTCGTAGCCTGAGTTGCCGATGGGTACGGTGATGTAGAGCTTCAGGTTGCGGCTGTGCAGGTCGGTCCAGAGCGACTGCACGAGGGCACCGTAGCCGGGAAGGGCGGCGGTTGGAACCTCCTGGAAGCTGAGGGTGAGGCCGCGGTAACGCGTGTTGGCGGCGAGCAGGGCATCGACCTGAGAGCTGAACGTGGCGCGAGCGGAGGCGTTGTTGAGGAAGGGACCGACAGCGTCGGAGAAGGTGTTGGTCAACGGATTGTAGTTATTGACCAACGGAAAGATTTCGGTGTCTTCCTTGTCGGCAGTGATGGCCTTGACGACCTTGTTTTCGCGATCGACGCCGTGAACGCCTGCCCCGTCGATCACCGGAAAGGGCCGATTGTCGGAAGAGTAGGCAGTGAGTCCGCCTTCCGGGCCGAGGACATGGAGCCACTCGGGGAAGAGCAAGTCGATCTGCTTGACGTGCTGCTTGAGGGAGGCGTAGCTGGCCGGATCGACGTCGTTGTAGAAGGCGGCGCGCAGACCTTCGCCCTGGTTCAGGACCACGTCGGAGGGCTTGAGATCGCTGTGGCGATGGAGCGAGTGATGGAGCTTTTCGCGGGGATTGAGCTCGGGTACAGGCGCGCTGGAGAGTGCACGGTAGCGCTTGGTGGCCGAACGCAGATCGAGCGCCTGCAAGGGGCGCATGCGCAGCAGGCCAATGACGAACAGGATGCCGACCACGGCGCCCGCCAGGGCAAGTGAATCAAAGATGCGACGGAGGCGCTTCCAGCGTTTGCGCTGGGGGTCGTAGAAGACGGGCTTACCGGGCTGGCGCGGCTTACGTGGCCTGCGTTGTCGGTCGTGCTCGCCGGGCTGGCTCTCTTCGGGCGTCAAGGGGGTGGAACTGTGCCTCAGAGGTGATGCTATGGAGCGGAGGCGGGGGAGTCAATGCGGGCGCCGGTGGGGCGGTCAGCGGTGGGGCTGGCGGAGAAGAAGCGGGCGGCGAACAAGCAGTTGGCGGTGAGGCGGTTGGCGCGGGGTGGTGGTGTTGGGTGGTGAGGGCCTGGGGTGGGCGGCCCTCACCTTGCGCGTGTGGCGGCCTAGTCGACGAAGAAGCCGATCTCTTTGAGGGTGCGGTCGTTCAGCTCCACGCCGGAGAGACGGGCGGTGGAGGAGGAGCGGAGTTCGGTCATGAAGCGATCGATGACGAGGCCGGAGAGGTCGGTCTGGCGCTTGAGCATATTGCGGAGGGTGAAGCTGTCGGTGGTGTAGTGGTGTTCGCCTGGCATGCCGCGGGAGGGCTTGACCTGGACGGCGACCGGGATGTCATAGGCACGGGACTGATGCTGGGTGGCGAGGGCTGCAAGGGAGACGCGCATGAAGGAATCTTGGGGCGTGGCAGCGGTTTGCAGAACTGCACGAAAGTAACATGACCGCGAACAAAGGCTGAGTGGGGGAGGGAATTTGGAGTGAGAGAGCGAGGGTGAAGCGTTCATAGTGAAGGGTGAAGGAAAGCGAGTGAGAGTGGACGGCGTGAGATGGCTGGGGCGTGATGGACGAGGGTGGTTGGCTGCGTTGCTCGTGGGCTTTGGGCTGCGCGCTGGTTTTGCCGCGATTCACCCTCGGTTCCAGGGCGACACGCTGATCTACGGCGATCTCGCGCATAACGTGCTGGCACATGGCGTGTACGGGTTGACGGAGAACGGCGCGGTGCGGGCGACGTTGATCCGATTGCCTGGGTATCCGCTGTTCCTGGCATTGTGTTTCCTGCTGTTCGGGACGGGGAATTATCTCGGAGTGATCTGGGTGCAGGTGTTGATAGACCTGCTGGGTTGCTGGCTGCTGGGGCGATTAGCGGAGCGGCTGTTCGGGGCCCGGGTGGGGCTGGCGTGCCTCTCGTTGGCGACGCTTTGTCCGTTCACGGCCAACTACGCGGCGGCGGCCTTAACGGAGACGCTGTCGATCTTCTGTGCCGTGGTGGCTTTCTGGGGTCTTGCCGGGTGGAGGGATGCTCTGCGGGGTGGGGACCGGGGGTTGCGGTGGGCTGGGGCCATTGGGGCGGCGCTGAGTGGGGCTGCGCTGCTGCGGCCGGATGGCGTTCTGCTGAGTGGGGCGGTAGTGCCAGTGATGGGGTGGGTAGCGTGGCGACAGTGGCTGGGCAGGGAAGAGAAGCAGGTTCCCCGTTCGGAGGTGGACAAGGAAAGAAGGCAAACGCGGATTCCCTTCGGGAATGACAACCATGGGGGGCACGGGGAGAGTGGCTTGGCTGGACAGGGCAGCCGTGCTGCGGTGGGGGTGTTGCTGGTTGCAGGGCTGGTGGTGGGGTGTCTTGGGGTGTGGACGGCGCGGAACTGGCGGGTTTACCACGTGGTGCAGCCGCTGGCGCCGAAGTATGCCAACGATCCGGGGGAGTCAGCGCCTACGGGATTTGCGCGCTGGTACCGGACCTGGGGTGTGGGGCTGGGCGATACGGCGCGGGTGTACTGGGAGTATGACGGGTCGGCGCTGAGTACGGCGGATCTGCCGCCCTGGGCGACCGATGGTGCGGCGCAACGGACTGAGACCGAGGCCATCTATGCGCGGTACAACGAGGAGACGTCGTCGACGCCGGCGGTGGAAGCGGCATTTGAGCGGTTGGCCAGGGAGCGGGAACGGGCGCATCCTTTGCGGACATTCCTCGTGATGCCGCTGGCGCGGCTGGGGGACATGTGGCTGCGGCCTCGGACGGAGCTGTTGCCGAAGATGCCGGTGCGGTGGTGGAGTTTTTCGCGGCGGCCGCGGGCTGCGTCGTTTGCGCTCTTGTACGGACTGCTGAATCTGGCGCTGCTGGGGTTGGCCCTGCGAGGCCTCTGGGTGTGGCGGCGAGCGGGGTGGGGCGGCTACGGCGTGATGGCTGCGGCGATGGTGGGCTATGTGTGCCTGCGGTCGGGGTTGTTGCTGACGATCGATAACTCGGAGCCGCGGTATGTGCTGGAGGGGTACCCGGTGGTGTTGTTGCTGGCGGCAGTGGCTGTGTCGGCTGGCTCTGGATCAGGCGCTTGTCAGAGTGGCAGTCAGAAGGACTTGTCGACGAACCGTCTATGAGCGCTGTCGGAGTTTTCGCTTGTCGTCGCCGATACCGCAAACAGAGAATGTGGCATGAAAAGCGCACGCTTGCTGTTGGTTCTGGGCCTCCTCGCCAGTTCGGGATCCAGCCAAACGACTAAGCCGGACATGGAAATTCAGCAGAGAATCCTTGAGGAACTGCGGGCGATTCACCGTGATATGCGATCGGGTACGACGCTTCAGTTGTTGCTGGCAGAGCTTCAAGTAACCCAGACAACCCTTGACCGTGCCATTCAGAGGAGAGACAACCTGCAAGATGCAGGGTCACCCAGATGCAGGTCGATAAGACGTCTGCCCAAGCGGAGGTAGCCAGAATGCAAGGCGCGGTAGATAGGACAGCAAAACCGGAGCAGGAAATGGTCGATAGGCTCAACGAGCTCAGAGAGGGGCTGCGGAAATCCACCGTGTTGGAGGCAGCGGCATCGGAGCAGCTACAAGATGCTGAAGGCAGATTGAGAACGGCACAAGCAGACCGAGATAACGTCCAAGGCCAGCTAAGCGAATTGGTGAAGAAGCTGAACGCTGACAGGTAGCTCACCAGCCATCAGTCCCTAAAACTCGCATGATGCTGACAAGGAACGTCTTGCCTTAGTGGGGGACGACGGTGATGCCTTTGCCGGTGGGGATTTTGTATGCGGACTTGTTGGGTTTGGCGTTGAGTTTGATGTTGGAATAGGTGGCGGTCTGGCGATCGCCGGACGGTGTTTCGAAGAGTTGCTTCAGGCTGACGTCGCGGGCTGGGTCGAGCCATAGCGTGATCTGCTTGAAGGTGCTTTGTGCGGCGGGGTCCTTGCTGACGAGAATGAGCTTCTCGGTTTTGACCTGCTGGCCGCCTTCGGAGAGGGTTTCGGGGCCGGCGTCGGTGATGTTCCAGCTGGCCTGGAGGTCGTGGCTGGTGCCGCCGAAGCCCAGGGCGAAGTAGCCTTCAAGCTTGTTCTGGTTGGCGCCTGATTTGAAGACGTCGACCTGCTTTTCGGCAGGCGTGTACATCTGCAGGGTGCCGGCAGTGTAGGCGACGATGCGGGAGGGTGCCGCTGCGGCTTTGCCGCCCGGGTCGACGTCGGCGACGGTGGCGCCGAACTCCATGCCGCCCTTCGTGCGGTCGATGTAGATCGTGCCCTTTTGGACCGTGGTCTCGCGGACGACGCGCTCGTAGTTGTCGCGCTGGACGTCGGCTGTGGCGGATTGGAAGCGTTTGCTGGCTGCGTCCATCTGGGTGAAGACGGCCGCCAGTTGGGGGGACTGCGCGTCGAGGTCGGGAGCGAGCGTGAGGGTGGCGGTGAGGAGGGCTGCGGCGGTGAGGAGGTGGTAGTGGCGCCCCGAGGGAATACGGAGGTCCTTCGCTGCGCTCAGGATGACGGGCGTTTGTGGGCGGGGGCCTTTGCTCAGGATGACGGGCGTTTGTGAGCGGGGGCCTTTGCTCAGGATGACAGGGGTGAGGTGCTTCGATGGCATGTCGTACTCCAGAGGCTTGGATTCAGCGGAGGACCGTAGCGTCGTACGCGATGGTGCGGCCGTGGGGATCCTTGACTGGTTTGACGGCAATGACCTGGGCGCCGGGGGCGATCTCATCGACCTTTTCGGTGACGCGGGCCTGGAGCTCCGTGTCCGAACGGACATCGTGGAGGTCTTCGGCCCTGATTTCATAGGTGAAGCGCGACTTGCCGTTTTGTGTGCCGTTGATGCGGACGAGGATCTCGGAGGAGCGATTGGGGACTTCGGGGATGGGACGGTCATGGAAGTCGATGAAGTGCGGGGCGATGAAGAGGAAGAGCAGGATGAGCGTGACCATCACGTCGTAGTGGAAACTACCTCGCTCGTAGGTCCAGAAGAGGTAACGGTGAAGGAGGTTGGGTTGCTGCTGCCGCTCCGCCCTGGGTGAGGGTGGTGCTTCGCGTTGGCCCTGCGGGTTGGCGAGTGGCGAGGGCGTCACTTGGGGAGCTCCTTCTGTAGAGCGGGCTTGCCCAGCAGCTGGGGGGTGATGAGGGTTTCGCCGCCCATGTAGGGGATGAGGACCTCGGGGATGCGCATCGAGCCGTCCGGCTGCTGGTAGTTCTCGAGGACAGCGAGGTAGGTACGGCCAATGGCGAGACCGGAGCCGTTGAGGGTGTGGACGTGCTCTGTTTTCCTGGCACCGACCGGTTTGTAGCGGATGTTGGCGCGGCGAGCCTGGAAATCGCCGAAGTTGGAGCAGGAGCTGATTTCGCGGTAGGTGTTCTGGCCGGGTAGCCAGACCTCGAGGTCATAGGTTTTTGCGGCCGAGAAGCCCATGTCGCCGGCGCAGAGGAGCATGCGGCGGTAGGGAAGGCCGAGGCGCTCGAGGACGGTTTCGGCGTGCGAGGTGAGGGCTTCGTGCTCGGCGGCGGAGTCCTCGGGGCGCGTGAATTTCACGAGCTCTACCTTTTGAAACTGATGGTGGCGGATCATGCCGCGCATGTCCTTGCCGTAGGTGCCGGCTTCGGAGCGGAAGCAGGGGGTGCAGGCGGTGAAGGATAGAGGGCCTTGCGTCAGGTCGATGGTTTCGTCACGGAAGAGATTGGTGACGGGGACCTCGGCGGTGGGGATGAGCCAGTGATCGTTGTCTTGTAACTGGCCGGGGATGTAGGGGCCCTTGTCGTCGGCGTGGAAGAGGTCGTCGGCGAATTTGGGGAGGTTGCCGGTGCTGAAGAGCGAGCGCGAGTTGACGAGGGCGGGCGGGAGGACCTCGACGTAGCCGTGTTCGCGGGTGTGGAGGTCGAGCATGAAGCTGGAGAGAGCACGCTCGAGACGGGCGCCGATGCCGAAATAGACGACGAAGCGCGAGCCGGAAATCTTGGCGGCTCGCTCGAAGTCGAGGATGCCGAGAGCTTCGCCGAGCTCCCAATGCGGCCTGGCGGGGAAGGGAAAGGTGCGGGTTTCGCCCCAGGTCTTGACGAGCTGGTTGTCGAGCTCGGAGGTGCCGGGAGGGACGTCGTCGGCGGGGAGGTTAGGAAGGGCTTCAAGGAGGGTGCGGAGGCGGGCGTCGAGCTCGGCCGCAGCCGTCTCGAGGGAGTCGGCGCGGGACTTGATCGTGGAGGATTGCTCGCTGATGGTGGCGGTGTCGCCGCCCGTGCGCTTGATTCTGCCGAACTCCTGCGAGAGCGCGTTGCGCTGGGCCTTAAGTGTTTCCAGTTCGGTGATGGCAGTGCGGCGTTCGGTGTCGAGTGCGGCAAAGCCGCCGAGGAGGGCGGGGTCGGTACCGCGAAGGCGGAGTTTGTCTTCGACCAGCGGCAGATTTGCCCGCACGAAAGCGAGGTCAAGCATGGGGACATTGTAGAGGGTGTGTGTTGGTTCGGGATGGCTTGCCGGCTAACAGCGGGATTCCCACAGAAGATGAGCGGGGACGAAAGCGGGGCGAAGAAGGGCAAAGGAGAGCAAAGGGTTTGGGTCGTTAGAATCAGAGGGCGATGAATGATCAAGACGGGCAGAAGGTAGTGCGGCGGGCGTTGTTGTCGGTGACGGACAAGACGGGTCTGGTGGAGTTTGGGCGAGTGCTGGCGGAGTTGGATATCGATCTGGTATCGACCGGGGGAACGGCCCAGGCGCTCCGGGATGCCGGGCTGGCCGTGCGGGATATCGCGGAGTTGACGGGCTTCCCGGAGATGATGGGCGGTCGTGTGAAGACGCTGCACCCGATGGTGCACGGCGGGATCCTGCATCGGCGGTCGGAGCCGGAACATGTTGCGGCGGCCGAGGCGCATGGAATTGCGGCGATCGACATGGTGGTGGTGAATCTGTACGCGTTTGAGAAGACGGCGGCAAGACCGGGTGTTCCGCTGGAGGAGTTGATCGAGAACATTGATATCGGCGGGCCGTCGATGCTGCGGTCGGCCGCGAAGAACTTTGAGGATGTTGCCGTGGTGTCGAGTGCGGCGCAGTATCCGGCGTTGGCGGAGGAGCTTCGGGCCAGTGACGGGGCGTTGCGTGCGGCGACGCGGTGGGGGCTGGCGCGGGCGGCCTTTGCGACCACGGCGGCTTACGATGCGGCGATTGCCTCGACGCTGGAGACGCGCGCCCAGGCGTCCTCGGCGGGGGCGGAAGGTCCTGCGACCACCGTGCTGCCGGAGACGCTGCGGGTAGTGGCTCCGCGCAAGATGACCCTGCGCTATGGGGAGAACCCGCACCAGAGCGCAGCGCTGTATACGGACGGCTCGGAGCGAGGCATCGCGAATGCGGAGCAGTTGCAGGGAAAAGAGCTTAGCTACAACAACCTGGTTGATCTGGACGCCTGCTGGGCGCTGGCCAGCGAGTTTGACGAGACAGCTGTCGCGATCATCAAGCACACGAATCCCTGTGGTGCGGGGCTGGGTGCGTCCGTGGCAGAGGCGTACGCGCGGGCGCTTGCGGCGGATCCGGTGTCTGCGTTTGGCGGAGTGATCGGGAGCAACCGCGAAGTGGATGGGGCTGCGGCGGCGGAAATTGCCAAGCTCTTTGTGGAGGCGATCGTGGCTCCGGGCTTTACACCGGAAGCCCTGCAGGCATTCGGCGCCAAGAAGAACCTGCGCGTGCTGCGGATTGCGCCCGCCGACGTGGGGAGAGTGGTGAAGTCCATCTCTGGTGGCTACCTGGTGCAGAACGAGGATCATGCGCCGGTGTCGCCGGAGGCGCTGCGGATTGTCACAGAGCGCAAGCCGACCGAGCCCGAGATGGCGGCGTTGCTGTTTGCCTGGCGGGTGTGCAAGCACGTGAAGTCCAACGCGGTGGTGTATGCGCGGGAGCAGGGCGGTTTTGGGCAGACAGTGGGTGTGGGTGCGGGGCAGATGAGTCGGGTGGACGCAGCCCGTTTCGGTGCGATGAAGGCGGTGCTGCCGTTGGAAGGGACCGTGGCGGCAAGCGATGCGTTTTTCCCGTTTGCCGACGGGCTGGAGGCGGTGGCCAAGGCCGGCGCAACCGCGGTGATTCAGCCGGGGGGCTCCGTGCGGGATGCCGAGGTGATCGAGGCGGCGAATCGGCTGGGCGTCGCGATGGTGTTTACAGGGGTGCGGCACTTCCGGCATGGGTAATCGCCGCGCTGCGCGTTCGCAGGGGCTTCGGGGTGCTCGGCATCGCGGTCCGCATGCTGTTTTGATGGCTTGGAACTGCTGGGCCCGCAAGCCTGACCCCACACAGCAGCCGACGCGGCATCCGCAGATAGGGCGAAGGATTTCATCTGGGTGGGTTCACCCGCGCAGCGCCAACCCTGGCCACCGCGCAGCGCCAACCCAGCCGATGCGTGGGGCCAACAAACGTTTCGCGTCGCAATGCACGGTGTTGGGGTAACACTCCGATGGGTAGGGCAACTCGCATCCAAAGCGTGTAGAGTACCGTCTAAATAGAGAATCAGACGCGCACCCGAGACCAGGATCCCACCGCCCATGACTGTTCGTTTCCGCGCCTCCTTTCTTCCTCTCACCTGCGCTCTGCTTTTTGCGCCGGCACCCCATGCTCAGTCCAGGACGCCAGCGACCGCGGCTGCGGGAACGACGCAGGCTGCTCCGGACCGCGCGGGTGCGTATTACCACTATGGTCTGGCCAAGATTTATGAGCAGCAATTTCTGGCCAATGGCCGGCAGGACCTGGCGACGCAGGCGATTGAACAGTACAAGTTGGCACTGACAGCGGATCCGGACTCGCCGCAACTGCAGGACGGCGTGGCGATGCTGTACTTCCGGCTGGGACGCATCCGCGAGGCGGTAACCGCAGCCCAGGATCAGATCAAAAAGCACCCGGACGATGTTGAGGCGCACACGCTGCTGGGCCGGGTCTACCTGCGATCGCTGGATGATCGGCAGGCTGCGGGCCCGCAGACGCAGGAGATGCTGGGTGCTGCGATCAAGGAATACGAGACGATTGCGCGGCTGAAGCCGAACGATTTGGAGACCCACCTGCTGTTGGGACAGCTATATGGGTTGAGCCACGACTCGGCCAAAGCAGAAGCCCAGTTTCAGGCGGCGCAGAAGATCGATCCAAACTCCGAAGAGGTGGTGCTGAATATTGCGCGCCTGTACTCGGAGCAGGGCAACCTTAACAAAGCGGCAAAGACGCTGGCGGACGTGCCGGCTGAGGACCGTTCGCCGCGCATGAACTTTGCGCTGGGCAACATCTACGACCAGCTGAAACAGCCCAAGGATGCCGCAAAGGCGTACCAGGCCGCAGTTGCGGCCGATCCGGATAATACGGATGCGAAGCGAGGGCTCGCCTCGGCGCTACAGGCCTCGGGACAGATGGACGCGGCGGCCAAAATCTATGGCCAGATCCTTGGTTCTGATCCGCAGGATGCGCAGTCCCTGATTCGGGAGGCCGATATCCAGCGGCAGCAGGGGCACTATGAGCAGGCGCTCACGACGCTCAAAAAGGCCGAGAGCCTGGTGTCCGACAACCTGGAGTTGAGCTACAACGAGGCGCTGACTTACGACGCTCTGGGCCGGTATGACGACTCCATCCGTACGATGAAGGCGGCGCTGGCATCGACGACCTCGCCCACCGGCAAGTACGAGAACGGTGACCAGAGCAATCGAGCGCTGTTTCTGGACCGCCTGGCGGTGGTGTATCGCGAGTCGGGCAGATACGACGATGCCGTGGCGACCTACAAGCAACTGGAGCAACTCGGCGGCGAATACCAGGCGCGCGGCGCCGAAGGTGTGGTCGACACGTATCGTGATGCGCACCAATGGAAGGCGGCCCTGGATGCTGCCGCGGCAGCGGCCAAGGTGATGCCGGATGTGCATGACGTCCAGTTGATGTATGCCCGTCAGCTAGCGGACAACGGGCGGCTGGACGAGGGCTTGAAGCTGGCCCAGGCGCAGCTGAAAGGCACTCCGGACGACCGGGACACCTTTGTGACGATCGCGGACATGCAGTCGCGGAACAAGCACTGGAAGCAGGCCTCGGAGGCGCTCGACAAGGCGGAAGCCGTCGCGCAGAAGAACGAAGAGAAGCTTTTCATCTACTACTTCCGCGGCTCGATCGCTGAACGCGAGAAGCTGTATGACCAGGCGGAGGAGCAGTTCCACAAGGCGCTGGCGATAGATCCAGAGAATGCGGCCACGCAAAATGACTATGGCTACATGCTCGTGGAGCGGGGTGTGAAGCTGGATCAGGCAACCGCCATGCTGCAAAAGGCCGTGCGGTTCGACCCACAGAACGGGGCGTACCTGGACTCGCTTGCGTGGGCGTACTTCAAGCAGGGCAACTACGCCCTGGCGGAGGATACGGCGCGCAAGGCGGTACTTCGGATGCCGTCGGACCCCTCAATCCTGGCGCATATGGGTGAGATTTACGCTCACAATGGCAAGCTCTCGCTAGCGGTGACGGAGTGGGAGAAATCTGTCAATCAGTACGCAACCTCCCTGCCGCCAGAGGCTGACCCTGCAGATGTGAGCAGGACGCAGCACGATCTGGAGAGTGCGCGCGTGCGTCTGGCGCACGCGGGGAATGGGCCGGGTAAGTAGCGCTCAACCAGGAGCTCAACGGGAGCGTCGACCTGATGTCGCCGTTTTCCCGTTCCTGTTCGTCGTGACTTTCATGGGCCACGGATTGACCTGCTGCCCGCTGCCGGTACCTGGTGTGTGCTCTAGACTCTTTGGTGATGCACATTGACCTCCACAGGTTTGGGGTTTTCGGGGCCGAGCAGGAGAGCCTGGCGGTTCGTGCCTTCCCGGCGCCCGCAGGTGATAGACGCGGACCGTTCGAGCGGGATCGGGATCGTGTGGTCTGGTCACGTGCTTTTCGCCGCCTGGCTGGCAAAACGCAAGTGTTCACGAGCCGGGCGTCAGATCACTTCCGCAGCCGGCTGACACACACGATGGAAGTGGCGCAGGTAGCCCGCCAGATCGCTTCGGCTCTTGGTTTGAATGAAGAGCTGACCGAGACCCTGGCGCTGGTACACGACATTGGTCATCCGCCGTTCGGGCATGCCGGGGAACGCGCGCTGGACCGTTGCCTGCAGGCCCATGGGCTCCGCTTCGACCACAATCTGCACGCGTTGCGTATCGTGGAGCAGTTTGAGCAGAGGTATGCCGGGCACCGCGGTTTGAACCTGACACTTGCGACGCGCGAGGGGATCGTGAAGCACTCGCGGGATTACACGGTGGCGCAGCATCCGGAACTGGGGGCGTATTTCCTGGATCAGAGTCCACCGCTTGAAGCGCAGATCATCGACCTGGCCGACGAAATTGCCTATCTGACAGCGGATCTGGACGACGGTGTGGAGTCCGGATTACTGGACGTGCGCGATATCTGCGACCGGGTTGGCCTTCTCGGCCGTTGCTTCGGGGCTGTTCGAGCGGCACATCCCCGGGCTGAGGAGAAATATGTCTTCCACGACGCGCTGCAGGCAATGCAAAAGCGCCTGGTGGTGGATCTGGTTGAAAACACGGCGCGGAACGTCCTCGAGAGCCGAGCCGAGGACCTGACCGGGATCCGAGGATTGGGACGGGTGGCGGTGTTCTCACCTACGGTCGAGGCTGAGCGGCGGGAGGAGAAGCAGTTCCTGTACGACAGGCTGTACACCTGTCCGGAGCTGGAGCGCGAGCACAAAAAGGCGGAAGACGTCATTACGGAGCTGTTCGGGTATTGGGCGGCAGAGCCGGAAGAGCTGCCCGAGGCGTATTTTGCCGAGATCGAGACCGAGGGGCTGGCCCGTGTGATCGCTGACTACCTTGCGGGGATGACCGACAACTTTATCCTGATGCAATTTGCGGAAGTGCGGCGGCGTGTGCGGTCGAGCTCCTCGGGGGCTGGCCGGGTCCGCTGAAAGCGGAGAGCTGTAGCGGAGGCTTTCCGAAACCACAAAGATCGTGGATAATGAAGGGAGGCGCATGGGTAAGAGCGTGCGTCTGGCCCCGCAACAATCGGGGATTGCTATCAGCAGGGTACCTTACCCTGCGTCGCGGCGTGTCAGGCTCAACCGGACAAGCTGCTTGCCAGCCGAGGTGGCTGGCCATACTTAGGAGAACATCATGCGCGAGATCATTACCCTGCAGTGCCCGGTTTGCAAGAACCGGAACTACTCGACCACCAAGAACAAGAAGACCACGACGGGTCGTCTCGAGTTCTCCAAGTTTTGCAACACGTGCCGCAAGCACACCGATCACAAGGAAACGAAGTAGGACTAAGGAGGCGGGGCTCAGGTTCGTGTTGTAGGGGGCCGCTTTGAGCCTCTACGCCACAAGACCCGGTGCTCCACCCCGCTCCTCACAGGGGAGTAAGCTCAACGGTTAAACTGTCGGTCTCCAAAACCGAACTTCTCGGTTCGAATCCGAGCTCCCCTGCCAGCATTCCCCGGATCTCCGGGAGTTTCTCGTAGCACTTCGGTCTTCCTGAGCGAAACGGGAAGATAATCAGGAGCAACACCATGGCCGATGCCGCCGTAGTCGAGAGTACTTCGCAGAGCACAGGAGTGATGCGTCCGCCTTCCGGGCCGCAGCGTCTTCTTCAGTTCTTTCGCGATACCCGTCAGGAAATGCACAAGGTTGTGACGCCCACACGTGAAGAGGTGCGGACCAACACCATCATTGTGATCTCGACCGTGTTTCTCTTTGCGGCTTACTTCATGGTCGTCGATCAGACGATTGGCCGCGGCATCGACAAGTTGCTGTTAAAGATGACCGGCCACTAAACCCGCTCCACATAGTACGAGATTCGCTTATGGCAAACGAAATACATGAAGATGAGCAGGAGCTCAAGGGCTCCAACGAGACCGAGGCCTTCGACGCTGGAACTGTAGCCGACGGCCTTGCTCCGAACAATGGAACAACGGAGGCTGACGCCCAGCCTGCAGCCGAAGGCGAGGAAGTCGCTCCGCCGGAAGGCCCCGGGCATAACTTCAAGTGGTACATCATCCACGCCTACTCGGGTTTCGAGCGGAAGGTGAAGGAGTCTCTTGAGAGCCGCGTCCGTGCGTACCACCTTGAGGACCGTGTAGGCCGGATTGAGATCCCCACGGAGCCAACGACAGAACTGCGGAACGGCAAGAAGTACACGATTGATCGCGTCTTCCTCCCCGGGTACGTTTTCGTTGAAATGGCTCTGGATAACGATCTCTGGCACGTGGTGAAGAACACACCGCGCGTCACGGGCTTCCTTCAGACGGGTGATCAGCCCAATGCGCTCTCCGAACAGGAGGTCAACGCCATGCTGAATCGCGCTGACGTCACGAAGGAGAAGCCGAAGCTCAAGGTCAAGTTCGAGAAGGGTGAGCAGGTGCGCATCACCGAGGGACCGTTCGCCAACTTCAACGGGGCAGTGGACGACATCAACGAAGATAAGCAGACCCTCAAGGTGATGGTCTCGATCTTTGGCCGCCCGACGCCCACCGAGGTCTCGTTTGCCAGCGTGGAAAAGGCTGAGGAGTAGCTGCAGCCAGAAGTTTTAAGAGTTTCAGGAGCCACAGCCCGGCCGCTTCACCGGACCTTCCAGCTCCTGCCGTAGTACAAATTCAGCGGGCCTTTGCCCGCGGCACAAGAAGGATTCATCATGGCACCGAAGAAAATCAACGGCTACGTCAAGCTCCAGGTGATGGCCGCCAAAGCTACCCCCGCACCCCCGATCGGCCCAGCGCTTGGTCAGGCCCAGGTCAACATCATGGAATTCTGCAAGCAGTTCAACGACCGGACAAAGGATCCCGGCCTTGTAGGCATGACGATCCCTGTCGTTATCACTGTCTACGCGGACCGCACTTTCACCTTCATCACCAAGACACCTCCCGCTCCCGTGCTTCTGATGAAAGCTGCCGGTGTGCAGAAGGGTTCCGGTACGCCAAACAAAGACAAGATCGGAAAAGTGACCGAGGCGCAGATCCTGGACATCGCCAAGCAGAAGATGCCGGATATGAATGCTGCGTCTGTGGAGGCTGCGGCGAAGACGATTCGCGGAACAGCTCGCTCCATGGGGCTGGAAGTCGTCGCCTAACAGCTACACAAAATACGAAAGGCGCTCAGAACCGCAGACGACTGCGACTTCTGAGCGCCTTTTCCTTTTAGGGACGTTAGGATGACTCATGAGTGCACGAGTGTTCGTTCTTGGCAGCTTTGCCGTCGACACGGTTTACCGGGCACCCCGGATCCCCGTTTCTGGTGAGACGCTGATTGGAAGTGGTTTCCTGCTCGGTCCGGGGGGCAAGGGATCGAACCAGGCTGTGGCGGCAGCCCGTGCCGGCGCCCAGGTCACCTTTCTGACCGCCATCGGGCGAGATCACTTTGCTGATCTCGCCCGCTCTGTTTGGCGGGCGGAGGGGATCAATGATTCGCTTGTAAAGATGACCGAGGAACCAACCGGGGCAGCTGCCATTTTGGTTGATGAAAACACCGGAGCGAACGCGATCATTGTTGCTTCCGGAGCTTGCGGGACTCTCTCGGAAGATGACGTTGAAGCGGCGAAGAGGGATATCCAGAAGGCAGCTGTCCTTGTCGTTCAACTGGAAATTCCGATGGCTGCTGTGCTTCGGGGCCTGCGGATCGCCAGGAAGGCCGGGGTAAAGACAGTTCTGAATCCGGCGCCGGCACCGCCTCATGGTCTCCCTCCTGAGCTATGTCCCTTGGTGGACTACCTCATTCCTAATGAGACTGAAGCGAGTCAATTAACGGGGCTGCCTGTAGGGACGTGGGATGAGGCAAGAGCGGCGGCGCGAATCTTGCTGGATCAAGGTTGCGGCGAGGTGATCGTCACACTTGGCGAGCGGGGCTCGCTGGTTTGTGGGCGCGCGCGCGAGCCGGTGGACATTCAAGCTATAAGGCCGGGAGTTGTTGTAGACACGACGGGTGCCGGGGACGCCTTTTGTGGTGCGTTTGCGATGTCGCTTGCCGAGGGCAACTCACCGGAGGTGGCCGCCCGGTTTGCCGCCGCTGCTGCTGGTCTGTCTGTGACGCGGCATGGAGCGGCTCTATCGATGCCTTTCCGCCGAGAGATCGACCTGTTAGTGCAATCAGCACGGAAGATTGGGCGGACTGTAGAGGCGACACGGCGACGTACCGATTCCTCGCCATCCTGAGCAGTTGGACAGCCGACGCATCAGCAGGCTCAGTTTCATGCAGAGTCACGCGAAGAGGAGAGCTTGACTGCCAGAGGAACAGGCGTCCCGTTTGGGGCGTTGTTTCAGGTGGGCGCCAACGTCACGCGTGACCAATGCATCCGTAGATCGCGGAGCAAGGCCGTGGCGATTGCAGATTCGCTGTAAGACGGTCGCCATCTGCCGGCGGTATGGACCATCCGCGAAATCAGCGTTGGCGAAACGGCGGTCGTAGTCACCGACCAGATGGGGGAAGTGCTCGCGAACAAAGCTCAGCCAGGTGGGACGCGAGCACGACTTCAGAAACAGGGAATGTGCAGCAAGAAAGCTGGCCCGTGCTCCAGCAGCCCGTACCGCAACCTGGTCGATGGAGGATTCGGCATCGTTGATGCCGGGCAGCAGGGGGGAACAGAGCACACCAGCGGTGATGCCCGCTTCGCGCAGGCGGTGGAGGGCGGCAAAGCGCAGGTCGGGCCGGGGCGCACGCGGCTCGAGTTTCCGCGCAAGAGCAGCATCGGCCGTAGTGACGGTGATGTGAACAACGAGGGTATTGCGCTCCGCGATGCGGGACAGCAGGTCAATATCGCGCACAATCAGGTTGGATTTCGTGATGATTCCCAGCCGGTAACCCGAGCGACGGCTGAACACCTCGAGGATGCTGCGTGTGAGTCCGGCGCGGCGTTCAATGGGCTGGTACGGATCGGTGGCTGTGCCGAGGGCGATCTCTTGATCTGGATTGATGCGGCCGAGTTCCTGCTCAAGCAGCCAGGCGGCATTTTCCTTGACATAGATCTCGCGCTCGAAGGCCTTGGCCCACGGCTGTTCCGGACCCTCGTAGCGCCCGACGGGGATCTCCGCGACCTTCTCGGGCTGCAGGAACTCGTGGGTATAGCGGGCATAGCAGTATTTGCAAGCGAACTCACAGCCCCGGTAAGGGTTGATTGACCATTCGAGCGAGAGATTTCGTTTGCTGACAGAGCGATTCAGCAGTGATTTCGCCCGCATGGTGCGGAACTCGATGAGGTGACCATCATCGGCGTGCGTGGACTGGGCAGCCAGGCGCGCCATGCCCACGGGCCGGGAGGGAAGGATGGGAAAGAGGGCCGAGCTGGGCTGCTGTACCGCTTTCGCCATTTCTTCGCCTCGCTGATTCAAGGTACGTCAGGGTTTCGTGGCGCGTCAAGAGCTTTCTCCAGTCAAATCCGGACGGGCGCTATTACAAGCAGTTCTCGCCCGGAGGGTAAATAGAAAGGGCAAGCGGAAGGGCTTTGTGTTGGAGTCAGCGCGGATCTGAGCCTAAGCTCTGGAGATGGATAGGCATGTAGACACGACGCAGGAATTGCTGCAGGCGCTTCTGGATCACTTCTGGGAGGCGCGGCGGAAGCGTCTACCGCGGGAACCGAAGCTTGCGCCCGGCGGGTACTTGATCAGCTACAGCGCGCTGATCCAGCGGGCTGGAGTGGCCGCCGAGGCGCGGCGGCTTGGGGGACCGTTGGCTGCGATCTCTCACCTTTGCGATCTGAAGAGGTGGCCACCGCTCGCCGCCCTGGTGGTGAGGCAAGACGTTGGACAGCCTGGGGTGGGGTATTTCCGTCGCCCGGGCAGCCCCAAGATCGACCTTGTAACCGACGAGCACCTACGTGGGTGGGAGCTTGATGCCCGCGCGTGTATCGCGTTTGAGAAGCTGCCCAGACTTGCGCCGGCGATGACCGAAAGGGAGGGTGCTCCGTGAGGAAGCGAGCGCTGGAGCCACTGAGGCATGTGGGTCCTGGGCTCGGACCCCGTTGACAGCTTTCGTCGGTGACCCCTCTGGAGAATGGCGGCTTGACCTGTCTTCCCGTCTTCGACATAATAGAAGGGTTGTGCGGACAACCTCCGCGACACAGGTCGAGACCACGCCCATGCGGAACAGCGCATGCCCTCAGTCGAGCGACTGAAAACCTAAGGGGTGGCAGACAAGGATATGTATGGCTCGTAAGATCTCCAAGAATCTGACCAAGGCGCGTGCGCTCGTTGAGAAGCGCCCCTACGCCATTGGCGAAGCAATTCCGCTGCTGCAGAAGGCCAAGTACGCGAAGTTCGACGAGACGGTCGACCTCACGTTGCGCCTGGGTGTGGACACGCGTCATGCCGACCAGATGGTTCGTGGCACGGTCATCCTGCCACATGGCCTCGGCGGAAAGTCAAAGGTGGTCGCGGTCATCGCTTCCGGCGACAAGCAGCGCGAGGCCGAAGCAGCCGGGGCGGAGTTCGTTGGCGGAGAAGAATTGGTTGAGCGGATCCAGAAGGAAAGCTGGACTGAGTTCGACGCGCTGATCGCAACGCCGGACATGATGCGCTCGGTGGGCCGGCTCGGTAAGGTCCTGGGCCCTCGCGGCCTGATGCCTAACCCGAAGACGGGCACCGTCACAACCGACGTAGCAGGCGCGATCCGCGAAATCAAGGCCGGTAAAGTGGAGTTCCGCGCCGACAAGACGGCGCTGGTACATGTTCCCGTGGGCAAGCTCTCCTTTTCTCCCGACAAGCTTGAGGCAAATGCGCTGGTTGTTGTGAACGCGGTCATGAAGGCGAAGCCGTCAGCGGCCAAGGGCAAGTACGTGAAGAAGATTGTGCTGTCGTCGACCATGGGCCCGGGCATTGAGCTCGAGGCAGCCACGGCCGATGTCGCAGCGAAGTAGTTGAGCATTCAGCGGGGAGCTTCCTTCTGCTGAATACAGTACCCGGCGTGTTGCGCCACAGATTGAGCTAGCGGCTGACAGCTAGCAGCTAAAAGGCTGGTTTCCATGGCATTGACCAAAGCACAGAAGAACGTAAAGGTTGCGGCACTCGCGGCCGACCTCGAAAACAGCACCTCGGCGATCATCGGTACCTTCACGGGCCTGACCGCTTCCAAGGACTTCGCGCTGCGCAAAGCAGTGCGCGAGGCAGGTGGGTCGTACCACGTGGTGAAGAACAAGCTGGCAGCACGTAGCTCCCAGGGCACCAAGGTGGAGCAGGCGTTGCAAGGCCTGAAGGGCGTGAGTTCGGTCGCTTACACCTCGGGTGATCCAGTGGCGCTCGCGAAGGCGCTGTCGACCTGGGTAAAGGAGAACGCGGAATTCACGTTCAAGCTGGGCATTGTGGATGGCAAGGTCATCACGGTCAGCGAAATCGTTGATCTGGCGAACCTCCCCGGCAAGGAAGAGCTCTTCTCCAAGCTGCTGTACCTGATCCAGGCACCGGCACAGCGTCTCGCGACGGTGATCAACGCCACCGGACGCAATCTCGCCGTGGTACTGAATCAGGGCGTGGAGAAGGAGAAGTTCGCTGCTGGCGCGGCCCCTGCCGCAGAGGCCTCCTCGGTGCCCACGGAACAGGTCTCGGAGGCACATGCCGCCGAGGCGCCGACACCCGAAGAGCAGATTGCTGCACACCCGGCCTCTGAGGCCGACCCGGTTGCGGAGCAGCCGAGTGGTGCCGCGCAGCCTGAGAATGGCACCGCCTCGCAGGCGGGGGAAGCCGCTTCCACCGACCCGGTCGAAGGCTAGATCAAGTTTCGCTGCATCGGTATCGGGGGCGCAGTCTGGGCGCAACGGAAACCCGAACGCTGGTGTAGCAACCCGGAGTGAGCCGTTCGGCTCCGGGAGAGCAGACCGCAACACTCAATATCCAGTACTACACGGAGACGAATCATGGCAGATCAGCAGTTAGTAGATCAAATTACGAAGCTCACCCTCCTCGAAGCGGCCGATCTGGTCAAGAAGCTCGAAGAGATTCTTGGCGTATCCGCGGCGGCAGCCGTAGCAGCAGCACCGGCTGCGGGTGGCGGAGCGGCCGCTCCCGTGGCTGAAGAGAAGACCGAGTTCACGGTGATTCTCAAGGACGCGGGCGCAAACAAGATCAACACCATCAAGGCTGTGCGTGAAGTGACGGCGCTCGGCTTGAAGGAAGCCAAGGACCTGGTCGACGGTGCGCCGAAGCCTCTCAAGGAGAATGTCTCCAAGGATGAGGCAGCAGCGGTTGCCAAGAAGTTTGATGGCGTCGCGACTGTCGAAATTAAGTAGTTTCGGAACAAGTAAGCAGGATCGCGAGGGTCGGGACTTCGGTTCCGGCCCTTTCGTTTGCGCTGATGGCGGTATTACTCGTCTCGGGTGCCAGTCACATTACCACCAAAGTTGCAAGAATGCACCTACCTGATGTATTCTTCTCCTTGGGAAGATCGTACCTCCGCCCCGGCACATGGCTTTGCTTCGGCAGCGGGGAGGGAACCCAGGCTGGTGCGGCCACCACGGATTCACCTTCGACAGTTTGACGAGACTTTAGCACACCATAGGAGTATCCGGTTCATCCTGCGTTGGGCGCGCGGGTTATGGAGCCGGCCATCCTTTGATCCGAGCGGCGGGATCAAGGGGTGACACGCAAAGAACGGCGGCAAGCTTGAGTTCCCAGGGCAGGGCTCAAAGGCGGCGACTATCCAGCGTTTCAAGAGTGGCACTACAACCAGTTCTGCATGCACGCTCTCCGGACGACGGTTCCGGCAGGGCGTTTTCGACGTTATCGACGACCAACCAGTTTTCTAGTCCCGCTCACGCTGGGCAACGCGTGGAATTCGGGTAGTTTCCCGCGTGTTGGTCAGATCTGCACGAGCAGATGCAGCAATCTCCACTTTTCCACCCCGCAGAATGCTTCGCCGGGGCCTTCAAAACGCAAGACGCGCCACAGGTGCCCTCGCAACGAGGAGCGGTGCACCGATATTGGGGCGCAGCAGTCCAATGAGAAGAGGCCGCTGACCCCGGACTTCTTCTCCCTTTCAGACCCGTTCAGCCGCATCGGATGCGACTCGCGGCGTCTGGGAGGCCTCGACCAAACCAGGAGAGAGCATGTCGAACCAGACAACCGAAACGCGCGCGCTTCGCACCCGTCTCGACTTTTCCAAGATTCCAACCAGCATCCAGATCCCGAACCTCATCGAGGTACAGCGCCGTTCGTATGAGCGCTTCCTGCAGATGGACAAGCTCCCCCAGGAGCGCGAGGACAATGGCCTGCAGTCGGTATTTACCTCCGTGTTTCCTATCACGGACTTTCGGAATGTCTCCGAGTTGGAGTTCGTGGATTACACGATCGGCAACTGGGAGTGCAAGTGTGGCTACCTCAAGGGGCTGAACCATCTGCGCACCACCTGCTCGCACTGCGGACACATGGTGATCACGGACCCGTTCCATCCCGGCGATGTGCTTTGCAAGTTTTGCGGAACCTACAACAAGAACACACCGGACTTCTGCACCAAGTGCGGTGATCCCGTGGGTCTGCAGCTGAAGTATGATCAGGCGGAATGCGAAGAGCGCGGCATGACGTACTCGGCGCCGCTGAAGGTGACGATCCGTCTGAAGATCTATGACAAGGACCCGGAGACAGGCGTAAAGAGCCTGCGCGATATGAAGGAACAGGAAGTGTTCTTCGGCGATATCCCGCTGATGAGCGCCAATGGCACCTTTATCGTCAACGGGACCGAACGCGTCATCGTCAGCCAACTGCACCGTTCGCCTGGCGTCTTCTTCGAGACGGCGAACAACCGCACTTACTTCCTCGGAAAGATCATCCCGTATCGCGGCAGCTGGGTGGAGTTCGAGTACGACCAGAAGAACATCCTGTACGTCCGCATCGATCGCAAGCGCAAATTTCTGGGCACGATCTTTCTGCGCGCTCTCGGTCTGCGTCAGGATGAAGAGATCCTCAAGACCTTCTACACGGTCGATACCGTCACGGTGAAGGAAGGCAAGCTGACCTGGGCGCTGACCGAAGAGGGCAAGGCGACCAACATCCTTGGTACGCGCACGACCTCTTCGATCAAGGGCGCAGATGGCAACGAACTTCTCGCCTCCGGCAAGAAGATCACGCCCTCGGTTCTGCGCAACCTGCGTGCAGCCGGCATCACCTCAGTTGAGGTAGAGAACGGCGAGTTTGAAGGTGCAATCACGGCGGCCGATGTGGTCGACATGAACACCGGTGAGCTGCTCTATGAGGCCAACCAGGAGCTGTCTGCCGACAAGCTGCACAAGATTGCGCAGTCCGGCGTAACGACGCTCGAGGTCTTCTTCCCTGAGCGTGATGACGTCGGCACGATCATTGCGAACACGCTTCGGCGCGACTCCGTGCGCAAGCCGGAAGAGGCGCTGATCGAGATCTACCGCAAGCTCCGCCCGGGTGACCCACCGACGCTGGATACCGCGACGGCGCTTTTCGAAGGCATGTTCTTCGATCCGCGCAAATATGACTTCTCGCGTGTAGGCCGGCTGAAGTTCAACATCAAGTTGTATGAGAACTCCGAGGCTACCCAGCTAGACAAGCGCACGCTGACGCCAGAGGATTTCTACGGCACCATCCGGTACCTACTGAAGCTCCGCAAGAACATCGGCCTGGTCGACGACATCGATCACCTTGGCAACCGCCGCGTGCGCGCGGTCGGTGAGCTCATGGAGAACCAGTTCCGCATCGGCCTGGTTCGCATGGAGCGCGCGATCAAGGAAAAGATGAGCGTGTATCAGGAGATGTCGACGGCGATGCCGCACGACCTGATCAACGCCAAGCCCGTGATGGCCGCGATCCGCGAGTTCTTCGGTTCATCGCAGCTCTCGCAGTTCATGGATCAGACCAACCCTTTGTCGGAGATCACGCACAAGCGTCGTCTTTCGGCGCTTGGGCCGGGCGGTCTGTCGCGTGAGCGTGCGGGCTTTGAAGTTCGCGACGTCCATCCAACGCACTACGGCCGCATCTGCCCGATTGAGACGCCGGAAGGCCCAAACATCGGTCTGATCTCGTCGCTGTCGTGCTTTGCGCGCATCAACGAGTACGGCTTCATCGAATCGCCTTATCGCAAGGTGAAGGAAGGCCGTGTACTCGACTATGTGGCTATCTCCAACGCTGGCGAGAGCGGTCTCCGTCAGGGCGACACGCTCGAGGTGGAGGAGTCGCGTCAGCTGAACGAGCGCCTGCGCGCAGAGAACAAGCGTACGGCCGAGTTTGAGCCGTTCAGCTTTTACCTGTCGGCATGGGAAGAGGATCGTCACACGATCGCTCAGGCCAACATTGATCTAGATGACAACGGCAAGATGACCGAGGACCTGGTCAATGCACGTCGTCAGGGAAACTTCGTCCTGGTACCCCAGGCCGAGGTGGATTACATCGACGTCTCGCCGAAGCAGCTTGTCTCCGTGGCCGCCTCGCTTGTGCCCTTCCTGGAGCACGACGACGCGAACCGCGCGCTGATGGGCGCCAACATGCAGCGGCAGTCTGTGCCCCTGCTGGTGGCGGAGGCCCCGTTTGTTGGAACCGGGATGGAGGGCGTCACTGCCCGCGACTCCGGTGCCGTCATCCTGGCCAAGCGTAATGGCATCATCGATTCGGTGGATTCGGAGCGCATCATTGTGCGCGTCGAAGGCGAGCACCACCCCACGCAGCTGTCGCGTGAGGTAGGTTCGGACATCTACCAGCTCACGAAGTTCAAGCGCTCGAACCAGAACACCTGCATCAACCAGAAGCCAGTTGTCCGCAAGGGTGACCGTGTTCTCAAAGGTCAGGTACTGGCGGACGGTCCGTGCACGGAGCAGGGCGAGCTGGGTCTCGGCCGTAACGTGCTGGTGGCCTTTATGCCGTGGCGTGGCTACAACTTCGAGGACGCGATCCTGATCTCGGAAAAGCTGGTCCGCGAGGACTACTACACCTCGATCCACATCGAGGAGTTCGAAATTGAGGCGCGCGACACGAAGCTTGGGCCGGAAGAGATCACGCGTGACATTCCGAACGTGTCAGAGCACGCGCTGCGTGACCTGGACGACTCGGGCATCATCCGGATCGGCGCGAAGATTGGTCACAATGACATCCTCGTCGGCAAGGTGACGCCCAAGGGCGAAACGCAGCTGACGCCGGAAGAGAAGCTGCTCCGCGCGATCTTCGGTGAAAAGGCCGGCGATGTGCGGGATGCTTCGCTGACGTGCCCTCCGGGCATTGAAGGCACCGTGGTCGACGTTCGCATCTTCTCCCGCAAGGGACAGGAGAAGGACGCGCGCGCTCAGCAGATTGAGCAGGAGATGGTTGAGAAGCTGGAGCGCAACCTCGCCGACGAGATCCGCATTTTGACCGACGAGCGCCTCAAGCGTCTTGAAGGCATCCTCGGCGCCAAGGAGGTCTTGATCGACCTCCACGACGAGCGGACCAACAAGAAGCTGCTCACGAAGGGTGACATCCTCGACCGCGATCAAATCGAGCTGATCAGCACGCGCAACCTGAAGCGGATCCGTTATGCCGACAAGGACCCGCGCGTGAATGAGCAGATCGACGAAATCGAGGAGATGACTTCGCGGCAGATTGATGTGCTGCGCAAGATCACCAACGAGAAGATCGCGAAGATGTCGAAGGGCGACGAGCTCGCGCCAGGCGTCATCAAGATGGTCAAGGTCTATATCGCCATGAAGCGCAAGCTTTCGGTGGGCGATAAGATGGCCGGCCGTCACGGCAACAAGGGTGTCATCGCCCGGATTCTTCCGGAAG
>CAZZXY010000035.1:24529-37696 GCA_964658105.1 Verrucomicrobia bacterium Tous-C9LFEB | reverse complement strand
GAATCGGCGGCATCGGCATGAGCGGGATCGCCGAAATCCTGCTCACGATGGGCTATCCTGTTTCGGGTTCAGACCTCCGCTCTAGCCCCGTGACGGACCGGCTAAGTGCCTTGGGCGCAATCATTTACGTAGGGCATGCCGCCGGCAACGCAGCGGCTTCCGACGTCGTCGTGACCAGCTCCGCCGTGGCCCGCGACAACCCCGAAGTGCTCGAAGCCCGCGCCCGCAAGACCCCCGTCATCCCCCGCGCCGAGATGCTCGCCGAACTCATGCGCCTCAAGTACGGCATCGCCGTAGCCGGCATGCACGGCAAAACGACTACAACTTCAATGATTGCCGCAGTTCTGGCCGGTGGCGCGCTGGATCCGACGGTGGTCGTCGGCGGCCGCGTCGACGCTATGGGCTCCAATGCGCGGCTGGGCAAATCGCATTACTTGGTAGCCGAGGCGGACGAGAGCGACCGCAGCTTCCTCAAGCTAAGCCCTGTACTTTCGGTAGTTACGAACCTTGATCGAGAGCACATGGAGGCCTACCGCGACATGGCCGACGTGGAGGACGCCTTCGTCCAGTTCATGGACGAGGTCCCCTTCTACGGCGCCGTCACGGCCTGCATCGACAACCCCGCCCTCCGCGCGATCCTGCCCCGCGTCACGCCGCGCGTGTACACCTACGGCGAAGCGCCCGAGGCGGATTTCCGGCTGCGCCTGCTGCGCCCCGTACCCGGCTTTTACTCCACCTTTGAGATCAACACGCGTGGACTGGTTCTGGGCCCGTTTCACCTGCATGTGCCCGGCCGGCACAACGTGTTGAATGCTACGGCTGCGGTGGCGATTGGCGTGCAGCTTGGCCTCACGCAGGAGGCCATCTCCGAGGGCCTGGACACGTTTCGGGGCGTGGATCGGCGTTTCCAGCGCAAGGGAACCGTGAGGGGGATCGCGGTTGTCGACGACTACGGGCACCACCCCACGGAGATTCGCGCGACGCTGCAGGCCGCCCGTGAGTGCGGCTACGGCCGTGTGCTGGTGCTGTTTCAGCCTCACCGCTACACCCGCACGCGCGATCTCATGGACGAGTTCGCCACCGCCTTCGGGGATGCCGATGCCGTGCAGGTGCTCGACATCTACCCCGCCAGCGAGGCGCCCCTCGAGGGCATCACGGGGGAGACGCTGGCGGAACGCATTCGCGGGAGCGGCGGCGGCCGCGTGGCCTACGCCCCTTCCGTGGCCGAGGCGATCGACCGCCTCATTGCGGACGCACGTGAGGGCGACATGATCCTGACGCTGGGTGCCGGCAACGTCTCGCAGGCGGGAACCCTGCTGCTGGAACGACTTGGCGCTTAGAGCGGTCTCGACTTTTCCGCAGCTGCATGCGCGACACTAGGCCGGTACGCCACAAAACTGTTATGGCCAGATCGTCTCCCCCGCAAGCTATAGTGTCCTCAGGCGATTTTCCGCGACCCTGCTCGGGCCTGCGGCGATGAAGTTGGTGTACAAACGGAGCTCAGCAGCGACGGCCCTGGCGGAGCCGATGGTGGCGTTTGCCTCCGAAACGGCCCCGCCAGAGCCCTCCCCCGCACCCGTGGGCGCGCTCCATCGTGTGTTCCCGCAGGGGCCGGCTGCATCGGAGCCTCACGCGGAAGACGAGTACGTACCGCAGCGCGGGTCGTACGGCATGCGGTTGCGGGGCGGCATTCCGCGCAGCTTGGGCGGCCGGATCGTTCTCGGCAGCGGAGCCCTGATCGTTCTTGGGGCCGTTACCCTCACCATCGCCGAAATCCGCCAGTTCCTGCTGCATGATCCCCGCTTTTCAATCACGACCTCGACCGAGATCGCCGTTGAAGGCAACGAGCATATCTCGCGAGGCGATGTTCTGGGCGTCTTCGGTTCCGATCTGCAGCGCAACGTCTTCAGGATTCCGCTGGCCGAGCGACGGGCGGATCTGGAACGTCTCCCCTGGGTAGCGCATGCCACCGTGGAGCGCCTGCTGCCGAACCATCTGCGCATTCACGTGACCGAACGCATGCCGATCGCCTTTGTCCGTCAGGGATCCCACATCGGCCTGGTGGATGCCGACGGCGTGATGCTGGACATGCCGCCTGAATCGGCCGGCGATCCGCACTACTCCTTTCCCGTGCTGACGGGCCTGGCACCGGACGATACGCCCGAGCTTCGCGGGTCGCGCATGGAGGTGTATCGCCGCTTTATGGGCGACCTGGACAGCGGCGGTGAGCGCCGGACACAGGCGCTTAGCGAAGTAGACGTTACCAATCCCGAGGATGTGAAGGCCCTGGTGACGCTGGGCGGCTCCGACATCCTGGTGCACTTCGGGGATGAGGACTTTCTGAAGCGGTTTACCGCCTTCCAGCAGCACTTGCCCGAGTGGCATACGCAGTACCCGAAGCTGGCCTCGGCGGACATGCGGTACGAACGCCAGGTTGTGCTGGAGATGCAGGGTGGGGTTACCCCGCTTCCACCCGAGGCCACCATCGGGGCGGAGGGCGCGAAGGCGCAGCTCCCCATGTCGCTGACCGCACCTGCACACAAGCCGCTGGCCGTGGCAGGGAAGCGGCAAGCGCCGGGGCAGTCGGCAAGCAGCGCACGTTTGCTTCACGCGACGGCCGCACGCAGGGCCATGCAGGAAAAGATCAGAGCCGCCCGGAGGCGGTAACGCAATGAATGGCAAAGACGGCAACCTGATCACGGTGCTGGACGCGGGCAGTTCCAAGAGTGCGGTACTGGTCGCCGAGGTGGGCGAGGGGATCCGTTACCGAGGGCATGGCATCGAGGCGTCCAAGGGCATGCGGCGCGGCATGATCGCTGACCTTGCGCCGGCGGCCGAGGTAATCGACAAGGCTGCGTTGGCGGCGGAGCGTGCCACCAAGGCCCCAATTGAAAACGCCGTAGTGGGCATTGGCGGACCGCATATCAAGGGGATGAACTCGCAGGGCGGCATCTCCATGGGCAGCCGCATGAAGGAGATTACCCGCGAGGATGTGCGCTCGGCGATTGACCGCGCGCGCTCGGTGGGGCTTGCCCCGGACCGCGAGGTGCTGCACCTGCTGCCGCAGCAGTTCATCCTGGATGACCAGGGCGGCATTCACGACCCCGTGGGCATGGTGGGCAATCGGCTCGAGGTGAACCTCCATTTGTCGACGTGCTCGGGTTCTGCGGCGCAGAGCGTGGTGACGTGCGCCAACAAGGCTGGGCTTGAAGTGGTGGACACCGTGTTTGAGGGCATTGCGTCTGCGGAGGCGGTGCTGCATCCGGATGAGCGCGAACTGGGTGTCTGCCTGGCCGATATCGGTGCGAGTTCGACCGAGATTGTTGTGTACTTCGAAAGTGCCGTGGCACATACGGCGGTTCTGCCCATTGGTGGCGACCACTTTACGAATGACCTGGCGGTTGGTCTCCATGTGAGCGTGGAAGAGGCCGAGCTGTTGAAGCGGCAGTACGGCCACTGCGTCGTGACGGCGGTGCCGCAGCTGAACGAGATCGAGATTGGTGGCGACCTTTCGACTGGCGGCCAGGGGCCGCACATGGTGAGGCAGCGCTTTATGGCGGAGATCCTGGAGCCGCGCGCCCGGGAACTGCTGACCATGCTCCGCGATAACCTGCGGTCGGGCGGCGTGCTGGAGGCCATGGGAACGGGCTGCGTGTTTACCGGGGGCGGGGCGCTGCTGCCCGGTCTGCTGGATCACGCCGAGAGCCTGCTGCGCGTGCCGGCCCGCATCGGTTACCCCGTGCCCCTGCCCGGGATGCCGCAGGAGCTGGCGCGGCCGGAGTTCTCTACGCTGATTGGCATGCTGCTGTACACGCACCGGACGCAGATCCGGAAGGCGAGTGAGGAGCAGGGCCTGGTGCAGAAGATCCAGGGATTGTTCAAGGGCAGCTTCTAAGCTGCAGACCCGACGCTCAGGTCTACCGAGAGAGTCGGCGTTACCGCGTATTGATCATCCGTCTACGGCCTGGGGGCGGAGCCCGGAAGCCGCGCCACGGATAGGCAGACCGGCCAAATTCCGGTCTGCGGGCGCGAATTCCTGTGAGAAGATGGCGACGCGGTTCGGGTAGCGCATCTCTCGCACCTCCGGAGTTCTTTTAATGAAGGCTTCTTTGTTTGCCGTTCGCGGTCTCGCTGGCATGCTCGTTCTCCCGCTTCTGGCCGCGCAGCTTCCGGCCCAGACGCCCGCCCTTCCGCCGGCGACGACGCTCAAAGTACCTGACATCGCGTTTACGAAGTTCAAGCTGCCGAATGGCCTTACCGTGATCACCCATGAGGACCATCGTCTGCCGCTGGTTGCCGTGGATCTCTGGTATCACGTTGGCCCGTTGAACGAGCGGCCCGGCCGTACCGGCTTTGCCCACCTGTTCGAGCACATGATGTTTGAAGGATCAGAGCACGTTGGGGAGAAGGCTCACTTCAAATTCGTCGAGTCGGCCGGCGGCACCGACATCAATGGCACGACCAACTTCGATCGCACGAACTACTTTGAGACGCTGCCCTCCAATCAGCTTGAGCTTGGCTTGTGGCTTGAGTCGGACCGGATGGGCTTCCTGATGGAGGGCCTGGACCGCACCAAGCTCACCAATCAGCGCGACGTGGTGCGCAATGAGCGGCGCCAGGGTGAGGGCAGCCCCTACCAGGCAGCGCGCGAAGCGCTGATCCACGAGCTCTTTCCGAAGGAGCACCCCTACTACGGGAGCGTGATCGGCTCGCATGCGGACATTGAAGCCGCCCGTCTGAACGATGTGCGCGAGTTCCACCAGCAGTTCTACACGCCGAACAACGCGACGCTCTCGATTGCCGGCGACTTCAACCCGGCGACGCTGAAATCGCTGCTGACGAAGTATTTCGGTCCGATTCCGCAGGGTCCGCCCGTGCCGCCGGTGCATGTGGAGACGCCTCCGATTACGTCGCAGCGCCGCACCGCGGTGACCGATACCGTGCAGCTACCGCAGCTACAGATCGGCTGGCTGACCGCGCCCCTGTACACGCAGGAGGATGCCGACCTGTATTTCGCGATCTCCGTTCTTGGCGGACAGAAGGCCAGCCGCCTGGAGACACTTCTCGTCCACGACAAGCAGATAGCCCAGGATGTGAACTGCTATAACGACGCGTTGAAGCTTACGGGCATGGGCGTGTGCGTGGTGACGGCGAAACCCGGAGTGAAGCTGGACGACCTGGAGAAGGCCGTCTGGGAGGAGGTCGACAAGCTGCAGAACACCCCACCGACACAGGCCGAGCTGGATGCGGTCCGCGTGCCTGTGGAGACCAGCAAGATTTCCGGCCTGCAGCGTCTCGGAGGCTTTGGAGGCGTGGCCGACACCCTGGCCCAGTACGACCAGTACACCGGCGATCCGGGGTTTTTGAAGCAGGATCTTGCGCGTGGGACCAAGTCGACCCCTGCAGCCGTCCAGGCCGCAGCCCGTAAGTACCTGGCAAAGAACGCATCGGCTGTCGTTTACTGCACGCCCGGCCCCAAGGTGACGCAGGACGTCCCGCGTTCGCCCGCGAACACCGATGCGGACGTGAAAATGCAGCCTGCGTACACCCCGGGCTTTGAGCAGGCCCAGAACTGGCGCAAATCACCTCCACCCGCGGGAGCTCCTCCCACGATCCACCTCCCCGTGCCTACCCGCTTCACGTTGCCGAACGGCCTGCAGGTGCTGCTGGTTCAGCAACATGAGCTTCCGGTGTTCACGGCCTCGGTGGTGACCCGCGCGGGCGGCGAGACGAACCCGGTGGCGCAGCCCGGGCTTGCGGCATTTGCCGGCCGCATGCTCACCGAGGGATCTGAACTGCGGCCCGCGCAGCAGCAGGCCCAGGACGGCCAGCGTATCGGTTCCGAGCTCTATAGCTACACCTCGATGGATGCGTCCGTGACCGGTCTTTCCGTTCTGTCCAACGAGACGGCCCCGGCGTTCGATCTGCTTGCGGATGCCGTGCAGCACCCCGCCTTTCGCGAGGACGATGTGGACCGCATTCGCAAGCAACGCCTGGTATCAATCCAGCAGGAGTCGGACTCGCCGTATGCCATCGGGTTCCGTGTTGGCCCCATGCTCGTCTACGGCGACCAACCCTACGGGCTGCCGGGCTCCGGAACCGAGAGCAGCCTGAAGGCCATCACACGCGGGGATCTTCTGCAGTTTCGCGAGGCGCATTATGGGCCGGGCAACTCGGCCCTGATGCTCACGGGCGATCTGACCGAACCGCAGGCTCGTGAACTCGCCACAAGGTACTTCGGTAGGTGGTCCGGCGGCCCGAATGGCTCGACGGCGGCCACGCTGCCCCCGGCGCCCCCTGCACCCACGGCGCATCTTGTGCTGGTGAACAAGCCTGACTCGCCGCAGACCGCCCTGATGGCCTGGGGTCTTGGTGTGTCGGCGGCAGATCCCAACTACGAGAGCATCCAGACGATGAACTACACCCTGGGTGATGCCTTTTCTTCCCGCATCAACATGAACCTGCGCGAGGAACACGGCTACACCTATGGCGCGTTCTCGAGTTTTGACGCGCACAGGGCCGGCGGCCCGTTTGTGGCCGGCAGCCTGGTTCGCACGGATGTGACGGCCCCGGCGACCCACGAGCTCCTGACGGAGCTGGCGAGGATCCGTACCACGCCGCCGACGCCGACCGAGCTGCAGGCGGCGAAGGACGCAAGAATCAAGGGCCTTCCTGGCCAGTTCGCCACGACGTTCGACATTGACAACTCGCTTGGGAACATCTTTCTGTATAGCCGGCCGCTGGATTATTACGCCAAGCTCCCCGCCAGACTGCTTGCGATTACGCCTGCAGACGTGGCGCAGGCCGCTCAGCAGAATATCCATGCAGACCACATGGTGATTCTTTGCGTCGGTGATCAATCCAAGATCGAGGCCCCCCTGGAAGCGCTTCATCTGGGCCCCATCGAGTACCGCAACGCCCTCGGGGAACCTGTAGCCACGCAAGGGTCCAAGTGACGTGGCCCTGGCTGGATGCCGGAGCAGGACAAAGGGGGGTGCAGCAAGGTCGTTTGCACCCCCGCCGGTAATTGAGAGAGATGCGTGGAAGTTGCTCGCGGTGAGCGGTCCGGGACCGTCTCACAGGTAGAATGAAGCTCATGTTGTTTCGCAAGTGCCTGCCTGCCTTTGCCGCCTTTGCGGCGCTTTCCAGCCCCGCCGTCCAGGCACAGATCGGCGTCTTCGGCACCGTGACCGGAGAAAGAATCGGCGGCGTGTCGTGCGCCCAGAGCGTGACGAACGGTGTCGGCACCTGCACCTCAGGCACCACGACCGACAAGCCGTACGGGGCGAGCTTTGGCGGCTACTACGACTTTCGCTCGATTGGGCCGGTGCGCTACGGCGTCGAGGTACGCGGTGGCGTGCTGAACACGAATAAAGACCCCGGGGCGAACGTGGCGAGCACAGACCTGATTCGTGAGTACACCGCGATGGGCGGCGTCCATGCGAGCACGGGCACACCCATCCGCTGGCTGCACCCTTTTGGCGAGGTGATGGCCGGATACAGCAAGTTCGGGCCGGTGTATGCCTACGACACGTATACAAAGTTCCAGGCCATCATCGGGGCCGATATTTCGGTTGCCCCGTTCATGGACATCCGGGCGATTGAGCTCGGCGCAGGCGCGCTGTTTGGCCCGAGCACCCATGGCACGCAGTCCATTGGTGCGGGCCTGGTGTTCCACACCCCGCGCTAGAGGGCACAAGCTTTCACGGCGATCAGCGCTCCACGCACACCGTGACCACAGAACCCAACTAGGTACGGCGCACGGGGCACCCGGTGCGATCGACCGCGCCTTTCGAGACATTTTCATGCAGAATCAGAGCGGAAGCATTCCCTCCGCCTCTCAGGAGTCCGTCCCTATGTCGTATCCGGCCGACGACGCCCTTCGTATTCACTATCACGATGAAACCCAGCGCAGCGCCCGCATCAAGGTCATTGGTGTGGGTGGCGGCGGCAACAACGCTGTAAACCGCATGATTGCGGCCAAGGTGGAAGGCGTGGAGTTCATCGCCGCCAACACCGACGCGCAGGCGCTCGAGTCCAGCAATGCGCCTGTGAAGCTGCAGCTGGGCGTCAAGCTGACGGCAGGGCTGGGCGCTGGCGCGAATCCGGACATCGGGCGACGTGCGGCGCTGGAGGACTCGGACAAGATCATCGAAGCGCTGGAAGGCGCGGACATGGTGTTTGTCACCGCGGGGCTTGGCGGTGGCACGGGTACAGGGGCGGCGCCGGTGATTGCCTCGCTGGCCAGCGAGATGGGCGCGCTCACCGTGGCGGTCGTCACACGTCCGTTCGGCTTTGAGGGCAAAAGGCGCATGATGCAGGCCGAACGGGGTATGCAGGAGCTGCTGGAATCGGTCGATACTCTGATCGTGATCCCGAACGAGAAGCTGCTGGCGGTGGCCAAGGATGCTGGCTTCTTTGAGAGCTTCCGCATCGCGGACGATGTGCTGCGCCAGGGCGTACAGGGCATTTCGGACATCATCACGATCCCGGGCATCATCAACCGCGACTTTGCGGACGTGAAGACGACGATGGCGGGCATGGGCTACTCGGTGATGGGCACGGCGGTGCGTGCGGGCGCGGATCGCGCACGGGATGCCGCCATGGCCGCGATGGCCTCGCCGCTGCTGGAGTCCGGTGCGATCGACGGGGCGCGTGGTGTGCTGATCAACATCACCGGCTCGAGCTCACTGAAGCTGAACGAGGTGAACGAGGCTTCGACGATTATCCAGAATGCCGCGCACGAGGACGCCAACATCATCTTTGGCGCCGTGCTGGACGAAGCGATGGGTGATGACGTGAAGATCACGGTGATTGCGACGGGTTTTCGGGAGGCCCAGCCGCAGCGGCGCGAGCGCATGCTGGGCGGGGACTCAGCCGGTGAGCCCGGGGCGGCGCAGACACCCAGCTTCAATCCGCGGATTGGGCAACGTGTGCCCACGGCACCGTTTGCCAGCGAAGTGCCTCCAGCGCCGGCTGCTGCCGCGCAGAAGCCGACGGCGACTCCATCCGACGCGCCGATCCCGGTGATCCGGAGCGACAAGCCCGGCAGGGAACCGGGGGCGGGCGCCGAGACGACACCTGATGATCGGGGTGAGACGGTATCGGTCCAGTCCTCTTCCACCGAAAACGGCTCCGAGCCGGCCCGGACCGAAAACCGTGCCCTGAGTGCCGCACCGGGAACGTACTATCCGACGGCATCCAAGGAGACCAACACCGAACTGGTGCCCGTACCGGCTTCCGTTTTCGACGATGACTTCTTCCGCAAGGGCAATGACGAGCTGCGCGCACATTCTGAGCGCACCTGGGCTCAAGAAGAGGCGAAATCAGCCGATAAGACACCTGAGCCTGTTCTCCCCGCGCCACATCGGGCGGAGATGCGGGTTCCAACCTTTGCGGGCAATGCCGGAAGCACGCCTCCGCCCCCGGTTGAATCCGACGAGCTCGACATCCCGGCGTTTTTGCGCCGTAATCACTAGGGTCCAAACCGTGGCAAACCTGCGCTCCGCTGTTTCTCTTCTCCTGCTCTGCTGTGCTGTTGTCGCCTCCCCTGCGTCGGTTCGCCGGAGGGTAGCTCCCCGGGGTGCGCACGCCTCGGTGGCCCGCGCTGGGCGAGGGGTGATGCGTAGGGGTCGGGGTGGCCGCCGCGTGATGGCGCATGCAGTCCACAGTTACGGCGAGCGCTTTTACGCCTCTAGCTTCATCGAAGATCCCAACCTGCAGACCTCGGGTGACGTGGTCGCCGGGGAAGATCCGGTGGTGCGCGCGGCAGCGATCCAGGCGCTGGGCAACATGAACGGCACGGTCATGGCGATCGACCCGTCGTCCGGCCGCATCCTGGCGATGGTGAACCAGAAGCTCGCGCTGAGTTCCGGCGCCGAGCCCTGCTCGACGATCAAGGTCGCCGTGGCACTGGCTGCGCTGAAGGAAGGGCTGGTGAAGTCGGATACGCCGGTGAATCTGGGCGGCCACTACTCGCTGGATCTGACGACGGCGCTGGCCAAGAGCGTGAACCTTTACTTTGAAGTGCTTGGCCGCGCGATGGGCTTTGAGCGTGTGAAGCACTATGCGAACGAGTTTGGCCTGGGTGAGCTTGCGGGCTACGGCATTGAGGGCGAACAGCTGGGCACGTACCCCGATACCGAGCTGCCGCACAACATGGGCGGTGTGGGCCGCATGTGCTCGTTCGGGGAAAGCATTTCAATGACGCCGCTGCAGCTTGGGGCGCTCGTTTCCGCGATCGCGAATGGCGGCACGCTCTACTATCTGCAGCACCCGACGACAGCGCAGCAGGCGGAGAGCTTCCAGCCCAGGGTGAAGCGGCTGTTGGACATCCAGCCCATCATTCCGGAGATCCTGCCCGGCATGAGCGGTGCGGTGAACTGGGGTACGGCGCGCTCGCTGAAGAGCAATTTCGTAGAATTTCCGGTCTTTGGCAAGACGGGCACGTGCTCGAACCATGGCACGCGCTACGGCTGGTTTGTCTCGTATGGCAATGCGCCGACGGGCCGCATCGTGACGGTGATCTTCCTGGAAGGCGGCCGCCCTACGTTCGGACCAAAGGCCGCGGAGCTTACGGGCGCGTTCTACCGGGCGATGTACGAGCGGAACTACTTCGCCTCGCCGCATACGCCGGGGAACGTCGCCTACGGCGGCAGCAGCACTGGCCGCTAAGGCGTTTCTCTTCGCGAATCTAAGAGTTTGTTGCGGTCCCGCCGGGGATCACTTCAACACCTGGGAAGTCTTGTCATGGAGATTTTGGACCTGCCCTGCATCTGAATCTCCGAGGTTCTCATGCAGATTGTGACAGGGGAGGAGATTGGCGCGGCGGACCGCAGGTCGGTCGAGCTGGACGTCTCCATTGAAAGCCTGATGCAACAGGCCGGGGCAGCCGTGGCCCGGTTCGCTTTGCGCAACGGACCCGAGAGCGGGCTGATTGTCGCCCTGTGCGGCAAGGGAAATAACGGCGGCGATGGCATGGTGGCGATCCAGGAGCTCGCCAAAGCCGGGCGTGAGGTACGTCTCGTTCTACTGGGTGCGGCCGGCGACCTGAAGGAGCCTGTCGCGAGCGTCTACGGGCGCGCCGTGGCGGCCGGCCTCGATGTGCGGCAGATCGCTGAGAAAGCGGAGTTGCCGAGTGCGCTGGAGAACGCTGCGCTGGTGCTTGACGCCGTGGTCGGCACGGGTTTCAAACCACCTCTGCGGGGACTGGCTGCGGTTGCACGCGACCTTCTCGCCACGAACGGCGTACCCGTCCTAGCGGTGGACCTGCCGAGCGGATGGGACGCGGACTCGACCGCGATGCATGCGCCGGCCGGCCCTGACGGGCGAGGGAGCGAGGCGTTTCGTGCGGAGGCGGTTGTCACGTTTGCCACTCCAAAGCTGGCGCATGCCTTCGGTCACCTGACGCCGGGCAGGGTGTTCGGGCCGGTGGTTGTGGCGGACATCGGCACTCCGGATAGTGCGCTGAGCTCCGCGACCAATCTGCATTGGTCCGGCGCCGCGAAGGCCCTTGCGGAGAAGCCCCGCGGTGCTGATGGCAACAAAGGGAAGTTCGGTCATGTGCTGCTGATCGGGGGTGCCTACGGCAAGTCCGGTGCGCCGTCGATGATGAGCCTTTCGGCGCTGCGGACGGGTGCGGGCCTGGTAACCGCGGCGGTTGGCCGCTCCATCCTGCTGGAGGTCGCGCGGATCACTCCGGAGCTGATGACGACGCCGCTGGAAGAGGAGAAAGACGCTGAGGGCCGACCTGTCGGCCTGTCGCTGGATGTGCTCGGGACCGAGCCCCTTGGAAAGCTGCTGAAGGGCATCAAGGTTGTCGGCATCGGGCCTGGGCTGGGGCAGGAGGGCAGCACGCCGGAGTTTGTGCGGCGCTTCGTTCAGCGCGTGAGCCTGCCGACCGTGATTGACGCCGACGCGCTGAACGCTCTTGCAGGGCACACCGATATCCTTAAGCAGGCTTCGGGCGGTAAGGACGCGTTCGGCAAGCCGCGGTTCCTGGTCCTGACGCCGCATCCGGGCGAGATGGCGCGGCTGATCGGCGGGACGGTCAAGGATGTGGAGAGCGATCGCATCCATGTCGCAAGACGCTTCGCAACGGAGCATGGCGTCACCCTGGTGCTGAAAGGCTGGCGCACACTGATCGCGCATCCGGATGGCCGCATCGCGGTGAATACCACCGGGAATCCGTCCATGGCGAAGGGTGGCAGCGGCGACATCCTGACGGGCATCGTGGCGGCGATGCTGGGACAGTATCCTGACCAGGCTGCCGAGGCCGTCGAGGCCGCTGTGTTTCTTCACGGCCTAGCAGGGGATTTTGCCTGCCTGGCGCAGGACGAGCATACTGTGCTGGCAACCGATACCGTGGCACATCTCGCGCGTGCGTTCCGGTCCCGCGTCACCGATGTGGACGGGCTTACCTGGATTGTTGGCACGGCCGGCAGCCATGCCGCGGCTTCACCTGCGGAGAGAGGAGTCTTTGATTGAACTTCAATCGCGAGAAGCGTCTGCGGACCCGCAGCGAAGCCGGCACGCTGGGCCTCGGGGAGATCCTGTCGGAGTTGCTCCGACCGCCCCGGATGGTGCTGTTGCGGGGGGATCTTGGGGCAGGGAAGACCACGCTGGTGAAGGGCATAGCGGCGGCGCTGGGCGCGGCGGACATGGAAAATGTCACCAGCCCGACCTTCACGCTCCTACACGAATACAAGGGGCACCGGGTGCGGATCTTTCACCTGGACCTGTACCGGTTGGAAACGGAGGCGGAACTGGAGGGCATCGGCTTCTGGGAGCTGGCCGATGCCGGCGACGCGCTTGTGCTGATCGAGTGGGGGGAGCGTTTTCCGGCGGTGGTGGCGCGCGCCGATGCCGAGATCGCCATTACGCCTGGTGAGAACGAAACGGAGCGGCTGTTGTTGGTCCGGTGGCGGGAGAGCTGACGGTTGTTCCCTGGATTCCGCGGGTAACCCCAGCGGCTGAAGCCGCATTCATGGTGCGGCACTTATGGCATGGCTGAAGCCATGCCCTTCCCCTTCGAGGCTTCACCCAGAGCTTCTAAGAAGCCGTGGCTTTGGATCAGGGATTTCCCGGGAGATACTCCCCCTTTCATGCAGAGCTTAGATCGTCAGGTCTGCGGGGTTTGAGGCAAAGCAAGAGGGCCGCGCTCAGTAG
>CAZZXY010000035.1:0-24519 GCA_964658105.1 Verrucomicrobia bacterium Tous-C9LFEB | reverse complement strand
AGTGCCACGCCCTGCGTCTTGCGGACGTATCTTCACGCGAAACCCGCGTTCCTGGAACCTAAGACCTGATCAATGGGTAGACGGGCAAGCAAAAGGCCGCACCCGGTGGCGCGGCCCTTCTTTCCTGCAGATGAACTAGCGCCGGCGGCGTGTGGCGTCCGCTTGAGCTTCGGTCCGTGCACGGATGCCGATAAAGCTGGGGACAAACACAGTGGCTGCAAAGGCGGTAGCGACAAGTAGCTGATACATACATAACTCCTCTTCGGCGCCGCAAACACCTTACGCGCGGCACGCGAACGATAGACATTGAAACGGTGATGAGACTTCAGCGGGGGCGGACATCAGGTCAAGACTGAGCCGTCAACCGAGCTGGCATACGGGACACGATGGAGAGGGAGGCGCCGCGTGCGCACCCTGGCGGACTGCTGGTCCAGGTTAGGACCGGCCATCCTGCTCCATCTCTATCCCCTACGTAGTAGAGTACCCGACGGTTCCCGAGGATTCGTATATTCCGCCGTAAAATGGCAGAAAAGTTGTATCAGTTGACAACGGTCCGATACAGGGCGCATACTTCGTCTCCTGTGGAGCCGTACTCCTTTTGCTCAGCAATGGCCGCAAGGTCGGCCAGGTGATCGTTGGAACTCATCGGCACACGACCCATCCATAGCCTCCTGAGACCAAGATCGCGATCTAACAGCGAGTCGTGCTCGGCGTTCACATAGATCAGATCAAAGGCCCTCGGGTGCGTCTTGAGCGACCTGTGGACGTGCTGCAGGAAGCGGCGCAGGAGCTTGGCCTCGAAGGGGTGAAAGAGGTAGGCCAGCGTCGGCTCGAGCGGCAGGGCATGCCGGGTGGCATCGGCCTGGTGCAGGGCAAGGGGTGCGAGGGCCTCGGATGCCGGATCGGCCTCCCACCTCGTGAGGTTGGCCTCCGCCACCTGCGCGAGCATCGGGTTGAGCTCCACGCCTTCAACCCGCAGGAACGGGTATTGTGAGGCGAGCAGCATGGCGCGGCCTTTGCCCGCACCTACGTCCAGAAAGACCGTGCGTTCGATGGGCTGCTGCGGGGCGCACTCCCGCAACCAAAGATCGATAACGCCGTGGAGGATGCTGGGCGCGACGCCATAGTAGGCGGTCAGCTCTTCCGGGGCGAAGCCCGTACCCGGAGCAATTTCCGTGCCAGGCACGAGGCCCGAGGTATCCGTCCCATGAAGCTTGTCAAAGGGGTGGATCGCCGGTCGAGCTTTGCGCGAAGCGGGCATGTGCCTCAGTGGGTGCTCAGGATGGTGAAGAGGGCGGGCTGCATGGTGATTTCGGCGCGCGAGATCTCCGGCAGGCCGAGCAGACGATTTTCGACGGCGGCATGCATCTGGGCATTTACCGCCTCGTCGCCGCCGGGCGCCATCAGCGTGACACGCGCGATGTAGCGGTCCGGGACACCGGGAATGCCGGCGCCGGGCGCGTCCGGATCGAGTATGGCTGCGGCGGAGCGCACAAGCCCTGCCGCGACAACGTCACGACGCAGGGCGGGGACGAAGCATTCGGTCAGGGCTTGGAGGAGGCCGTCGTTGGTGAACATGGGTGGGTGTGATGGTGTGCGGGCTGTTTGTTAGAGCAGGTTCCCGGTTCGGGGGATGACAACTTGAAACAAAGACAAAGACAAAAGCAGATCCCTACGGGATGACAACTGGAGGGGTTGGGGCAACGATAAGGCAAAAGCAGATCCCTGCGGGATGACAACTGGAGGGGTTGGGGCAACGACAAAGGCGAAAGCAGATCCCTGCGGGATGACGACTGGAGGGGTTGGGGCAACGACAAAGGCAGAAGCAGATCCCTGCGGGATGACAAGTGGAGGGGTTGGGGCGTGATTTGGGACGGGGCCAATGCCTGCAACTGAGGTCTGGGTTGGGGCAACGATAAAGGCAGAAGCTGCTTACCGGCCGAGGTCGTGGTGGTTGGTCAGGCAGCTTTGCACGTGGCTGGTGGCCAGCATGGACCAGTCGCTGGGTTTGCCGGAGGCCATCGGAACGTTGTGCCGGTAGTACAGCAGCCACATCTGGCACCCGCGCAGATCCGCGGCTTCCGTGCCGGTGGAGGATTCGGTTTGTGCGCGCAGGGCATCCAGGGCGGGGGTGAACTGCGGCTCCGGGGCGTCGCGGAGACCGGCAGCCTGGTCAAAGGCCCGCCAACCCGGGGTGGTGGCAGCCGAGGCGGGAAGGGCGTTCGCGTGATGGGCACGGCTGAAACGCACGAGGTTCCAGATGCCCAGGAGCACGACGAGCCCGATCAGGAGGTAGTGGCGGGGGTGCAGACGCATGGTGTCAGTGGGTCCGATCGACCAGGTAGCGTGCGACGGCTTTAAGGGAGTCGGCGGCCTCGCCAAAGGGTTCCAGTGCGGCAAAGGCATCGGCGATGAACCCGTCGGCGTCGCGACGTGACTGTTCGATGCCGAAGACGGCGGGCCATGTGGCCTTGTCGGTCGCGGTGTCCTTGCCGGCGGTCTTGCCCAGCTGCTCGGAGCTCTGCGTCATGTCCAGCACGTCGTCCACGATCTGGAAGGCGAGTCCGGCGTTCTCCCCGAAGGTGCGCAGGCGGGCGACAGTGTCTTCCCCGGTGCACCGGAGCCTGGCCGTGCGGTCGGGGGAGGCAAGGCAGTACCCCAGGCCGAGCAGGCCGCCGCAGACGATGGAGGTGGTGATCAAGGCACCGGTCTTGGCGCGGTGAATGCGTTCCACCAGCCCGGCTGTGGGCTTCTGGCCTTCGCCTTCGATGTCCATCACCTGGCCGCCGATCATGCCGGGGGCGAGGGCGGCGGCGGCATCCGAACCCGGTTCGGGGCCTACGCCGGTGCCGATCGCGATGGCGAACTCGCGCAAAATGGCGACCACGGTGGGCGCGGGGGAGGGAAGCTCTGCAATGGTTTGAAAGGCCAGCGTCTGGAGGGCATCGCCTGCGAGGATGGCAATCGCCTCGCCGAAAGCGACGTGGCAGGTCGGTTTGCCGCGGCGCAGGTCGTCGTTGTCGAGTGCAGGGAGATCGTCGTGGATCAGCGAGTACGTGTGCACCATCTCCACGGCCGCACCCAGGGCGGCCGCGCCTTCGGGCAGGGCCCCGGCGACACCCCGCGCGGCTTCCATCACGAGCGTAGGCCGGAGCCGTTTGCCGCCGGCGAAGGTGGAGTGCCGCATCGCCCGGTGGATCGAGTGGGGCTCCACGGTTGCAGCTGGCAGGAGGCGTTCCAGCGCCTCGTCGGTCAGCGCGGCGCCCCATCGCAGAATCTGCTGCACATCGTTCATCATTCCTGGACTCTGATTTTACGCGAATGGAAGAAGAGAAACGTTGCGATGCCCGCGGCACAGAGGCTGACCGCGTCACCAAGCCACGCATCGGGGAGCGTGCGCCAACGCACGTCGATGTCGTTGGGACCTCTCTCCAGTGCGACGGCGATCAGGCCGTCATCGCGTTCGAGGTGCGGCGGCGTGCGGCCGTTCACGGCAACGGTCCATGCCGGATAGTCGCGCAGGTTCAGGATGAGGGCTTCGGGATGCTCGAGATCCAGATGAAGATGCGTTGGGGCCTGACCGGAAACTGTTTGATCCAGCGGTGGTGGTTCGTCGTAGTTGACGATGGTGGCCGCGGGGTTGGGCACGGTGTTCGGTCCGGGAGCCTTTGGATCGGGGTTCAGCCACCAGGCAGGGTCATCCCAGCGCAGCTGATCGTTGTCGGCCTCGCCGGGTGTGTATTCGTCCGTGGGACCCACCCCGTGGTGAGCGGCGAACAGGGCCATGCGGTCCCGGGGCAGTTCGTGGGCTTCGCAGCCCTCGCGAAAGGGCTTCATTGCCAGCGGGCCGCTCACTCCGGCGAGGGCCACGGAGAGGGCTACAGCCACGAGGGCGGGTACCCGGATCGTGCCCAGCGCCAGGGCCACGGCGGCTCCGTAGACGCAGGCCAGCACGGCCAGCAGCCGCCATGGGAACTGCAGAAAGGCCATCTCCGGCAGCAGGTGCCATACGGGGAGCGTGGCGTGGAAGAGGAGGGCTGCTATCACGAGGGTGAGAGCGGCCAGGGGCAGAGCGCGCTCACGGTTCGAGGCGCTTCGGCCTGAAGTCCTCACCCGCCACCACCCAGCGGCAAGAGCCAGCGCCGTGAGAAGGAGCACCGAGACGGCGACCAGGCTCGCGGTATGCAGCACCTGGTCATGTGGGCCGTAGCCGGTGTGGCCGAAGAGAAAATTGTCCTCCACACGCATGTTCGGAATGACCGCCATCGCGATCTGCACGTAACGCCGCTCAAAGGCGGCTGGAAGCAGGTAGAAGCCAGCGAGCGCCAGGCCGAGAACGAGCCCGCCAGCGCCGGCGGTGACCAGGGCTTTGTCCAGTCCCAGCCACCCGGTCCGAGCGGCCAGGTGGGCAGGTGTGCGTCGGACGAGCAGCAGCAGCACGAGGAACGCAAGGGCATAGGTGCCCATTACCGCGGCGGGGGCGTTGGTCAGCCACAGCAGGGCAAGCGGAAAGCCGATGGCCAGGGCGTTGGGTCGTGCAGCGAAGACTGCACGCAGCAGCCAGGGCATCCACGCCGCCGCGAGGAGCTCGGCGTAGGCTGTACGCTCAAAGGCCGTGAACAGCATGTACGGATTCGCCAGATAGAGGGCTGCCACCAGAAGTGCACCGGTGGAACCAGTCAGCCGGCGGGCCAGCGCGTACATGCCCCAGCCCGCAAGCGTCAGCGCAACAAAGGTGAACGCCGCGGGAACGATGTTGCTGGGCAGAACAAGCAGCAGCGTCGACCCGAGCAGCCACGATAGAGGGGGGTAGAAGATGAAGCGCGGTTCGCCCGCATTGAACGCAGGCGAGTAGGCCCAGTGCGGCAAGGGAACGCCGTGCCGCATCTGCTGCGATGCATCCATCCAGCTCTGCATGTGAAAGCCGAAGTCATGGCCGCAGGATGGGCCATGGAGCCATAGCGGAAGGGTGATGAGCAACGCCAGCAATGGAACCGGCAACGCGGGCCACTCGTCCCTAAAGGATGCGCGCACGTGCCCTGCCGTCATGGCTTCATCCTCCCTTGAGTGATCGGACTCTCTGCAAGAGAGACTATGGGGTCAGCACAAGCGTGTGCACGGCATCGCTGCGAGTTCCCGGTAAGGCGAAGCTGTGACCTTCCAACCATGGCTTGAACTGGTCCAGGTACCAGGGGCTGCGCGGGTTGGCCGACTCGCCGGTGGTGATGTTGCCCAGCGCGGCATCCTCCGAGGAGAGGTCAGCGGTGAATCGCTCGCTCGGACCGAAGTGGGCGCCCGTGGCATCGAGGGTGGTTGCATCGCCTGGAGCTGGTCGGGTACCTGTGCCGGACCGCACACCCACAAAGCGACTGAGCCAGCGGTGCGTGCTGAAGATCGGGTGTGCGATCTCCACCGTGTGCACCTGCCCGTATTGCCAGCGCGCGAGATTGGACGGCGCGTGAGCGCCGCGCAAGGCGGAGGCGAGCGTGACCGCGAGGAAGTCGTTCCAGTTCGCAGAGCCGCGCGGCAGCCAGCGGGCCGGTTCATGCTGGATCAGCAGCTCCAGGGCCGAGGTTCGCTCGCCCCAGGTGTAGAGCGCCGCCAGCCCCGTTGCGTGCTCCAGGTCGATGCCATCATGGGCAGCGATCCGGGGGATCAGGAGCGCCTCCCAGAGAGCCGGGCGCACGACCGCCACGATTGCCGCAGCGGCCGAGTCGGTCCGCATCTCGCCGTTCCAGCCACGAAGCACGTTAGCTGCCTCATGGAGCCGGGAGGCGTCCCCACCGACAGCGTCCTTGCTCGCGTGGTCTGCGGCATAGGCCAGCCGCTGGGCGAGGGCAAGGTTTACCTCGGAATGGACGTCCGTCTCCATGTGCAGCATGTCTTCCGGCGTGAGTCCACGGCGCCCGGCAAGCAGGTGCACGATGCGCTCCACGCGGAAGGGATCGGCCCAGTCGTTGGCAAGCGCGTAAGGGTAGTCGTCCGGTGCCACGCGGGCGTTCGCGGTGGCGAGCAGGCCGTTCCTGGGATCCACCACGGCAGGCAGAGCGTCATAGGGCACGTACTCGCTCCAGGCCTGCGACGCGTCAAGCGCGTCTACCGGCACGGCGGAGATGGGTGAGCCAATGGTGTAGTTGATGGCGACCGGTGCGGGCGGGAGCGGTGCCTCAACCGGTGCCTGGACGGCCGGCCGTTCGCGCGGCAGGGCCCTGCGCCGAGGCTGGACGGACGCGCGTTGACGGACGGTGTCCCGGCGCGCAGCACCTCGCCGAGGGGGGGCTGACTGCCGGCGGCGCGCCGGTTCATACGCACTGAGAATCAGGTGAGGCTGGACGGCCAGCGAGGCCTGGGGGCCCGTGGGTTCTTCGGTGCCCTCATCCGGAGGCGTCGTGCCGGGTTCGATGATGGGCGCGGCGACGGCCCGGGGATGCTGCACCGCGGGCCCGCGCACCGGCACAAGGCCGATGGCATGGTAGCCAATGTGGCCGCCGCTGTCCGCCCAGACGAGGTTGAGCGTGGGTCCGCCGAAGTGCGCGAGCGCAGCCACCAGCGACGGGCCGTCGGTGGCCGTGTCCACGCCGCGATGTGGCCAGGTGACCGCGGCGGGGTCGTACGCGGTCCAGGCAAGCGACAGCGCCCGGGACTCGCCCGGATACAGCGCCGAAACGATCGGGGTCTCCATTTGGCCGGCGCCGCTGGGGTGGGTGGTGGTCAGCACGTCCAGGTTGACGTTGAGGCCGCCACGCACATGAATGGTCTCGGGATGATGGTTTACGGAGGCCCAGCCGCCATCGGGCCGCTGGTATTCGGTGCCTTCGCCCTCGCCGCGAACGTGCTCCACGCGGAGATCCTGCACGTCCGCTCCCATGTTGGTCACGCCCCAGGCCACGTGCCGATTGCGGCCCACGATCACGAAGGGTGCGCCGGGCAGGGTAAAGCCCGTTACGTCCAGCCGTGCCGGTCCCGTGCCGTCGCCGCCGAGATCGGCGTGCAGAGAGGCCTCGTACCAGATGTCCGGGATGGCCAGGCTCAGGTGCATGTCATTGGACACCAGGGGTGCACCCGAGGCTGTGTGGGCTCCGCTGACCGCCCAGTTGTTGGAGCCGGAACGGCAGCCCTCACAGCGGTCGCCGCCGGCCAGCGCAGCATTGACCGCCAGCAGATCCGCCGGCTGAACACTGGGCCTTCCGGGTGTGTGTAGCCGGGACTGCGAGGGGTCCAGCGGGATCTGCTCAACCTCATGCGGGGCGGTGAGGTCACGACCCTGGGCCGCGGGCGGATGGTCTCGCCAGGAACCTACGGGGTACAGATCTCCCAACAGGTCCGGCGCGAGGTGCGCGGCAAAGGCCTCACGGTCCATCTTGCGCGGGAACTCGGTGGAGAGGTCCTGCCACATGGCCAGGGAGACAAGCAGCGAGTCACGCGGCGTCCAGGGCGCGGGCGTGTAGGCCAGCAAGCGGAACTCCACGGGCAGAGCGTTCCGGTGGGCCGCGATGTAGGCGTTGACACCCCGCGCGTAGGCTCCGAGGTCGGCAAGTTCGTCCGGGGGCAGCTGCGCAACGGCACGGTCAGCCGCGGCACGGATCTGGAGCAGGCGTTGGCGCCGGTCGTGCTCCACCATGCCTGGACCAAGGATTTCGGCCAGTTCGCCGGCCGCGTGGCGGCGCAGGCCGTCCATCTGCCAAAGGCGGTCGCCGGCGGTCGTGTAGCCCTGCGCGAACAGCAGGTCCGGCAGGTTGCCGGCGGTGATCGTGGGCACCCCCTGGGCGTCACGGGCAACGGTGACCGGGGCTTGCAGGCCCGGTGCCTGGACCGAGCCGTCAATCTGCGGCAGGGCGCTTCCCATCGCGTGGCGCAGGTAGAGAATGACGCCCCCGGCGACCAGGACAAGGATCGCCACGGCGGTAAGGGCGACGAGCGTCCATAGCCGAACACGGCGCACGTGGCCTTGGCTTACCCGCTTTTTGCGAGGCGCTGCAGGACGCGGCGTCCTCCCCGCGCCGGGAGGCTGGCTGCGCCTTGGAGAGTGAATCTTTTCGGTGGGCTGGCGGTCAGGCCGGGTCAGCAGCCGAGGTTCGACGGCCTGCGCTTGTTCCTGTTCCACAGCGGGGCCGGGATGCTGCTCTTCTTCGGGAAAACTCATGCGACTTCCGCGATTCTACGGGATGGGCGTGAGCTCAGCGCATGCCGCCCAGCAGGAAGCGAGATGGGTTCCACCGGCGGCTGCGCGGCCTGGGGATGCAGGCGAATGGCCAGCGCCACAAGCGCCAGTACAGGAAGCACGAGCAGACTTCCTTCCGGTCCCGCACTGCCGCCCGAGAGCAGCACCTTGCCGGTGGCGTGCGTGGCAAAGAGGCGGCCCAGTGAGACATGCCCGCTGTCGGGAACGCCGTACAGAAAGCTCTGGCCCCAGTCCCAAGTGGCATGAAAGCCGATGCCCCACCACAACGAGCCCGTGCGCCAAAGGGCATAGCTGAAGACGATGCCAGCCGCAAAGACGGCCGCGATCCCGGCCGCATCTTCGCCCGCATTGCCCAGATGTGTGGCCCCGAAGAGCAGGGACCAGGTCAGTGCGGCGATCCAGAAGGCAGCGAGACGCGCGTGTGCCGGGGCAAGCCGCTCGCCCAGCAGCAGAACGCCACGCATCAGCGTGAACTGGATGTAGCCGCGGAACAAAAACTCTTCAAAGACGCCGACGCAGACGAAAATGAGCAACCAGGTGACGGCATAGCGCAGAGCGGCCGTGCCCCCCAGTAGCCGACCGTCAAAAACGAGCAGGTGCAGGACGCGCAGACTGCCGACCAGGAGAGTGATCGACGCGATGCCGACCACCGCGCCGGGCAGCAGGTTTTTCAGGTGGCGCGCCGGCAGGCCGTAGACCCCGAAGTGACGCGCTTCCAGCAGCCCCAGAAGGACTGCGGCGACAATGGCCGCGGTGGCTTCGGCGAACTCTGTCAGCCCTGAGTCCAACGGCGCCAGAGGTGCATCCTTCACGGCCAGGTGGTTGGCCGCGGCGGCTTTCCTGGCTTCACGCGCCTGATGGTGCTTTGCAGTGACCCGCTTCATCTGCCCTGTAGCCGTAAAAACGCCATAGAAGCAAAGAACACCGAATAAGATGGCGAGGATTAGATAAAGCGCGATTCCCCAACCGGCGCGCAGGCCAAGCGGCCCGTACAGGATGCCCTGAGATGGCTCCGTGGGCTGGGCGAAGCTCGGGGTGGCCAGCGCCGGGGAGGCCGGCTGGTCCGGGTTTGCGTAGGACATAATGTCTCCCTGCCCCCCACCATACGGCAGAGACGCGCCGGCAGTTCACGCGAACCCGTTCAGCTATCCTCGACAGGTATCTCTTTCGTCGAAGGGTTGAGCTCTTGAACTGCCGCGTTTTTTACCACGACCGATGCTTTGATGGGGCCTGTTCTGCCTCGCTGTTTACCCGCTTTCACCGTGAGTGCATCGGGTCCGCAACGACCTTTGATTACCGTGGCCTTGTGCACCGTGCGGGTTCGCTGTTTGAGGGGGACTGGGTGGACGCGACCGGCGAAAACGCCATCGTGGACTTCAAGTATTCGCCGCTCGAGGAGATCACCTGGTGGTTCGATCACCACCTGTCCGCCTTTGCATCGCCTGAGGATGAAGCCCGCTTCCGCGCAGGGCAGCGCAATGAGGATGGCACGCCCGGACCGAAGGCTTTACGGGAGTTCTTTGACCCGCAGTACATCAGCTGCACCGGATGGATCGCGCATATCGCGAAGACACGCTTCGGCATGGATACTTCGTCACTCGAAGAGCTGATCTATTGGGCCAACATCGTGGACGGCGCGAAATACGAGAGCGCCGAGGCTGCTGTGGGCATGGCTGCGCCCGCGATGAAGCTGACCATGGTCATCGAGAGCGCACCCGACAGCGAAACAGTCCAGCGCTTCATCCCGCTCATGACCGCCATGCCGCTTGCTGACGTGCTGACGCAGCCGTGGGTTCAGGAGCTCGTTGGACCGTTGCTGGAGCGGCACTGGCAAGGCGTGGAGCTACTGCGCGAGCGCGCCAGGCTGGATCGGGGTGTGATCGAGTTCGACATCACCGATCAGCCCACCGAGGGCTACAACAAATTCATCCCGTACTACCTGAACCCCGAAGGCACGTACAACGTGGGCCTGTCCAAGTCGAGCTTCCGCACGAAGATTTCGGTGGGGACGAACCCGTGGACGAAGAAGCCCGCCGAGGAACTGGCAAACATTGCAGCCATTTGCGAGCGCTGGGGTGGCGGTGGCCATGCGCGCGTGGGGGCGATCAGCTTTCCGGTGGACCAGGAAGATAAGGCAAGAGCGGCGGCAGGGGAGATTGCCGCAGAGCTGCGCGGGTATTAGGAAGCAGCCGCCAGGGACACAAAGGGTCGCACTTTGAGCGTCTTCTCGCGCTTGCGAGCCTGAGCGATGTCGTAGGCGGTCTGCATGGCGAGAAGCGTCTCCATTCGGATACCGAACGCCTTCTCAAGACGCAACGCCATCTCGGCCGAAAGATCAGCCTTTTGGTTGAGCAGGCTGGACAGGGTGGGCCGAGACACGTGCAGCACCTTGGCTGCGGCCGTGACGGTAAGTCCGCTCGGCTCGATGATTTCGGTACGGATGAATCCCCGGTTCTGGGTGGGTTCTTCATCGACATGTTTAGAGCTTCAAGTGCAGCTTCGTGATGTCGTTGAACATGACGAAGACCGCGAACAGGATCAGGCACACAAACGCGACCTGGTACACACGTTCCTTGATGGTCTGGTTCACGTCGCGGCGCATCAGCGCTTCGATCAGCAGGAACAGGATCATGCCGCCGTCCAGCACGGGAAAGGGCAGCAGGTTCATGATGCCGAGGTTGATCGAGATCGAGCTCATCAGGCGCAGCAGCGTCCAGTGGCTGTCGCGGGCGGCGACGTCGATCATCTGCGCCATGCCGACCGGGCCACTGACGGACTTGACCGCGACCTGGCGGGTAAACATGCCCTTGAGCACACGCAGAATCAGCGTGCTGTCATCGGCATTGTCCTGGGCGGACTGCTTCATCGACTGACCGAGCGGTAGCTTGACCACGTCAATCGGCGGGCGCTGGGCCTCGAAGCCCAGCCGGTACGCTGGGTCGCTGCCCGGGACGGGCATCTTGCGGGGCGTAATGGGCAGCTGCATCGCCTGACCGTTGCGCTCGACAGCGAGCACCGACGGTGCGCCGGCGCGGTCCTTCAGATAGGCCAGCAGCGCCTGGATGCCGTGCGGCTGAAAGCTGTCGATGCGCAGCACGCGATCGCCGGGCCGCAGACCCGCCTGCGCGGCGGGTGTGTCGCCCGAGACGGCCTTGACGGTGATGGGTGCGGTCTGTTCACGGGGCAGCAGGCCGAGGCCGCCGAGCATGTCGTCACCCGACGGACCCGCGTCGTCCACGGCGGGCGTCTTGACTGTACCCGCGTGGACCTGGCCGGCATGCTGATAGGTGAAAGGCACAGTCTGGTTGGAGCGAAGCACGCTCTCGTCCAGAAAGCGCAGCCAGGTGGGCGTCTCGTGGCCGTTCAGGCTGAGCACGGTATCGCCGGGCTGCACGCCCTGCTGGCTGGCCGTGGTGCCTGCGGGAACATAGTCGACCACGGCGGCGCTGTTCAGAAACTGGCCGACCTCGTGGTGGAAGTGCGCGACAAGCGTCAGCAGCACAAAAGAGAGCAGAAAGTTCGCGACGGGACCGGCAAGCACGATCAGGGCGCGTTGCCAGCGCGGGTGCGCGTTGAAGTCACCGGGGTCCGCGGCGGCCTCACCAGGCTGGTCGCCGGCGAACTTGACGTAGCCGCCGAAGGGCAGCAGGTTGATGCGGTAGTCGGTGCCGCCGCGGACGATGCCGAACAGGCGTGTGCCGAAGCCGATCGCGAAGGCTTCCACGCGCACCCGGCAGGCCTTGGCTACCGCAAAGTGGCCAAACTCGTGAACCAGCACCATGAAGCCGAGTACGATCAGAAACTCGACGATGACTTGAAGAAAATGCATGCGGTGGGCGGGGACCTCGTGGGCTGGCTCGTGTTCCGGTGACGCGCTTTATGCGGGGACGGCGATTGCCTCGCGTGCGCGTTCCCGGGCCTGCGCGTCCAGGGTAAGCACCTCGCGAATGGACGCGGGGGAGGCCGCCGGGGTGAGCGCCAGAACCCCTTCGATTGTACGCGGGATGCCGGGAAAGGGCAGATGACCCGAAAGGAAGGCGTCTACCGCTATCTCGTCAGCCGCGTTCAGGGCGATACAGTGCGCCTGGCTCTTCCCGGCGGCCTCATAGGCGAGACGAAGGCACGGGAAGCGCTCGAGGTCCGGTGTCTGGAAGTCAAGTTGCCGCAGCGCCTTCATGTCGAAGGTGAGATCGCTCGGGATGCGCTCCGGCCAGCTCAGGGCATAGAGAATGGGCAGGCGCATGTCCGTGACCGAGATCTGCGCCAGGATGGAGCCGTCCACGTATTCAACCAGCGAATGAATCGTCGACTGCGGGTGAACGGTGACCCGGACGCGCTCGGGCGGCAGGTTGAAGAGGCGGCAGGCCTCGATGATCTCCAGCCCCTTGTTGAGCATCGTGGCGGAGTCGATCGTGATGCGCTGGCCCATGTTCCAGGTGGGGTGCTTCAGGGCTTGGGCGGGCGTAATGCCCTCGAAGTCAGCGAGCGGCGTGTTGCGAAAGGGGCCGCCCGAGGCTGTGAGCCAGATCTGCTTGACCTCGTGGGCCTCGCCGCCGCGCAAGCACTGGTGGATGGCGTTGTGTTCGGAGTCGATGGGCAGCAGGATCGTGCCGCGCGCACGGGCGGCGGCGAGGATCAGGTCGCCTGCGGCGACGAGACATTCCTTGTTCGCGAGGCCGATCGTTTTGCCGGCGAGCACGGCCGCATACGTGGCCTCCAGCCCCGCGACGCCGACGATGGCAGAGACGACGAAGTCCACATCAGGCAGGGTGGCAACGCGGACGGTGCCAGCCGTGCCGTGAACCACTTCGATACCGGTGATGCCGGCCTCGCGGAGCCGCATGCTGAGCTGATCCGCGAGTTGTTCCGTGGCGATCGAGAGCACCGCGGGTCGCCAGCGCACGGCCTGTGCAAAGGCAAGCTCGAGGTTGGAGCCGGCGGCAAGAGCGATGGGGTGAAAGCGGTCCGGGTAGGTCTCGCAAAGGTTCAGGGTCGACTGGCCGATGGAGCCTGTGGAGCCGAGGAGAGCGATGTTCTTCACAGGTCCATTGTCGCAAAGTCGGCGAGTGGGGCGGCTGGCGCTACGCGATGGCTGAGGTTGGCGCTGCGCGTTGGACTCAGAGGGCTGCGTGGATGAGTAGGACCAGCCAGAGCACCGGGGCTGCGAAGAGCAGCGCGTCGATGCGGTCGAGGATGCCGCCGTGGCCGGGTAGGAGGGTGCCGGAGTCCTTGACGCCGACGCCGCGCTTGAGGGCGGACTCGGCGAGATCACCGAGCTGGGCGGCTACGTTGAGGAGGACGGCCAGGAGCGCGAACTGCCACCAGGGCCAGGCGGTGTGCAGGCGGGTGAAGCTGCTGTTGTGGGCGGTGAGGCGGTCGCCGAGAAAGATCAGGCCCATGCCGAAGAGGACGCTGCCCGCGACGGAGGCGATCGAGCCCTCCCAGGTCTTGTTGGGCGAGAGCGCGGGGGCGAGCTTGCGGCGGCCGAGGTTCTTGCCTACGTAGAGGGCAGCGATGTCGCCGCACCAGACGCAGAGAAAGAGGAAGAGCAGAAGTGCGGTGCCGTCCTCGACGGCGAGGAGGCGGGGCACGAGCGTGAGCGGGAAGGCGACGTAGAGGAGCAGGAGCAGGCCCGCGCCGGTCTCGGGCAGAACACGTTCCAGGGGGGAGCGGAAGGCGTTTGCCGTAAACAGGAGGAGGCCGAGGATGGCGGCCAGGGCGAGACCGTCAATCCAGCCCGTGGCGGAGTTCAGGAAGAGCGCGGCGACTGCGACCACAATCCACCAGGGAGGGATCGGGCTGTCCGCCTTGGCCGTCAAGCTGGCGAACTCCGAGGCAGCCAGTAGGGCGAGCAGCGCGCTGACGGCGGTGATCAGCCAGGGGATGTTGAGGTAGATCAGGCCGAAGACCAGAACGATCAGGACGGCCCCGGTGATGAGTCGTTTCATGGGCTTTGAAGAGCATACAGGGGAGGGGTGTGCCCTTCTCCTGTACCCGCGGCGGGGATCGATCAGAACGGCTTGCGACGTGAGGGACAGGGGTGCGGGAGCCGTGGGCCAGGTGGCATCGGGTCCGTGCCGACGCTACCTACCTGCTCAGCCAGAACCGGCCTGAGGTGGCCCCCGAGGGGCACCTCAGCAGTAAAAGGTTTTCGATACAGGACTTAACGGGGTATCTGTTTCGAGGCCCTGAACTGTTTTCACTCCGGATTCTGTCCTATCTTTCGAGCTTAGAACAAAGAGGGCTAACTACGCGCAAGTGGAGGGCCGGTTCAGTTCACGGTGAGTGTCAACGTGGTGTTCGCGCCCACGGTGTTGCTGACCGAGTCCCTGGCGTAGAGCGTGAGGGTGAAGACCGCGGGCTGGGCCGCGGGAGTGCCGGAGCCGCCAGAACCGCCCGAGGAACCGGATCCACCGCCGGACGTGCCTGACGTTGTGCTTCCGCCGCCGCAGCCGCTTAGCAAGGGCAAAGCGGCCAGCAGGGCGAGGCAGGCCAGACCCGTCAGGCCCGCAAGACGGCGACGCTTTCCCAAGCCCCAGATTCCCAACCCGAGAAGCGTGGCGAAGAGTGGAAGCGACCGCTTTCCCGAAGGGTGCCCGAGCGCAGCCCGCGGTCCGCCTGAGGGGACCCGCGGCACTCCCAAGAGAAGGCGTGGAGCCGCGGTTGCCGAGGGCAGGGGTGAGCCGCATGTCGTACCGGCCCCAAGCGACAGCCTGGCGGTGGTGATGCCGTTTACGCGCACGGGGCTGATGCTGTAGCAAAGCTGGGGACTGGAGCTGCCGCTTGTTTGTGTGGCGGAGAGGCTCCAGTAGAGCTCCCCGTGGTACCCATTCGTCGCTCCGGGCGAGATGGTTACGGAGGCCACACCCGCGGCATTGCTGTTCATGGTGAGGTCGGAGGCGGTCAGCGCAAAAGTGCCACTGGCCTGCACCGAGCCGACCATAAAGGGAGTGACCAAGGTGAGGGGAAGGTGCGTGGCATCGCCGGGGTAGACGACCTGCAGCAGGTGCGAGCCTGTGGTGCCAGGGGCGGGGAACGAGAGCTGGATATTGGCAGACGGTCCCGCCGTGAGCGGAAGGGCGGCACCGTCCCCGAGCGGCACCTGATCAACAAAGGCGAAGATGGAGCCGGACAGAGACTCCGGGGGATAGACCGATTGGTAGGGCTGCAGCTGGCAGTAGGTTTGAACCGTGTCTCCGGACGAGATACTGACGCTTTGGATGCCAGTAGGGCTGTCACACGAGAGGTCGAGAGACTCGAGCGCGGGATTTCTGCTCGCATTTGCGGGCCAGGCAGCACGGAGATGAGCGAAGTCGACACTGCCAAGGCCGGTAGCTTCGTCGAAGCCAACACCAGCGGCAAATCCCGCCTGTCCAGATGCAGTGCAGCCGGGGGCGCCATTTACGCAGCCGTTGCCCCCGGAGGTGATGTCATGGAAAGAGGCTGCGTAGGTGGTGGGGTTTGCCGCGAGCTGGTACAGAGTCGCATTCAATGCTCCCTGGCCCTGTTCCTGCTCGAACTGGTTCAGCAATGCGACCGAGCCGGCGAAGACCGGTGCCGCAAAGCTGGTGCCACCACCTACCGCGTAGTACCCGTTGTGGTTCAGGTCGTAGTTGTAACAGCTATCGATGCCGTCCTGACCCACAAAGGAGATGTCGTTTGTGCAGAGCAGAAAACCAGGCGACCCGGTGGAGGATTGGAGGGCGACATCGGGAAGCAGCCTGCCTGTGCCGGACGGCACCGACGGGAAGGCGCTCTGCCAGGTCGGACGTCCGAAGAGAGTGCTGGCACCACCGCCGCCAGCCAAGACGCCGTGCGACGCGGAACCCTCATTCCAGACAACTTCCGGCACATAGGACAGCAAGGAGGTCTTTTGCGGCGTTGATGTACCAGACCAGAACTGGTTTTCACCGGCGGGAAAGGTATTTGGGGCCATTTGGGTACCGCCCACGGCGGTGACATAGGGATTGCTGGCCGGGAAGCCCACGGAGAGCGCCGCCTTCTGGGTAGCTGTCAGGGACGGGGAGGAGAAGGCGGAGCAGTCTGTAGAGCCGCTGTCGCCAGCAGCTGCCACCAATGTCTGACCCTGAGCGGCGGCCTGCTGGAAGAGCGCGTTGGCACCCGCGGCCTCGGAACTGCTCAGCAGGGTTTCGCACAAGTCGTAGCTGATGCTGATGACGGGTGCGATGTTTTGTTGGATGGCAAAGTCCAGTGCGTCGAAGACCCCCATGTTTGGGCTGTCCCCGACGAAGACGAGGAACATCCTGGCGTCTGGCGCGGTCCCGGCGGCGTATTCAAGGTCGAGCTGGGACTCAGCCAGATTTCCAGGCGACGTAGCTTCCACACCGGAGTCAGGAACGAGAACCAGGGAAGCATTGATGGAATGGCCCGAAGCTGACGCAAAGGTGTTCAAGCCAAAGAGGCTGAGGTCCACATAGGACGCCCCGACGATAGCCACTGACTGCCCCAGGCCGGTGAGCCCATCCGAGCTGGAGCCGTGGAGGTCATACATGATCCCGAGGTCAGCAGGTGTAAGGAAGTGTGTGCCGGTGGAGCTGTCTGTGTACAGGGGGAGGGGGTGACTGTTTGGCCTGGGCCCGAGGTCCGACAGGTGAAGTACTGCGGCGGTGACTGGACCCAGCGCGGATGGAAGCGTGAGATCGGTGGATGGGCCGAAGTGGCGTTCCCCGTTGAGGTCATAGCTGTGCAACTCGGCACCGAAGGCGGCCTTGATCTGCCCGACGGAGCCGGTGAACAGGATGCGGTCGCGGTTTGGGGGAACCGCGCTTACGGTGAAACCCTGTGAGGTAAGCCACACCCGGGCAGCGGCCAGGTCGGTGTCCGACATACCGAAGCGAGCAGCGAAGGCACCCGGAGTGAGCCAGCGGTGATAGCGCGATGAGGTCTTATCCGCTTGTGCAGCCAGCAGCTCGTCCAGCGTGGATTGCTGCGCGACGGAGCGCGTGAACACAAGGGCCATCCCGGCGATCCGCCGAGCCGATGGCAGAGGGCCGAGGTCCTCTCCGGCGTCGGCGAGAGGACTGCGGGAGCCGCGCAAGACGGTTCGGGCGCTGTCGGAGATGCGGCCCTGGATACGCGGCGCAGGGGTTTGCGAGCCGGCGGGGAGTAGCGAACAAGAGAGAAACAACAGTGCGGCAAGGGTGCGGAGATTTCGGCGACGCTCAAACATGGGGACCGACGACTCTTTTCTGAGGGACCTGAAAGGGATCGCGGGAACAGTAACAGATAGGGAGGGGAGCAAGGAAGAGCTTTCGTCGGGCGGCTGCTTCGGCGCTCCGTGACGCCTGCCCCCAGGCGATCCGGGCTTACGCCCCCTGCGGTGGTCGGAGAGGCAGCCAGAGGGAAAAGACCGTGCCGTGCCGGGAGTCGGTCGCCGCGTCCGGCACTCTTGAACGCATGCGGATCGTTCCGGAGTGTTTGTCGATGATGCCCTTGCTGATCCAGAGCCCGAGACCGGTGCCGGTGATGTCCTTGGAGGTATGGAAGGGCTCGAAGAGGTGAGCACGCATCCCCGGGAGAAAGCCCGTGCCGGTATCAGCGATCGTGAGGCGCAGTCCGGGAGCGTCGCCGCCGGCTGAAAGGGCAGTTCTGACGCGAACGTGCAGCACGCCGCCGTCCGGCATGGCGTCGTAAGCGTTGCGGATGAGGTTGTTCAGGACCTGGCGCAGGTCTCCTTCGAAGAGCAGGGCCGGGGGCGTCGGCCAGAGCCTGCGACGAATCGTGATGCCGCGCTGGCGAAAACGTGTGTCGTAGATATCCAGAAGCGAGGGGAGGGTTTCTTCCAGGCTGACGGGCGCGGCGGCGGTGTTCTGACGATGGAAGCGCAGGGTCTGGGTGACGATGTTGGCGACACGCGCCAGTTCGGCTTCGGCCTGGGCGGCGAAGCCCTGCGCGTCTTCCAGCGTGGCCGAGTGCCGGACGAGGTAGGTGAGGTTGACGACGGCTTCGAGCGGGTTGTTGATCTCGTGCGCGATGGAGGAGGCGAGCTGACCGACGGCGGCGAGTTTTTCGCTGCGGCGCAGGGCTTGTTCGGCGCGCTGGCTCTGCGTGATGTCCCGGAAGGTGACCACGGCGCCACGGGTTTGGCCGTCGTGCAGGATGGGCTGAGCGGACATCTCGGCGTAGAACATGGTCCCGTCTTTGCGGAACAGATGATCGACGTGATTGGTGAAGGGTTCGCCTTCGCGGAAGACGTTGTAGATGATGCACTCGGAACTCGGATAGGCACGTCCATCGGGGTAGTGATGATGGACAACCTCGTGCATGTTGCGGCCGACGAGGTCTTCCGCCAGGTAGCCAAGAGCGGCGCAGGCTGCGCGGTTTACAAAGGTGCAGTGTCCGAGGAGATCGACGCCCCAAATGCCCTCGCCGGCCGAATCTAGCAGTGCCTGCCAGGGCTGGTCAGCTGAGGGAGGGGAGGTGCGGGGGTCCACAAGAAATATCGTCGCATAAAGCCAGATGGCTAGCGGCGGGCGAGTTCGGTCTCGGTGTTGGGGAGAACGCCGCTGAGATCCTCGTCGGAGGCTTCGCCGAGGCCGCCGAAGCGGCGTTCGCGGGCCTGGTAAGCGGCAATGGCTTCGAGCAGGTGGGGGCCGCGGAAGTCGGGCCAGAGGCGGTCGGTGACGAAGATCTCGGCGTAAGCGATCTGCCAGAGGAGGAAGTTGCTGATGCGCTGTTCGCCGGAGGTGCGGATGACGAGGTCGGGGTCGGGCATGCCGGCGGTGTAGAGTGCGGAGCTGACCTGGTCCTCGTCGATGCGCGCTTTCAGGGCGTCGTCGACGCCTTCGGCGGCGAGCATGTCTTCGAGCGAGATGCCGCGCTTGGCGGCTTCGGCGAGCATGCGGTGCACGAGGGTGCGGGCGGAGTCGACGATCTCGGAGCGGGAGCCATAGCTGAGGGCGAGAGTGAGCGTGGTGCCGGTGTTCTTGGCGGTCTCCGCCTCGGCCCAGCGCATGGTGTCCTGGACCTCGCTGGGCAGCTCGTGCGTGCGGCCGATGTAGGCCATGCGGATGTTGTTGTCCTGCATGCGCTGGAGATTGGAGACGAGATAGGTCTTGAGCAGCTTCATGAGGAAGCTGACCTCGGTCTTAGGGCGGCGCAGGTTGTTCTCGAGCGAAAAGGCGTAGAGCGTGAGCCAGGGGAGATCGATGCGGGAGGCGGTTTCGACGACGTACTGGACGCTTTCGGCGCCTTGCTGGTGGCCAAGGAAGCGCTTCAGGGCGCGCTTGCCGGCCCAGCGACCATTGCCGTCCATGATGATGGCCACGTGCTGCGGAATGCGTGCGGGGTCCAGCGTGTCGTAGAGGGCACGCTCTTCGGGGGACAGTTCGTGGGCTCGTTGGGAGCGGGTATAGGGACGGGCGGCGACGGAATCACGCACAGACGGTTAGCTCACCTGTGAGGGTAACGGAAAGGGAGCCAGTAGGGAATAGTGAGTGAAAAGGAGCGGGAGCCGGAAGCGACAGGTGCGCGCTTTCGGGAGGGGCTGACGATAGCATGGCGCGAGAAGGAGATGCGCTTGGGTATGCAGGGAGCTTTACGGAAGGTGCGCTGGTCGGTGGCGCATCGCGGCTGGGTGGGGACCGTTCGTGTCGCGCTGGGTGCGCTGGGTCGTCGGGGGGCGGAGCCGGAGCGGGTGCACCCCTTCGACGAGCGGTATGGGACGGATACAGGTGGGTTGATCGGCGGCGGCAGCCTGGGGGTGGGGAGCCGGAACGACGCCTACATCACGGCGTATGCGGGCGTGGCGCCGTCACGGCTGCATGCAGCGCTGGATCGGTGGGCCGGCACGCTGCCCGGCGGAGAGGCCGTGGAGGGCTTCAGCTTTGTGGACCTGGGCTGCGGCAAGGGCCGGGCGCTGCTGCTGGCGAGCGGGAGGCCTTTTCGGGAGATTGTCGGGGTGGAGCTGAATCCTGAGCTGGCGGCGACGGCGGAGCGGAACCTGGCGCTGTGGCGGGCTGCGGGCAGAGAGATGGCGCCGATTCGGGCGCTTTGCGGGGATGCGGTGGAGGTGGCCTACCCGTCCGGGCCGGTGCTGGTGTTTATCTACAACTCCTTCGCGGCGCAGGTTGTCAGGGCAGTGCTGGACGCGTTGGAGCGGCATGTGCGCGCGACCGGGGTCCGCGTGGATGTGCTTTTTCAGAACGAAGGGCCGGAGATGCCGCTGCGGGCGGATCCGCGGTTGCAGCTGCTCTGGACGACGCAGTTACCGCTGGAAGGCGAGGATGCCGCGGCGGAGCTGGCGGGGTCGCCCGAGGATGTGACGAGTCTGTATCGGTGGGTGGGGTGAGGCGGAAGCGGGTTCCCCCTTTCGGGGAATGACCAATGGAAAGGCAAAAGCGGAAAGCGGATCCCTGCGGGATGACAACAGGGGGGGGGGGCGAAGGAAGGGAGCAAAGGCGAAAGCAGATCCCTGCGGGATGACAAGGAGGGAGTGAAGGCCGCAAGAGGGTAGGGCGGAGGGCCGCAGGGCTCGGGTGAGCCCTGCGGCTGGAGGAAAGGGGCCGGGGTGTGGCTTAGGCGGTGCGGCGCGAGCGGGCCTGGGCCATTTCGCGGACGTGATTGAGGAAGATGCTCTTCTGGGTCGTCGTGAGATGCGGGGCAAACTTGGCCATCTCGGCGAGGAACGGGTCGGCGGTGAGCATGTCGGCTTCGGCCTGGTGGCGCTTGGGAGCGTCACGGAGCAGGGCGGAGATGTCGACCTGGAGGGCCCGCGCGAGACGATCGAGCGAGCTGAGCGTCGGCATGGCCTTGCCGTTTTCGATCTTGGAGATGTAGGTGCGGGGCACGTTCATGCGGCCGGCTAGCTGGCGCTGCGACAGGTTGCGAATCTTGCGCAGATCGCGAACGGCGCTGGCCACCTGCAGGGTGTCGTCCTTGGGCTCAGCCACGACGGGCTGGGTGGGGACGAGCGCGATAGCAGGCTGCAGCTTAGGCTGCTCGGCCACCAGGGACTGCTTGCAGCGGCGGCAGATGTTGGTGGGGGTGCTGAACTGTACGAGCTTGCAGTGCTCGCACTTGCGGACCTCGCGCTCCGATAAAACGGGAGCGCCTTCCGGCGCCAGAGTTGCTTCCATGATGTGTGTTGCGGGCGGCTGCCAGAGCGAGGCACCGCAGCACCTATTGCTCGATGTGGCAACAGGTGATGTGCCTAAGATGACACTGGGTACACAGCCAGTCAAGGGGTATTGCAGGAGATTCCCGCAGGTAACCACCAAAAAACGCGAACAGAACCAAGAAAGTAACGGGTGGTGCATGTGCTGGTTTAAGTTTTGGAGCTTTTGTCCATGGTTGCGGTGCGTTTGCCGCGCCGCTCGTGCAGGGTGGGCTGTATTCCTAGGTAACGTAGACCTACCGGGGCAGCAGGAAAGGTGTGGTAATGGCGAAGTGTGATGTAGCGAGGGCAGGGGCATTGCTGCGGGAGTGGACGCAGGGGGAATCGCTGGTGAAGCACGGGCTGGCCGTGGCCGCGTGCGTGGAGAGCTACGGCCTGCGCGAGGCTTCGCGGCTGGGACTGGAGGGCGACGCCGCGCAGGCGATGGCGGAATGCTATTGCTGCGCCGGCCTGCTGCATGACATGGACTATGAGCGCCACCCTTCGTTAGAGGAGCACCCGTTTGTGGGCGTCGCCTATCTGCGGGAGCAGGGGTGGCCGGAGGAAATCCTGCGGGCAATCCTGGCACATGCGGACTACTCGGGCGTCCCGCCGGAGACGCACCTGGAGCGGGCGCTGTTTGCCTGCGACGAGCTGGCGGGGTTCCTGACGGCTTGTGCGCTGGTGAAGCCGTCGAAGGCGATTGCGGAGGTGGAAGTCGCCGGGGTGCGCAAGAAGATGAGGGACAAGGCGTTCGCGCGCGCGGTGAAGCGGGAAGACATGGTGCGCGGGGCGGAGCTGTTGGGATTACCGATCGAGGAACATATCGGAAACTGCCTGGCGGCGATGCAGGCCAGGGCTGGGGAATTGGGGTTGTAGTCCGGGGGTGGGGCGTGGAGGACTGGACGAAGCGGTTCGCGTTGGCGGCCCTGGTGGGTTTCTTTGCAGGGCTGTTTGCGCTGCCTGTGTCCTGTGGCGGGTTTGTGCTCTACAACGAGCACCTGTATGGGGATGTGCAGAGTGGTGGACCTGAGGCGGTGCTGAAGGCGATGGGTGTGGCTGCCGTGGTGGGCCTTGGGGTGGGGTGGTTGGTGTGGCGGAAGACGCGGCCACGGTGAGGGGAAGGAAGCAGGTTCCGCGTGGGGGCATGACAGGGAGAAAAGCAAAAGCGGATCCCTGCGGGATGACAAAGAAACTTAGAGGCGGATCCCTGCGGTATGGCAAAGGAACGCAAAACGGATCCCTGCGAGATGGCGAAGCAACCTAGATCGGGTGACGTGCCCTACTGGGCGCAGCCGCGCAGGACGAGGAGCCAGGCGAGCGAGAAGATGACCGAGCCGGCTATGCCTATCGCGAGGAGCGGGAGCTTGTTTGGCGGGTTGCTGCCGGAGTGTTGATTGCGGTGGGGCAGTTCGGGGTCGTAGCGGAGGGGAAAGATGTTGCCCTGGGGTATCGCTTTCTCTGAGAAGAACTCGCCTGTGTGGAGTTCGCCCCCGGCCCAGTAGTTGTACGCGATGCGGAAATGTTTGCTCGAGGGCAAGCCGAAAGCGATGGCTCGTCCTGCACGTACGTCGTAGGTGCAGGAAAGGACGGTGGCCATGGCTTCGGGCCAGTCTTCTTGTTGTGGATCATCCGGCAAGTTGGCGCTTCTCCTGAACGTCGGTGCGACTTCCGGCAGAATACAGGGCCCTCTCCACTGCGCTGCACTGCGGTTGAGATGACGCGTTTGCAGGAGGGGTGCGGGGTCGATGTGGCCGAAGTACGCGCGTTAACGCGGTGGCTTTTCGGCGAGAAAGCCTGTGTTGCAGACGCGAATGTTGTCCCGGGCAAAGCAGGCACGCGTGGTTTCCACCGTGCCCGGAAGGGCCACGGCGCGGGTGAGGTCTTCCAAAACAATCGCTTCGAAGCCGAGGCGATGGGCGTCGAGTGCGGAGTAGCCGACGCAGAAGTCGAAAGCGAGGCCGACGAAGAAGAGGCGCTTCAGTTCGCGCTCGCGGAGGTAGCCGGCCAGGCCGGTGCGGGTGTGTTTGTCGTTCTCCACAAATGCGGAGTAGCTGTCGATCTCCTTGCGGAAGCCCTTGCGCAGCAGGAGTTCAGCGTGAGGGATATCCAGCGCCGGGGCGATGTCCGCGCCGGGCGTGCCCTGGAGGCAGTGGTCGGGCCACAGGCTCTGACTGCCGTAGGCGGCGTCCACGGCATCCGTGAAGGGCTGCCTGTCGGTGTGTGTGCTGGCAAAGCTGATGTGGTTGGCGGGGTGCCAGTCCTGCGTAAGGATGACGTGGTCAAAGCGTGCAGCCAGGGCATTGATGCCGGGGAGGATGGCATCACCTTCCGCGACGGCCAGAGGGCCGCCGGGCAGGAAATCGGTTTGCATGTCGATGACGAGCAGGGCGTCCTGGGGCCGAAGTGTCAACATGGGGTCTTGCGTCTCTCCTGCGCTTCTGGTTTTGCCTGCCTATCCTAGACTTCTTCTATGACAGTTGGGGAGACGGACTTGCCGCAGGGCATGCAACAGGTTTTGGAACAGGGGTACGCGGAGGCCCGTGTGCGGGTGCGCTACGCGGAGACCGACCAGATGGGTGTGGTGTACCACGCAAATTACCTGGTGTGGTTTGAGGTGGGCAGGGTGGAGTTTATCCGGCAGATTGGGCTGGATTACAAGCGAATGGAAGAGGAGGAGGGCGCGCTGATCGCGGTGATCGAGGTGAAGGCGCGTTACAAGGCGCCGGCGCGCTATGACGAGGAACTGTCGGTCAGAACGCGGCTGGCAGGGGTGCGCGGCGGGATCGTGCGCTTTGGGTACCAGGTGGTACGCATCGACGATGAGGTGGTGCTGTGCGAGGGTGAGACGGTGCACATGGTTGTGGGGCGGGATATGAAACGGCGGGCGATGCCGGAGCGGTATGCGGAGCTGTTTGCACGGGTGCTGGGCTCTCGGTTTTAGGTTGCGTGGTGCTTGAGAGCTGTCGTGAGTTCGGGGCTGCAGAACGGTCTGCTTCCTACTTGTCATTCCGTAGCGCAGCGGAGGAATCTGCTGTTGCTTAGAGGCGCGACGGCACTCCGGGGGAAAGCAGATCCCTGCGCTGCGCTACGGGATGACAACGTCGAAACGCAATCCTGAGTGATGAGTGTCGAATTCCAGCCAGTGAGCCAATCGTTGGCGGCATCGAGCTGCCTAAGAGCAATCGCAGCTTCTAGCCTCTAGCTAGAACCTAGAACCTAG
>CAZZXY010000034.1:0-37969 GCA_964658105.1 Verrucomicrobia bacterium Tous-C9LFEB | reverse complement strand
AATGGCTCCTGAGGTAGGACTCGAACCTACAACCCTTCGGTTAACAGCCGAATGCTCTGCCATTGAGCTACTCAGGAATGCTGATGATCAGGCGTTACCGGGCGGTCGCGCTCAACCCTTTATAGCAAACCCCACTCCACGGGTCAAAGTAGCGTCGCGATCCCTTAGCGGAACAACAGCACAGCAATGCTGTATCCCGCAAAGCGGCCGGTGTCGCGCGGCTGACACGCCCCGACCTGTGCCTCGTGATACTTGCCTGTCGATAACCTGCTCAGGAGTTCGTCCGGCAGCACGTGAAGCGAACCCGCGGTGAAGCGCATCACAAACCACGGTCGTCGAGAGCCGGAGAACCCCGTCTCCATCCCGCAGGTCTGGCGAGCCTCGTCGCTGGCCACGCGCACATCCAGTGGAGCCGCCGCGGAGAGGAGGCCTGCCACAGCGTCCTCCTGCTGCTCAAACGAGAGGTCGTCCACCAGGCGGTCGAAGTCCTCCACCGCGTACAGCTGTCCATTGCGGCGCAGCACGCTGATCGCGATGTGATCCAGTCGCGGATCCAGAAGGTTCTCCCGGTGGTGCTCCGATTCCATCCAGCCGCGGTGAATCATCACAGCGGTAGGCGCCTCGGCAACATTCTCCGCAACTACGCTGAAGCGTACGCCTGCGGTCTGGGCCCGACCGGCCAGCTCCGGCTCGCCGGCGTACTGGTGCGAGATCGAAGCCCGCATCGCCATCTCCCGCGCATGGGTCCATGCTGCCCGGTAAAGCGATTCGTCCCATTGCAGAGGGGCCAATCCTCTTGCCTGCCGCTCCGCATTTGCCGACTGGAACAGGTACTGCTCCGCTACACTGCGCGGCGCCTGCGCCGGGCAGCCGCAGCCACTCAGCCACCACAGAACCGCGCCCAGAAACCACCGGGTCGCAACTGCTCGTTTCTGCATACGCATGCTGACACAGCCCCGATGCAAAAGCTGCGGTGCATTGGCGAACAAACGTGTTATCTCTCTGCGGGCACCAGCTCCGGGAGCTGGTCACGGTACCGCACCATCAGGCGAAAGAGCTTGCGCGCGTCCCAGTATCGGGGAACGTACCGCATCGGTTCCGAGATCGAACGGAACAACCACCCCATGTAGTAACGATCCGCCCACCGGGGGATCTGGACCTGATCGCCGCTCAGGAACGCAATTGCCGCCCCGATGCAGTGAATGGAAGGGACATAGGTCAGGTTCCGCCGCAGGTACAGCCCCAGCCGCTCCTGGGTTCCGCCACCGATAGTCACGATGACATGCTGAGGCCGGAGCTGTTCCAGGTGCGCGAGCAGTTCCGGATCTTCCAGCTCCTCCCCGTACATGGGCGCCAGGTACACGCAGCGCTGGGGCACAATCACGCCCTGTTCATGCAGCCATTCCAAGTTGCAGGCCGCACTGGCAGGACTTGCCATGACCCAGACCGTGTTGGCCTGCTTGCGCACATCCTCGTGCGTCAGGAGCTCGCGTAGGTACTCCAGCCCGCTCAGCCGCCGAATATGGCTGCGCTCCAGCCGGTTCCAGATCATCACCATGAACGCCGAGTCGGTCAGCGCCATATCCGCCGATACCAGGGCTTCCCTGTACTCCGGTCGCGTGTCCAGGTCCTTCAGTGCCGGCGCGGCCGGGACAACCAGCAATCCGCCGCGACGGCGCATCCGCTCCACCGCTTCCCGTGCTGTCCCGTGAAAGAAATCGATGCCAAGTATCTTCGTCACAAACCGGTCCACTTCAGGCCTTCGCTGTCACGAGCCCCTGCGCCTCGGCCATATATTCGGCCAGCATCTCGCCTTCAATCCACCTGTACGTCTTCTCCAGGCCTTGTCGCAAGCGGATAGAGGGCTCCCAGCCTAAACGGTCCTGAATCATCGAGTTGTCGCTGTTCCGCCCGTTCACACCCTTGGGCGCGGACAGGTCGTACCTCCGACGCAGCTTGATCCCGCCGATCTCTTCCGCAATGTCCACCAATTGATTGATGGTGACCAGTTCGCTGGAACCAAGATTGATGGGCTCGTCGATCGCACTTTCCATGATTCGCTGCGTGCCCTCCACGCAATCGTCAATGTACATGAAGGACCGCGTCTGGTTTCCGTCACCCCAGATTTCGATCTCGTGCCTGCCAGAAAGCTTCGCCTCAAGAACCTTGCGGCAGATCGCTGCCGGTGCCTTTTCGCGTCCGCCGTTCCAGGTCCCATGCGGCCCATACACGTTGTGAAACCGTGCCACCCGGGTGATCAGGCCGAAATCCTCTTCAAAGTGCCGGCACATGCGCTCGCTGAACAGCTTCTCCCAGCCATAGCCATCTTCGGGCAGGGCTGGATAAGCGTCCGTCTCCCTCAACGGCACCACGTCGGGACTTACCTGCTTCTCAGCGTTGTACACGCAGGCCGAGGAAGAAAAGAAGAAGCGCTTGGCCCCTTGTTCTTTTGCTGCCAGCAGCATGTGCGTATTTGTCAGCACGCTGAGCATGCAAAGGGCCTTGTTGTTTTCAATGAAGCCCATGCCGCCCATATCCGCGGCGAGCTGATAGACCAGTGTCACACCCTCTGCGGCGCGCGAACAGGCGTCCCTGTCCTTTAGGTCCAGACAAACGTTTTCTATCCCGTTGGTGGTCTGGTACCACTCCTCGAGGGGCTTCACATCCACAGCCCGGACGACCTCGACCCCACGTGCCTGTAGTCCTCGCACAAGATGGCCACCGATAAACCCGCCCGCGCCGCATACGACCGCGCGCTCGCCCTTCAACATCATCCAGACACTCCCGTGCTCACGCGAAGCCCGCGGCTGCCTGCCGCTTCCCGGTCCTTGCTGCTCTGTGTGACTAGTTAGGAGTGTCTTTGCTACCTTCGGGTGCTGTCAAGGAGAAGCAGACTACACAAAAGGCGCATGAACCCGTTCTGAGTCACAGGCCTGAAAAACCGTGTGTGAGAACATAGCCCAGCATGGCTGTAAACGCCGAGCAGTCACCAGATGCGGCGCACGCAAGAAGTACTCATCCTCGGATCGCCGCCGTCTCGCGCCTCTTCAGCAATCGTCTGGCCACCGCCGGATTGCTTCTGGTCACGCTGTTCGCTCTTCTGGCCGTCTTCACCCCCGCTCTCGCTCGTCAGGATCCTGCGGAGATCCACCTCGGCAATCGTCTCGCTGCTCCCTCTTCCGCTCACCTGTTCGGCACCGACGAACTGGGCCGGGACATCCTTACACGCACCTCGTTTGGGGCTCGGATCTCCCTTGGCGTCGCACTCGCGGTGGTAGCGATCTCCCTGTCGGTGGGCGTTGCGCTCGGCTCGCTCGCCGGCTTTTACCGCGGCTGGATCGATACCGTGGTGAACGTTTATCTCTCCAACGCCTTTCTCGCGCTTCCAGGGATCCTGCTTGCTGTCGCCATCATTGCCTTTCTAGGCCCCAGTCTGCCGAACCTTGTGCTCGCCCTCGCGTTGCCAGCCTGGGTCGGGTACGCCCGGCTCGTTCGCGCGCAGGTGCTGGCCCTGCGTGAGCGCGAGTTCGTGCAGGCCGCCCGCTCCCTTGGGGCCTCGGATCTCCGGCTGCTTCTGCGTTCGATCCTGCCCCACACCCTGCCGCCCGTTCTCGTTCAGGCCGCCATCGGCATGGCGACCGCGGTCCTCTCGGAGGCTACCCTGAGTTTCTTGGGCCTCGGCGTCCAGCCGCCCGTTGCAACCTGGGGCGCCATGTTGAATGCGGCCCGCTCTCACCTGTTCGAAGCACCCCACCTGGTCTTCTTCCCCGCCCTCGCTGTCGCTCTCTGTGTCCTCGCCTTCAACCTGCTGGGCGATGGCCTCCGCGACGCTCTGGACCCTCGTCAAAGGGAAGGTCGCTGATGCGTGTAGGGGTCATCTCCGATACACACGGTCTCCTGCGACCGCAGGCCGTTACCGCTCTGCAGGGCGTAGACCATATCTTGCACGCCGGTGACGTTGGCGACCCCGCCATCCTGGATCACCTTGCGGCCATCGCCCCACTTACAGTCATTCGCGGCAACATCGATCGCCAAGGCAGATGTGCCGAGCTGCCCTCGACCGAGGCGATCGAACTAGCCGGATACCTGGTCTACCTGGTACATGCCATCGGCGATCTCGACATAAAGCCCGAAGCCGCCGGGATCCGCGCAGTGATCTACGGTCATAGTCACAAACCGGTGATCGAGACTCGGAATGGTGTTCTCTACCTCAATCCTGGCAGCGCCGGCCCACGCCGGTTTTCCCTGCCCATCACCCTCGCTCTCCTTCACCTGGATGCGAACGGCATCCGCTCCGAGATCATCCCTCTCCCACTCTCGCCGTCGAAGTAGAGCCGAGCGCGATCTGAGCCGTCACGACGTTTCCTACTGCCCAGCCTGCCTGCTGAGAGACGCCGAGTGAACCCCTCCTGGGGGCGTCAGTGGTGCCGCAGGCACCTTGGGAGCGGGTACCGGATGGGGACCTGTCTTCTCCCAAGCCAACTGCACCGTGGAAAGAATGTCCGCCATGCGCTGATCGATCTGCTCCAGCTCTGTCTGCGTCAGGTCTGCCGCCCCGCTTGAAACCGAACAGAACGTATTCAACGTCAGGTCGAAGCGGTAGCAGGAGCCCTTGCGGTAAGCCGTGTACACTTCGTCACGTGCTTCCACGCAGATCTGGCCATGTTCATCGTGCCCGTGCGCAAAGTTCATGCCACCAATGTCCTGCACATCCTTGGAGCTTGATCGGCTCAATTCCACGGGCGCAATCGGTCCGGTCGCCTGGCGGGCACATTCTGCATCGGTGGAATGGCGCTCCACGCTGAAGTAGACCAGCGCGCCGCTGAAGGTGGAGTACGGATAGGGATTGAATTGGATCGCCGCCACGCTGCGCATCATCGCCTTGGGGGAGGCGGTACGGGCGTCGAGGTGAAACGTGCTCACCTCTTTGTCCTTGCGGGCCAGAGACCAGCCCTCGGGCACCTCGAAACGGACCCCGAAGTGACCGTCGTGAAACTCCTGCGCCTTGGCGCTCGGCAGCGGCATATCTGGCACCGTCACCTGCGCAGCGGATACCCCGGAAGAAAACAGAACGAGCAAAACCACCAGCCAGCACCATCCATAACGGAAGGCCATCGCGCACCTCTAAGGACGCATTCTTGGATCGGCTAAAGCGTACATCGAATCGGTGATGAAATTCACCATCACATAAGTAACCCCAATGGCGAGGATGCAGCCCTGTGCCAGCGCATAGTCCCGGTTGGCCACGGCGGACAGGGTCAGGCGACCCAGTCCAGGCCAGCTGAAGATGGTCTCTGTCACGATTGCGCCCGCTAATAACGAGCCAAATTGCAATCCGACCACGGTCAGCACCGGATTCAGCGCGTTGCGCAAAGCGTGCCGATAGACCACCGTTCTTTCCGGCAATCCCTTGGCTCTCGCGGTACGAACGTAATCTTGCTCGAGCTCGTCCAACATCGCGCTCCGGACCATGCGCGTCAAAATCGCCGCCACACCCAGCCCCAGCGTGACGGCCGGAAGAACCAGGTGCGGCCAGACATCCAGGAAGCCGACACCCGCCCCGGCTACCGGCAACCAGCCCAGCCCGATGGCAAAGATCAGGATCAGCACCGGCCCCAACGCGAAGTTCGGAAGGCTCAAACCTACCAGGCTGCCGAAGCTCAGCAGGCGGTCCGGCCAGCGTCCGCGCGCCTGCGCCGCGGCAACCCCCGCCGGGATCGCCAGTGCCGCGCCCAGCGCCATGGCCGCCACCGTCAGCGCAACCGTGTAGGGGTACCGCTGCACAATGAGGTGCGTCACCGAGTCGTGCAGCCGCAGCGACCTCCCCAGGTCGCCATGCGCCAGTCCCCGCCAGTAGCCGATGTACTGCTCGCCAAGGGGCCGGTCCATGCCGTAGCTATGCCGCAGGGCCGCGATATCCCCGGCCGACGCACCTTCGCCAAGCATCAGCACGATCGGATCACCGGGCACAAGGTGAATCAGCAGAAACACCACTGTTACCACAAGCCACAGCGCTGGCAGCGTGATAACCGTACGCTGCAGACCACGACGAAGTGCTGCCGAAAAAGCCCCTCCCGTCACGCAGCAACACCGCTCGTCACGGACGACGACGGGGCTTCTGCATCCGCGGCACTGCCCTCCGCAACGGGATCCATGCGCACCCTTGCGATGCGGTGCCGATCCATCGCCACTACCTCAAACCGCCGCGTCTCCATCTGCACCGATTCCCCGACCTGCGGGATGTGCCCAAACTGCGCGAGCAGCAGGCCCGCAAGCGTTTCCACCCCCTGCGCCTTCGGCAGATCCCAACGCAGCTGCATCGTCAGGTCGCGCAGGGTGATGCTGCCATCCAGGACGACGCTGCCGTTGGCCAGCGTGACCGTGGGCTTCCCTGTATCGAACTCATCCTCAAGCTCACCCACCAGCTGCTCCACGGCATCCTCCGCGGTGACCAGCCCCAGCGTCGACCCGAACTCATCCACCACAATGGCCATCTGTCGCCGCCGCGCACGAAATTCCTCCAGCAGCTCCAGCACCGGCTTGGTCTCCGGAACAACCAGCACGTCCCGCATTACCTGCCTGAGCGTCAGCCCCGAGCTGCGGAGGTGCCCCAGGCTCATCGCCACGCCGCGAAAGTGCGTCAGCCGAAAGAGATCCTTCGCGTACACAACACCGATGAACGCCTCCGTCCCCCGCTCCGGGTCATACACCGGCACGCGGGAGTGCTCCTCCTCCACAATGCGCGCGGTCGCCTCTTCCAGGGACATGTCCGCCGGAAGGGCGAAGATGCGCGTCCGCGGCGTCATGACCGCACTCGCGGACACGTCGCGCAGCTCCAGCGCCCGATGAACAATCTCCTCCTGATACATCGGCAGCAGCCCCAGCCGACGGGTCGCGCTGGTCATCATCTTCAGCTCTTCCGGCGAATGCGCCGCGCCCGTTTCGCCACCCAGAGGCGCCCGGAACAGCTTCAACACGAGTCCCGCAGACCCGTTCAGCAGGCTCACAACCGGTTTGGAGATGCGGATGAAGATGTCCACCGGGCCGGCCACGGCCAGCGCAATGCGCTCTGTCCGCTGCAGCGCCAGGGATTTGGGCACCAGCTCGCCTAACACCACCTCAAGAAAGGTAATCAGGCAAAAGGCGAGCGGAACGGCAATTCCATGGGCGATCCACATCGGGTGCGCCGTCTCCCACAAGCCCAGAGTGCTGTGCGGTGGGACCGCCATCAACCGGTGTTCCAGGGCCAGGGCCACTGTGGGTTCGCCCACGCCGCCCAGCACCAGGTTCGCCAGCGTCACACCCAGTTGCACCGCCGGCAGCACCTGATCGATCTCGCGCTTCAGCCGAAGCGCCGTCCGGGCCGCGGGTCGCTTCCGCGCCACCAAGTGCTCCATGCGCGTCTCGCGCACGCTCACCAGGGCAAACTCGGCGGCCACAAAAAAGGCATTCGCCAGGATGCAAAGGGCGATGAGACTTCCTCGCAGGAGCAGCCAATCCAGCATCAGCCCCAAGTCTAGCCTACAAGCGCCATCCTCAAGCCAACCTTAAGACGGACAAGTGTCCTCCTTCCGACCCGTACCTCTGTCGGAGGAGAAAGAACAAGTCGTCTTTATCGAAGGCCAATTGTTGTGGAGCATCAAAAGGAAAGGCCCAGTCTGCTGAGACCGGGCCCTTTGCCATCAGCAACTTACGCTGTGACAGCAACAACTTTCTGCAGCGTCTGATCGATCTGCGCCTTGGGCACGTAGCCCACAATCTGTTCGGCCACCTGGCCGCCCTTGAACACCAGCAGCGCGGGGATACCGCGAATCCCATACCGGCTCGGCGTGATGTTGTTCTTGTCCACGTCCATCTTCATGACCTTGACCTTGCCCTGGTACTCCGTGGCTACCTGATCCACAATCGGGGCCAACGCCCGGCAAGGACCGCACCACGCAGCCCAGAAGTCCACCAGCACCGGTGTGTCCGACTTCAACACCTGCGCTTCAAATTCCGCATCGCTCACTTCAGTTACGAACTGGTTCGCCATTCTTTCCTCCGCAATCAAGCCTTCGAGCCACAGCACTAGAGTAGATGCTTCTTACGCCCATGCGATGCAACCCGGCACTGACGCTCAGGTTCGTAAGCCATCCCCCAAAGGTCTAGTCGCTCCAAGACGGATCAGTCAACCCGGCTCCCTCATCCCGCAAGGATCTCCACCTGCGCCGGGCCCGCAATGCGGACCGGGAGCAGTTCCACACCGCTGCCCAGCACCGTTCGCAGCCGCGCCTCTGCACCGTGCAGCGTCGCGCGTTCACTCAATACAGCCAGGAGCGCCGGTCCGGCTCCACTCAGCGCCACACCCGCAAACTCGTGCGCTGTTTGGAGTTCCTCTACATGGCGCAACAGCCCGCACACCTCACGCCGATACGGCTGGTGCAGGCGGTCGTCCATGGCAATTCGCAGCAGATCCAGCCGCTCCTGGGCGAATGCGGCCGTCAACAGCGCCGCCCGCTGCACGTTAAACACGGCATCCTCACGGGAGTACCTCTCCGGCAACACACCCCGCGCCTTCTCCGTTGCCAGCCCCGTTTCCGGCAAGGCCAGCAGCAGCTGCCATGTTCCGTCGCAAGGGAACGTCGCCGCGGCCACGCCGCCGTCATGCAGCACGCTCACCGTGAATCCCCCGTACCAGCAGGCAGCCACATTATCCGGGTGGCCCTCTAACCGGCTCGCCACGGAGACGATCTCCGCATCGGTCCATCCGAGCGCACCGAAGTGATTGGCCAGCGCCACGCCGGCCAGCCGGGCAGCCGCGCTCGACCCACAGCCCATGCCCAACGGGATCTCGTTTTCCACCTGCAACGCCAGCTGCAGCAGTTCCGCCTCGGCAGCCTCCGTTGCAGCGCGATAGCTCTCAAGGATGAGATTCTTCTTCACCTCGCCGCACAGCGCGGCGTCACGGCCTGTCGCCTCCACCTGGTCATGCTTCGCGACATGAGCTTCGACCGTCAGGGTCCGCGACAAGGCCACCCCGACCGCGTCGAACCCGGGTCCCAGGTTGGCCGAGGTCGCCGGCAGCGTCACCCGCACACCGTCCCGATGGTGTCCCGTCCGGCTCAAGCAGTCTGCCCCGCCATGGAGCCCATCGCGTCCAGCGCTCGCAGCACCAGATCGACCTCCGGCTCCAGAACCAGGGGTTCGCGCCGCAAGCGCACGCTGGCTGCCTCGATCGCTGCCTCGGTGCCCAGCGCTCCCTGGAACAACTCGCCCTTGTGGAATTGGATGGTGTACTCCGGGTCCTTCAACGTATGTCCCGTCAGCAGCAGCACGGCCGTTTCCTCGCGGCCCACACGCCCATCGGCCACCAGCTTTTTCAGCCCGGCGAGCGTCACGGCACTGGCCGGCTCGCAGCCGATCCCCTCGGCGCCAATCTCGGCTTTAGCCAGCGCAATCTCCCGCTCGCTCGCCTGCTCGCACCATCCACCGGTGCCCAGCAGCACCTTTACGGCCTTCTTCCAGCTCGCCGGATTGCCGATCCGGATCGCCGAAGCCCGTGTGTCGGCAACGACTGGCTCCAGGTGCGTGCCACCGTTCTCCTGCATCGCCCGGTACAGCGGATTTGCGCCCTCTGCCTGCACAATGCTGATGCGCGGCACCTTGTGAATGAAGCCGAGCTGCTTCAGCTCCGCATAGCCCTTACCCAGCGCCGACGAGTTCGCCAGGTTGCCACCCGGCACGATGATGTGGTCCGGCACACGGCCGTCCAGCTGCTCGCGCAATTCAAATGCGGGCGTCTTCTGCCCTTCCAGCCTGTAGGGATTCACCGAATTCAGCAGGTACACCGGCGCTCGCCGGATCACTTCGTTCAGCACTCGCACACAGCCATCAAAATCCGTCTTCACCTGCACGGTCACGGCCCCGTAGTCCATGGACTGCGACAGCTTGCCCCAGGCGATTTTGCCTTCCGGGATCAGCACCAGGCTCTTCAGCCCGGCCCGCGCCGCATACGCCGCCATCGCGGCCGAAGTATTCCCCGTCGAAGCGCAGGCAACCCACTCAAAGCCGCTCGCCGCCGCCACGCTGAGCGCCGCCGTCATCCCGCAATCCTTGAACGAGCCCGTAGGGTTCATGCCCTGGTGCTTGGCCAGCAGCCAGTTCAGCCCCAGCGACTCCGCCGAGCGCGGCATCTCGTACAGGGGAGTATTGCCCTCGCGCAGCGTAACGATCTGTTCCTCGGCAACGATCGGCAGCAGGTCCCGGAAGCGCCACACGCCGCTCTGGTCCGCCGGTTGCGTCGAGGTGCGCCGCTCATCCCACAAATGCTTGAGCGCAGCCGGGTTGGGCTTCCAGACTGCTTCGTGACCAGCCGGAGCGCTCTCGCTCCACGGGTACTCAATTTCAAACAGCTCGCCGCAGATCTCGCAGCGAAAGTTCTTCGCAGCCTGCCCCGCAGCGATGCGTGCATCACATCCGATGCATCTCAAAACGTGTGAAATCGATATTGCTGAGCCTGGCTCCATGCGTCCCTTTAGCCTACCGTAAGGCCTTCCGCCTCAGCCTCTGCGGGTACCTCCTTGCACTCCCTTTGCTGCATGCGCCTGCCCGGGCCCAGGCGCCGCGTGAACTGCACATCGTCGCCGCTGCAGACCTTCAGCCCGTTCTGCCCACGCTGGCCAATGAGTTCGAAGGCAAGACCGGCGTCCGCATCACAGCCTCCTTCGGCTCCTCCGCCACCCTCACGCAGCAGATCCAGAACGGCGCGCCTGCAGACCTCTTTCTCTCCGCCGACTGCGCCCACCCGCAGCAGCTCGCCGACGCCCACCTCACCGCCAACCCGCAGCCCGTTCTGTACGCCACCGGCGTCCTCGTTCTCTGGGCGCGAAAGGACTCCCCTGCCCAGCCGTTGAGCCTGAGCGCCCTCACCGGTTCCAAAGTGACCCGCATCGCTGTTGCGAATGACTTGCACGCCCCCTACGGCCAGGCGGCCACGGCCGAACTCCGCGCCCTGAAGCTCGAGCAGATCCTCGCGCCCAAGCTGGTCAGGGGCGAGAACATCCTGCAAACGGCCCAGTTCGCCGATACCGGCAATGCGCAGGCGGCCTTCATCTCCCTCACCATCGCCTCCAGCCCGCACTTTCGCGAAACGGGCAGCTTCATCCAGCTCCCCCGCAAATACCCGCCCATTCGCCAGTGCGGCGTGGCCCTGCACAAAGCGAAAAACCTTGAGGCAGCACAACAATTCCTCGGCTGGCTCACAGGCCCGGAGATCCAGGGCCGCCTGCCGCAATTCGGCTTGGAAGCGGCTAAGTAAGGTCGAAGGCTCAGCCATCAACGACGCAGCGGGAGCAAAACTTCACCCTTCTCGGTGTGCTTCTCTCTTGTCCTTCCGCAGCGTAGCGGAGGAATCCGCTTCTTTCACGGCGATGGACCGTAGCATCGTTTCCACACCCTCAGTCCCCCGCCCTGCACAAGCCCTTCGACTTCCACTCCGTCACCACCGTCGTATGCGGCATCGACGAGGGATGCAACACCAGCACGATGCCGCGTCGCGTTTCAGCTCCCGTCGCCACCAGCTCCATCGGCTCCCCTGCCGGCGCCATGATGTCCACACCCTTGCGTCCGATCTGCTTGCCCTTCGGCGTCTCCAGGCAGGACTCCCCAGCTTCGGTGTAAAAAACCTCGGGTCCGGAGTGCAGATGGGTTCGGCTGACGGCGCCGGGTGGCAGGATCGTCTCTCGATATTGCGCAATGTAATCCTCGCCCGGCTGCACAGGGATCGGCCCAATCACCGTCACGCGGGTCCCGTGGGCAGGCATCTTCGGCTTGTCCCCGACCGTAAACAACCAAACCTGTCCCAGCGCTTCGACCACCGTACCGCCCTCAAGGGACGCCTCTTTCGCGCTCTCGGGCGTGGAATACCGGTCCAGCGTCCAGAAGATCGGCGTCGCCGGCAGCTTACCCACGTGAGCACTCGTCAGGATCCAACAGCCCTCGGGGCCTGTCCGCTCGCCTACAGGCTTGCAGCTCTCCAGCTTCTGCCCCTGCGCGGTGACGCACGCGGCCGGGAACAAGAGGGCGAGAGCAACGAGCACCCCGAATCGGTACAGACGAAAGGAATGCCAGGCAATTCTAGCCAGAACCACGGATCGGTGAAGACGCATAGCGCAAGCCTCACCCGAGCCAGTCGAGAAGGCTACTAAAATCTGCCAGCAGCCGCCGGTCGTCGACAAGCTTGCTCAACCGAGGCGTCGGAGACTCTCCCCCCTCTGGAGTGAACAGACACCCCGAGTCGCCCGCTACACTGCCTTCTATGGACCTGCAGGCACTCGGCCTCACCGCGCGCTTGGCCGCGCTCACCACGGTCCTTCTGCTCGCCCTGGCCACCCCGCTTGCGCTCTGGCTCGCCGCCCGCGACACCTGGCCACGCCGCCTGCTCTACACGGCGACCCTGCTTCCGCTCGTTCTTCCGCCCACGGTCCTGGGCTTCTACCTGCTGGAAGGCCTCGGCCCACAGACCACGCTGGGCCGCGGCCTGCAACACATCTTTGGCCACACCCTGGCCTTCACCTTTGGCGGTCTGCTGGTCGGCTCGGTGGTCTACAGCATGCCCTTCGCCGTGCAGCCGCTGACCGCCGCCTTTACGGACGTAGACCCCACCCTTCGCGACCTCGCCCGCGTCCTCGGCGCCTCCCCCGTACAGGTGGCCCGCCGTGTCACCCTGCCGCTTGCCCGCCGCGCCTTTCTGACTGCCGGCCTGCTCACCTTCTGCCACACCGTCGGCGAGTTCGGCGTCGTCCTCATGCTCGGCGGCGACATCCCCGACACCACCCGCACACTCTCCATCTCGCTCTTTGACCAGGTGCAGGAAGCCAACTACCCCGCCGCCACGCACACCTCGCTCATCCTCATCGCCCTGAGCTTCCTCACCCTGCTTGCCCTGCAAACCCGCCGGCACCGTACCGTCCTCGCCTAGCCCACCCAGACCGGAAACAATCCTCGACCAAGCCAGACAGCTTCACCGCCTCGCGCAAGAAGACAGCTGCGTCCCTCCCGCTCACAATTCCCGTCATCCGGAACGAAGGGCGCAGCCCGCAGTCGAAGGACCTCTGTTTTGCAAGCCCTGCCACAACCCTCCGTAGAATCACTCAAGCCGTGCCGCTACCCAAACCCCATCACCGCTTCACCATCGAAGGCAGGCAAGGCCAACTCACCCTGTCCCTTGGCGCCACCCTGGCCGCACCCTGGACAGTTCTCTTCGGCCCCTCCGGCAGCGGCAAGAGCACGATCCTCCGTGCCCTCGCCGGCCTCGTTCCAGACCTGACCACCACCTTCGATCGCGCCACCACGGACGCCACCTGGCAGCCTCTCGGGAGCACCCCGACGCAACAGCGCCAGCTCGCCTACGCGCCCCAGGGAGCGCCCCTGCTCCCCCACCTCACCGCCGCCGAAAACATCCGCTTCCCCGAAAGCCTTCGCAACACCCCGACCCACGAGTCCCTCGTTCCCGAAATCATCCATCTCCTCCACCTCGAGCCACTCCTCCCCAAACGCCCGCACCAGCTCTCCGGCGGTGAACGCCAGCGCGTCTCCCTCGCGCGCGCCCTCGCCGTCCCGGACGCCCGCCTGACACTCCTCGACGAACCCTTCGGCGGCTTCGACCGCGCCCTGCGGGACGACCTGCTGCCCGGCCTCCGCGCTCACCTGGCCGCGCGTGCCATACCCGTGCTCTCCGTCACCCATGACCCCGACGAAGCGCTCCTCCTCGAGGCCGAAGTCCTCCGTCTCCACAACGGCCACCTGGCGGCGCAGGGCCCAGCCCCTCAGGTCCTCGCGGACGAACTCTCCCGCCTCGCCGCCATCCTTTCCAGCACCACCGCGAACCCAAGCTAGCCCCACTTTCCTTTGTGTCATTTCCCCAACGGGGAACCTGCTGTGCTCCAACCCGCAAACGCGCTACCCTCAACCGCATGACCCGCCTGACTGCTTCGCTCTTCACCGCAGCGCTCCTCGCAGGCACCGCCGCCTCTCAGCAACCCCCAAAGCCGCACAGCACACTGCTCGCGCTCTCCAAGCACGACCACACCCTCGCCCTCATCGACCCCACTACCCTCAAAGTGCGAGCCAAGGTCCCCATCGGCGACGACCCACACGAGGTCATCGCCTCAACCGACGGCCGCACCGCCTACGTCTCCAACTACGGCTTCGGCTCCCTCCACACCCTCGCCCGCGTCGACCTCGCCCACGCCAAGCCACTCCCCGCGGTCGAGCTCGGCCCGCTCACCGGCCCGCACGGCCTCGCCTTCGTCGACGGCAAAGTCTGGTTCACCGCCGAGGGCGCCAAGGCCATCGGCAGCTTTGACCCCGCCACCCAAAAAGTCGACTGGGTCCTCGGCACCGGCCAGAACCGCACCCACATGATCTGGGTCGCGCCCGGCGCCCAGCACATTGTCACCGCAAACGTCAGCTCTGGCACCGTCGACATCATTGATCGCGAAGCCATCCGCCCCACAGGGCCGCCACCCGGCGCACCCCCGCTCGGCCAAGGACCCGGCCCACGGCGATCCGGCCCACCCCGGATTGACTGGAATGCTGTCGTCGTCAAGGTCGGCAACGGCTCGGAGGGCTTCGATCTCTCACCCGACGGTCGCGAGATCTGGGTCGCCAACGCCGGCGACGGCACCATCTCGGTCGTCGATCACGCCGCCAAAGCCATCTCCCGCACCCTCCGCGTCGACGTCCCCGGGGCCAACCGCCTCAAGTTCACCCCCGACGGCCGCCGCGTCCTCGTCTCCACGCTGAGCGGCGGCGGCCTCGTCATCCTCGACGCCGCGAAACGCACCGTCCTCAAGCGCCTTGACATTGGCCATGGCGCCGCCGGCATCCTCATCGAGCCAGACGGACGCCGGGCCTTCGTCGCCTGCACCCCCGACAACTACATCGCCGTAGTCGACCTCGCCACCCTCACCGTCACAGGCCACATCGACGCAGGCGACGAACCCGACGGCCTCGCCTGGGCCGTCACTCCCTAGCTGTCCCAGGTCATCACTGCCCCGAGCGGAAGCTGCGATGTCGCTTGCCTCCCTTGCTTGCCATCCCCGAACGGGGAACCTGCTCTTTACCGCAGCCGCCACCCTCCGGTTTGTCATCCCGAAGGGATCTGCTTTTGGCCGTTACCTCCCTTGCTTGCCATTCCCCGAACGGGGAACCTGCTCTCTATAGCGGCCACCACCTCCCGGTTTGTCATCCCGAAGGGATCTGCTTCTGGCCGTTGCCTCCCTTGCTTGCCATTCCCCAGACGGGGAACCTGCTCTTTACCGCGGCCACCACCTCCCGGTTTGTCATCCCGAAGGGATCTGCTTTTGGCCGTTGCCTTCCTTGCTTGCCATTGCCCGAACGGGGAACCTGCTCTTGACCGCTGCCGCCCCTTCGCAAAGATCCCGTCATCACGACCGGAGGCGAAGCCGCAGTGGAGAAACACCTGTATCGTTCGGCAACCCGCTCAGCCGCTCAGCCGTGGCAGCAACAGAAACCACCCGCTACACTCTCTCCCATGCGCCTCGTTCTCGTCGCCGCACTGGCCCTCGTCACCCCAAGCACCACCCAAGCCCAATGGCAACTCCAGGACGCCCACACCACCGCCGACCTTCGCGGCATCGACGCCGTCGGCAACGGCATCGCCTGGGCCAGCGGGACGAACGGCACGGTCCTCCGCACCGAAGACGCCGGCTCCACCTGGCAGCCCTGCAAGACCCCACCCGGCGCCGAACACCTCGACTTCCGCGGCGTCCAGGCTGCCGACAAAAACACGGCCATCGTCATGTCGAGCGGCAAAGGCGACCTCTCCCGCCTTTATAGAACCACCGACGGCTGCCAGACCTGGAAGCTGGTCTTCACCAGTCCCAACAAGACCGGCTTCTTTGATGCCATTCATCGTGTCACCGCGAACCAGATCTTTGTCCTTGGCGACCCGGTGGACGGCAAGTTCCAACTCTTCACCTCCCGCGATGCAGGCAGCACCTGGTTCATCGAGGACGACCCCGGATTGAACGCGCCACCCAAGGCGGGAGCCTTCGCTGCCAGCAACAGCTCGCTCACAAACCTGGGCCCCTTCCTCCTCTTCGGGACAGGTGGCCCGCAAGCCGCGGTTTACCGCGTGGAATCAGCCTGTGACGCAAAGACCGGAGTCTGCTCCATGGAATGGCACCCCGCAGAGACGCCACTGGCCCATGGACCGGCCGAGGCGGGCATCTTCTCCGTCGGCGGCCGCTTCGCCGGGAGCGCGTCCGGCAAGCTGACAGGGCTTCTGGTGGCGGTCGGAGGCACCTATAACCAACCGGGGGACAGCGCCGGCACAGCGGCCCTCAGTCAGGACAACGGCAAGACCTGGCGACCCGCCACCACCCCACCCCACGGCTACCGCTCCGCCGTCGCCTACGACAAAGCCCACAACACCTGGATCTCCGTAGGCCCCAACGGCACCGACCTCTCCACCGACGACGGCGGCAACTGGCATCCCCTGACACCCGCCAAGGACGACGCTCCCGACGCGGACAGCCACTGGAACGCCCTGTCGCTCCCCTTCGTCGTAGGCCCCCACGGCCGCATCGGCACCCTCCGCCCCGACGCCTTGCCGAAACGCTGACGCAGCCCGCCCCCTCACCCCCCCCCTACAACACCACCCCACCCCCACCCACCCCCGATTTGTCGTCCCGAAGGGATCTGCTTTTGCCTTTCTTGCTCGTCATTCCCCGAACGGCGAAACCGCTCTTCCCGCCGCCGCAGATGCCGCCGTAGCCACCACCCCTAGATTCGTCATGCCGAAGGGATCTGCTTCCTGCCTTTGCTCTTCTTTGTCATTCCAACGGGGACCTGCCGCATAGCCACCACCCCTTTGCTTTGTCATCCCGAAGGGATCTGCTTCCTGCCTTTGCTCTTCTTTGTCATTTCCCGAACGGGAAACCGCTTTCTTCAACCCCGCACCCAACCCATCCACCCCACCACCAGCCGTGCCGTAAGCTTGAGCAACAGCCGGGGCCTTAAGCCCCAGCAGCACGCCACAACACCCATGCAAGCAGACCCCTCCAACATTCGCCCCGCCGACCAACCGCGCACAGCCCAAATCCAACTCGGCCAGTCCCGCGTCACCTACGTCCTTATCGGCCTCAACATCCTTGTCTACGTCGCGATGATCGCCAGCGGCGTCTCCGCCACGGAACCCACGGTCCTCCAGCTCATCCACTGGGGCGCCAACTTCGGTCCGCTCGACCGTGCCGGCCAGTGGTGGCGTTTGCTCACCGCCTGCTTCCTCCACATTGGCTTCCTGCACATCGCCTTCAACATGTACGTGCTCTACCAGGCCGGCCCGTTCACGGAGCGGCTCTATGGCGGCACCCGCTTCCTCAGCCTCTATCTGCTGGCCGGCATCGGCGGCAACGTCCTTGGCATCCTGCTGCACCCCATGATCATCAGCGCTGGGGCTTCTGGCGCGATCTTCGGTGTCTACGGCGGCCTGCTCGCCTTTCTGCTCAAAGAACGCGCCGCGCTCCGCCCCGAAGCCGTGAAAGCGATCGGCCGATCGGCTCTGATCTTTATCGGGTTCAACCTCTTCTACGGTCTCGCGTCAGCCCACACAGACCTCACGGCCCACATCGGCGGTCTGATTACCGGCTTCCTCGCCGGCCTGCTTCTGGCACGCCCGCTTCCCCGCATGCCCTCGCCGGCCTAGGCATCGCCCCCATAGGCAACAAAGCGATACGAGCTGCCGCAGGGCTTCCGTCCGCTAGTTGTCATTCCGAAGGGAATCGCGTTGTCAGGCTGCCCATCCGCTCTCCCCTTTGGTTGTCATTCCCGAAGGGAATCCGCGTTGCCAGGCTGCCAATCCGCCCCAGAAACCAGCGTCCGTTTGCTCCACAACGCAAAGGGCGCGGCCAAAGCCGCGCCCTCACCATCCCACCACGCCCTACAACGTGATGGCAACCTTACCTACCTGCTGATTGCTCTCCAGGTACTGATACGCCGCCACCGTCTCCGCAAATGGGAACGTCTTCGCGATCTTCGGCTTGAAGGTCCCATCCGCAAGGTGGTCATAGATGTACTTCTTCATCGTCTCCAGGTGCTCCGGCGTCTTCACCTCAAGAATCGAATACCCGAGCATCGAAATACCTCGTGCAAACGTGGTCATGGGAAACGGCGTCGGCGTGCCCGAAAGCATCCCGTACAGGAAGATCACGCCACCATTCGCCGTAGCCTGTCCCAGCGTATTGATGTAGTCCCCGCCAACCGGATCGAAAACGACCCGCGCCAGCTTGCCCCCGGTGATCTCCTTCACTCGCGCCGGCAGATCCTCCTCCTCCGTCGCGATCACATAATCAGCGCCCAGGTCCAGCAATTCCTGCTTCTTCGCCGAAGTCCGCGTCGTGGCAATCGACTTGCCACCCTGCACCTTCACGATCTGGATCGCCGCCAGCCCCACCGACGAGCTCGCCGCCGTGATGATCACAAAGTCACCCTGCGTCACTTTGCCGAACGGCACCAGCGCCCCATAGGCCGTGCCGTATTGCATCCAGACAGACGCCGCCTCCACATCGGATAGCGTGTCCGGCACCGCGGCCAACGCTTCGGCAGGCACAACCGCCACTTCGGCCAGGGACGGGTACTTGTTCATCGAGTAGCCCGGGATCGTCGCAAACTTCCTGCCCACCAGGGATGCATCCCCACCCGGCCCGACCGCCTCAACCGTTCCCGCCACCTCATAGCCAATCCCCGAAGGCAGTTGCGGTTGCTCCATGTAGCGCCCGTGGAAATACATGCTCTCTGCACGATTCATGCCCACAGCCGCGACCTTGATCCTCACCTCGCCCGCTCCAGGTTCACGTACCGGTACGTCTTCAATCTTCAGGACCTCGGGTCCACCAAACTCACTAAACCGCACAGCCTTCGGCATGATCATGCCTCCTGCTCATAACGGATGAGGGACGCAGCCCTGCCGATGCAGCTTCTGCCTTCAGAACACCGCCACGCGAGCATGCGGGCACCAGCTCGCTTTGCCATGCCAACGGGATCGGCCTTTCGCCTTTGCCTCTCTCGCTTGTCATTCCCGAACGGGGAACCTGCTTTGTGAGGCACTGCACCACCTCTCGTTTGTCATCCCGAAGGGATCTGCTTTTTGCCGTTGTTTTTCTTTGTCATTCCACGAACGGGGAACCTGCTTTACGAGGCACTGCACCACCTCTCATTTGTCATCCCGAAGGGATCTGCTTCTTGCCTTTCGTTTCTCTTTGTCATTCCCCGAACGGGGAACCTGCTTTATGAGGCACTGCACCACCTCTCGTTTGTCATCCCGAAGGGATCTGCTTTTTGCCGTTGTTTTTCTTTGTCATTCCACGAACGGGGAACCTGCTTTACGAGGCACTGCACCACCTCTCATTTGTCATCCCGAAGGGATCTGCTTTTTGCCGTTGTTCTTCTTTGTCATTCCCCGAACGGGGAACCTGCTTTATGAGGCATCACCACCCCACGTCACAGGCTCTCGCTCCAGCACCACCCCAAACCGCTCCCGCACGCCGTCCCGGATCGTCTCTTCCAGGCGCAGCAGGTCCGCATACGTCGCTCCACCCCGATTCGTCAGGGCCAGCGCATGCTTGGTCGACAACCCAGCCGCCCCAAGCACATACCCCTTGCGAAACCCCGCCCGCTCCAGCAACCAGGCCGCTGACAACTTCACACGTCCCTCACCAGCCGGCCAATGCGGCACGAGAGCGCTTTGGACCCCGGCAGCCGCGCCGATCCCCTCCAGCAAACTCGCTGCCACCACAGGATTTTTGAAGTAAGACCCTGCACTCCACGTATCCGGATCATCCTCTGCGAGCACCATGCCCTTCCCACCCCGGATCGCTCGCACCGCCGAGGCTACCTCGGCAAGCCCCGGTCTCTCGGCCTGCCCCGCAAACCACCGCTGCAGGTCCGCATAGCCCAGGTACGGCTCACCCCCGGAGTGCAATCGAAACCGCACCCGCGTAATCACGTAGCGGCCCGCCTTCTCCCCGTTGAACACACTCCGCCGGTAGCGAAAGCCGCAGGCCGCGGCCGGGAGGTCCAGAAACTCACCCGTCTTACGGTCATAGGCCCGTACCGACTCGATCGTCTGGGCCACCTCCTGCCCATAGGCCCCGACATTCTGCACCGGCGTTGCGCCCACACTGCCCGGAATCCCCGCCAGACACTCCACGCCCTGGAGTCCCAAAGTGATCGCTCGGTCGACAAACCCGTCCCAGGGCTCCCCGGCCGCCACGTCCAGAACTTCTCCCCGCTGCTCCATCCCGGTAAAGGCCAGCCGTACTACAAGGCCAGGGAAGCCGGCGTCCGGCACCAGCAGGTTGCTTCCTCCACCCAGAACCTCGGCCGCCAGGTCACGTTCCTCGGCCCAGCGAAACGCCTCGGTCACCTCCGCCTCGCACGACGCCTCGACGAAGTACAGCGCCGGTCCCCCTACCCGCAACGTCGTGAACGGCGCTAGGGCCACATTCTCCTGAATCTTCACGCTTTCGAGCCTATCCCACCCCGCCCGCCTTCTTGACACGCGGGGTACAGTTCCGGAGTCATAGCCCTGGGCCTGCCGAGGCAGTAACGCAGCCTGGGGTACCCACCTAAGTCCTGCATTGAACGGATTTTGCGGGAAAGGTAGGGGAGGGGGTAGGGCTGCCATCCTGTCCCGCACTCTGAATCCATCACGTCCCCAGTACAATCAAAAGGCAAGCAGTTGCACCAAGGAGACTTCATGTACCCAGAGCTGATGGTGATTCCCATGCGCGAGGAGCTCACCCGCGCCGGCCTCGCGGAAGCCCGCACCGCCCAGGACGTCGATACGGCGCTCGCCCAAAAAGGTACGACCATGGTGGTCGTCAACTCCATCTGCGGCTGCGCAGCCGGCAAGATGCGTCCCGGCGTCCGCCTTGCCATGCAGCACGGCAGCAAACCCGACCAGGCGGTCACGGTCTTCGCTGGTCAGGACCGCGAAGCCACCGAGCGCGCCCGCTCCTACTTCGGCGGCCACCCGCCCACAAGCCCCGCCATCGCTATCCTGCGTGACGGCCAGCTTGTCTACCTCATGCAGCGCTCGGCCATTGAGACCTCCACGGCCCCGGCCATCGCCCAGGAACTCGCCCGCGCCTTCGACGCCTACTGCGCCAAGTCCGCAGTCTAGTTTCCCGGCTCATCTTCCCGATTTGAAACAGCAGGACGGCCCCGGCCGTCCTGTTCCATTTCGGGAATCAGGGTGCGAAAACCTTCTCAATCTTTTCGCCCTGCCTGTCGATAAAGGCTGTGTATGACACAGTCAAAGCCCTTCCCGCTCCCGTACCGCGCGCCCTCCAACTCCAGCGCAGAGCTGTCCCTGACACTGCTGGGTCCCAGCCCTGCCATGGCCCAGCTTTGGACGCAGCTTCGACGGGTGGCCGCCCACGTTCGCACCGTGCTGCTCACCGGTGAACCCGATTGCGGGCAGGAGGCTGTGGCTCGCCTGCTGCTGGATCTGTCCCCCCATAGCCACCGCACCTTCCTGACGCTCTCCGCCGCGGAGGCCGAAAACCGGCTGCTCCGGCCTGCCGGTCTCGTCTCCTTCCCCGCCGACGTGCTGGTGTTTTTGCCGGACGCCCACAAAGTGTCCCGTTCCGCCCAGGATGCACTTCTGCGCCTGATGAAGATGCGACGCGCGCGTCCCTTCACCGTGGTGGCTGCGACCGCGGAGGATCTGCGTTCGCTGGTCGCCGTGGGCCGGTTCTCCCCGGAGCTCGCCGACGCGCTCGGGGCGATGCGCCTCGCGCTCCCCTCGCTCAGAGAACGAGCCGAGGACATCCCCATGCTCGTCAGTCATCTCCTCGCCACTCACAGTGCAGAGGGCAGGCGCCGCGCTCCCAATACCTCCGAGGACTTTCTCCGCGCCGCCATGGCACATCCCTGGTCTGGCAACCTGCGCGAGCTGTCCCAGGTCCTCGTCTGGCTCTGCTCCCACGCGGATGGGGACGTCCTGCATGCCGCCGACCTGCATCGCGCCCTGGCCTCGCGGCCTGCCAGTCGCGCCGCCGAGCCAGGCCTCCCGCGCATGGTCTCGCTCGACACGGTTATTCAGGAGCACCTTGTGGCCGTTCTGAGCGCCTGTCACGGCAACAAGCTCCGCGCGGCTGAGACCCTGGGTATCAGCCGCTCGACCCTGTACCGCATGCTGGACACGGCGGCGGCTGCGCACACCGAGGCTCTGTCCATGGCAAGCTAGCCAGGAATAACGGTGCTACGCTGGCCCCATGTCCTCCGCCGCGCAACCGCCATCGACCACGGAAAAGACTCAAAGCTCTCACGCAGACACTGACGCAGCTCCCTCCGGGAAGCTCGCCGTGTTGGGCGCAGGGAAAATGGGTGGCATCCTGATCGCCGCATTCTTACGGAGCGGCCTGTTCCGCGCGGAGCAGATCACGGCGACCGTGGCGCACGCCGATCGCGCAGCCAGCCTGCAGGCACGCCTCCGTGTGCGCAGTTCCACAGACAACCGACTCGCGGCGACCGGGGCCGACATGATCCTGCTGGGAGTAAAACCGACCCAGGTAGCCGATGTGGTCAGGAGCATTCAGCCCGCCCTAAGGCCGGGAACCCTTCTGATCTCGATCGCAGCCTCGGTGACGACCGCGGCCATCGAGGCAATTGCGGGTGAGGGGGTTGCCGTCATCCGGGCGATGCCCAACACGCCCGCCACGCTCGGCGCTGGCATGACCGCCCTCGTTCGCGGCCGCTACGCCACGCCGGAACAGATGGCCATTGCCGATCGCATGTTCCGCACCGTGGGCCGGACCGTGACGCTTGACGAAAAGCACATGGACGCCGTGACAGGGCTGTCCGGATCCGGCCCCGCGTTCCTCTACATCATCCTGGAGGCACTCGCGGAAGCCGGGGTAAATGTTGGCCTGCCGCGCGACGTGGCCACGGAGCTGGCCGCGCAGACGGCTTATGGCGCAGCCCGCATGGTGCTGGAAACCGGCTCCCATCCTGCGCTGCTGAAAGACGAAGTCACCACACCCGCCGGCTGCACTGTTGACGGCATTCTCGAGCTGGAAAAGGGTGGGCTCCGCGTCACCCTGATCAAGGCGGTGAAACGCGCGACAGAACGTGCGCGTGAGCTGGCCGGTGGCTGAACGTGGATGATGCGGCCTTCTCCGCGGAGAACTTCCACAGCACGGGAGAGCGCCGTTGCCCCTGCCCTTCAGCAACGCGCGGCACGCGTAAACTGAATCTATGCGCCGTGCCCTCGCCTTCCTTCGCACCGGCCGTGGACTTCCCACCTACGCGGCACTGACCCTTGCCTGGATGATCCTGGTCATCCTTGAGGGAGCCGTCGTTCGAGCCACGGGCTCCGGTGCCGGATGTGGGGATCACTGGCCCCTGTGCAACGGGCAGGTCCTGCCGCATCATCCGCGCCTCGCGACGATCATCGAGTTCACGCACCGTTCCATGACCGGCATCTGCACCGGGCTGACCATCGGCCTGATCGGCTGGACGTTCCTTGCGCATCGCCCGGGTGCGCGCGTGCGCCGATCCGCCGCCTGGTCGGGCGCGCTTTTGTTCACCGAGGCGATTCTCGGGGCCGTGCTGGTGCTCGGCAGGTTCGTCGAGCACAACACCTCCAACCTGCGTGTCCTGGTGCAGGGCGTGCACTTTACCAACACGCTGCTGCTGCTCGCCGCACTATCTTTGGCCTGGTGGTGGCAGAAACCCCGATCCCTTGCAGGCCCGGTCCCCGCGAAGGCGCAGCGCTTCGCCGGCCTTGCCTTGCTTGGCACGCTCCTTACTGGTGCGACCGGCTCCGTAGCGGCACTGGCGGACACGCTCTTCCCTTCGCCTGACCTCCATACCGCGATGCTGGCGGACTTCAATCCTGCGTCGCCGCTGCTGATTCGCATGCGCTGGATGCACCCTGCGGCTTCCATCCTGACGTGCGTCTGCATTCTTGCTCTCGCCTGGGTGTTTCGCCAGCGCAGAGCGACACTGCTTACCTTGATGGGCCTACAGATCGTCATTGGTGTAGCCGACGTCCTTTGGCTGGCGCCGCTTACCTTGCAGGTTCTGCACCTGCTCTTCGCAGACCTGCTGTGGATTGGCCTGGTGACTGCATCCGCCGATCTGCTCACCGCGAGCGCTCCCGTAGCGGTTTCCCTGCGTAAGCAGGCTTCGACGTCGGCGGTCCGCCAGAACGCCTGGCCCTCGGTCTAACCGAGCCCGGGACCGGACAATCACGGAATCGTAACGTGCCTGCGCTAAGCTCGTAGCGATGGGCGCGGAACAATCCACATCTACCAGGAAGACAGTGCCGCGCAAGCGGCCCTCCACGCGTCGTCCCCAAAAAGCTTCGGACGCAGCTGCCCAGCCTCAGGGACGCTACTTCAATCGCGACGAGAGCTGGTTGCTGTTCAACGAGCGCGTGCTCGAGGAAGCCAACGACACCACCAACCCTCTTCTGGAGAGGGTCAAGTTTCTCGCCATCACCTCGACCAACCTCGATGAGTTCCTGGAGATCCGTGTAGCTGGCTTTCTGCAGCTCCTTGAGGATGGTCAGCAGATGACCTCCACGCCAGACGAGGGCGGCCTCACCCCGGAGGAGCGTCTTTCCGCGTTGCGCCATCAGCTGCACGCCTTTGCCGCCAAGCAGGCCACATGCTGGACGGAAAAGCTGGAACCGGCACTCGCTGAGGCGAACATCCGCGTTGTGCGCTGGAAGCATCTTCGCAAGGCTGAGCGCGAGTTCGCCACCAGGTTCTTCAACGAGCAAGTCGACCCACTGCTGACTCCCGTCACGCTTGATCCCTCCCATCCCTTTCCGCGAGTGCTGAACAAGGCGCTGGGACTGGCTCTGCTGCTTCGGGTCAAGCGCAAGGCCCACCCCCGGGCGTCGTCCACCCTGGGCATCGTCACCATCCCGCGAAGCCTGCCCTCGCTCCTGGCTTTGCCTGAACACAAGGGGCAGCGTCACTTCCTTCCCCTGGATGAACTGATCGAGGCCCAGGCCGACAAGATGTTCCGCGGCTACCGCGTCCTGAGCCGCGCAGCCTTCCGCGTAACACGCAACAGCAATCTCTACATGCAGGAAGAGGAAAGCCGCTCGCTGTTGGAAAGCGTCCGGGAAGAGCTCCATAACCGCCGCAAAGGGGATGCCGTACGCCTGGAGATCGACGCCTCCGCCGCCGACGAGATCACCGACCGCCTGAGCACCAACTTCGAGCTCGATCGCTGGCAGGTATTTCCCACGGAAGGACTCGTGAACCTGTCCCGGCTCATGGATCTCTACTCCGCAGTCGATCGCAAGGACCTGAAATTTCCCGAGTTCCACGGCCGCAAACTCACGCTCTCGCCGGAGAGTCAAAACATCTTCGACGATCTGCGTCGCGGGGATGTGTTGCTGCACCATCCGTTTGACACCTACAACACGGTGGAGTCGTTCATCCAGGCGGGCCAGATCGACGAAAATGTTATTTCGATCAAGCAGACGCTCTACCGCACAAGCGCCAACTCGACCATCTTCCGCGCGCTCAAGGACGCCGCTCAGACCAAGGAAACAACGGTGGTCGTCGAGCTCATGGCACGCTTCGACGAGGCTTCCAATATTCGCTGGGCGCGCGATCTGGAAGACGCCGGCGTCCAGGTGTTCCATGGCCTCTTCGGGCAGAAGACGCACTGCAAGCTTGCGCTGATCGTTCGTCGCGATCCGGACGGCGCGATGCGCTCCTATGCCCACCTGGGCACCGGAAACTACAACCCCGTTACAGCGCGCTTTTACACCGACATCTCACTTCTGACCTCGCGACCCGAACTGACCGCTGCGGTGCAGAATGTGTTTCGTTATCTCACTGCGGACTGGCAGGCGGAGCCGGGCGCCTATCGTCCCCTGCTGATGGCGCCGGTCACGCTGGCGCAGGATACGCTCGCACTGATCGCTCGCGAGACCGACCACGCCCGTGCCGGACGTCCCGCCCACATCATCGCCAAGATGAACGCCCTGCTGGACGGCAAGACAATCGAAGCCCTGTACGCTGCATCGGTTGCCGGCGTGGAGATCGACCTCATCATCCGCGGCATGTGCGCGCTTCGTCCCCAGGTGCATGGCCTGTCAGAGCGCATCCGGGTTCGCTCGATTGTGGGCCGTTTTCTTGAGCACAGCCGCATCTTTTCGTTTGAGAACGGCGGCACTCACGAGGTTTATGCCGGATCAGCGGACTGGATGCCCCGCAACCTCTATGAGCGTTGCGAGGTCGTCTTTCCGGTGACCAACCCGACAGCGGCCCATCGGCTTCGCCACGAGATCCTGGAAGCCTACCTTCGCGACAACGCCAAAACGCGCATCCTGGATGCCGACGGCCAGTACCACCGCGTTCCCACGCAAAAGGGAGTCAACGGTGTGCTCAGTGCGCAGAACTGGTTCATGGAACAGTCCAAGCTGCACGAGTTAACGGCCCTTTCCAATGCCGTTGCGGCACCGTCTCCAGGCTTTGCGGCAGACCCGGGAGAGCCTGAGACACGTGGGCTTGCGAAGCCCAGTCCGGCTAAGACCCGTCGAAGCCTGTCTCCTTCCAAACGAGCCTAGGGAGCACGTTCAGGAACCAATCGCCTGCCCTGCCCGTAAGGCCTAGAAGTCCCTTGCCGAGATGTTCTGTATCAGAAAGGTTGTGCTAATCTTGCGCGTCATTCGGTCGTCGATTCGGTTTCTTCTGCTTCTTCTTGTCTCCAGCCCTTTCGCTGCCGTTGCGCAGAAGACACCGATCCAGATTCACGCCGATCTTACCGACGCCCCGCGCAAGCTCTTTCACGCCGACATCGACCTGCCTGTGCACCAGGGGCCTCTCGATCTCATTTCGCCGGAGTGGATTCCCGGAGCGCATGGCCCGGACGGCCCCATTCTGGACATCACAGGCGTCCGTTTCTTGGCTGATGGCAAGCCCCTGCCCTGGCACCGCCTTCAGAGGCGGGGACCCTGAAAGATCGGCCATCTCTGTCTGCCTGGTTTTCAGCAGGTCTTGATGACGGAAAAGATGGCACGATCCGCGACGTGCGCCTGGGGAGTGCAGCCTACAAGGCCGGCCTTACGCCCGGTCAGAAGATTCTTGCCGTGAACGGCCGCGCGTTCAGCCATGACGTCTTCAACGATGCCGTGAAAGCGGCCAAGGGCACCACAGATCCGATCACGCTTACAGTGCAGGACGACGATACCGTTGTTCCCATGATGCTTCAGTACAACGACGGATTGCGCTATCCACGTCTCGCGAGGGTGGACGGTGTCGCCGACACGCTGACCGAGATCACCACCCCGCTGACCACGGCAGCGCCAACCCTGATTCACTAGCGCTGGCAAAAGCAAAGGCCTACCCCGAAGCGGCTTCCGCGCTGTAAGCTGGAGCCGCTTCAGGAGAGACCCTTGCGCTTCTTCACAACAGCGTCGCTGCTTTTTGCTCTTTGCCTTTCGCCCGCGTACACCCAGCAGTCGCCGCCACCGAAGACACAGGCCCAGGCGAGCCGCACCTCGCCCGACGCCTGGTGGAAGCACGCCGTCATCTACGAGGTTTACCCGCGCAGCTTCCAGGACTCCGGCAAGGACGGCATTGGCGACATCAAGGGCATCGAGAGCCGGCTCGGCTATCTGAAATCGCTCGGCATCGACGCCATCTGGATCACGCCGATGTACCCCTCACCGCAGGTCGACTTCGGCTACGACATCGCCGACTACGAGGCCATCGACCCGCAGTACGGCACCATGGGCGACTTCGACACGCTGCTCAAGACCGCCAAGGCCCAGGGCATTCGCGTCATCATGGACGTCGTGCTGAATCACACCTCCGATCAGCATCCCTGGTTCAAAGAGTCCGCCTCCTCGCGCACCAACCCGAAGCGCGACTGGTACATCTGGCGCGACGGCAAGAGCAGCCAACCAGGGGGCTTCCCCAACAACTGGCAGAGCTGGTTCGGCCACTCCGCCTGGCAGCTCGACCCCACGACTGGCCAGTACTACTACCACTACTTCTATAAACAGCAGCCCGACCTGAACTGGCGCAACCCCGAGGTCCGCAAAGCCATGTACGGCGTGCTCAAGTTCTGGCTCGACAAGGGTGTCAGCGGCTTCCGCATGGACGCCGTCTCGCGCCTGCTCGAAGATCCAGACCTCCACGACGACCCGTACCTGCCCGGCACCAACGCCTTTGGCGATCGCAACATCCAGCACAAGTACACCGACGATCTTCCGGAGAACCACGAGATTTTCAAGGAAATCCGCAAGCTCGCCGACAGCTATCCGAACAAGCCCGTGCTGATCGCCGAGGCCGACGAGCCGAACATCGAGGCGCTCGCTACCATGTACGGCACACATGGCGACGAGGTCCAGCTGCCCATGGACTTCCAGATTGCCGACGCCAACGTGCTCTCCGCCCCGAAGTTCCGCAAGCTCTTTGCCGACGTCGAGACCAACCCTGCCGACGGCTGGCCGGAGTACTTCTTCTCCAACCACGACCAGGTCCGTCAATGGGAGCGGTATGCCATGACCGAGACCGACGAGCAGCGTCTCCAGATCGCCAAGCTCATGGCCGTGCTGGGCCTCACGCCGCGCGGCACCTACCAGATGTACTACGGCGAAGAGATCGGCATGCGCACCACCGAACCCACGCGCAAAGGAGACGTCCGGGACCCCATCGGCATCACCGGCTGGCCCAAGGAAAAGGGTCGCGACGGCGAACGCACACCCATGCAGTGGACTCCCGCCTCACCCAACGCCGGCTTCACGGCACCCACCGTCACTCCCTGGCTGCCGGTACCGCCCAGCGCTCGTACCGTCAACGTGGAGACTGAGTCAGCGAACCGTGTGAGCCTTCTGAACTTCTACAAGCGCCTTCTCGACCTGCGCCACACCGAACCGGCCCTGATGTTTGGCGACTACGTCGGTCTCACGCCGGACGACCCGGCGGTCTTCAGCTTTCAACGGCGCATCCCCACGGCTCAGGGCCACAGCCTGGTCGTCGCGCTCAACATGAGCGCCGCGCCTCATACCGTCAATATTGCCGCTCCTACGCAAGGAACGTCGCACACCGCTGGGGAGGTCCTCGCCAGCAACTTCAGCAGGCAGGGTGCTGTCATCCATCTGGACACCGTCGTCCTGCCACCCTATGGCGCGGTGGTTCTGTCGGAGAACTAGGGGCTGTTCCACCTTCAGCAACCCAGCGAAGCCTCATCTTGATTTGTCATCCCGTAGCGCAGCAGAGGGATCTGCTGTTTGCCCGAAGCGCCTTCGCTCTCATGGGCAAACAGCAGATTCCCCCGCTCGGCTGCGGAATGACAAGCATGGCTCAGTAGTTCGCAGCACCGGGTGTCCTCATCCTGGGTGGAGGACACAACAGCGGAAGAGCGCTCCAGCCAACAGTCTGGGCAGGCTTTCCCGCAAAAGATCGCCGCCGCTTTGCACCTGCGCAACACCCGTTCCATCCTGCTGCTCCTCCGCCTCCCCGCGTCGCATCCAATCGAAAGAAGCACCTCAGCGCCTGTTACATTTAACCTCTGGACTGGTCTGCGTGAATCATCCGCGCCGTCCCTTCACACAAGGAGCACGCACATGGCACAGCACCCGATGAACGGCACTTCCGGCAATCCAGAAGGCACCCCAGCCCCCACCAGCCTTCGCCTGAAAACGGGCCTCGCCGAGATGCTCAAGGGTGGCGTGATCATGGATGTCATGAACGTCGAGCAGGCCCGCATTGCCGAGGAGGCCGGGGCCGTTGCCGTGATGGCGCTTGAACGCGTTCCCGCAATGATCCGTGCCGAGGGCGGCGTTGCCCGCATGGCCAATCCCAAGCTCATCAAGCAGATCATGGCCGTCTCCACCATCCCCGTGATGGCCAAAGCCCGCATCGGCCATTTCGCCGAGGCCCAGGTGCTCCAGACGCTTGGCGTCGACTTCATCGACGAGTCCGAGGTCCTCACCCCCGCCGACGAGTTCCATCACATCGACAAGCACGCCTTCACCACGCCCTTTGTCTGCGGCGCCAAGAACCTGGGCGAGGCCCTCCGGCGCGTGGCCGAAGGCGCAGCCATGATCCGCACCAAGGGCGAGCCCGGTACTGGCGACGTCGTCCACGCCGTCACCCACATGCGCACCATTGTGAAGGAGATCAAGGCGCTGACCGTACTGGGCGACGAAGAGCTCTACGCCGCGGCCAAGAACCTCCAGGCGCCCTACGAGCTCGTCCGCATGGTCGCCAGGACCGGCAAGCTGCCCGTTCCGAACTTCTCCGCCGGCGGCATCGCCACCCCCGCTGACGCCGCGCTCATGATGCAGCTCGGCGCCGAGACGGTCTTTGTCGGCTCCGGCATCTTCATGAAGGACGGTGCCACGCCGCTGGACGTCCGCGCCTGGACCGCCTCCGACGCGGAGATCGGCCTGTGCAGCAAGGAAGCGGTCGGCAATCCGCGCAACCCGGAAGACCACGAAGAAGCAGTCAGCCGCGCCAAGGCGATTGTCCTCGCCACTACTCACTACACGGACCCAAAGATCGTCGCCGAAGCCTCGGAAGCCATCACTGGCACCATGAAGGGCCTCGCTGCCGCCGCGATTGAAGAGTCGCAGCGCATGCAAACCCGGGGCTGGTAATTCCACAAAACTGAGGGATACTGGTTCCGCCGTTCTGGAGCGCTTCAAAGGAGCTGCCAGCATGTCGGAACCACTGCCCTTCGCAAGTGACCTCGCCCGCAACAACCCCGTCCGCATCCCGCACGAGAGTGCAGCGTACCGAGCCGCTCGCACTGCTCTCCTCGCGGAGGAGATCGAACTGCGGCGGCACATCGAGCGGGTCGCGGCCCAGCGCCGTTCCTTGCCGCCCGGTGGCGAGGTATCTGGCAACTATCTCTTTGAAGGCGAAGAAGGGCCCGCAATCTTTGCCGACCTCTTCCGTGACAAAGATACCCTTGTGGCCTACAGCTACATGTTCGGTCCCACATGGGAGCGGCCCTGTCCCATGTGCACCAACCTGCTGGGTGCGTGGGAAGGCAATGCCGCGGATCTGCAACAGCAGGTTTCGCTGGTAGTCATCGCGCGCTCACCGCTCCCCAAACTCCTTGCCTGGAAACAGGAACGGGGGTGGAAGCACCTTCGTCTGTACAGCGACCTGAATGACGCTTATTCCCGTGACTACGGCGGCGTGGCTCCTGACGGTGGGGACATGCCCGCGCACAATGTGTTTACGCGTCGCGACGGTAGCATCCGGCATTTCTGGTCTGGCGAGATGACCTTTTCCACCGCAGATCCGGGCCAGGATCCTCGCGGCGCCCCGGACCCCGCCCCTCTCTGGACGGTTCTGGACACCACACCCGGCGGGCGCCCAGCCGGTTGGTATCCGGATCTCGAGTACCCCGCACAACCATGAACCGCACCGGTCAGGAGACTGCCGAGCAGCCGACAGCCGCGCTCGGCAGCGTGATGCCGATTCTTCCTGTCCGTGCCATGGCGCGAGCGGTCGCGTACTACCGCGCTCCGGGCTTCACGGCCAGACTCTATGCTGACGGCGATGATTACGCTTTCCTGGCCCGGGACAGCTGTGAACTGCACCTCCGCCGCGCGCCCGATCTGATTGACGGCCAGAACCCCTCCGGCATCTATGTCGCGCTTGCTTCCGGGGGCGCAGCCACTCTCGAAGCCGAGTTCCGCGCCGCCGGTGTCCCGATCCTCTCCCCTTTGGCCGTTCGCGATTGGCGCATGAACGAGTTCGTCCTCAGCGACCCCGACGGCAACCTGCTTCGCTTCGGCGAACCCGCCCTCGAAGCTTAATGCGGAAGACCGTAGCGCCCCGGCACACGGCTAACTTCCCTCTCCCGTTATCCTGTCATCGGCAACAACGAAGCTGGATGCCAGAGTCTCCCTCCTGTCCGCTTCGCAGCCGCCAACACCCGGATGACAGCCCTACGCCGCCCTCAAAGCTCGCCCCTTCTCGTCGCCGTTCTTAGCTTCGTGGTTTTCATCCTGCCGGTCGCTGTCCTGCTGCTCCGATTCAGGGCCGATGCCCCGTTCTACTTCCTGGCCGAAGACTCGTTCTATTACCTCAGCATCGCTCTGCACTCGGCTCACCTGCCGTTCTTCTCCATTGACGGCGTACACCCCACGAACGGCTTCCATCCGTTCTGGGAGCTCTTCGAGTACAGCCTTGCGAAACTGCCGTACTTCCACCTTGACGGCCCTGACATCCTGCCTCGCATCTTCGCGGTAAACGCCGTTATCGTGGGTCTCGCGACTGCCCTCCTCTCGGTGTATGTCCACAGGCTCACGCGTCGCCCATGGCTCTCTGTGATCGCCATGACCCCTGGGCTCATCTGGCTTCTTTGCGGCCTCGGGGCGCCCGCCGCCGTCAACGTCTGGGCCAACGTCAATGGTATGGAGACAGGCCTCGAACTCCTCTTCTTCAGCTGCACCGTTCTGCTCTTTGGCACCAGGTTTCCCTCGGGCGCGCGGCTCATCCTTGCGACCATCTCCCTCGGTTGCGTCGTCCTTTGCCGCTTGGACGATGTTTTCTTTCTTATCGCCATCGCCGGCGTCGCCGCTTTCAGCGCGCCCAGAGAAGAGCGGACACGCCGCCTCGCCGCATTTACGCTTCCTCTCCTCATGATTGCGGGCTACCTCTTCTACAACCACAGCACCGTAGGGGTCTGGATGCCCGTCAGCGGCATGGCCAAAGTCGGCAAAGGCTACCGCGCCGGTATCGGCGAAAGTCTCCACCTCCTGCAAGGTTCTCCTTTCTGGGCAATGCCCTCCCACGCGATCAGCTTTGCCTTCGCCACGGCCTACACCCGCGTCGTGCAGATGTTTGCACCGATGGCCATCTCTGCCGCCTGGCTCGGGTGGACGTACCGCCGTGACACCAGGGGCAGCGCCGTGGTGCAAAGCCTGGCATGGGGCGTGCTGCTCAAGGGCGCGTATAACTTCCTCCGCGTTCCGCTCGGCTACCAGGGTGCGTGGTACTACGGCGTTTCGCTGGCCGTCAGCAACCTTCTTCTGGCTCTCTTTCTTGCCGAAGCCCTGCATCGCTGGAGCGCCGCGAGTCCTGACCTGCCACGCCGCTGGCCAGCACCCCTGCGCGTCGTCGCCGGCGTAGCTTCCCTGCTGTGCCTGTCTTTTCTCAGCTTCAACATCGTGGTAAGTCGCGCCTCGCAAAATGCCTTCGTGAACGCTCGCGATACGTACGCGGAGCGGATGCCACTCACAAATGCCCTCCGGGCCTCCACCTCGGGCCCGTTTCTTGAATTCCAGGATGGCGAGCTCAGCTTTGCCACGGGCGTGCCCGCGATGAGCGCCTTTGGTCTCGCCGCGGACCCCGCGGCCGTTCGCGCCCAGCATGACGGCACTTATTTCAAGCTGCTGGCACAGCGAGGCGTTACCGTGGCGGCCGCCTCCGGAACCTATCCCTCCATGCTCGCGGATACCAGGTTCGATAAGAAGCTGTTCGCGGTCTGGGGCTACAACGCAGAGGAGATCCAGGGTTACTGCTTCGAGCCCTTCTGGAACGATTCAAAGGGAAATCTGGTGCTGTACCACATACGCCACCAGCCAATCTGCCCGCCGGCCCGCTAGCCCCGAGCGCTCTCCCCCAAAGACCTATGATGAAGAGGTGCACGTAGACACTCCGCTCATCGGCGTCCTCGCCCTGCAGGGGGCCTTTCAGGTCCATGCCACACGCCTCGCTGAACTCGGTGCCGAAACCCGCCTGGTCCGCAAACCAGAGGACCTCGACGGTCTGGATGGCCTCGTCATCCCCGGCGGTGAGTCCACAACCTTCCTCAAACACCTCGAACGCGCCGGCTTTTACGAGCTCCTCGACAGCTTCGTCCACTGCCGTCCCACCTTCGGCACCTGCGCCGGGTCGATCCTGCTTGCCCGCGAGGTCCTGAACCCACCCCAGCGCTCCTTCGCCGTTCTCGACGCGTCGGCAGAGCGCAACGCCTACGGCCGCCAGAACGACTCCGCCATTCGCCTTGAGCCCACGATCCTCCCCGGCGGCGCCCTCGAGGCCGTTTACATCCGGGCTCCTCGCCTTCTCAACCTCGGCCCCCGGGTGCAGGTCCTGGCCACCCGCGACAGCTCCCCTGTGCTGGTTCGCCAGGGAGACCTGCTCGCCTCGACCTTTCATCCTGAGCTCAGCGAAGACCGCCGTGTTCACCAGTTCTTTCTCGAGATGGTGCGGGAGTCCAAGGCCCTCCGCGAAGCCTGACGCATCCGACTCTGTGCCTCTGGTCCCCGATCGTTCATCGGCTTACTCTCCCGCAACACGAGCGCGCAGCTCCCGCCCCAGACACGCATGACGCCAGACACCAGCCAACCCCTGATTCACGTACCCATGCCCATCCGCACGCCGCGCCTGCTCATCCGCCCCAAGCAGCCGGGCGACGGAGCCTTGTCGGCCGCAGCCGTCGCGGAAACCTGGACCGACCTCCACCAGTGGATGGAATGGGCAGAACGTCTGGAGGACAACACTGGGGAGCAGCAGGAACAGCGCACCCGTGACGTCATCGCCAAGTTCGATTCTCGCGAAGAGCTGAACATGGTTGGCGTCGAGCTGGCCACAGAGCAACTGGTGATCTGGTGCGGGCTCCACAGCATCGATTGGGCCAGTCGCAGCTGTGACACCGGCTACTGGGTACGCAAGAGCGCACAGGGACGGGGCTTTGCCACGGAGTCCACAAATGCGATGCTGCGCTATGCCTTTCTCGCTCTTGGCATGCATCGTGTCGGCATCGCGCATGCGGACGGCAATCAGGCCAGCCAGCGGGTCATCGAAAAGCTTGGCTTCTCCTCGCAAGGCGTTCAGCACGGGGCGAGCCAGCTACCCGGCGGGCGCGTTCTGGACAGGCACTGCTATGCCCGTTTCGACCTGCTGGATCTGCCGCCCCTCGCCGTCCGCTGGGGAGAGCGCTAAGCTCTGCCATCATCCGATCGAATCGCGTAGTTGCCTCAGGAAAGGATTCTTTGAGGTCAGGCCTGCTGCGAGTACAAACCGGTTCGCTGTGCAACTCGTTTTTCGCCGTGCAACTCCTTTCTCCGTGGCGCGTCCACGTCCATCCGTGAGCAGCCATTCTCGTCAGGTCAAAGTGTCTGTCCGGGCCTGCACCTACAATCAGCTTGTGCCCTTTCTGCACCGCGTCATCGCGAGCCTCTCCTCCTGGCACCTGCCCGTAGACGCCAGCGCGCACGGCCCCGCGCTCGACCGGCACCTCCTCCTCAACCTGGATATCGCCCTGGCGCTCTTCGTTCTGGCGAACATCCTCCTGCTGGCGGGGCTCCTCTTCAGCCGCCGCGCCCCACGTCCCATCCACAAGCTCACCCTCGAGTACCTGCCGCTCGCTGCGCTGACCGTCCTTTTCTTTTGGCTCGGCCTCCGTGCGCAGCAGCTCTGGGCCGCGCAGCGCTACACCGGCGCCGACCCCGCCGCCATGCAGGTCGAAGCCGTAGGCATGCAGTTCCTCTGGTACTTCCGCTACCCCGGCCATGACCGCGCCTTCGGCCACACAAGCCTCACGCTCGCCGACGCCGCCGCCGGCAACCCGCTTGGCATCGACCCCCACGACGCCTATGGCCATGACGACCTCGTCGGGGGCGCTCTCACCCTGCCCGCAAACCGCGAGGTCGACCTCACCCTCCGCTCCCACGACGTCATCCACGGCTTCGCCGTCCCACAGCTCCGCCTCAAGCAAAATGCCGTCCCCGGCACGGACACGCACATTCACTTCACCGCAACCAAGCCCGGGGACTACGCCATCCTGTGCACCCAGGTCTGCGGCCTCGGCCACTACCGCATGCAAGCCGTCCTCCACGTCCTTCCCCAGCCAGACTTCGACCGCTGGCTGGCCACCCAGGAAGCTGACAAGACCTCTACCCAGCCGCATCAGCCGTAGCGTAGCTTTGCCGCCGTAACGTCCTCCGCATTGCTTCTGCTTCTGCCTTAGCTTTCGCTTTTACTTTTGCTTTTGCTTTGCCTTTGTCTTTCTGTCTTGTCATTCCTCGAACGGGGAACCTGCTGTTTTCGCATCGCCACCGACTTCAATGACAACGCCACCCTCCAACCCGGCCACTACGACAAGCAACGGCCTAGCAGCCACGCGCCCCTCGCTGGTTCGCCGTGTTCAGCGAGGCCTCTTCACCACCCACCACCGCCAAATCGGCATAGCCTACCTCCTCCTCTCTTCCGTCGCCCTCGTTCTCGGCACGGTCCTCAGCCTGCTCATGCGGCTTCACCTTACCTGGCCCGACTGGCACCTTCCGCTCCACGGCCCCATCCTGCCCGAGGAATACCTCGCCCTCGTCACCATGCACGGCACGCTCATGCTCTTCTTCGTCATGACCGTCGCCCCGCAGAGCGGCTTCGGCAACCTCATCCTTCCCGCCCAGATCGGCGCGGACCGCATGAGCTTCCCGCGCCTCAACGCGTTCAGCTTCTGGATCACCGCCGCCGGGCTCCTCACACTGCTCAGCGCCTTCTTCGTTCCCGGCGGCTCGCCCATCTCCGGCTGGACCGGCTACCCGCCGCTCTCCGCAACGCCGCTCGCCGGCCCCGGCCAGGGCCCCGGCCTCGATCTCTGGCTCGCCAGCCTCGCCCTCTTCTGCCTGGGCGGCACCGCGGGCGCGGTCAACCTGCTCACCACCGTCCTCCACCGACGCTGCGAAGGCATGACGTGGCACCGCCTCCCACTCACCGTCTGGGCCTGGTTCACCACCTCGCTGCTGACCGTCCTCGCCTTCTCCGTCCTCCTCGCCGCCATCCTTCTGCTCGTCTGCGACCGCCACTTCGGCACCGGCTTCTTCCTGCCCGCGCAGACCCTCGTCAACGGCGTTCTGTTGCAGCACAAAGGCGACGGCTCGCCACTGCTCTGGCTCCATCTTTTCTGGTTCTTCGGCCACCCCGAGGTCTACATCGCCATCCTCCCCGGCATGGGCCTCACCTCCATGGTCCTGGCCAACTTCGCACGCCGTCCTGTCTTTGCTTATCGGCTGATGATCGCCACAACTTTACTGATTGGTTTGCTCGGCATCGTCGTCTGGGGCCACCACATGTTCGTCGCCGGCCTGAACCCCTTCGCTGGCACCGCCTTCAGCGCGGCCTCACTCGCCATCGCCATCCCTGCCACGGCCAAGGTCCTCAGCTGGATCGCCACCACCTGGCGCTCGCGCCCCCGCCTGACGACACCCATGCTCTTCGCCCTCGGCTTCGTCAGCCTCTTCATCGCCGGCGGCCTCAGCGGTCCCATCCTCGCGCAGCCCATCCTCGACGAGTACCTGCACAACACATTCTTCGTCGTCGCGCACTTTCACCTCATCATGGCGATGGCCGGCGTCTTTGGCCTTTTCTGCGGCCTTTACTACTGGGCTCCGCTGATCTTCGGCCGGCGCTTCGGCGAGACCCTCGGCAAAGTCCACTTCTGGGGCACGCTCTTTTTCAGCTACAACACATTTCTCCCCATGCACCTCACCGGCCTCGCCTCGGAGCCGCGCCATTACGCCCATTTGAACGGCATCTCCGGTCCCGCAAATGCTCTCCTCGGCGCGACCATGCCGCTGCAGCGGCACATCACAACCTCCGCACTCCTGCTTGCCGCCTTTCAGCTGCCGTTCCTCATCAATCTCCTCCTCCTGGCCCGCAAGTCGCGCGAGACCGACACGAATCCCTGGCAGGCCACCACCCTCGAGTGGGCCCCCACGCCCAGCGACGCCGTGCCTCCACCACCGGCCGCCGTCATCGCCTACCGCATGCCCTGCACCTACAGCCTCCACGACGACACCTTCTCCCCCCAGTGGGAGCCAGACGCCATCCCCGAACACAATATCCGCCCCGATCCACGCCTCTAAGCATCGCGCCTCAACCGCTCCCTCAACCTCCCTTTGTCATCCCGCGTCCAACCGCCCCCTCAACCTCCCTCCGTCAGCCCGCCTCCCCTG
>CAZZXY010000033.1:33973-38375 GCA_964658105.1 Verrucomicrobia bacterium Tous-C9LFEB | reverse complement strand
ACTTCCGATTCCCGTACGCAACTCCGCCTGCAGGACCGAGGCAGCGGCTGGTTTCAAACAACTGCGAGAGGTTCTATGTCCCCCACCACGCGCCCGCCCAGATGGCTTTTTGCGACCGCTCTTCTACTCTCGTTGAGCGTGTTTTCACATGCTCGATCTCAAACCCAAGCCAAGCCCGATAACTCTGTGAACAATGGCGTGCAAAACCAGTCACAAACAGCCGATCAGCAGAAAGACAATGCTGCAGACCGAACGATGACCGCCAAGATTCGGCGCGCCATCGTCTCCGACCACTCCCTTTCCACGTACGGGCACAACGTGAAAGTGATTGTGAGCGGTGGCGCCGTCACTCTCAAGGGACCTGTTCACTCTGAGGCTGAGAAGCAAAGCATCGTGGCCAAGGCCGGAGCGATCGCAGGTCAGAACAAGGTGACGGATCAGCTTACGGTCGCGAATTAAGCAGCACAGTCGACGCAGTTACCACGATGGTCAACGCACTTACAACGCATCACTCACTCGAGTGAAAAGGATGGAGTTCCCATGGCAGGCAAAAACACAGCAGCATTCGGCATCTTTCCTTCTCAACGCGCAGCAGAAGCTGCAGTGGACCGCCTACACGCCGCAGGCTTTTCGAACGACGATGTTTCAGTCCTGATGGCTGACAAGCAGGGCTCCAAGGACTTTGCGGCGGAGAAGAACACCAAGGCTCCCGAAGGCACTACGGCCGGCGTGCTGGGCGGCGGTACCTTGGGCGGCACCCTGGGCCTTCTGGCCGGCATCGGAGCCCTTGCTATCCCCGGAGTTGGTCCGCTGATCGCGGCAGGTCCAATCATGGGCGCGCTTGCCGGTCTCGGAATCGGTGGCGCGGTGGGTGGCCTGGTGGGCGCACTGGTCGGGATGGGCATCCCGGAGTACGAGGCCAAGCGCTATGAAGGGCGCGTCAACGACGGCGGGATCCTGGTGTCCGTGCATTGCGAGAGCTCTGAAGAAGTCTCCCGTGCCAAGGACGTGTTGAGGGCCGCGGGCGGCGAAGATGTTGCGTCTTCCGGGGAAAAGACGGTGAGCACCCACACCGACAACATGGGTGAACCGATTGACGCGGCCCACACCATTCACAGCACCTCAACCAAAGCGTACTGAGTCTTCACGCTTCTCTCTTCCTTGATGTTGGCGCCGTCGGTTGCGTCAACATAGTTGCCATCCGTAGCTGAACCATGCTCACCCGGCAACTCGTTGCATCTGGTTCTTCTAACCAAGCTCAAAGCACTGGAGGTGCTTACATGTTTATTATCTGGTGGATTATCGTAGGTCTGATTGCCGGGTTTCTTACCGGCAAACTGATGAAAGGCTCTGGTTTCGGAGCCGTTGGGGATATTGTCGTCGGCATCATCGGCGCTGTGGTCGGCGGCTTCGTCATGCAGCATCTGGGCTACGCCGGATCTGGCGGCCTGATCTATACGGTCATCGTTGCTGTGATCGGCGCTGTACTGCTTACGCTGCTCCTGCGGCTTGTGACCGGCAACCGGGCGCGTAATCTCTAGATCGCTATTAGTCGTCTCTGCACTGCTAACGTATCCAAGGGGTGGAGAGTACGCTCTCCACCCCTCTTCTTGCTTGACCTGATCTAACTCTCCAGCTTATCGCCAGCAAACGACACTCCGATTCGAGACGTGCTATTCCGCTGCTGTCTGCCGACGGGATGACTGACGATACGTGCCACTCGTTGCTGGGCCCAAAATATTCGGCAACTCGATGAGTATGGCACCGCCGATGTGCTCATCCATCCAATCAAAAGCTTTGAAGACGGGTTGCTTACCGGATTACGGTCGATCCGGAGGCTGCGGCTGATCACTAACGAATACCGCGGTTGCGGGAGCGACTTTATGGGTTGGAACCACCATAGAATCAGAATGAGATCGCGAATGTATAGGTGGCGTACAGGCTGAGCTCTAGTACTTTCTGACGCGCCCACCTCGATCCAGCCAAACGGGGGCCGCAGGATGCGAAAAGGTTTCACGAGGCGACCGAAAACAGAGGAACCGGCTGCGAACCACGGCAAGAACTACATCACGCCAGGTGGGCTCGGACGCTTGAAAGATGAGCGCGAGTTTCTCCTCATCAAGGACCGTCCGGCTGTGGTGGAAGTGGTGACGTGGGCCGCGGGCAATGGCGATCGCAGCGAAAACGCTGACTATCAATACGGCAAGCGACGACTACGGCAGATCGATGGACGGGTGCGCTTCCTGACGCAGCGGATTGAAGCTGCGGAGGTCGTCGATCCAGAAGCGCCGAGGACGGGGCAGCGCGCGACGAAGGTGTTCTTTGGAGCCACCGTGCGCTTTGAGCATGCCGGGGGCGCAGAACGCGTGGTGAGCATCGTCGGCACGGACGAAGTCAATCTCGACCGAGACCACATCAGTTGGGCCTCACCCCTGGGGCGTGCCCTGATGGGAGCGGCGGAGGATGACGAGGTTGTTCTTCATGCGCCGGGCGGAACCGAAACGCTGACCGTGCTGGAAGTGCGGTATGAGCGCATCCCGGCCAAACCTTTCCGCGAACCACTCGGGGCCGAAGGCTCGACAAAGCCACCCATCGCTGATTAGCGACGCTTTCGGCACAGAGCGGCAGGACATCGCCCTGCATTGCGGTCATGCGTGCAGAAGCAGCAGTGGAACCGAACACCACGGCAAATCGCCTGCCGCTCAAGTCAGATGAACTTCTTGGTCATCGGACGAGCACCGGAGCCTGCCCCGCATCTCATAACTCGGACTACCCGCCTTCGCGGGCAGCAGGAGAACGACATATGGCAGATCAAGCAGCTTTGCAGCAGAAATACGCCTCCGTAGGACAGGTCATCGCTGACTTCGCCCCGGAAGGCGCCAAGTTCGACGGCCTTTTCATGGAAGGCGACAAACTCATCCTCAAGGCCGACGTCCCCTCCAAGGTCGTCTTGAACCGCGTCTGGGATGCGACCAAGAAGGTCGACGCCAGCTACGCCGACTTCGAGCCCCGCCTCACCGTCACCGGGGGCGACGATCAGCCCTACACCATCAAGGCCGGCGACAACCTCAGCAAGGTCTCGGAAAAGTTCTACGGCTCCGCCAGCAAGTACACCCAAATCGCGCAGCACAATGGAATCTCTAACCCGGATCACATCCAGGTAGGCCAGACCATCAATATCCCGCCTATCGGCTAACTGGAAACCCAGGAACAAAGAGGGTACGGCTCTCGCCGTAACCCTCTTTGTTCTTGGAAGCACATCCACTTGCGTGTAATTAGAAGCTGTGTCGCTACACTGACATCAGTAGCCCTCGCGCCTGGCCATCCGCTCGGTGACGGCCAGCTGCTGATCAGCAAGCGAAAGCTGCCCAGGTACCACCCTAAGTCCTTTATCGGCAAGATTTTAGCGGAAAGTACCCGGGGGGGGGTACCCCTCCAGCCTAGTACTCCAATCGCACGGTCTGGATCATGAACGGCGTCACAGGCACCTTCACCGTGTTGCCGCTAACCGTCAGCGGCTGCCCCGCTGGTTGCTCCATCAGGTTGACCACCGCTGCTGACTTGACGCCCTCCGGCACGCGCAGGGTGACGTCACCACCCTGCCCAGCCCACTCATAGAAGCGCGCAATCAGGCTTTTGCCGTCCTCCGCCTTCTTCAGCGCGGTCAGCACCACATGACCGCCATCCACACCGGCAAACGAGTGCTCCGCAGCCAGTGAGCCCTCATGCTCGCCCACCTGCATCGCCTGCAGGCCGTAGTTGAACTCCCACCCGCGCTGCACAGTCGCCGCCGTCTTCCAGGCACCCGCATGCGGATACAACTCGTAGCTGAAGCGCTGCTCCCCACGGTCCGCATCCGGATCAGGCCACACCGGCGACCGCAGCAGCGTCAGCCGCAGCATGTTGCCAACAGCGTCATAGCCATACTTTGACTCGTTGATCAGGCTGAAGCCATGCTGCGCATCCCCCAGGTCCGCCCAGCGCATCGCCGGAACCTCAAACTGCGCCTTTTCGAAGCTGTTGTTCCGCGTCGTCGGCCGCTCGATCGATCCATAAGGAATCTCGAACGTGGCCTTCGGTCCTGAAGCCGCCAACGGAAACGCCGCCTTCAGCAATACATGCGTCTCATGCCAGCCAACGTCGCTCTTGACGACAACAGCATCCGCCCCGCGATACAGGATCACATCCTGCTGGAACGTCGACTTGCCCCACGTCCGCTTGATCCGCACCACCGAACGCAACGGCCCCGACTCCACCTGCTGGATCGAGTCCACCTGGTGAATCGGCGTAGGTGCCACGTCGAACGTACCCGGATCGACGTTCCACGCGTCGTACTGCTTCGGTGTGTCTTTGAACGCCTGCAACTCATTGCCGCATGCACCGGAAGCAAGGCTCTCAAAGC
>CAZZXY010000033.1:0-33873 GCA_964658105.1 Verrucomicrobia bacterium Tous-C9LFEB | reverse complement strand
GCGCTGGGTAGTCCTTGCCATCCAGCCATGCCAGCGAGGCAGCCTTCTCGGCATTCAGCGTCCATTCTTCGCTCTCGCGCATGTTGCGTTTGTGCGCGGCCTGCGTGGTGTAAATGCCACGGTGATACTCGAAGTAGAGCTCGTCCTTCCACGTGGGCACGTTAATCTGGCCCGCTGCAGGCGCGGTCAGGTTCGCCTCGCCACGGCCCAGCGTGTCGTAGTTCCACGTAGGCGAATCCGCATTGAGCTGTGCCTGGACCTGTTGGAAGTAGGAAAGCGCTGTGCCGAACTCTGACTTGGGAACGGCCTTGCCCGGCTCCATCCAGTGCTGGCCCTCATCCAGCATGGTGCGCGTCGGCCCACCGCCATGGTCGCCGACACCGTAGAGGTCCAGCATGCTCGTCATCCCTGGCGCACGTGTGCGCGCCTTGGCGAGGCTCGCGCTGAGGCGTGTCGGATCGAGGTTGGTATAGGCATAGTCGTCAGGGAAGTAGGTCAGCACCTTGCTGCCGTCAGGAGACTGCCACCAGAAGAGCTTCAGCGGCAGCTGGTTTGTGTCGTTCCAATGCATCTTCTGCGTGACGAAGTAGTCGACGCCGGAACGCTTATAGATTTGCGGCAGCTGCCAGTTGTAGCCGAAGGAGTCAGGGTTCCAGCCGATCTTGGCCGTGACGCCGTAGAGCTTTTGGAACTCGGCCTGACCGACAAGCAATTGGCGCACCTGGCTCTCGCCATCGGGCAGGTTCAGGTCGGGCTCAACCCACATGCCACCCACGATTTCCCAGCGGCCTTCCTTTACGCGCTGCGCGATCTCGTTGTTCAACACGGGGTATTTGTCGGCCATCCAATCGCTGTACGCAGCGGCGGACTGCGAGAACGTATAGGTCGGATACTCGCGCATCAGCTGCGCCGCGCTGGTGAAGGTACGCTTCACCACGTCGACCGTCTCGGTCGCCGGCCAGAGCCAGGCGGCATCGATATGCGCGTTGCCCGTGAGGTGGAAGTTCGCGGTCTGGAGCAGCGGCCGCAGTGCTTCCAGCTTGGCCTGTGCTGCCTTCAGCGAGGCGTCGAATGCCACCTGGTTCGCAGCGTCGAGAGCGTGGAGGTTGACCGCACCCAGAGCTGATTTGAGTGCCTGGGTTTGAGAGGTGCTGCCCGCCACAAGGGAAGGCACAAGGTACGCCGCCGAGATGAGCTGCTTTTCGACATCCTGCGGGTTAGGCCGGGCGGTGCCGAAGCTGATCTTCATCGTGGCGCCGCGAAATCGCTTTTCGTCCACAGTGGGCAGCAGTTTGACGGCTACGAGCACCCTATCGCCAGGCTTCACGTTGTGGAACAGCGGGATCTCTTCCAGGTCGTCGCCCAGCGCGACGCGGCGACCGTCGAGGTAGATGATCTCGGGCATCGGTCCATTTGCATCAGCCTGGAACTGAAAGCTGACGTCTGTTCCCGTTAGGTTATAGCCGTGCAATGTGCGCGGAATGGTGATTTCGCGACGAAACCAGAGCGCATCCTTGCTCCCTGTGAAAGGGGCCGTAACCGCTTGCCAGGTGCTGTCGTTCACCGTCGAAGACTCGCCATGGGCGAGGTCACCGACGTGCATGCGCCATGGTCCGTCCGGCAATGCGGACAGCGAGTGCAGACGGTCCAACGTGGCCATCTCTGCCGGAGAGAGCCCCTTGATGGGCTGTACCTGCTGAAAGCTTTGAGCGTGGCCCATTGGAGAGCTGAAAGAGAGAGCGACGGAGCAGCACGCGATGGATGCCGTTCGTAGCGAAACGCGCTTGACTTGCATGGAACGTCCTGGCCCTGAGATCGGAAAGGAGGCGGGCAGACCCTATGGTAGCCTTACCATCCCGATCCGGGCGAGCGACGACGCTTAAACCTTTTGAACGCGGTGCACGTCGCGCACACCCGGCACCTTGCGCAGGTTCTGCTGTAAACGCGTCAGATGGCGCACATCCACGGTTTCGATCACAAAGTCGACATGGACCTCACCGTCCTCCGTGGGCCGTGTGTCGACGCTGCGGATATTGGTGCCGTCTTCTGAGATGATGGCCGCAAACTCCTTCAACAGGCCTGCGCGATCGTCAACAAGAACGGTGAGCTTCACCGGATAGGTGGTGGGCTTCAGGCCACCATTTGGACCGCTTGCCGGTGACAGCGCGCTGGACCATTCCACCTCGATGCGGCGATCCGCCTCGTACAGCAGATTCTGTACGTTGGGGCAGGTGCGCGCATGGACAGCCACACCCTTGCCACGCGTGACATAGCCGATGATCTCTTCGCCTTTGATCGGGTTACAACAGCGTGCGCGGTAGACCAGCAGGTCATCCTGGCCTTCCACCTGGAGACTTTCCGAACCCTTACCGAAGAAGACACGCTTAACGGCCTCGCTCATGTGCGAGAGCGCGTCCCTGACGGGATTGTCTTCGGCGTGCGCATCCGCGTTGCCCGCCTGCGTGGTGCCCGGTTCAAGCTTGTTCAGGACCTGCCGTGTGGAGTACTTCCCGAAACCGATACCGGCGAGCAGGTCTTCCTCGCCGCCCAATCCGTACTCGGCGGCCACGCGGTTGAAGTCCGCGGTTCCGAATTTGCTCAGGCCCAGCTTGAATTTGCGCGCTTCACGCTCCAGCAGCTTCTTGCCGATCTCGATGGCGCGAGCGCGCTGATTCTCGTTAAGCCAATGCTTAATCTTGTTGCGCGCCCGGGAGCTCTTGACGAAGCTCAGCCAATCACGCGAGGGTGCGTGGCCCGTCTGGGTGTCGATCTCGACGATATCGCCGTTCCGCAGCCGGGAGCGCAGTGGCACGATGCGGCCATTCACCTTGGCGCCCGTGGTAGCGTGGCCTACATCGGTGTGGATGGCGTAGGCGAAATCGACAGGGCTTGCGTCCTTGGGCAGAACAATCACCTTGCCCTTGGGAGTGAAGGTGTAGACCTCTTCCGGGTACAGGTCGATGCGCAGCGTCGACATGAACTCGTTGGGGTCGGTCATCTCGCGCTGCCATTCCATCAACTGACGCACCCAGGCGAGACGCTGCTCGTCTTTGGCGCTGACGTTGTCGGATGCCTTGTACTTCCAGTGCGCCGCGATGCCTTCTTCGGCGACTCGATGCATGTCCTCGGTGCGGATCTGCACCTCAAACTGATGACCGCCCTCGGCGATGAGCGTCGTATGCAGCGACTGGTAGAGATTGGGCCGCGGCATCGCGATGAAGTCCTTGAAACGCCCCGGAACGGGACGCCACATGGAGTGCAGGAGGCCAAGGACGGCGTAGCAGTCCTGTTCGCTTTCCGTGATGACTCGAACCGCGAAGAGATCGTAGACCTGCTCCACCGGAATGGAGTGCAGGTTGAGTTTCTGCTGGATGGAGTAGAGGCGCTTGATCCGCGACTCGACGCGGGCTTGAATGTTGGAGTCGTGCAGTTTGTTCTCGAGCGTGAGGACAATGCGGTCGAGAAAGGCTTCGCCCTCGCCGCGTAGCGAGTCTACTTCGGTCGTCAGTTTGGTGTAGGCATGTGGATCGACGTACCGGAAGGCGAGGTCTTCCAGCTCGCCCCGCAGTTTGCCCATACCCAGCCGGTGCGCCAGCGGAGCGTAGACGTCAAGAGTTTCCTTTGCGATCCGGGCCTGTTTTTCTGGCCGCAGATGCTCCAGCGTCCGCATATTGTGCAACCGGTCTGCCAGCTTGATGATGACGACGCGCACGTCCGTGACCATGGCGAGCAGCATCTTGCGGATGTTTTCGGCCTGATGATCTTCCCGGTTGGCAAACTTGATCTTGTCGAGCTTGGTGACGCCATCGACGATGTGGGCCACCTGCTCGCCGAAGCGTTTGGCGATCTCCGCCGTAGTGACGTCCGTGTCTTCCACTGCGTCGTGCAGAAGGCCGGCCGCGAGCGCGGTGGCATCCATCTTGAGCTCGGCAAGCACCTGCGCGACTTCGAGGGGATGCACGATGTAGGGTTCGCCGGAAGCCCGTTTCTGGCCTTCGTGCTGGGCCTTCGTGAAGGTCCAGGAGGCTCGGACGAGAGCCTGATCATCGTGAGGACGATTGGTGCGCAACGTGGCAAGAACGACCTCGAAGCGTTGCTCGAGGTGCAAGGGATCGCTGGGTTCATCCCCGCGCGGATCAGGTTTGCCTGACGCATCGGGTCTACCTGATGCGGGGGTTCTGGAAGTTGAAGGAACGGAGGCTGCGCCTGCAGCAAAGGCGCCGGAGGGTTCATCAAGCGACACCGCCGTGCGAACCAAAGGCGTAGGTTGCGGCTCGGGGGAGGGCAGTGCGGCCTCCATACGGAGGCCGGAGTCGCTCGTTTCGGGGTCAGCGAGCGTTTCCGGCCTGCCATTTAGGCTGCCGGAGTTAGCCGTCTCCGATTGAGGGAATCCCATGGTTCATTATATCGGTCAACTTTGGAAAGCAGATAAACCGGTGTTCGGCTCAGCGCAGGAGTCCCGGTGTGGGCCGGGCGCCTCCGTGGGTCCAGGAGACCAGTTCGTCGAAGGCGCGCCCGATCTCTTCTGGAGTGATGGAGCAATGACCGTCACGGGGTACGTACTGCTGGACCAGACGCTCGCCCTGGCCTGCTCCCTCGACCATCTCGTTGTAGAGGGTGAGCAGGCTGGGTGGGATGTAGGGATCGAAGATCGTGTGCACCGCCAGCATGGGCCTGCCGAGGCGCCCCGTGGGTGTGTAGTGCCGGACAAGGTAATCACGCGACCTGGGATTGGCGGCGTATCGGCGCACGCCCAGATTGAGTTCTTCGTCCGGAGCGCTGGAGGTAGGGTTCGCTCCCGTGTAGATCCAGTTGCGGTTGTCGAACGGGTTTCCGCCGGCACGGCGTTGTAGATCCGCGATGACGAAGGTGAAGTAAGCAATATCCCGCGCTACCTGTGCGTCGGTGTGCAGATCCATTAACTCGCGCATTGCGCCCGCGCTGACCGGGTTCAGTCGGAGGGCGTTTCCGATCCGCTCCCGCACCGTGAGCGTGTCATCGTAGTCCGCTGGCACAGGAACGAGGGGACCCATGACCCCGGGGAAGTAGTGATCGAATGCCGCCCTGAATGCAAACCTTCGATCAAAGGACGCGAAGGTCGGGCCGACCGCCCCGCAGAGGTCCAGGCCTCCCATATAGGGTTTCGGGTTCAGTTCAAGCGTGATCATCACGAGCGCCCCGCCCATGGAGCGGCCTACGGCAAAGGTTTCCTTAGGGTGACCGAACTTCCGTTCGAAGTAGTGACGGAGCGCTTCTGTCTCCGGATAGGCCTGCTGCAGGGCCCAGCCCGGCTCGGAGTAGGCGCTCTGCGCTACAGCGTAGTGGCGCTCCAGGAAGTTCTGTACGTCGGCGTCGACGTGCTGGGTGATGTGGAAGGTAGTGCCATGCTCCGAGTAGCCGTGGTACCAGACAACGAGCGATCCATTCCATTGCGATGGGACGTCGATGCGGTATTCCGCCCCAAGAAGTACCCCTACCTCGGTCTTCCCGGTTTGCGACGTAACTGTCTGCGGCGGTTCGTCGGCCTTTACCTTGCCCCTCTTGGGAGCGCCTTGCCCCAGAAGTGGCCAGACCACCAATACAAGCAGCAGCGGGAAGACTTGCGATATCGCTCGGGGACGGAAAGAGAGCATTTCGGTGGTGGCGCTATTTTAGCGCGGCGTGTTGCCGCAGACGGATCGCCCAGGGTTGGCCACCCCAAGTACATAGCTTCTCCCCGGTGTCGAGAAGGGGCAGGAGGGCCGCGTGCGTGTCAGGCTGTCTGGCCGACGCCGTGGCAGCTTCTGGTGACCCAGTCGGGTGGATAAAGGGCCAAGGTCCCGCTTAGACCCGCCAGGCTGACTGCGATGAACGCCTATACGCGCGATAGGCGGAAGCCATGAAGTCACAGAAGTGCTGACGATCTCTTTAACGTAGAAACACACCGAGCATAACCCTACGTTTTTCTGTCACACGAGCCCTCGAGGCCCATGTGCGCCTTAGTGCCTACTCTGCATCCTGGAGCTAGAAAGAATGTCTATCCGCCTGTATCGACTTTTGCTCTTGCTGCTCATCAGTGTGTTGGTTCCCTCTGTCCTCGGAGCGCAAACCAATACCACGTCTGTCTCTGGAACCGTCACGGACACTACCGGAGCCATGCTACCTGGTGCCAAGATCACGCTTACCAGTGGCTCTTCCGGCAATGTGCAGACAACCGAAGCTCGATCCAAGGGAGAGTTTTCCTTCGAGCAGCTGGCGCCGGGGAAGTATGAGGTGCGAGTTTCAGCGCCTGGATTTTCGGATCGCCTGGAGAAGGTGGAACTGCTGATCTCCACGCCTGCCAAGCTGAATTACATGCTGAGTCCGGGCGGCAGCAACGAGGTTGTGGAGGTGCAGACGAGCCTGGCGCAGTTGGACACAACCGACGCGACGCTTGGCAAGGCCTTCAATAGTCTGCAAGTGCAGAACCTGCCGTATCTCGCCAACAACGTCACCTATCTGCTGTCGCTGCAGCCAGGTGTTCTGGCCCTGGACAGTGGAGCGCAAACGGGCGGACTGAACCAGGACACGCGCACCGGGATCGTGAACGGCGCGCGGCAGGACCAGACGAACCTGACGCTGGATGGCGTAGACAACAACGACCAGATCTTTGGGTATGCGTTCAATGGTGCGCTTCGCTCTACACGTGAATCTGTCCAGGAGTTTCGCGTTACGACGACGAATGCCAATGCAGACGCTGGTCGATCCTCGGGTGCGCAGGTTTCGCTGGTGACGCGGAGTGGCACGAACGCGATCCACGGAAGTGCATACGAGTTTTATCGCGACCCGGCAACGACCTCCAACAACTGGTTCAACAAGCAGGCCCAGCTGAACTCCGGTGAACCGAACATCGCGGCCAAGGTGTTGCAGCACACGTATGGTGGATCAGTCGGGCTGCCCTTCAAGAGGGACAAGCTGTTCTTCTTTGGGGCCTACGAGGGGTTCAAGCAGGCCAGCAACATCCTTGTCAGTCAGACGGTGCCCTCCACCCTGGGCGGCGGCGGCCTGGTAACGGGCAACGTGACGTATGAGGCGTGTCCGACCGCGGCAACCTGCCAGAACGGGACGACATTGAAGACGCTTACGCCCACGGATATAGCGCAGATGGACGGGCGTGCCGCTGACCCCAACTGTAGTGCAGACCCTTCCAACTGCCCCGCTCCCGGAACAAATGCTGCTTCCATTGCCTATTTCAAGCAGTTTCCCCTGGCGAACTCCAATGCGACGGGAGACGGATATAACACGGGAACGTACAACTTCACGTCGCCAGCACCGCTGCACCAGATCACCAATGTTGCGCGCGTGGACTGGAACATCACACCGAAGCAAAGCATCTTTGTGCGCGGCATTCTGCAAAGCGACAACCAGGCAACATCGCTGCAGTTTCCTGGTCTGCCCGCAGCGTCCAATGCGTTCGGCAACAACAAGGGGATTGCTGCCGGTCATATCTGGACGATCAACGATCGCCTGACGAATAACTTCCGCTATGGCTTCACGCGGGTCGGCAATGCGTCCCGTGGTACGGCAACCGAACCGTATGTGAACTTCGGAGCGTTCAACAACATCGAAGCGACGACCACAAGCAGCATCTATGCCGTCTCTTCAAATGACTTCGAAGATGAGTTCACCCTTGTCAAGGGTCGGCATGTCCTGCAGGCTGGCACTTCGATCTACTACATCTCAAATGGTCAGTATTTTGACCGGCCGCTGATCTCGTCCGCATCGGTGAACCCGAACCTCCTGGCGACTGCAGCGATTGCGAACCAGGGCGGGTATCAGGGAGGAACCCTGGACCCCGCGCAGTTCAACTGCGCTAACTGCGGTACCGTGTCCAACTCCTTTCAGAACTTCTACAACTCGTCCATCATTGCGAACACGGGCGTGATCGAAGAGGCGAACGCAGGGATCGAATTGAACCTCGGCAAGAACACGCTGACGCCCATCAATCATGTGCCGACCTATACCTATCGCAACCTGGAACAGGAGTACTTCGTCCAGGATCAATGGAGAGCTACGGAACGGCTGACGCTCACGTTCGGTCTGCGTTATGTGTACCTGGGTGTGCCGTACGAGAAAAATGGGCAGCAGATTGCTCCAGCCATTTCCCTCAACACGTTCCTGAACACTCGGGCATCTGCGGCTGCGGCAGGTACCGCGTACACGACCGACGTGAGCTTCCGAGCGGCTGGTTCTGCAAACGGCCAGCCAAACTTTTGGTCTCCGCAGAAGGGCAACTTTGCTCCGCGAATCGCGTTTGCTTACTCGACTGCTGACAACAAGACGGCGGTCCGTGGCGGCTTCGCGATGTCCTACGATCATTTCGGGCAGGCAGTGATCGATTCTTACCAATCGAATCAGCAGTCGTTGTTCGGTCTCTCTGCCTCGTTCGTGAATTATCTGACGGGTGACATCAATACCAATCCGCGCTTTACCGGCTACCACGATGTGCCGAGCATTCCTACCGCTCTTGGGGGCGCTGCGAATGACGGCTCAGTGAAGCTGCCGTACACGCCGGGTGAACAGCCGTTCAGCTTCGATGCAAGTATCAATGATGTCCAGAAGACGCCGTACGCCGAGACATTCAACCTCACCATGGAACACCAGTTCCCGCATAGCTTTGACGTGACGGCTTCCTATGTGGGCCGTTTGGGACGCCATCTGCTGCAGAACCTTGATGTGGCGCAACCGACCAACCTCGCGGACCCTGCGAGCGGTCAAACGTACTTCCAGGCGGCGCAGGCATTCGGCAGGATGGTTGACGCGGGCGTGGACCCTTCCACGGTTCCGGACAGCGGCTACTTCCACAACGTGTTCCCGAACTTCACCCATGAGGGTTACAAGGGCGCACAGGCCTACTATGCGTCGTTCGCGGAGAATCGCGGCAACGAGACCAACACGCTCTTCCAGGCGGATACGGATTCAACGACATCACCGGGGGGCCAGAGCTTCCGGTACTTCTATCCACAGACATCCTCCATCTACGCCCAGTCCACGATCGGTACGAGTAACTACAGCGCCCTGCAACTCTCGGTCCGCCAGGCCTTGCGGTATGGCCTTACCTATGACGTGAACTACACCTATGCGAAGTCGATGGATGAAGGATCGGATCCGGAGCGAGTGCTCTACGGAAGCGCCATCATCAACACCTTCGGGCAGAACCAGATGTATGGTGTGTCGGACTTTGACGTTCGCCACAACCTCACCGCCGACTACACCCTGCCCTTGCCCTTCGGCCATGGTGCGCCCTTCCTGAACAAAGGTGGTTGGGTCGACCGGGTCGTTGGCGGTTTCCAACTGAACGGTGTCGTTCATTACAGCACCGGCTTCCCGTTCAGCGCGGTGGCGGCGAACACCTACGGGACCAACTTCGCTTTCTCGAGCTTCATGGTGCAAACTGGGGCCATCCCTACCGGTGGACATCGCTATGATGAGGCCACGCAGAGCGAGACCGTTTTGAAGGGCATCACTTCGGACCAGGCTCGTGCGAATCTGCGCTTCGCCTATCCGGGCGAGACCGGCCAGAGGAACAACTTCAGGGCCGATGGTTACCTGTCCCTGGATGATGGTCTCGCCAAGTCGTTCCGGACATGGCGGGAGCAGGAGCTGCGACTGTCTGCCGAGGTGTTCAACGTCCTGAACACAAACCGCTTCAACTCGCTGAATTCAGCAGGCCAGAGCCCGTTGCAGAATGATGGAACAAGCGCGAACTTCGGTGTCTACACTGGCGGTCCCAACGCGTTGCTGACACAACCGCGCCAAATGCAGTTCTCGGCCAAGTACAGCTTCTAGAACTCCATGCTGTGAGGGGCACACGATTTGTCGTGTGCCCCTTTTCCCTTTGCGCAGAGCACATTTAGCGGGTGCCACCACCGCCGGTGCCACCGTAAACCGTAGGCTCGCCGAGTGAGCCCGCTTTGGGCAGATGGCGCATGTAGTTCACCATGGCCCACATGTCGTCGTCGCCGAACTCGCCGTTGGACGCAGGCATGCCGGAGGGATAGATGCCGTTCTTGATAATCCACTTGAGTTGTCCATCGGTGTAGGCCTGCACCTCGGCACTTGCGAGGGAAGGTACCTGCGGGGCCATGGTCTTCGCGAAGGGAACGCCAGTGTTCTGGCCGTCAAGGCCATGACAGACCATGCAGTAAGAGCCGAAGAGCTCTCTACCATCCTTGATGGAGGCTGTTGTCGCTGGCAGGGGATTGCGGTCGTGCTTGCCACCAATGGTGACGTGGTGCTTGGTCCAGTTGGCTACCTTCGTCTCGGCCTTGCCCGGAGGTGTGGCTTTGCATCCGGTCAGCATGGCCGTGATCAGGCCCACAGCAGCAAGGGACGACGCTCGTGACATGCTGCCATTGCACCATGCGGCAGGTAGCTTGTGGGCCAGGAACATGCGTCTTTTTCGAACCCATAAAAGTGGCGAAGTTCAACGGTGTTGGCAGCCAGAGCAGTCACGGGCCGTGGTTGGCTAGGCGATGATGTCGTGAATGACGTTGCCCGCGACATCTGTCAACCGGAAGTCACGCCCGCTGGAACGGTAGGTGAGCTTGGTGTGATCGATGCCGAGCAGATACAGGATGGTCGCGTGGATGTCGTGCACGTGCACTGGTTTGTCTACGACCTTCCAGCCGAAGTCATCCGTGGCGCCATAGGTCATGCCACCCTTGATGCCACCACCTGCCAGCCACATCGTAAAGCCATGCGGGTTGTGGTCGCGGCCGTTGTGGCTTCCTGCTCCGCCGAGTTCCACGACAGGGGTGCGACCGAACTCTGAGCCGCAGACGATGATGGTGTCGTCGAAGAGCCCGCGGGCCTTGAGGTCCTTGATGAGTGCGGCGTAGGGCTGGTCGGAATCCTTGGCAGTCTTGCGGTGAAGCAGGATATCGTTGTGATGGTCCCAGGGGTCGCCTGCAGCGTAATAGATCTGCACCATCCGGACACCCTTTTCGATCAGGCGAGCTGCCGTCATGCAGCCACGAGCCGTGGAACCCTCACCGTACATCCTGATGGTGGCTTCACTCTCCTTGCGAATGTCGAAGACGTCGGGAGCCTCCGTCTGCATGCGATAGGCGGTCTCCATGGAGCCGATGGTGGCCTCAAGCTGGGCGTCCTTTTGTGTCTCCTGCATGTTGATCTGATTGAGATGGGTTATCAACTCCATCTCTTTCGATTGCTGGCTGACATCAAAGCGATCGTTATGGATGTTGGGGATCAGCTTGTAGGGGTCGAAGTTCTTGTCGCGCGTGCTATCGGTAACGTAGGTGGCTTGATGTACGGCAGGTAGAAAGCCGTTGGACCAGAGCGGCGGGCCGACCGTGGTGGGCACCTGCGGGCTGAGCACGACGAAGCCGGGCAGGTTATTGTTTAGCGTGCCCAGGCCGTAGGTGAGCCACGATCCCATGGATGGACGCCCGATGATGTTGCCGCCCGTGTTCATCATGATGAGTGAGGGCTCATGATTCGGGATCTCGGTAAAGACGGAGCGCACGACGCACATGTCATCGACGCACTCACCGAGATGAGGGAAGAGTTCCGAGACTTCTGTGCCGCTCTTGCCGTACTTCTTGAATTCAAACGGCGACTTCATCAGCGAGCCGGTTTTCCGCTCGTGGCCCAGGTCGCCGCCAGGCATAGGCTGGCCATGAAATTTGGCCAGCATCGGCTTGGGGTCGAAGGTGTCTACCTGCGACATGCCACCGTTCATGAAAAGGAAGATGACGTGCTTGGCCCGGGGCTTGAAGTGTGGGTCGGCCGCGTTCTTGAGCAGCCATGGCTTGTCGGTCATGTCCGCAGCAATGTCCGCCTTCGCAATCGACTCGCCGACCATGCCGGCGAAACTCATCATGGCGAAGCCGCCGCCGATCTTGCGAAGCGCCTCTCTACGGGTTACAGGCTTAGGTTTGATACAGGCCATTGAAGTGTCTCCATCCTGCAAAGGCATCGAAATGCCGGGCAGCTGCCATCCGTTTAACGTAGGTATTCGAATTCATTGGAGCTATAGAGCGCACGGGTGTACTGCTTCCATGCTGTTTCTGGTTCCTGATCCACCATGTAGCCAGGCTTGTCCGGAGTCGTTCTGAGGAACGCTAATCCGAGCTGCAGCTCCTCCGGTGTTGGATTGCGATTGAACAGCAGCTGGTAGGTCTCGGTGATGCGCGCGGTGTCGTCTCCCTTGGTGTAGACCCGCTTCACGAGAACACCGGTCTGGTCGTAGACGAAGGCACTGTTCATGAAATAGAGGCGTTGTACGGGCACGTTTGTGGAGAAGCGCTGCTCTGCAGTGAAGGTCGGGTTGGGGAAGTCAAAGGCCTGCAGGAAGGGATCCAGGCGAAAGCGGCTGATTTTGGAATAGACGGTGCGGCTCTTGTTCTCGAGAGTGAAGTCTTTGGCCGGTCCGCCTGTGTCCTTCAGGTCAAGATCGCCTGCCGTGAAGAGGATGGAATCACGGATCTCCTCGGCATCCAGACGCTGCAACGGGAAGTGCGAGTAGAGACGATCCTGCGGATCAAGCTCCTTGTCCTGGGGCGTCTCCAGGCTGGTTTCCTGATATGTAGCGGACAGGAGAATAGTCTTCTGGATGGCTTTGATCGAGAGATTGTCTTTGCGGAACTGGGTCGCCAGATACTCCAGCAGTTCGGGGTCAGAGGGCGGATCGCCCACCTTGCCAAAGTTGTCCGGGGTGTTCACGATGCCGATGCCGAAGTGCCACTTCCAAAGCCGGTTGACGAGCACGCGCATAGCGAGAGGGCTGTTGACGATATCGTCCGCCAGTTCCAGACGACCGCTTCCCTGGGTGTAGGGCTTGGTGGAGCGAAGAGTAAGCACGGCAGGGAAGGCGCGCGGGACGACATCCCCCAGCGAATGCGGATTGCCGCGCAGGTTGAGATTGATGTCCGCGACCTGCGGCTTGTCAGCCATCCCGTGCACGAAAGGGTACTTCTCCGGCACCTCCGTGCGCATGGTCTTGAGCCGCGCCTGGAGTGCGTCATCATAGGCCTGCTGCTGCGGACCGAGACGACGTTTCAGGTCCCAGCCACGGAGGACAAACAGACCGGGGTCGCCACGCTCCGAATCAGACGAAAGGGCACGAACGAAGAGATCCGAGTAGAGGTTTGCGTTTTCCGGCGTCATCACCTTCAGTTCCAGCGTGCAACCGGGGCAGAACTGGTCGTACGTCTGGAAGTCGTTGGGCGTTGCGTCCTTTTCGCGGCGTAGCGGTACGCCCGCTTTGATCTTGATTTTGTCGTTCTCTTCTTCGAGGTGTTTGTACTCGGCCTCGAGCGCGTAGATGCGATCCTGGAAGGCCTGCGCCAGCGCCTTCGCCTGGTCCTCGGTTCCGCCGGCAGCGACCATCATTTGCCAGTCATGCAGGTAGGGGTAGAAGGTCTGCTTCTTGCCGAGGAACTTCACCCAGCGAGAGAGCACCTCGGGATCCAATTTGCCTGCATCGGCGGCCTGGTCCTCCTGCATCTTCGGCTTGCCCGTAATCTGCCAGGCAGCGACCATGTATGGTACGACCTGCGAGGCGTAAGCATAGGCGACCTGCTCCGTCTCCGTCTTGTGGACGTCATTGGCCATGATCTCGAAGTCGTTAAGGTTCTTGTACTTTTCTTTCCAGAACGCCACCTCGTCCTTGGGGACAAAGGCGTACTCCTTGTATTCAGCGTTGGCGAAGACACCGCCCAGCGCATAGTAGTCACGCTGCATCACGGGGTCGTATTTGTGGTCATGGCAGCGAGCGCAGGCGACGGTGAGGCCCAGCATGCCGCGGCTGACGGCATCGATGCGCTCATTGCGTTCGTCGGCACGGCCCTGTACGGGTTCAGCCTGGTCCCAGATCCAGGGTGCGCCGCCGAGGAAGCCTGTAGCCTGCAGCTGTTCTTTGGAGGGCGTCTTGCTCATCTGATCGCCGGCCAGCTGCATCTTCACGAACTGGTCGTACGGAAGGTCCTTGTTGAAGGCCTGGATGACCCAGTCGCGGTAGGTCCAGGCACCGTCCAGAGGCATGTAGCCGCGACCACGAGGATCAAGGCCGCGGATGTCATCGTCGCCATAGCGTGCGACGTCGAGCCAGTGACGGCCCCAACGCTCGCCATAGCGCGGCGAGGCGAGCAGCCGGTCGATGACCTTTTCCCAGGCGTTGGCGTTCTTATCCTCGACGAAGGCTTTGACTTCGTCCGGCGTGGGAGGAAGCCCGGTTAGGTCCAGCGTGGCGCGCCGGAGCAGCGTTACACGATCTGCCGACTTCGCGGGCGTGATCCCTTTAGCTTCGAGTTTGGCCAGAACGAAACGGTCCACATCGTTGTGGGCCCAGGCGGCTTCTTTCACCTGCGGCACGGGCTCGTTATGCAGCGCGACGAAACTCCACCAGGTGCGCATCTCCGGCGTGACCTGCTTGCCCGTGTTGCGGGCGGTTTCAGTATTGGGTTTCGGCCAGGGCGCACCCATCTGCACCCACTGCGTCAGATCGGCGATCTGCGCGTCATTAAGACGACCGTTTTTCGGCATGCGCAGCTCAGTCGTCTGGTGCACAGCCGTCAGCAGGAGGCTCTTGGTGGGATCGCCCGGGACGACCGCGGCGCCGGAATCTCCGCCCTTGAGCAAGGCATCCCGCGAGTTCATGCTGAGACCGCCACCGGCGGCTGCCATGTGGCAACTGCCACATTCAGTGGAAAGAATGGGGCGGATCTTGTTTTCGAAGAACTCGTCACCCGCAGAGCCCTGAAGTGCGACTGCAAGAGGCTGCGCGCTCTCGTTGGGACCGGTGGCTGCCCCGCTCTTGACCCAGGAGATAAGGTCCGCGATTTGATCATCCGAGAGCTTGGGACCTTTGGGTGGCATCTTGATGTCGCCGGTCTGCTTGACGGCTTCGATCAGCATGCTCTTGTCGGGGTCATGCGGAACGACGGCGGGACCAGAGTCACCGCCCTTCAGCATGCCGGGGCGGGTATCCAGGCGAAGGCCGCCCATTGCTTCGGTGGTGTGGCACTTGAAGCAGTTCTGCGCCAAAACAGGTCGCACGTGGTCGTTGAAGAACTGGGCATCTTTGGACACGGCGACGCTGGCGACGGGAGGTGCTGCCGGCTGGGGCGCCTGGGCCGTGATCGTTGAGGCGGCAAAGAGACCGAGAGCTGCAACCGACACAGCCTGGAGGCCTTGTTGAACTGATTTCCTGGAACGTCCCATGTGCTACTCCGCCCCGCTGGTGCCCCCACCGTGCGAGCATCGCTCCACGTGCTCCGCCAGGTCGAGGAATGCTTTGCCGTTACGGGCTAGCGTGAGCCCGCCCTTCGGCAGCTGTATATCCAACGCGATACGCGCGCCGGATTCGTCACCGGCGTTTTCAGGCCGGGCGAGGACGATGAGACGGGATCCCAGGTAGAGTGCTTCTGCCGTGTTGTGTGTGACAAAGACCACTGTCGGACGGGACTCCTCCCAAAGAGATCGCAAAAGTTTCTGCAGGCTGCCGCGAGTGCCTGGATCCAAGGCGCTGAAGGCTTCGTCCATGAGCAGGATGCGAGGCTTCATCATGAGCGCTTGAGCGATGGCTACACGCTGCTGCATGCCGCCGGAGAGCTGGTGAGGGTACTTCGCAGCGTCACTCTCGTGCAGACCAAGGCGTTGAAGCTGTTGCAATGCTTCCACTCTGAGCTGCTTCCTGAAGGTACGGAACCCCGGCAAGAGACGACCCAGAAGGTGAAACCGGGACATCTCAGGGCCAATCATAAGATTGCCCAGTACGGTGTGATTGGGGAATAGGGAGTACCTTTGCGGCACATAAGCAGATCGTGAGTCGACATGCTTGACGGGCGTTCCAGCCACGGCAACGGAGCCTGCGTCGGGTTGCTCCTGGCCGAGCAGCAGCCGGAGCAGAGTGCTCTTACCGCAGCCGGTTTGACCCAGCAGCACGACGAACTCCCCTTCGGCGATGTTCAGCGAGAGTCCATCGAGGATGGTCTTGTGCTTATCGGCACCGAGTTTGTAGCGAACACGGAGGTCCTGGAGCCGAACGGCCGCACCTGCGTGCATGGGGCTGCTCCCGATGGCTGCATCTGACACCGGAATCGGAGGAAACATCGCGCTTACGCCTGATGCCATGGGTGCAGCCTCCTGTTGGCCGTGCGCAGAACTAGATCGGTGAGGTAGAGCAGCAATGCGACCCAGAGGACGTAGGGCAGGATGATGTCCATGCCCATGTGGCGGCGCATGATGGCGATGCGGTACGCCAGGCCATCCGAGGCGGCGATCATCTCCCCTGCGAACAGAAACAGCATGATGGGCTTCAGGTTCAGCCGCAGGCTGTTGATGATGTCGGGGAAGAGCCTGGGAAGGATGATGCGATAGGCGACATCGAAGTTGTTGGCGTCCAGGGTGAATGCCTTGACGATCTGCTCCTGGGGTACGCCGCGAACCATGTTGATGACGTCGAGGACCATGGTGGGAGCGACGCCGATCACGATCAGCGCGATCTTGGAGGCCTCGTCGATGCCGAAGACGATGAACAGGATCGGCAGCAGGGAGAGCGCGACGATCTTGTCGAAGAAGAGGACAAAGCGTAGGAAACCGGCTCCGATGTAGGGGAACAGACCGATGTGCAGGGCGAGCAGGACACACGGAATCAGCAGCGCGACAGAGATGCCGAAGCGTTTCCCGCTGGCGAGCGTGTCTTTGACGATCATCGAGTGCCGGAACAGCTCCCAGGTGGAGGCGTTCTCGGCGGGCAGGTAGTCATCCTCTTCTGCAGGCGTCAGCAGGGCCGTGTGAAGACCGTGGGACAACTGGCTGACCGTGGGAACGACGCGGTCTTCGGGATTAGCACGATGCCGAATGACTGCCGTGTGCAGGTAGAGGAAGATACACGCCAGAAAGAGCATGACCGAGAGGGACTCGGTCACTGCGCGGTGCGGACGCGCCTGGATGTGGAAGAGAGGTATCTGCGCCATCCGCTACAGCTTTCCTTCGGCGGCTGCCTTCATGTAGAAGGGGCTAAACCGCAGTCGCACGTGGTCTGGCTGGCCCTGAACCGAGAAGTCGGGGTACATGATGCCGATTGAGTTCACGTCCCGGACATTTTGTCCAAGCAAGCCGTGTTCGAAACAGAAGCGGCGCACAAGGTCCATCTTGCCCTTGAGATCCGTACCGGTGACGAAGCCATAGGCTGCCTGTGGACTGGTGAACAGAGCCGTGGTTTTGAGCTGGCCCTTGTAGCTGTCGAGCGAATCCCCCGAGGCGTCTGCGCTGATCCTGAGCGCTTGCTCGTGCAGGGCGCCTGAGGCCGCAAAGTGTCCCATGGCTTCGTACCAGGCCCCGGTGATGGCGCGCGCGAACCGGACGCCGGAGCCGTCTTTGCGGTCCAGCAACTCGGTGCGAATGACAAGCAGGTCGAGGATCTCACCCGGGATCTTCGAAGAGTCGAAGATGGCATGCACGCCGCGGTCACCATCCAGAATTTGTGTCACAAGCGGCTTCCAGGTGACGACAGCCTGGTTGGATTTGTTGTTCAGAAAAGCCTGGGCAATATCGGAATCGGAGGTGTTGATGAGCTGCAGGCTCTTGAGACGCGATGCCTGACCGTTCATGGTCATGCCGCGCTCGAGCAGGTACTCGGAGACTGTTTTCTGAACCAACATGGTGCGGGTGCTTGGCAGAGAGGCGAAGTTCAAGTCGCCGCGGACCAGGACCTGGTCATTGCCGTTGGAGTAATCGCCGACGACTAAGACCGTCGTATCGATGCCTGATGCGGCGGGCATGTCCAGCGCCTCCATGTTGGTCATGGTGCAGGCGTCGACATTCTTCGCGACGAAGCTGTCGAGGGAGGCGGCATAGTCGAAGCGTTGCAGCTTGATGTTGACGCCGTACTTATCGCCCCACTTTTTGAGCAGGCCTGACTTCATCATGTAGAAGTAGGGATTCCAGCCGGCATAGACCGACCAACCGACCGTGAAGGTGGGGACCTCCGCCCTGGACTGCGGGGCAGTCATAGCCAATCCCGCAAGCATGATGAAACAGCAGACGCCAGAGAGAGCTCTCTTCACAATCGGTGGATTCCTGCTTCGGGTCTGGGATGAGTAGAGTTTTACGGGCACGTTCCCTCAATCTAAGAGGAAGGCGAAGACGGGCCGGCGTCCATACAGAAATCGAATGGCCGCGATACGATCCTCGAATACTGGTCCAGCCTATGCAGCGCATAGGAATTGGCTATTCCGTTGCTCGGTCGCTCTGTCATTTGGTCTAGTGAAGTTGAAACCAGACAAATGAGGCGAGGGGAGCGGCGGTTGGGGGAACCCGACCGCGAAGGCGTTGCGCTCGGGAGAACAGGGGAGCATGCATTTCCGGGAACTTATGAGGCTACGTTACGGCCAGGCGTTGACCCTGGGGATGATCGCGGCTGGCCTGTGCGCCTGGTTTAGACCCCAGGCGCAGGGGCAGGGAGTGCCACCGGCGAATGCAGCGCCGGCACAGGCACCTGTGTCCCAGGCGCCGCGAACGCCCAAACCTGGAGTGCCCGGAATCCGGCATGACATCGCCGAGTTGCAACGTCAGTCGACGGTGTACCCGGTTGAGGGCTCCCCTGACTGGTCCGTCATTACGCCCGAGGCGACATGGGTGGCGAGTGCGCGCGCGAACCATGTGGTTGAGTTGTTGCCGAGCGGTAAAGCCGGATTCGTGGTGGACATCCATCGGCCCTGCGCGGGGTTGACCGCGGGGTTCGGATCCATCTGGTCGCCGAGCTGCGCGGACAAGAAGTTGATGCGTATCGATTCCGCATCGGGTCATGTAGTTGCATCGGTCGATGCAGATCCTGAGAACTCCGAGGGCGGAATCACCACTGGCGCAGGGTCCGTCTGGATGGTAGTGAAGCCGAGTACGTTGATCCGGATAGATCCTGCGGCAAACAAGATTGTCGCGTCGGTGCGCTTGCCAGGTACGGCGGCAAATCCGGTTTTTGACGCTGGCTTTGTCTGGGTCAGCACTTTCGAGGGGAACTCTGTTGTCCAGGTCGATCCGAAGACCAACACGGTGATCGCCAACGTGCCTACCGGGCCGAAGCCGCGGTTCATCACCTTCGGCGATGGCTCCGTCTGGACCCTGAACCAGGGGGACGGTACGGTGACGCGCATTGATGCTGCGACAGCAAAGGTGGTCGCGACGATTCATTGCGGCCTGCCGGGCGAGGGGGGCGATCTCTCGTTTGGTGATGGCTATGTGTGGGCTGCGTTGTTTGAATTTCCGCTCACGCAGATCGATCCAAAGACGAACCAGCCGGTCCGGCAATGGGCAGGACCGGGAGGCGACGGTATGCGGGCTGGCGGTGGTTCGGTATGGCTGTCCAACCTGCGTCAGCAGACTGTCTGGCGCATCAGGCTACCGATAGCGCGCTAAGCGCTTTCCATGTTCGGCTTCGTCGTCGAAGCAGAGGAGAAGAATTGCCGAGGACTCTACTCTGGGAGGAGACGCTGGAAGGATTCAGCGCCTGGACCCACGTCTTGAAGCGGGGTACAGCGCTGCGCCTCACGGCTCTTGGCGATAACGCGAATGTTGCGGCCATTTTCTTCAACGCCGATTCCCCAACGGAACGGATGAATCTTCCGGACACGTTGAAGGCCCAGCACATTGCGAGACTCACCACGGGGGATGTGCTGTTCTCCGATATGGGTCGTGTTCTTGTCTCGATCACCGACGATACTGCTGGCTGGCACGATCCGCTGGGTGGGTGCGACGACGCTGATGCTGTGGAAAGGAAGTACGGCGTGCTGAGCTACCAGGAGGCGCGAAATCGTTGGCACCAGAACCCTCTGGACGCGTTCAAGAACGAGCTCGCGAAGCAGGGGCTCGGACCACGAGATTTGATGATGAACGTCAATTTCTTCAGCAAGGTCAAGATTGCCGACGGGGGCGACATGGAATTTGTTCCGCGCAACGCAGCTGTCGGCAGCTATGTGGAACTGCGCGCCGAGATGAACGCCCTTGTCATCCTTGTGAACTGCCAGCACCCGATGGACCCGAATCCCCGGTACGAGCAAAGTCCGTTGCGGGTGGAAGTCTTTCGCGTCGACGCCCCTGGTGCCGATGATGCCTGCCGGCTGTCCAGTCCTGAGGCGGCACGCGGCTTTGTTCTGACCGAACGCTATTTCCTCTAGTCTGCCAAGGGAGCCTTTATGCCGTCTGGATTCAATCTTGTCCCAAGCTCGCTACAGCCGGAGGAAGCGTCGTTTTCTGCACGTGTCCCCGCGGGGGAGCCTTTTGTCCGTGAAGTCCGACGTGGGGAGACGCTGCGCATTGTGGATCTGGAGGGAAACCAGGCTGTAGACACACTGTTCTTCAATGCGCACGACTATGCCGATCGGTACAGCGCGCAGGACACCCTTCGGACCCAGGGCAATCTCTATCTGACAACCGGTACAAAGCTGATGTCTACGGGTCGCAATCACCTCCTGACGATCGTTGCGGACACATGCGGGCGGCATGACACACTTGGCGGGGCGTGTTCCAAGGAGAGCAATCAGACGCGCTATGCCCTGGAAAACCGCAGTATGCATGCCTGCCGTGAGGTGTTCCTGAAGGGAGCGCAGGAGTGGACAATGAAGACAGGACGAACGCTGGACAAGCGAGATCTGACGGCCAATATCAACTTCTTCATGAACGTGCCAGTGACACCGGAGGGTAAGCTGACCTTTGAGGATGGCGTATCCGACGCGGGGAAGTATGTGGAGCTACGCGCTGAGATGGATGTGTTACTGGTGATCTCGAATTGCCCGCAGCTGAATAACCCCTGCAACGCCTATAACCCTACGCCGGTGCAGGTCTTGATCTGGGCTGAAGTTCAACCGCATGAGCGTGCGATATCAGGGGATTGATGTTGATCGTGATTAAGCATGTTTAAGAAGGTTTTGATTGCGAATCGAGGCGCGATTGCGTGCCGCATTGAACGCACGCTGCGCCGCATGGGTATCGGTTCGGTAGCGGTTTACTCTGAGGCTGATCGCAGTTCACTGCATGTCCTTGAAGCGGATGAAGCTGTGCTGTTGGGCCCCGCGCCCGCCGCCCAGAGTTACCTTTCCTTTGAGAGGATTCTCCATGCCTGCCAGGAGACGGGCGCCGAAGCGGTTCATCCGGGTTATGGATTCCTGAGCGAGAATGTGGAGTTCGCCCGCGCCTGCGCGGCACGCGGCATTCGCTTCATTGGTCCCACGCCGAGCAATATCGAGGCATTTGCCCTGAAGCACACGGCGCGAGCGACAGCGCGGCGTTGCGGTGTTCCGCTGCTGCCGGGAACGGGGCTTCTGCATTCGCTTGCCGAGGCACTGCAGCAAGCGGGCGAGCTTGGCTACCCGGTGATGCTGAAGAGCTCCGGCGGGGGTGGCGGGATTGGCATGCGCGTTTGCCGGTCTGCGGAAGAACTGAGTGAGACCTATGAATCGGTTCTGCGGCTGAGCAGGGCGAACTTCGGTGACAGCGGGGTTTATCTTGAAAAGTTCGTCGAGCGTGCACGTCACATCGAGGTCCAGATCTTTGGCGACGGCAGGGGCGAGGTGCTTGCGCTGGGCGAGCGCGACTGCTCTGCACAGCGGCGGAATCAGAAAGTGCTGGAAGAAACGCCTGCACCTGGGCTGACAGAAGAGGTCCGCCAGCAGCTTCTTCGGGCCGCCGTTCTGCTCGGAAAGGCCGTGAGTTACGCTTCGGCTGGCACGGTGGAGTTCATCTATGACGACGATACCGGCAAGTTCTACTTCCTCGAAGTCAATACCCGGCTACAGGTAGAGCACGGCGTCACCGAGCAGGTCACCGGATTGGACCTGGTGGAGTGGATGATTCGCCAGGCTGCCGGTGAGATGGAGCCGCTGGCGAGCTTTGCGGTGGAGCCAAAAGGCGCTTCGATCGAGGCCCGCGTGTATGCCGAGGATCCGGCACAGAATTTCCAGCCCACTCCGGGAAAGCTGACATTCGTTCGCTTTCCCTCGCCGGAGGTCGCGCGTGTCGAAACGGCAGTGGAATCGAATGCCACAATCACGCCGTACTACGACCCGATGATTGCAAAGATCATTGTTACGGGACGAGATCGCGCGGAGGCCCTGGAGCGCATGCAGAATGCGCTGGCCGATAGCGCCATCGACGGCACCGAGACCAATCTGCGCTATGTCCGCGCGGTAGTTGCCTCCGAGGCATTTCGGGCAGGAACCGTCACCACGGCTTACCTGGGGAGCTTTCAGCCCCAGCGTCGTGCCATCGACGTCCTTGAGGGCGGAACGCAGACGACAGTGCAGGACTACCCGGGACGCGTGGGGTACTGGAATGTGGGCGTACCGCCTTCCGGGCCGATGGATCACTACAGCTTCCGGATCGCAAACCGGCTCGTGGGGAACCCAGAAAACGCAGCCGGCCTGGAGATGACCTCGATCGGGTCACGGCTGCGCTTCAGCGCGGACACGCTGATCGCCTTGACGGGCGCGGAGATGGGAGCCAGGCTCGACGGTCAACCGGTGGAACGTTGGAAGGCGGTTACGGCACCGGCAGGCAGTGTCTTGTCGCTTGGTGCTGCGATGGGCGGTGGCATGCGTGCTTACCTGGCCCTTCGTGGGGGTATTGACCCGCAGCCTTATCTCGGAAGCCGGAGCACCTTCATCCTCGGCGGGTTCGGTGGAACGAACGGTCGCACGCTGCGGACCGGCGATGTGCTCCATCTGGGACAGGCAGGCGCAGCACTCCAAGTCCCTGCGGAGTTGCCGAGGCAGTGGCAACCGGAGCTGACGTGTCACTGGCACATCGGCGTCCTCTTCGGGCCGCACGTGGCGCCCGACTTCTTTCTCGATGAGGACATCGAGATGCTGTTTGCGACGGATTGGAAGGTGCATTACCAGAGCGATCGCACGGGCGTCCGACTGGTGGGGCCAAAGCCGAAGTGGGCTCGTCCGGACGGGGGTGAGGCCGGGCTGCACCCATCGAATCTGCACGACAACGCGTACGCGATCGGTGCGATCGACTTCACGGGAGACATGCCGATCCTGCTGGGACCGGACGGTCCTTCGCTGGGCGGCTTCGTTTGTCCCGCGGTGATCGTGCAGGCTGAGCTGTGGAAGCTGGGTCAGTTGAAGGCCGGTGACCAGGTGCGCTTTCAGCGCGTCACGCTGGAGCAGGCGAACGCCATGGAAGTGCAGCAGAATGCGCTGCTGGCATCGTTTGCGGAGCCGCCCGCGACGTTACCCGAGGCGCCTGGCCTGGAGCCTGCCGTTTTACGCACCGTGACAAACAGTGCAGAGACGATGGTCTTTCGCGCTGACGGGGACCGGTATCTGCTGGTCGAGTACGGCGAGATGAAGCTGGATCTGGTGTTGCGGTTCCGCATTCATGCCCTCGAGCAGCAGCTGGAAAAGGCGAGTCTGCCCGGCATCATCGACATCACGCCGGGCGTCCGTTCTCTGCACGTTCACTTCGACAGCCTGGTGTTGCCGCGACAGCAGCTGATCGATACGCTGGAGCAGTTAGATAGGGCTTTGCCTCCTTTGGAGGACATCACCGTTCCGTCGCGCATCGTGCACATGCCCCTGAGCTGGGACGACCCGCAGGCGAAAGCGGCACAGCTGAAATACATGCAGGCAGTTCGCCCGGACGCGCCGTGGTGCCCCTCCAATATTGAATTCATACGGAGGATCAACGGCCTCGAGTCAGCCGAAGATGTGTACCGCATCGTGTTCGAAGCCAGCTACCTGGTGCTGGGGCTTGGGGATGTTTACCTGGGCGCACCTGTGGCGACGCCACTGGATCCGAGGCACCGGTTGGTGACCACGAAATACAATCCAGCACGCACATGGACGCCCGAAAACGCGGTTGGCATTGGCGGAGCGTACCTCTGTATTTATGGCATGGAAGGACCCGGTGGGTACCAGCTGGTGGGCCGCACGATTCAGGTATGGAATGCCTGGAAGACGACGCCTGTTTTTGTTCAAGGTAAGCCCTGGTCCCTGCGCTTCTTCGATCAGCTTCGCTTCTTTCCGGTAAGTGCAGAAGAGTTGCTGGAGGCCCGTGAGAAGTTTCCACACGGACTGTATCCGCTGAAGATCGAAGAGACTACGTTCAACCTGCGGGAGTACCAGGCTTTTCTTGGTTCGATTCAGGAAGAGGCTGCGGCTTTTCAGCAGCGTTCCAAGACTGCCTTTGATGCGGAGCGGGAGCGTTGGCTTACTGCAGGCCAGATGACGATTCCGGAGCCGGAAGAGGCGCCACAGGAGACGGCCACTGTCACGGTGCCAGCAGGATGTGAAGGAATCAGTTCGCCAATGACGGCAAGTGTTTTTCAGATCGTTGTGTCTCCGGGGCAGCACGTGCATGTCGGCGACAAGTTGGTTGTTCTGGACGCGATGAAGACCGAGATAGCCATCCAGTCTTCCGTCGCGGGAACTGTAGAACGGGTGTACTGCACGGTCGGTTCGTTAGCGCAGAGTGGTCAGCTTCTGGTCGCGGTGCGGCCCTGAGTGTGTAGCAGGTAAGCAGGAGGCTGGCGATGGACATAGGAAGTTTGCAGCAGGCGTATGCCACCGGAAAGAGCACGCCGGCCGAGGTCGTCACGGATCTCTACGACAGGATCGGAAAGGCCGACCTCCATCCAGTCTGGATCAGCCTCGTGCCGCGTGAACAGGCGATGGAGCGAGCAGGGAAGCTTGCGCCAGAGGAAAGGTCGAAGCTGCCCCTGTTTGGTGTTCCGTTCGCCGTGAAAGACAACATCGATGTTGCCGGCGTTCCCACAACGGCGGGCTGCCCTGCCTTCGCCTACACACCTGCGCGGAGCGCCACGGTCGTGATGCGACTGGAGGCTGCAGGCGCGATCCTGGTCGGAAAAACCAACATGGACCAGTTCGCCACGGGGCTCGTGGGAACGCGGTCTCCTTATGGCGCGTGCTCCACCGTGTTCAATCCCGATTTCATCTCGGGCGGATCGAGTTCGGGTTCGGCCGTCGCTACGGCCAAGGGTCTCGTGGCCTTCGCCCTGGGCACCGATACGGCTGGATCGGGTCGCGTGCCCGCGATGTTCAACAACCTGATCGGGCTGAAGCCGACGCGTGGAATGGTAAGTACGCACGGGGTTGTGCCAGCTTGCAGAACACTGGACTGTGTGTCCATCTTTGCCGAAACTGCAGGCGATGCCGCACGTGTGCTGCAGGTGGTCGCAGGATTGGACGATGCCGATCCCTACTCACGAGCGGCACGTCCGGGAGAAGGAGCGGCACCGTGGGGACCTACCGCTTTCGGGCAGGCCAGAGTCAGGATCGGCGTGTTGCCCGAGTCCGACCGCGAGTTCTTCGACGATCCGTGGAATGGCGGGCTTTATCAACGTGCCATCGAATCGGCACAAGGTGCAGGAGCTGAGATCCACGAGATTCAAATCGAACCATTTCTGAGAGCGGCGAAGCTGCTGTACGGGGGACCATGGGTCGCCGAACGTTATGCGGCTATCGCAGGATTCTTTGCGCAACACGCGGCCGAGATGGATCCCACGGTCGCCGCGATCATCGGCGGAGCTACAAAGTTCTCGGCTGTCCAGGCTTTTCAGGGAGCTTATGAGCTTGAGGCGTTGCGTAAAGCCACCGCTTCGACGTGGGATGCCGTGGACGTGCTTCTGCTGCCGACGGCGCCTCGAACCTTTACGCATGCTGAGGTTGCAGCATCCCCCATTGAGCGCAACAGCCAGCTAGGAACATACACCAACTTCATAAACCTCCTGGATTTAGCGGCGGTCGCGGTTCCTTCCGGAATGCGTCCGGACGGCCTTCCATTTGGTGTGAGCCTGATCGGGCCTGCTTTTTCGGATGCTGCGTTGCTGGTGCTGGCGGATGGTCTGCAGAGAGAACTGAGTCAGAAGCTGGGAGGATCGGATCGTCTGATTGCCGACACGGCAGCGATCCAGAAACCCACGGTTCCGCCGGACTGCCAGCTCATGGCTGTTGTCGGGGCGCACCTTTCCGGGCAGCCCCTCAACTGGCAACTTACCCAGCGACGCGGCAGACTTGTTCGCACCTGCCGCACGCATCCGGATTACCGCTTCTACGCGCTCAAAGGCACAGTGCCGGCCAAGCCGGGACTGGTGTGGACGCCCGGCTTCGACGGTCCTGGTATTGAGGTCGAGGTATGGGCCCTGCCAGCTGATACGGTTGGTTCCTTTGTGGAAGGCGTTCCGCAGCCGCTGGCCATTGGAACATTGCGATTAGAGGATGGTGAACTGGTGAAGGGCTTCCTTGTCGAGCCGGGGGGAGTGGCCGGTGCTACCGAGATCACACACTTTGGAGGCTGGCGGAGCTACTTGAAGTCTCTGAGCTAGGCTCTGCATTGGGGCGGATCTCAGGTTTGCACCGTTGGACGATCTTTATTCCTCGTCGTCGTCATCCGCGTCGGCTTTGTCATGCGCTTCCGCCTTCTTCGGCTTCCATGTTCCATCGAGAACCTCCTGCACCGTAGCCATCATGGCGAGCGAATCTGGTGCGACTTCCGGAGGAAAGCAGAGAATCACCTTACCTTTCCGATCCACCAGGAACTTCGTGTAGTTCCAGTGCAGTCCGTCGTTTTCGACGGCCTTGTTCTTGGAGAGATAGCTGAAGAGAGGAAGCTCGTGCACGCCGGTGAGGCTGGAGACCTGCATGACCGGAAAGGTCACCTTTGCATCCGCGTAGTACTTTGCGATGTCGGCCGGTGTCCCAGGCTCCGCGTTGCCGAAGTCGTTGGAGGGTACCCCCAGGACGACCAACCCTTTATCTTTGAACGTGTCGCTGAGCTTTTCCAGCGCGGGCAGCTGCGCTGCATAGCTGGATTGCCTGCCAAGGTTTACTACCAGGAGAACCTTGCCTTTGTACTCACTGAGAGGTAGGTTTTTGCCATCTGCCGTGGGCAGCCCGAAGGCGTAGGCGGTCTGTTCCTTGCTGTCTGGCGCTTTCTGGTCGGCGGACGGTGCATCGCTGTCCTCTGCTGTGGGTGACTTTTTGTCAATGTGTTTGGCTTTGGCAGGAGGGCTCATCTTTGTCTTCGCGACGCTATCCTGCGCACCTGCTATCAGACACGCGCCGAGAGAAAGCGGGATAGCGAACCGAGACACGCAAAGCTGGGACATGAACAGAACTCCTGGTGCTCCATAGTACGGTCAGTTCGGTGCGGTGGGTCTCTAAGGAACGCTGGCTTGATGCAATGGAGGGAACCAGAGTTACTGGAGTCGACTTAGACCGAAGGAGGCGGTAGCAACCCGGCTTGACCAAGCGCACGGGTTCACGAGCCATGCCTGAAAAGTATGGAGAGTTGTCTCCTTCTGGGATTGATAGGAACCATAGAGAATGGGTTCTACCCGCGTGTTAGCTATAGGTTTTGCCTATCAGGACGATTCGTGAATGCAGGGGAGTTTCAGGGACGGGCGATTCCGAGCCGCTCGTGCTATGTTCGTCTTAGATTTCCCTACAGCGCCAAATGGACAAAGGCCTGCATTCGAGGTCGCGCGACTTTTTCCCATAAGCACTTGGCGCTCATCCGAAAACCGCTTACTGAAGTGAGTTTGCGCGTGGATATTGCTCAACTGAAGACCTTTCTCGAGGTTGCGCGACAAAAGAGCTTTTCGCGGGCAGCCCATCGTCTGGCAGTGACCCAGCCTTCTGTGTCGGCGCAAATCCGCTCGCTTGAAACGTTTCTGGGCTATCGCCTCTTTGAGCGCGGGGGAGGCAAGGTTACGCTCACCGCAGCGGGGCGTTTGTTTGAGCCCTTCGCGGAAGATTCGATGACGCGGCTCAATCACCTGCAGCTAGCGTTGGGTGATCTGGAGCGATCCCCTCGTGGCACTCTGACAGTCAGTGCAAACGACTCCACTGCTCTCTACGTCCTGCCAACGTTCTTCAGCAAGTTCAAGCGACAGCATCCGCGCGTGGCATTGGCCGTGGTACGAGCCCCGCGAAATCAAACCATGGAGTTGGTCCTGAATCGCGAGGTCGACTTCGGAGTGGTCTCGCTGCCGGTGAAGGACTCTAGGCTGTACGTGGAAGTAGTCCATCACGATGAACTTGTATTGGTAGTACCCGTCGCGCATCCATTTGCCTCAAGAGAGGCGATTCCCATCGAGGAACTCAACAGTGCGCGTCTGTTGATGATCAAGCAGGGGCGACGTCGTGAGGAGTTGGAACAGCTATTTTCGCAACATAAGGTGCTGCCCCGGATTGTGATGGAGTTGGACTCGCACGAGCTGCTGAAGAAGCTGATCATCGCGCAGCTTGGCATCGGCTTTCTGCCGCGCATCAATGTGCTGGATGAGTTGCGGGCGGGTCAACTTGCAACCGTTACGCTGGAGGGGATCAACCTTTCTCGTGATCTTGGGTTGATCTTTCGGAACGACCGCGTGTTAAGTCGTGCAGGTGAAGTTTTTTACTCTGTCGCGACAGGACAGAGGCCGCCGCAGCTAGGCGAGGCCAGCCCGGCTTCGGTTGAGGTGAAGTGACGACGCAAGGCCGGACCCGAGTGATTGCGCATTCCGAGACGAAATCAAGGGGAGAAATGGAGAAGCGAATGAGGACCAGGGTGAGTGCGGTTGGGGCGATGCTGCCGGTGTTAGGTGTGGCTCTCGCAATTGGGGCAGGGCTGGGTCGGAGAGAGCCTACCCCGGTGCAGGCGGCCAGCAACGCTGGCCAGCCAGCGTTCTACACGGAAACAGTGCAACCGATCTTTCAGGCCAACTGCTACCGCTGTCACGGCGCCGGCAACCATCGCGGCGGAATGAACATGGACACGCGCGAAAACCTGTTGAAGGGCGGACACCACGGGGCGGCCATTGTGCCTGGACAGCCTGGGCAGAGCCTGCTGGTGAAGCTGATCCGCCATGAAGGCCCGGCAGATGATCCGATGAACATGCCTCCGGACCCCAAGCCCAAGATCTCCGACGCGGACATCGCGACAGTGGAGGCGTGGATCAAGGCTGGTGCCGCCATGCCCCCTGCGCCCGCTGCCACGGACGCAACCCCGTCCAAGTAGTCGACGGGACTTAGAAGGTTGTTTTAGCCGGAGCTCAAAGCTCGTTCACTGACACGGTTCGCAAGGAGCCTGATGCAGACGACATCCGCGCCCTCAGTGCCTGCAGCACCGCACCAACCGGGCAGGCCAAGAGGCAGGGCGGGGGAGTCCCAGCCCCTCAATCCTGCCGCGGTGCGGAACACCGATTCGTGCCTGCCCAAGCCCTCTGCGGCCGAGGTGCAGCACGACTACAGCGGCGAAGAAGCAGCTCCGGGCAACCTGTGGTTTCGATGGATTCACGGGTCAGCTGTTGCCGCAAAGAACGAAGACCCGCGAATCCAGGTGATGCAATACAACGAGGACACCTTTGCCCTCCGCGAGAACATCTGCGTGGACTGGCGTGGACCTTTCACCTACCTCCTGTTCGGCAATGCGGGAGCGCTTCTGATTGACACGGGAGCGACTGCCGAAAGCAAGTGGTATCCGTTACGCGACACCGTCGATGGGCTTGTTGCGCGGTGGGCAAGTATTCGCCGAAGAAAGCGCGTGTTGCTGACTGTGGCGCTGACGTCCAACGAAAATCGCGACCAGAACGCCGGGCTGGCTCAATTTGAGGGGAGGCCCGACTGCCGTTCTGTGCCGAGCACTTTGGGCGAGGCCAAGAGCTTCTATGGCATACCCGCTACCGCCGCCGAGGAGATTGGCAAGATTGACCTGGGTGGCCGCATCATCGATGTGATCCCCACGCCCGGAACACACCGCGATGGATTCACCTTCTACGATCGCTATACCGACCACCTGTTCACAGGCGATCTTCTGTTTCCGGGCAAGATCGCCATCGCAAATGAGCGCGACTACCTGGCTTCGCTCGGGCGCTTGCAGGATTGGAAGCGTGATCACAAGGTCAAGTGGATCATGGGCGGCAAGGTAGATATGCAGTTTCTGCCCGGCAAGGCTTACGACCGTTTTGCAACCTTCAAACCGTATGAGCGTGAACTGCAGATGAGACCAGAGCAGATCGACGAAGCGCTGGCAACGGCACGGGAGATTCATGGCGCAAGGACCGTGCTGGTGCGGCCGGAGTTCTGGCTGATGCATGGTGTAGGTCCTGATGAAGAACCGTCTTCGCTCCCAGAGGGTCTGCCGGATATCAGGGCCCCCAGAGCCGTTTGATCTACGGAGACGAAGCATCACTGAACAAAGCCGAGGCGACACGTGAAGTCAGTAAACCGCAGGGAGTTCCTGTCCATTACGGCGGCTACGGCCATGCTGCCGGCGAGTGTTGTTGCAGAAGGTACTGCGCAGGGCACGCTGCGCGTACCGCCCGCCCCGCGTCCTGGTCCACGCACGGAGGACGGCCCCATCGACTTCGCTTCCGGTTTGCCAGCCCCGGGGACGCTGCCCGTCAAGTGGATCTGCGGATCGCCTTCCGCGATGGATAACACCGATCCTCCCGTGCAGGTGCACTGGTACAACGCCCACACGGCCATCCTGCGACAGAATCGAGCTTATGCGTACGAGTCGCCGTTCATGATGCTGTACTTCGGCGAAGACCGCATCCTGATGATTGATCAGGGAGACAGTACCTTACGAGAGCATTGGCCTTTGCGCGATGTGGTGGACGCCTGCATCGTGTCCTGGTGTGCCCGGAACGGACGAACACCCGGCTCCATGGAGCTGCTGCTCGCGCTGAGTCACTTGCACATGGATCACTTCAGCGGACAGAACCAGTTCGACGACCGGCTTAACACCCGCACAATGGGTCTATCTCACGCGGAGATGGTTGGTTTCTGGGGTATGACTCACTACCCCGAAGAACAGGTGACGCTTGACCTTGGGGGCCGAAAGATCTGGATCTGGGGCAGCCCGGGGCACACCTTTTCCGAGTTCGCTTACTATGACACCTATACCAAAATCCTGTTTACCGGGGACATGTTCTACCGCGGCCGTTTGTACGTGACGTTGTGGGATTCCTGGCTAACGAGTATGCAGCGACTGGTAAAGTTTTGTGCCGAACACCCGGTGACTCACATAGCCGGCTGCCATGTAGAAATGGGCGTCGGCGGCGTGGACTATCCCACGGGCAACACCTATCAGCCCAACGAAGCGCCGTGGCACCTGACCGTTGCGGAGCTGCTGCAGACCTACGAGTTTGCGAAGAACATCAAGGAACCGGGGCAGTACTTTGCGGGCCCTGCTTATGTCTGTCGCCTCGATGGGCCACTACCGGTGCAAGGATCCAATCCCTACGCCTACACGTGAGGTCCTCTGTGGGTGAGCATCGGTCGCACAGGGTCGTTGCTACGGCGGGGCAGGCGAGCGGAACGATCCGCCCCTTTCAAAGTGTTGCGCCGGTACTGTAAGGTTTTCGGCGTGAGATCGTTCTTTTGTTGTGCCGTTGCGGGGCTCCCACTTCGTGCAGCGATGCGCCTCTTTTTCGCTGGTCTTGTGACTGTGACGGTTTGCTCTGCGGCTGGAGCTCAGAAAGCAGCTGGTGCAGGTCCTTCAGTATTTGGATCTGACATGTTGGTTCGGTTTTCGGCGCCAGCCCGTGCGTTCGGTGAAGCGATGCCAACCGGCAATGGGCGGCTGGGTGCATCCATGTACGGCGGTATCGTTAACGAACGGATCTCTTTAAACGAGAGCTCGATGTGGTCCGGATCGCCGCACGACGCTGACCGCCCTGACGCCTTCAGGCAGCTACCGGAGATCCGTAGGCTGTTACTTGCAGGCAAGAACGCCGAAGCCGAGGTCCTGGTAGACAAGAGCTTCACTTCTGCTGATAAGGGAGGGGGAGATCCGCGATTCGGCTGTTACCAGGAGCTTGGGTGGCTGAGTCTTTCCTTCAGCCAGATCAAGGCCGACGATGTCACCGAGTACAGGCGCGAGCTTGACCTCGATGGGGCCATTGCTCGAGCGAGCTTCACGGCCCAGGGCGTCCATTACACGCGCGAACTGTTCACCAGCGCACCTGACCAGGTCGTCGTGTTGCGCCTGACTGCGGACCAACCTCATGCTCTGAATTTCGATATAGACCTGCAACGTTCTGAGCGGTATCAAACCACGTCTGCTGGTCAGCAACTGCTCATGACAGGAGAACTGGACTCCGGGGCGCCGGGCGTCCCCGGGGTCGCTTATGCTTCGCGCCTCAAGATCATGCGGCAGGATGGCTCAGTCAGCGCGTCGAGTGATCACGCCCTGCATGTTGCTGGCGCCAGCCAAGTAGTCATCCTGCTTTCAGCGGCCACGAACTTCAACGGATTCGCGGGCAGGCACACACACGATCCGACGGCGGCTGCCACGCAGGATCTCGCCCTTGCCGGTAGGCACAGCTACACGGAACTGTTGGCGCGGCATCAGGAAGACTATTGGCGCTATTTCCACCAGGTCCGTCTGCGCTTAGGTTCGGCGGCAGAACCTGACCCGCGACCCGCAGTTGAGCGTCTGACCGAGGTGTCAGCGGGGAAACCGGATGCGTCGTTTGCCGCGCTGTACTTTCAGTTTGGCCGCTACCTGCTGATCAGTTCGTCGCGCCCGGGCGGTCTGCCCGCCAATTTGCAGGGACTGTGGGCCGAGGGCACACGCACGCCCTGGAATGGCGACTGGCACCTCAATGTGAATGTGCAGATGAACTACTGGCCCGCAGAACCGACCGGGCTGAGCGATCTGACAGATCCGTTGTTCTCCCTCATCGAGGGCCTGACGGCACCCGGCGCACACACGGCTGCAAGCTATTACGGGGCTCCAGGCTGGGTAGCGCATGTGATGACCAATGCCTGGGGCTTCACCTCTCCGGGAGAGCAGGCGTCATGGGGATCGACGCTGGTTGGCTCGGCCTGGCTCTGCCAACATATTTGGCTGCACTACCTCTACACCGGCGATAAAGCGTACCTGCGGCGGATGTACCCTGTGCTTAAGGGTGCCTCGACGTTTTATCTCGCGATGCTCGTCCGCGAGCCGCAGCATGGCTGGTTAGTAACGGCCCCGTCTAACTCTCCGGAGAACAGCTTTTATCTGCCGGATGGCACGAAGAGCAGCGTTTGCATGGGCCCCGCGATCGACGAAGAGATCCTGCGTTTTCTGTTTACCGCAACAGCACAGGCTGAAGCGATACTTCAGGTCGATAGGCAGCTCCGACAGCGGCTTGGGGCCACAACACGCCAGCTCGCCCCCATACAAATCGGTGCGGACGGACGCATCATGGAGTGGCTCCAGCCTTACCGCGAGGTCGATCCGCACCATCGGCACGTATCCCACCTCTGGGCCCTTTATCCCGGTGATCAAATCGATCCTCTGACGACTCCAGCGCTCGCGGCTGCAGCAAGGCATTCGCTGGAAGAGCGCGGCGACGGGGCGACTGGTTGGTCCCTGGCCTACAAGAGCCTGCTCTGGACGCGGCTGGGCGATGGAGATCACGCGTACCGGTTACTCGAGAATCTCTGGCACCCGGTCGACGCGGTGAAACAGAATGGCGCGGGCAGTCTCCCCAACTTGTGGGACGTTCATCCACCGTTCCAGATCGATGGGAACTTCGGGGCAACTACGACCATCGCGGAGATGCTGCTCAGCAGTCGCCCCGGGGAAGTGCGACTGCTTCCTGCCCTGCCGACCGCCTGGAGCGAAGGTGAGGTGGATAGCCTGCGAGCCATCGGAGGTCATCAAGTGAAGCTTCGCTGGACCGGGGGCAAACTTGCAGAGGCGGATTTGAAGGCCGCTGGTAATGGGGATATCCGGGTGCGTTACATGGACCAGGTTCTCCAGTTGAAGGTGGTGAAAGGCCAGCAGACCCGTTTGCTGGTGAATGGTCAGGGGCGGTTGCAGGCGCAACGGTAAGCAGCGGCCGAATCATTCGACACTTGACCAGAGTTCAGCCCAAGCCGCGAGGCTACG
>CAZZXY010000032.1:0-39443 GCA_964658105.1 Verrucomicrobia bacterium Tous-C9LFEB | reverse complement strand
ATCTCCTCATGGTCGGTGGTTGGGCCACACATCATCGGCCGTCAGCTCCTTTCAGGTTTCTCTTTGCGAGAAGCATGTTTGGATGCGCCGTATCGTCGGACCTGTTCAAGTGATTTCTATAAGCCGAAGCCTTCGTCAGTATCCATATAGCCGGCAAGGTGGTCCCGCACCACCCGGTAACACTCGCAAGCAAGCTTTTCAAGACCGGCTACGTCGGTGATCTCGAGTTTGCCTCGGCTGTAGCGAATCAGCTTCAAATCCTGGAATTTGCCAGCGGTAAGGGTCACGCTCGAGCGTGTCACCCCCAGCATGTCACCCATGAACTCCTGCCTTAGGGGGATGACGCCGCTTCCAAAGCGATCGGCAACGAGCAAGAGCCAGCGGGCGAGACGTTGATCCACAGAATGCCGGGCGTTGCAGCCCGCCGTTTGGGCAGATTGCAGGAATTGAGCCTGGAGATATCGCAGTGTGAGGTCATGAAACTGTTCACCTCGCTTGAACTCGCGGGTCGCGGTTCCGGTTCTTGAGGTAAATCCGTGTCCGCCAACCTGCATGTAGACGCGGTTCAGGCTGTGCTTTGTTCCCATCATCGAAGAGGATCCGAGGACGGACTCATGTCCTGCCAAAGCGATCTCCACCTGTACTCCGTCTTCGAACGTGGCCGTCATCGATGCGATTCCACCCTCGACAAAGAAGAGGTGATCGATACTTTGCCCAGGAAACTCGATCTCATGATTGACCGGCAGGTCGATCGGATGGAGTTCGAGGCGTTCAATGATCTCGGGATCCAAGCGACGGAGTATTTCATTCTTGTACTTGATGGGACTCTTCGCCGGCTGTGCTTTCTTAGAAGCACCGTTTGTTGATGCCATACACGTTGTCCCCACACAAAGTCACATTAGCTTCAAAGCTTTTGGATGCGAGTTTTACGTGTGATGCCAGACATAAAGGCCGAGGCCGGCAGTGTACACACTCATCAAGAGAAGGCTCAAAGGGGCTTGTGGTCCGTTCTGCGGCCCGCACGTCCTCGGCATCTGCATGCGAGTCTTGATCAAATCTACGAGAGAGGAGTGGCATCCATGTCACAGTACAAAGGCGTCGTGAAGTGGTTCAACAATGCAAAAGGCTACGGTTTTCTCGGGCGGGACGGCGGAAATGACGTTTTCGTTCACTTCAGCTCCATCCAGTTGGACGGGTACAAGTCGCTCAAAGAAGGCGATCCCGTCGAATTCGACATCATTCAAGGCGAAAAGGGTCCGCAGGCCGACAAGGTAACCCGGATCCAAGTCGCCGCGTAGATTGTTGTGTTCTTCTAAAAAGGTTTTCTCCCCTGTGCCACGGCAGGGGAGAAGACCCGGATCTCACGACGCCCTTTGCTCGGGGGCCATCCTCGCCTTTCGGTCACCATCACTCAGACCAACTTGCGCTTCCACCGCTCTTCGCGTGGACGGCGGATCGGACATTCCTATCGGGCGAAGGTGGGACATTTCCATCCGGCGCTAATAGCTCGTGTTGGGGCTCGTTAGAATGACAGGGTGGCTAGCCCGTTAGAAATGTCAGTCTAAACCTCAGTAGTCGTCGTGCGGGTGCGTAATGCGGAAACCAACGTAGTCGATTTCCAAGGACCGTGGGAAGGGTGGGAGACGACGGTCTTGTTGTCGGTCTTTCATGCATTCCATCAGGCCGCCAATTCCAAGGCCCGGAAAAGAGACCCCCTACTTCCAATTCCAACGAACACAGGCCATCTGCTGCACGCACCCGAGATGCCTCTAACGCCTCACGGCCTCGAACGGCAGAAAGATTGTGAAGACTGTACCGCTAGTTCCTTGGCGTTGACTGCTGCGAACACGAAGTGTGCCACCATGCCGATCCACGATCTCACAGCTGATCCAGAGTCCAAGACCAGTTCCTCCGTTCCCCTTCGTCGTGAAGAACGGCTCGAAAATCCTTTTCACCGTCTCCTGACTCATTCCCGGGCCCGTATCCGCTACCGTCAGAATGAGCCCCCTCTTTCCTGTCTTCCAGTTCGTGCTCTCTCTACTCCGAAGTAGCAACCGACCACCTTTGGGGTGCATGGCGTCGATCGCGTTGCTCACCAGGTTATTCAGCACCTGACGGATTTCCCCATCGAAGCAAGTCACTGGATGCGAAGCTCGCTTACGCTTCTCAACCGAAATACCCGAGTTGAGGATGCGCCCCTGATAAATCGAGAGTCCGCCCTCGATCAGCTCCTGACAGAAGATAGGCCTAGCGTTCGTGGATTGCTTGTGGAATTGAAGTGTTTGGTTCGTGATGGCTGACACCCGCCGCAGCTCCCGCTCCGCCGTTTCGAGATAGTCTTCGACCTCCGCAGGGAGCTGTTGACCGGTTCGCGCCAGGTAGAGGCAATTCGTGACTGCCTCCAGGGGATTGTTGATCTCGTGAGCGATCGACGCAGCCAGACGGCCGACCGCCGCTAGCTTCTCATTCTGAATCAACGCCGCTTGCGCTTGCCGTTGCCCGGTGATCTCAACGGACGACGCAACGATGACTGCAACCTGCCCATGCTCAGAGAAGACAGGGATGTACTCAACCTGCCAGAAACGATGCACCTCTGGGCTGTTTGCCAACGCTCCCTCGATGATCTTCCCAAGCACGGGAATACCTGCGGCCGCCGTGATCAGGGCATCTCGCAGGCCTGCGACATCGTTCGCAAGATCAAAGACGGGAGTGCCGAGGATCTGATCGATGGGCAAGTTGAGGATTTCCGCCAATTTCGGGTTGCCGCGAAGGTAGCGAAACTCAACCGGATCAATCATCGCGAGGGCGACGGAGGACGTCTCGTAGATAGCCCTCATCTCGGTATACTGGCGATCCAATTCCCTCTGAAGGCGTTCCCGATCGCGTTCTGCTGCCCGGCGTTCCGTGATGTCACGGAAGACCAGAACGATGCCCGTGAGATCCCCTTCATCGTTTCGGATTGGAGCTCCACTGTCATCGATGTGAGTTTCAGAGCCGCTCCTTGACTTCAGAACGGTATGGTTTGCCAGCCCCACGATGCTGCCGAGTCGCTTCACCTTTTCGGCTGGGCTTTCAACTAGCAGACGCGTCTGCTCGTTGACAATATCGAAGACCTCCGCGAGCGAACGTCCTTCCGCCTCCTCTGCAGGCCAACCTGTCAGGGTCTCGGCAACCGGGTTCATCCGTGTCACGCGAGTCTCTCGATCGGTCACAATGACGGCGTCTCCTATGCTCTGAAGAATGCGGGACGCTCGGGCCTCGCTCTCGAGCAGCTGAGAGGCCGTTGTGACCTCCGCCGTTACATCCTGCAGTGAACCGAAGACGCCAGCTATACGGCCGTCCTGGTACACAGGGACGTACGAGTAGGTCAGGTAGGAGTTTTGAACCTGCTCATTCCGCGCGATAGGCACAGGCAGCTTTTCGTAGTAGCTCGTCGCGCCGGTGGTGAAGACAGCCTCTATTTGAGGGCCGACCACGTGCCAGGCCTCTGACCATACCTCACTTGCCGGTCTACCAAGCGCGTCTGGATGTCTCGGCCCCGCAAACTCGCGGTAAGCATCGTTGTAGATAAGGATGAACTCGGCTCCCCATAAAAGCCGCGCGGGAGTGGGCGAACACAGAGTTAGATTCATGATTGCGAGCAGCTCTCGTGACCAGCTCTCAATCGGGCCAAGAGGGGTTGAGCTCCAATTGTGAGCGCGGATTAGCCTCGACAGTTCGCCGGAACCAACCACCGCGCCTCGAGAGGCTATTCCGTGATCGGCGGCGCGCAGTGATCGGTTCAAATCTTCAGTCCCCATGAAGGTTCTCAACACCAAAGGCCCTGCAGTCCTGGTATCCAAACTTTACCTCACCCAATGTCAAGAAAACGAGCTGTTGCCCGATCGCGTTAGGAAGGGAAACCCAGGGGTCTGACGTCGCGAGCGCAACGCGTATCGTCGGCAAATCTCCGTTCAAATCACTACGTCCTCCCATTCTGACCAGGCACGCCGTTTGCGAGAACGGCAGCATCGATCCTGTGTCGTGGTGTCCTGCGAGACAGGAATAGAATCCAGACACGAAGCCTCGATGACATGGGAATAGTGATGGATACAAGAGAAGAGTTCAGGGACCTCTACACAAAGCCGCCTAGCTCCTTCGCGGCTGCCTATCCCGATGTTCCAGCTCCCGATCCGTCCCATTCTCCGTACCTTCTTGCCTCCCGATGGCAGACACACGATCTTTATGGAGAAGACATGCCGGAGGTTGCTGCTGATTTACTTGAGGCTGGTTATGACACTCCAACGATAAGGCGGCTAGCGGGAGAAGTGAATGTCAGCTCGTCAGCGGATGTAGAACCGCTCGTCCACCGAATGTTCCATGAGTTTGCTATTCGATATCCGCTGTCAGAAACGCAAGCTAATTTGATCTTCTCTAGGCAAATCGCTCGTGAAGTAATTGCCGGGGTTCGGAATCCATGGGCAGCTGCCAACCAGCTTGAAATCTCAATCTGGAGCTGGAGGGCGCCGAATTCAGTGCTTGGTGCAATCTTCGGAATCAACGAAGCAATAGATATTGCACCCGAGTACCGACCGTCAATCGAAGCCCTGGGACGCGAACTCCTTGATTCATACGCATCTCTTGCTCGTCTCAGTGATCAGGAAGTTCTTCAGTAGCCTCCCGCAAAGTCGTTGTTTTCGGCAACTTCGGGCTGGAAAGAGACCGATCCGGGTGGTCGGGCCGGGTCACAGTTGCCGAAAACGCCGTTTCCCGCGAGGTAGAGCTTTGGCCAAGTCGCCGCTAAGGACAGACAAGCTTCGCATACTATGTTCGAAGAACAACCAATGAGCCGAGCATTCCCAAGTTCTAGCGGTGACGGTGGTGTCAAAGCTCCAGGGCTGCCGACCATCATTGCATCGTTCTCTGGCTACGAGCCGCCGTTCGATCTCGTCCCCATTGTGCGACGGATGCTGGAGTCCGTCCCGGAGCAATATCTTTTCGGACTGGGTCAGATAGTGCTCACAAATGGTAGCGCCCTGACTGGCAAGCGACGTAGAGGTGTGTCTAAGTCCAAGCGAGGCAAAGTGCGTGCCACCGAGGCGAAAGGCCTCTATCACCCGGCGTTTAGTGGAGGTCGCGCATGGGTGGAGTTGTTTGTGGACAACACTCTTCTGGATCATGGATGCGGGTTCCTTTACCGCGCGTCCATCATCCAGCCCGATTTTCTGCCACTCGACCCCAAGTTGCCGAAAACAACTACTTTGCGGGAGCCATGCGGGTCAACGGTCGTTGGCTATCGCTACAACCTTGCCATGCCTAAGTCGTTATATTTGGTTCAAGCGATTTCTAGAAGCAGGAAGTCGGGTGCAATGTCTCGTTGCAAGTGGTTCGCTAAAAATCTCGTGTTCTCGCAGCCTTATCGATATAGTGATACACACCACATAGCCCGCCGTCCGCCGGATGCCTCTTTAGTCCACTACTCGTTGGGAGCCATTCAGGATGAAGCGTTCGCCGCCACTGCCAATCCTCATTGTTGTGCTTATCTTCAGCCTCTCCACCGCCACCACCCCCGCCCAACCTTCTGCCGTCACCCATAATCCCGACGGTTCCGTCACGATCGATGCCTCCCGCGTCAACGACATCGTCGAGCTTACCGCCCCTTGGCGCTTTTTCCCAGCAGACAACTCCGTCTTCGCCAATCCCACCTTCAATGACTCGTCTTGGCCTCTTATCGGACCAGGCGGCGATCAGTTGCTTTCGAACGCTCATTCCCCGAATGAAAGAGATGGGAATGGCTGGGCGAGAATCCGGATACATTTACTAAATCGAAGTTCCGCCCTCGCGCTGTTAGTGGAGTCTTCGTACACGACTCAGCTTGAGGTCTTCGCGAATGGGCAAAAGATCGCTGAGACAGCGGACTTCGACGCTCGCGTAGAGCGTCGAACCTACCCGCAACGGGTGACATTACCTCCGGGTCCTGACATCCTTATTGCAATTCATTTGGTTGATCCCAAGCGAACGGTCGTGCGTTACTTCCGACTTGAGCAGGTAAGTATCGGCGGTACAGAGTCAGTCGATAACATCATTACTCTGCGAAGATACCGAGAGTTTGAGTCTTACTGGTTCTTCAATGTCGTCGTCTGCCTAGTCTTTTTGGCTTTTGTGCCCATGAGTCTAGCCCTCCAACTAGCACAGAGGAATCGTGTTGAATACTTGTGGTTTGCAATCTTCTGCCTAGCCACGGCAGTTGACACTCTATACCTTGGCGCAAGATTCATGGCCGTTGTGCCCATGGGACCTTTATCAGACAACATATCTAACCTTTTGGATGCTTGTGTCCCGATAAGCTGCGTAGAGTTTGTCGCTGCCTTTGCCGTAGTCAGGAACAAGCTTATCGTCCGAATCTACCAAGCGATCGTGCTTCTTATCCCCCTCCTGGCGGTGTTCCCCTCTCGTCACAACGTTTATTTCGCCTTTCAACCATTTGAAAATTTTGTCTGGTTCTTAATAGCTGGTTGCATCTTGTTCGCCGCCTATCGCCGCGGCAACAAGGAATGCGGATTGTTACTGATCCCGCTTATGTGCGTTCCGCTGTCGACTCTGCTTGATCAGGCTGCAGGTCCATTTCCTCGATTCACCAAATTGGTCATGGGTCTGCACGTTCGAGGGGTAGGAATTTCACCTTCCTATATCGCTTTGCTTCTACTCCTTGGCGGCCTTCTCGCCGTAATCCTGATGCGTTTCATTCGTACAAGTAAAGATGAGGAAATCGCTGCCGCCGAACTCGAAGCCGCCCGAACCGTACAGCAGCTCCTCATCCCCTCATCCTCTCCCCCCACTCCGGGGTTCCTTGTAGAAAATGTCTATCTGCCCGCCCGGCAGGTTGGCGGAGACTTCTTCCTTATCCTTCCAGCGCCGGACCCGACCGCCGACCTGTCCCTCCTCGCCGTCATCGGCGACGTCAGCGGCAAAGGTTTGCAAGCCGCCATGGTCGTCTCCACCATCATCGGTGGACTGCGCATGCAGATCTCTCGCAGACCCGCTGAGGTTCTCGCCCATCTCAACCGCGCTCTCAGCGGTAACGTCTCCGGCTTCGCGACCTGCTGCGCCATCCTCCTGCACTCGGATGGCCGCGCTATACTTGCCAACGCCGGCAACCCCTCGCCCTACTGCGATGGCGAAGAGGTCCCCACCTTGCCCGGCCTCCCTCTCGGCATTGCCCCAGAGATCACCTACGATGAGACCACGTTCACCCTCGCCTCGGGCTCCCGGCTCAGCTTCGTTTCGGACGGCGTTGTCGAAGCCACCAGTTTTCCCAGCAAAGAGCTCTTCGGCTTCGACCGCACCCGGGCCATCAGCAACCAATCCGCTGCCGCCATTGCAGAGATGGCACGCGCGTTCGGCATCGGAGCACCCCAGGCAGATGACATCACCGTCCTCACGATTATTCGGGAGTAGGCGTTAGAGTCGATCCGAGCTTATGGCTCTTCCCGGTTCGCAAAAAACGGCGTTTTCGGAACTCTCGCACAGGTCTCTGAAAGCCTGCACGCCTGATACGTTTCTTCTAGGGACGTAGAAGAAACGTAACAGAGGACCAAAACGATGGTGAAGAGCAGGTTTGTGAGCTACCTGAGGGTCTCAACCGCTCGGCAGGGAACTAGCGGCCTGGGCCTCGAAGCTCAACGCGCCGCCGTCGCCGGTTTCCTGAATGGGGGAGACTGGACCCTGGTGGAAGAGGTTCTCGAAGTCGAGAGCGGAAAGCGCAACGACCGGCCTGCCCTCGCTACCGCCCTCAAGCTCTGCCGTAAGCATCGGGCTACCCTGGTGATCGCCAAGCTGGATCGCCTCGCCCGTAACGTCGCCTTCATCTCGAACCTCATGGAGTCCGGCGTTGAGTTCGTGGCTGTCGATATGCCGCAGGCGAATCGGTTTGTGGTCCATATCCTGGCCGCAGTTGCGGAGCAGGAAGCCGAGGCCATCTCGAAGAGGACCAAGGCAGCCCTCGCCGCCGCAAAGGCGCGGGGAACGAAGCTTGGAGGCCGCCGCGTCTCGGCGAAGCGGTTTGCAGAGATCGGATCTGCAGCGCGCCAAGGTCGTAGCCAGAAAGCGAGCCAGGCCCGCGCTGAGCTCCTCCCGACCATCACAGCCATACAATCCACCGGTGCGAGTTCGCTGCGCGATCGCGGCAGAACTCAACGCTCGCGAGATCCCTACGCCTCGAAGACTTGGGGAATGGTCAGCGGTCCAGGTTCAAAGGGTGATGGAACTATAGAGAGCACCCAAGGTCCGGGTTCCCTTAACGCCCATTTGGAGAATGTCTGCTGTTCGGGAAGCAGCAGCCAACTCGATAGCCTTACCTTTCAAGGTGTGTACTCGATGAAACGACTCTGGCCTGTACTGTTAGCGATCGTTGCCGCTATAGGCGCAAGCGGCAACGCGCAAACTCTACGCGTCAGACTGCTGGACGGACGCACCGGGAAGCCCATGGTTAAGGGAGGTGTAAATGTTTGGGTGGGCGAACATCGAAAAGCAGCTGTGCCTATCCTCGGAGACCGAAATGGCATTGCCACACTGAGTCTCACAAACAATGCAGGGCAAGGAAATATGGAGGGCGGACCGAGCGACCTACCAACTTTTCTCTACGCTCCTGAGATAAGAATTCAGGTCGGCTTCGTCCTTTGCCAAGCCGCACAAAAGAAGTTCTCTTGGCTCCAGATCACGCCTTATTCGACGGAGAATTGGATGAATACCGGCATTGTGACGGCGAATACCTGCGGTAAAGCTGTTGCCAAACCAAAGGCAGGCGAACTAACAGTATTCGTTAGGCCACTCAACTTTTGGGAACGTATGAGCGAGTAATCCGGTCTAAGCAAAACGCTACTGACTTCGCCGTCCAATGACGGCCAGAGGGTCGTCGGCGCTCTCTTGACTTCAAAAACCTCTGACCGCTAGATAGGAAGGTGGAATGCTGGTCGGTCGTCGATAGCGCCCTCTTCTTTGATCGGCGCGACCTGCGCCGCCGCGACCATCGCTTCGAGGTCTACCCCGGAGAGGAGGTTGATGGCTTTATAGGCGTTAAGGATGGTGTCGTGCATGGCCTCGAGGTCTTGCATCATGATCATGCGGCCCGCGTTAGAGTTCCTGCGAAAGTTGTGCTGCCTGTAGAAATGATGCGCGAGGCGATTACGCTCCTTGAGTGCAGCCTCTAGCCCTAGCTCGTCGAGTTGATCCGAGCGCACTCCGGATTTGCGAAAAGCAATGATCAGCTTGCCAAGCGTGCTTGCATTGATTTCGTCGAGGGTATTGCGGGCGGTTTTTGAATCAACGACGAACGGAGAATCCAGGGTTTCGTCGTCGGGATCGTCGGCCAGCGAGACGAAGTCATTTACTCGCGAAGCAAAAAGCAGGGTGCCGATCTCGGTTTCGAGGAGCTGGGCGGCTTCCGATACTTCACCGAACTTGGCGTAAACCTGATCGAGAGTGGGCAACGCTTAACCTCTTACGAGAAAATCTTCAGATCTCTTGACACTGATCCTAAATAGCTTACCCGTTTACCCCGCGCTGCATGTGCAGCGAAACGACCCTTACGCGACACTGATTTTGGCTGGCACACGCGTACCCGACTGAAGCGTCCGTTTCAGGAGTAACAAAACCAGCAAGAACGGTTCTGAGGCCTAGTTACGGAACAGCTCCATCCATGTCGCGGGCCGCACGAGGTATGTCAATCGTCCACGAATTGGTTCGGGAGAAACACGTCCGCAGTTGTTGAGCGTGACGATGCCACTACTCACAACAGTGTCAACCGAATAGTCACGATCTGGAACGCCGACTGGCTGCTCTCCACAAGTCATTTCGCCTACAGCTCGTACTTGGAAGGTCTTCTCCTGGCTGGGATCAAAGCGGACAACGCCGTCACTATCGGTCTTGAGATCAAGAAGATGCTGATGTTTGGGATCACCCAGAACGACATAAACCCGAATTTTTGACTGAGGCTTACCCGTCTTGCCATCCAAAAGCCTGACTGTAATCGCCTGAGGAGATGCTGCGCCGCACAGCGCACACCCGAAAAGGAGCTCCACACATAAACGGACATACGGCCGTAACTTTCGCATGAGTGATTATCAGCCTGTTCCACGGGGTTCGGCATTCGGCGCTTTTCCGTCACCCACGGTAACTCCGGTTGTCAGTGGTGAGCCGTTAGCCAATCTGGCCGTCAACCGCTTTGCGCTTACACCCCGACTATACAGAATCCTCATTATCGGATGTAAACCGTTCGAGTGTACTGGAGAACGAGGTTCTCGCCGAGGCTCTCGGTCGGCTTAAATGGGCTCTCAGATGGATGTAAACCGATTGAACCTGACAACGTAACCGGAACGGCTTCCTGCATCCCTCCGGCACCCGACTGTTCTCTTGAACTCGACCGAGAGGTTTTCAAGAGCAGAACTCGATCCAGTAGGCACCTGCGCGGGCTGTTTGGCAGTGAGGGCGCAAAGCAGGTGAGTCTTCGCGCCCAGCTCGGAATCTTCATTACGCACTTAGCCCTTATAGCGGCGCGCCACGCGCCCGAGTCCCAGTAGGCCGGTCCCAAGGAGAACAACTGTCGAGGGCTCAGGTACCGGAGACGTTGGGTGCAGGTTTGTGGGATAAAGGGTGATTGACGAGCCGACCGACGAACCGGATCCAAAGGTGAGTCGATATTCGTAGTCGAGCTGGTCGATCGCAGCGCCCGGAAATGTGACAGGTCCCGAGGTGGTCATATCAAACGCATCCGGCGGAGCGTACACGGGCCCGATCGAGTTGGCCAGTATCCCGTTCTGGTACAAGTTCGCCGCCGCGCTGCTCGCGTTGCCCAGCCCTGGCCCAAACACTCCTATGAGTTCATTCTCGAACGAACCCGTGACTGGCGGGAATCCCGGTGAGAAACCCTGGAGGATGCTTGCAGCGAGCGTATCGCTTCCGGATGCGCTTCCCGAACTGTTTCCCGTGTACGTAACGATGTAGTCACTGAGAGAGACATCGTGTTCATTAGGATAGGCGGTAGCACCGATTGCCCCTGTCAGATGGTAGGTGTCGCTGTTCGCGAAGACATAGGTAAAGTCAAAAGGCAGGCTCGTCGAGTTGCCTACCGTTAACACTCCTGGGCTTGCACAGTCCCCTGCTGCGCAGGTCCCATTTACCTTGAATGCTTCGCTGCGGGCGGCGCTAGCGGTGAGAAAATAAAAGGCTGCTGCGACTACCTGTAGAGTGCGTTGCTTCATATCGAAGTCTCTCCTTTTGATTGAGTTAGGGCGGTCCGAATCGTTGACTCGTTGGCTTACCCGCTTTTCCGGATTATGAGGTTGCGGATGAACCAATGAGCGGGCCAGTACAGAGCGAAGGACCGCGGCGGTCGTTCACTCTACGATCAAGTTGGCAGGAAAGCTCGGCAGAGACTTGAATAAGTGTTCAAGAATCGCGTCAAGAATTGTTAAGGTCGCTAATGCCAGCTCCGTTGTATGGCAGGGTCAACACTGTTCCCCCTGAACGAACGTTGGTCGTGATAAAGCCCCTGAATGAGGGTGCGATAGGAGCCGGAGCTGGTCCGAAAACTTGAGACAACTGGATCTGTCTTCCTCGAAAGCAAAGCCGACGGTACCAGTTGGCGCGCGCAGAACCCGTTAAGGGCGTAGTCTCCGGAGATTCTCGCAGGACGCCATTGAGTTCGTCGCTGTTCACCGGAAAAGGGCCGACGGACCCGAGAATGTGACGGCTAAAAGCCCACTTTTCTCTGGTCGCTCACAACATCATCAGCATCCGCACATAGTCCGACTCGCGAATCGTACCGGCGGGGCGAAACTATACGCCCAGCTTGACTGTGCCGTCTCGCCCGGAGACGTTCCTGCCCAGGGTAAAGTGCTGCGGGTTCGTTTGAGGCGTTTGAAGCAGGACCGGGCCACGTGCTCTCCGTGATAATGTAGTGCGCATCAAGCTTCAGCTGGATTAGCTAAGCAGCCATGTTGATGGGGGGTGAAGGCGTAACCGCTTGTGGTAAGAAGATCAAGAATGGACCGAAGGGGCGCTGCCTATGGCCGGGACTGTCGATCTGTGAACAGGAGATTCAGTTCTAGATCGGCGAAAACGCATGTTCCATCCTGATGTGAAGTTGTGCAACCACGTGAGAACTTCGTTCCACATGCGTTTCTGGTAGCCCCAATACTCGTCGCCCACGGTTCGCATGATGTCGATGAGATTGGCCCGCAGATGTTTGAAGCACTTAGCTGAGAAGCCTTCGATGTTGTCTCCTCCGATCGCTTCAGTGTCGGTTGACGAGCGACCAAGACTGATGTTTTCGAAAGCTCCATTGTAGATGGCGTTGAGAATGTCAGCGTTGGCTCCGCTGCCTATTGCGCATTTGCTTCGCAACGAAGCTGTACGTCTACGATTATGCGGAACTAGAAAAGACTTCAAGCTCTCAGTCGAGCTAAGCCCAGATCGTAAGGGTATCCGATGTCGAGGGAACGTCAGAGTACGGTCGCTTAGCCTCCACAGTTTGCGAGTGCAATCCAGACCACCTGCATGTACAACATACCGAGCGTCTAGGAATTTATGCCTTCTCCATCTGGTCGATTCAGCGGTCGTCGGTGGCGGTTTGGAGCTTGCGAGTACGCTGAGCTCAGCCGTAGGCTAACCGTCGGTGGACAGATGGTTAGGATGGAAGCGAAACCCTTAGATGTTCTGCTTCAGCTTCTGGAGACTCCCAATCAAGTCGTCGGCAAAGAACATCTGCTGGACAGCGTCTGGCCCGACGTAGAAACAACGGAGCAGAGCCTCACTACAGCGATCTCCAAGCTTCGCAAAGCCATCGGCGGCTCCCGCGAGTCCGTAATTCAGAACATTGCGGGGATCGGATACCGAATGGCTGTGCCGGTTTTCTGCAGCTTGGAGGAGGCGGGAACTTCGCCGTTGCTCCTCAAGCCCGGAGACTCCATGCCGCTGCGACCGCACTGGCAGGCTATCAGAAAGCTCAGCGAAGATGACCTGGCTCCGGCATGGCTGGCACAGCACCAGAAGACTAATGAAGAGCGCGTCTACAAATTCGCCTCGGATGGCATACGTCTCCGGGCGTTGCAACGAGAAGTTGTCGTCTTTCGCCTGCTCACGAAGAGTCTCGGGGAGCGAGGCTCGTTCGCTGTTCGCATCCTGGACTGGAATTTTGAAGAAGAGCCATTCTTCGTCGAGACTGAGTTTTACGGCCGAAATCTTATCGAAGAGTCTGAGACCCCAGCATTCCGCCAGACCACACTCGAGCAACGCGTGCAGATTGCAGCAGACCTCGCGACTGCGGTAGCCGCGGCACATGGACTCGCGGTCCTGCACAATGATCTCAAGCCCACCAACGTCCTCACCGATTCGGACGGCCGTCCAGAGGAACCGAATGTTCAGAAGTGGAACTTGAAGATCGCAGACTTCGGCGCGGCATCACTTCAGAGTCCTGAACTTCTTCAGACACTGGACATCTCTGCCCTTGGTCCACCTTCAGAGGAGGTTCCCACCTTCGGCATTCCGGCGGGAACGGCAATGTACCGCGCTCCGGAGCTCCTTTCAGGTGGAACGCCGACGGTGCTCAGCGACATCTATGCCGTTGGTGTGCTGCTGTATCAGCTTGCCTCCGGAAACTTCCGTGAGCCTCCGTCTCCCGGATGGGAGGGAAAAATAGACGATCCGCTCCTACGCCAGGATATCGCGGATGCCGCCAACATCAATCCAGCACAACGCATCCAGACCATGGACGAGCTGGCGGCGAGACTGCAAGACCTCACCCAGCGCAGGGAAGCGAAACAGCGCCGGGATCAGCTTGAAGAAGAGAGGCGCGCGATCCAGGACGCGCTCGCTCGGACACGGATGCGACGTCCTTGGGTCGTTCTGGCCATGGTCTCGCTTTCCACCGCTTTTGTTCTCACGTTTTGGATCGCGTGGCATGCCATTCAGGATCGCGCTACCGAGCGAAGACGCAACGCTACTCTGGAATCGATGTACAACTTCCTCGCGATCGACCTGCTGGGACAGAGTAATCCCTACCTGGGATTGGCGGGTTCAGGAAGAGCCTCGCAGCAGACACTGGTCGACGCAATCGCCGAGGCCTCTCCACAGATTGATAGCAGGTTCGCTCATCAACCAGAGATTGCTGGTCGGCTACATGAAACAATCGCAGACTCGTACAGAAGCCGCACGCGGTATGAGGCAGCGGATCGGGAGTACGCCGTCGCTGCGCAGCGCTTTCGCGAGTCGGAAGGCCCCCTCTCGACGCATGCCATCGTCGCGGAGCTTAAGCGAGAGTTTGCTAACATCAGCGCCCTTCTGCCCGGATCGGTTCAGGCATCCAGGGAAGGGTTTGCGCAACAGGGAAAGGTCATTGCCCGGATCGCTCACCCGTCGGCAGACCTCGAGGCGTGGCAGACACTTGTGAACTCGGCGTTGGTCGGCATGGGACCACATCCAGAGCAGGCCCTTCCTCTCATTACCGCCGCCGTGGAACGAGCGCGAGCGACACCAGGGTTTGATCAGGCTCTCCTGGTGCGACTCGAAAATCAGTTCTGCGGTACTTACGTCCGTCTCGGGGACGGCAAAAACCTCGAGCGAGTCTCCCGCGACATCATCGCCCTTCTGACCCAGCAGCACGGAAGCGAGAGCCCCACCCTCTTCCCTTACCAGATGTATCTGGAAGAAGCCTTCTATCTCCAGGGCAAATACCCGGAGGTGGTTGCGCAAGCGGACGCAAATTTCGCCCGCTTCAACCAGCTGCTTGGTGGACAACATCAGCTCACGCTGGCTACCTTGGCGACCCGGGCCGCTGCGGAAGGGCAGATGGAACGCTATGCCGACGCGGAGCGGGATGACCTCCTGCTGTATGCCGCGGAACAGCGCAATCCCTCCGGCAAGCGCATGGAGGAAGGAAGCCTGGTTGATGCTGCGACCTATGAGTGTCGCCGAGGGAACTTCCCGGATGGTCTCCAACATGCCCGCAAGGTCATGGAAGAGACCGGTCCTGGTCCGTCGGCGCAACCCATGTTTTACAACGGGTCGATGTTTACAATCGCCGAATGCATCATCGCGGAGCAGGAGGCCCGACCGTCCATCTCGGCAAAGCAAGATTTGAAGTTGGATGAGGCCGAGTCTTTTCTCAAGCGGGTTGACGTTAAGCAGATGTCTGAGACGAGCGATGACTCAGCTTATGCCGAAGCTCGCGAAGTCGCCCTCGCACGGCTCGCGCGGCTCCGTGGCCGTTGGGAGGCCGTACGACAATCCGTGTCCGCCGCTAAGCCGCTTCTCACGCAAGCAGAAGCAGATCCATTTGAGAAGAAGCAGCTCCTGAAGGTTAGATCGGAACTTGACCGCCATACAGCACCAGTGAAATGACGCTAGCTCTTCAGAAGTCTTGATTCGCTTCTTAAGCTCCTCGTCAGGCCTGCCCCACCAAGTCCGTCCAGAGTGGTCACAGGAGAGGCGACGCAATGCTTCTGAGGCAGAAAGGTCTTCGTTCGGCGATTACTCTGGCTTCGCTGCTGCTCAGCGGTACGGCCTTGACCATCACAGGTTGTCAAAACCCTAGAAAAGCTGAGATCCGGCTTCAGCTTAGCGACCTTGAATCGAAGTGCGACTCTGCCAGGCAATCCCTCTCCAACCAGGAGAGCGGGCTCGAGGCCCTACAGCAGCGTCTTGCCGACCGGCGCACCCAGCTGAACGAGTACAACGCCAGCGTGCAGGGTTATATGCTGGATCACAAGATGGCCGTTGCTGCTTTGGCGGTGGGTGTCGGTGGAGCTCAGATCTCTTCCGATAATACCTACTCCGCCGATGCCAAACAGGTCGGCTCGACCGTCGCCCTGCTCGCAGGGTTGTGGGCGATCGGCAACATGGACGAGGTCAGCGATGTGCTTAAGACCCTCAACCAGGCCGATGCCCAAGTAGGGACTCTCAAGAGTGAACTCGCGCAAACCACGTCCGCAATTCAGCAGGAAGAGCACTCGATCGAGGCGAGTAAAGAACAGCTCCAGAGTCTGGTACAGCAACAGACGAGACTTCAGGAGGAACTGAGTGCCCTCTAGACAATCTTGAGACTTGTTATGTTGCACCCTCTGGATTCTCGCAACATCGGGGTTGTATGTTGCCTTGCGTGGGAGAACGATCTTCACAACTCGGCTGCGAACCAGCACGTTTGAGCACCACCCTTGTCGAAGGAAAGTGGCTAAAGGAGGCTTCGAATGACGTACATCTACTCTTTCGGTCTTGGATCGACATTTCTCAGCCGCCTTCACCGGCTCGGCTACCTGCTTATTGCGGGCAGCCTCGTCGCCGCTCCCGCGTCGGCCATTGGCGCCTGTCCGGCAGCTCCGGCCATTCCGGGAGGAACCGCGATTTCGATGCGCGCCCTGGACGTGATTGAGTCACGCCAGGCCCAGGTAGGGCAGAGCTACCGGTGCACGTGGAATCACCCGTCCTAGTTGGACGCACTCAGGTTGTACCGCGTGGCGCGTACTGTGTGCTGCGCATCGTCGAGACGAAAGATGCTGGCCGCCTCAGCGGAAATCGGAGCTAAAGCTTGAACTCGCCCAGATCCGCGTCAATAGGGATCTGGTTGATGTCTCTTCAGGCCCTCGACTGTCGATAGCGCGGGGAAGGGCAAATCCACCGGCATCAAAACCGGCATCGGAACCGCGGCTGGAGCAGGTCTTGGCTCGGCGTAGCGTTGCTGCCCCCGACGGCGGGCACAAAGTATCACCGACTCAGACTAGGCCCGCCTGCTCGACGACATGGTCACCGAGCAGGGAAGAGTTGGGCTCTCAACCGCTACATCCCGGGCTCGATCAGATCGGTTAAGGTGAGCAGCCGCGATCCGGTCGGCCGCCCCGCGAAGATCTCTGCGGGGTACGCGTACAACGGTCTCTCCGCACGCGAGCTAGGTTGTGTCACGCTAGGGTTCGAAGAAGGCAGGCCTAGCTGCCTTTATTTCTCCGATCAGCCCAGTTCTTGCCGTACTCCGGCGCATCGCATCATCGCGGCGTACGTTGAGGGGGAATACCGTGGATCACCTTCCATCCCGCTCGCGACAGTAAGCGGAGCTCCAGCGCGAGCAGAGACTTGTGATGGCCGCAGCAGCGTGACGAAGCGCGGCAGGTGGCAGAAAGATCGCTTGAGATTTCTTGAGGCATTTCTTCAGGTTCTCTCCAGGCCTTCCCGTAGGCCATTCGGCATAATCTTTTTGCCTTACATCCGCTCGAGCCGTCAGCATACGGTGCTTCGGGCTTAGGTATGTGAGGTTGCCACGAATGAGGTCGGCCAAGATGCTCCGTCCAGCCAGAGCTTTCGTTGTTCTTCTCTTCGCAATCACCCTGACCATCTCCGCACCCGCTCAGACGTCCAGTGATGCCCAGCAGCGGGCGGATGCCCGCTCTTTCATCGCCTCCGTTGCCCAGCTTATCTACACTACCGCGTGGCCCACCGCGACCTTCCGCAGTTTCAACATCGACTCCATCGATCCTGGTCCCGGCAACACCCTTGACATCACCACGCGATTCGATGGTGTCAGCCACTGGGATGACAGCGACCTATGGCTCCTCCTGACCGTCCGCTTAGGTCGGAACGGGATTGAAGATGTCTTCGTGCGCAGGCACAACGCCATCTTGGCAGAACCCTTCGCAACGGCACGGGCTCTTGGCCAGCTGACGCTCGCACTCACACAGCAGTACCAGAAGCGTTCCTCTACCCCGGAACCAGGTAACCCTCCGACTCCTTCCACCTTGCGCGCTCCTACCGGCCAGACGGCTTCGGCTCCGCAGACACAACCTACCGCTCCGGGCTTGGCTGGTGCAGTATGTATCAACAACTCCACCTCCTACACGGTGCACTTCGCATTTCGCTGGGGAGATGCTGAGTGGCAGCCGATCGATTTGCAACCGCAGCAGGCTGAGTCCATCTGGTGGCCCTACTCCGACGAAAACCACGTCTCACCTGCACTGACCATCTACTACTCCGAGCAGGGCGCTTCCGCGCCACGGCAGCACACCTACACCCTGCGGCGGTCTCAGGCAAGACTTCCAATCATCTGCAGCAATGCCACCAACTACAACTTCTTAGTCGAGAACGGGGCCTTGAACTTCTTCTTGGTTCCTGCCACCAGCAGCACTGCCTCTGGGCCCACGCCGTCGCCCTAGATGACGTGCAGCGGAAGAAATTTCGTACGAGAGAAGGGAGATGAAATGTTTGGCATTCACGCGAAGACGGCGCAGAAAGCTTGGAGTGCCGCAGTCGTCGCCCTGACAATTTGGGGCTTCTTTATAGTTCGCAAGACAGTCTTGATGTTTGTTCTTGCCCTGATGTTCTCGTACCTGCTTGTTCCGATCGTGCGTTTTCTAGAGCATCGCCTTACCCGCGGGAATCGGCTGCTGGCGCTCTTGCTGCTGTTTCTCGGCATGCCAACGGCCCTGGTCAGTGCCGGAATGCTGCTCCACAAGTCCCTTGCCGGCGAGCTGCAGAACCTGCAACAACAGATTCGAGGCCCTTCGTTCCGAAGCGGCGTGGAGCAATGGCACGTGCTCGGAATTCCAGTGGGAGAGAAGATCGCCGACAGCCACAACCTGAGCCGGGTTCAGGGAGAAGCCATAAAATGGGTGCCGCAACTGCGGGAGGTCCTCAGCCGCGCGGGCCGCGACCTCACGAATATTTTCCTCGTCCCGATTCTCGCATTCCTCATGCTCAAAGATGGCCGCCTGATCTGCGACGCTGTCCTGAATCTTTGCCTCGGAGACTGCACTGATGTCGACCTGAGACGGCGCCGTCTGAAGATCGAAGGTGTGCTCGACGACGCTCACACACTGATCCTTGAGTACATGCGGGCTCTTGTGCTTCTCTGCATCGCCGTCTTGATCACCTTCAGTATCGTGCTCACCCTCATGAAGGTGCGCTACGCTCTTCTGCTCGCTTTGTTGGCTTTCCCACTCGAGTTCATTCCCCTCATCGGTCCCGTCGCAGCCGGACTCATCATCGTTGGCGTCTGCGAGTTCAATCACTACAATCACATCGGCGGGGTTATTCTCTTTCTGCTCGGCTATCGCATCTTTCAGGACTACGTTTTGTCCCCTCATCTCATGAACAAGAGCATCAAGCTGCATCCACTGCTCGTGATCTTCGGTGTCTTTGCGGGAGGAGAGGTCGGCGGCGTCGGCGCCATCTTCTTGAGCGTTCCACTGCTTGCGGTAGCTCGTCTGCTCTTCTACGAGTATCGAAAGCAGCGCCACCTCGACGTGGAATCCGCCCAAATCCCTAGCTCCGCAGAGCACAACAGCCTCCGACTTGCAGAGGCGGAGGTAGGTTCGTCAGCATGAGCCGGAGGCAAGCCATGGCGGTCCGCCAGCTTCTTTAGCTTCTGGTGGGGCTTACACCCTATACGACCTCCGATCGGCGTTCGTAGGACCTTTAGTGGTTGCACTTCGGTTGAGGCATGATAATCGGAAGAAAACCAACTCCGGTCTACAGAGATTTCAAACCTTAGAAGGTTCAAAAAGCTACCATCCCTGGTTGGTCCTCTATCCAACAATCGCCGGAGAGCGAGAGAAAGGTTTGGTTCATATACCCTCGATGTCGCTGAGGAAGCTCCGGTATGGGAGCAGATTTACCGACAGTGCTCCTCTTGCACGGGGGAGGTGGTAGGCCGTAGGCCTACCGTGACCGGCTGTTCGAGCTCTAGAGTCTCCGGCCACGATGCTCTTCGTCACGTGTCAGCTCGATTCGCGCATTCCGGACACCCTCAGGATATGAATAGCGTGAGCAGGTTGCTTACTGAAGAGGGACGTCAATGTCGTTATAAATGCCGCATAGATGGTCAGTCGAGGTGACTACACAGAACTCTCGTTATCAGACGTGCTCATAAGGCTGCGCTACTGCCGCTTTTTGCATTTGAATTGCGTATGTACATACGCAATTCCAAGCCTCAGGAAGTTAGGAATGGACGGATGGCTTCCTAGGAACTGCAGGGCCAGTTCCTGTTGATCGAACCTACCCGGCCTGTTAATCTCTATCCATGAGCGGCGAAGAGACGGAGAAGATTGGAAGCGCCTCAATCGAGGACGAGTTTAGGCTGACGTCGCCGCCAGATCCTAACGGGGAGCTGTTCCTGAAGTCGGTCCTCGAGGACATGGAAGTTTCTCAGCCCAAGCGGCCCTTGCAGTGTGTGACAGTAAAGATGCCGCTCCCCGCATACTTACGGATGAAGCGGGCCGCCCAGCGCTGGAACCTGACCTACACCGATGTGATCAACTTCTGCACCCAGAGGGTGGTGCCGGTGCTCGAGACACCCTCGGGCCAGGTAGCCGAAATGCTCGAGCACCACAGGCTAGAGGTCGAGCTTAAGAGACGCCAGCAGCGAGCACTGCGGGCAAAACGTTAGGGGCCTGTGTTGTCGAGCCCTCGGATGCAATGTCTGATAACAAAGTTTCTGTACCAGTCGAGCGGTAGGTGCAAAGCAAAAGGTCGTAGTTCTGCAGAGCCAAAGTCCATGCTCCGTCATGTTGGGAAGGCGGAGGTGGCAGATGGACTGTCTGAAGATGAGTAGCAGGAGCTACGACGGGTAGAGGTCTTGACGAGGTACTGGCTGGCCGTCGCACGACTGAGTCAGCAGCAGGCGTTCTCGGTTTGAGCTTGCGACAGGCTCAGCGGCTCGCAGCCAGGTATGGCGATGGAGGCCGGCGGAGCGTTGATCCACAAGAGCCGTGTTCGACCAGCAAGCAACAAGGTAGGCTCCGGGGTTCGTGAGCTGGTGCTGGAACTGGTCGGGCAAAACTATGGTGACTTCGGGCCGACGCTCGCAGCGGAGGTCCTGCTCGAGCGCCATGGAATCGACGTCTCACGGGAGACCTTGCGCAGGTGGATGGTCGAGGCTGGTGTCTGGCTGTCACGCAAGCAGCGTCGCAGCTTCCATCAAGCTCTCTGCGGTCGCTCCCGCGAAGCGGCCCCAGATCAAAGCTGCCTGCTGCTCGTTCAGCGGAGGCAGATCCGCTCCCGACCCGCCACTCGCCCTACCCGAGATGGTCACCCAAGCCGGGCACCGAACAGCAGTCATCTGCCCTCCATGTCGTGCGAGCTTCAGGCAAGCGATTCTGATGAATATCACGCTCAATGCCCGTCGGCAGATGGAGAGCTCGCAAGGTTTGGAAGGGATGTGGATCTGACCCTAGAGACACCATTTGAGACTCTCCCTTGCAACTGCAATGCCGAGACGCAGAAACGGGCTGCCATTGAGGCAGCCCTCTCGCCCTGAACACCTTAGTAGCTTCATGTAAGGGCATGTGAGTACCTGTCGTATGCTCAATCGCTTCTGAAGCATTCTCGGTATGGGTGTTCAACGCTTTCTCGCCGGATGAAGAGATATCTTTCTCCACCCGCTACTTTGAGTAGGTCCTTGGCGCGGCTAATCTCATCAGAGCTCTCGCTATGGACGGATACCAGGATGCCTCAGTCGTTCACGCGACCTTCGTACCACTTCGCCTCATAATCGGGGATACCCATTCCAATCAGGGCTCCAACGAGTCCTCCCACTGCACTGCCAACACCCAAGCCTGCCAGCGCTCCCATAATAGGGCCGGCAGCGATCAGTGGGCCGACGCCTGGAACCGCCCGTGCACCCAGACCTGCGAGCAGTCCCAAAGTACAGCCCACCGTACCGGCGCCAAGGACACCAGCCGTCGTTCCCTCAGGCGCCTTGGTGTTCTTCTCACTCGCGAACTCTTCGAGCTGTTCTTGTCGGCCATCAACACGGAGACGTCGTCATGCGAGAAGCCTGACAAATGGAGCTGGTCGACCGCTGCCTCTGCTGCATTGCGAGAGGGGAAACAAATGCCGCTGCCGCTCCTTTCACGGCCTACGCTAGGCACATACCCCTTGACAGATGGTTCAATTTCAGTGATCCTTCGCTTCACTGGTAAGACCACTAGAAACGCAAGTCGCGATTGACCCAACCTTGCTTCGGCATGTACGGATCGCAAACGTCTATTCGGACGATAGATCGCGGGCTGCTGGAGCAGGAATGTTTAATATGCAAAGGTTTATCGTGAGTGCGTTGTTGCTGCTTGCGGGTTGCACAGGTGTGCTTCGCGCCCAGACCTCGCTTGGGCAGATCAATGGAACCGTGACGGATCCAACCGGTGCCGTAATTCCCGCTGCCGCCGTAACCATCACTGAGGTGAACACCCAGTCCGTCCGGACGTTTACCACCGATGGCGCCGGCACCTCAAGAGCTACGCGATCGACGGACGCCTGCTCCGCAGCGGCTCCGCGAACCGGTCCCCGACCGGACTCAAGCGGCAGGACAATGACGTGCTGTACGAGTCCTCGCCGGAAGCTGTGGAGCACTTCGAGCACAAGTTTGAGGAGATGTGGGCCAAACCGACGAACACTGTTGCCACTGGCTAGCTTTTTACCTTGCTGACTATTTAGCGCGCTGTTGATGATCCACTTCGGTGCCGTGAAGCGCCGTCAACTTTCCAAAACGGCGTTTATCGGTAACAACAAGATGTATTGCTCAAGTCATCGCAACACGATGTATCCGGGGACGCTTGGATAGCTGACACATTTGCCAGAGGGAAGTTTGAACTGGCTCCCAATCTTGCCCTGCTCAGCAGTGTAGCCGGGCGGCAAGACCGCCTCCACGCCGTCATCGACGACCGGAATGCCATGATCCCCATTGTTCCGCACTCCGAAGAACCCAATGGTGTCTTGCTTTTGTGGCGCGGGTAGGCAGGTACGAGGTGTTATCGATTTCATGGTCGTGGGTTTGGCGAGTGATCCTGCCTGGGCGAGCATGCCCGGGCGGATCGCGTCCAGTCTGGAGAAGATCCCTGCATTGGACATCGTTCGTCCTGCAGGGAACTCGCTCTGCAGCTTTCTCACAAGGGTGGCCAAATCCTGACCTTTGACGAAGTAGACTGCCAGCCTAACGGTTTCAACCTGAAACCAATCGTAGTTGTCGAATCCTACTCCGTCATAGATAAGATCCATGTCCTCGAACGAGGTGTAGCGCTGCGGAGCGTTGGTGCGCGACTCGAGGGTGGCGTCGACAAGTTCCGGTCGCGTGGCAAGAGCATAGGCGCTGGCCAGCATGGTCGCGGAGAACTCCTGCATAAACAAATCCGGCCCCTCCAGATGAAGAGCGCGTTGATACAGGTGACCGGTCTCATGGAAGGAGATGAAAGCCAGCTTCTTGTCTAAGTCAACATGGCCGTTCTGACCTGGGAAGCTCGCGAAAGAATCGGGCATAAAGATCACGTTTCCCTGCTCAGGGAACGCTTCTGCCATCGGGTAAGCCGCGAGGCTTCCAACTCGATCCCAGTCAGCTCGATTCAGGACAGCTAAGGTCGCGGGTACCGTTACCTGAAGCTGCTGGCGATACCAATCGGCACAATTCGTGATCTCTGCCTGGTCCCGGAGTGCCAAAGCCTTGAGTCCTTCTGAGTAGTAGACGGGAACGGCTCCTTCTAGGCGTGGAAGTCTCAAGGCCGTCAAGCGCTTCAACGCATTCGGCGGTGACGCAGCTGGCGTTACTTGAGCCCTGCCCGTCGAGGACCATAGAAATGTGGATAGAAGAGGACAGACAAAGGACATCTTTCGGACGAAGTATCGTGCTCTCGAAGTGCGAAACATGCCCCATCATCGGCTGAGCAGCCAAGTTAACCTACGGTTTTCTACTCCAAGCACAGGCCGGCCGTAAGCCCTGGCAAGTCGCATTCTCGTCAGTGATCAGGGCCAGACCGCCTCCCGAGCTGCCCGGCAGGTCTCAACCTCCCACAACCGCGTTTAGGAGGTTACCGGCGCGCAGGTTTCCGAAAACCCCGTTTTCCGGGGGAGTTGGTTCTGAGGATAATGCGACTTCCGGTTGCTGATCTATCACTTCAACGTTGGGTGTCGAAATAGGACAATCCCGAAGCCAGCGGCGAGGATGCAAAAGAGGCCCACCAGCGCAACGATACCTGCTGATCGTGGAAGAACCGACAATGACTTTAGAAGCGCGATCGCTGTCGCGAAGAAGTGCAGGAAATTGCCCATAGCCACAGGGCGGCTGTAGATTCCTCCAATGAGGTTGTCTTTTGCCATCCAGTTCAGGATGGCAAAGCCCAGATAGAGAGCTCCACAAGCTTGTGCTATCGCGGTTGAAAGCGAGGCTTGAGAGCCCGCCGCGGCATGCATCACTTCACTCGGCGCGAACGTGAGCAAAACTCCCAGAGCGAACATCACAAGAGCACTGAAGCTCATCAGGTACTTCGTCTGTAGGGGCGTCACATCAACCTTTCGGGAATCCTTCTGACGATTCTAGTCGCCGTCCGATTAGCAGCGGTTTAGTCCCCATAAACGCGGTTTGCGGAAGTTGACCACTAACGCCCCGCAGGGATTCGCTTTGCATACCGGGAAGTCCACCTGAGGTAAGAGCTTTTAATCTAGGGCTACACGGGGGCGATTCGATGTGTGGCCGATACGTTCGTAGAAGTGACAAACAAAAGATCGCGGAGCACTTTCGGGCGGCACCGAACCCGGCAGAGTTTCCTTTGCCTGATGCTGACTACAACGTAGCGCCAACGACGTACCAGCCGATCATCCGGCAGAGCAGGGAATCAGGCGACCGTGAGCTTGTCCTGGCAAGGTGGGCCTGGTCCCGTTCTTCACAAAGGATCTGAAGGATGTGAAAGGACTCTCCACGATCAACGCGCGAGCGGAGACGATCACCAAGGCTCTAACGTGGCGGAAGCCCTTCAAGAAGCGGCGTTGCATCGTCCCGGTGAACAGCTTTTATGAGTGGCCTAAAGAAGGGAAGCCACCGAAGCAGCCTTACTCCTTTGAGCTGGTAAACGGAAACCTGATGGGCTTCGCGGGCCTATGGGACGCCGTTTGGTGCGGGCCTGCCCGCGGGTGCTTAGAAGTTGGAAAGCCTCAAGGTTGTGAGATCGCCTTTGGAACTGTTTGCACATGCATGCGAGGCTCCCGCAGCGCAAGCCAGCGGCAACGGAGAAAGCGGTTCCAGTACATCAGTACGCCCGTTGCGGTTAGGACCGCGAGCGAGACACCAAGCAGGCACCAGAGCGCTCGCATTGCACCTCCCCAGAGATTGCCGAAGTGCAGGGGCTGCATGAGCCAGAGCAGCCAGTCGCCAAACGTCGTGTTGTGCCCGTAGTGGCGGACGCTGCGGACGGAGGCGGAGCGTGGATTGAAGCGCACGATGTCTGCGTGGTTGAAGTCTTCCGGAGAGCGAAGATACATCCACACGTTCACGTCCTGGCCGGGTGTGAGGGTGGGGTTGTAGACGATGGTCAGACGACCAGCGGGGACTGCTTGCTGTGCGGCATCCAGTACGTCCTGCAGCGTTGCGGGGGCGCCTGCGAGTGAGACAGGAAGGGACTCCGGTTCAGGGGAGAGAGGTGCTACAACAGCCAGGAGCTTGACGACCGGTTCATACCAGGCGAAGTAAATGCCAGAGAGCGCCCACCACGAGACGATCAGTAGCGTCCAGATGCCGAGGGCGTGGTGGAGGTCGTAGTTGATGCGGCGCCAGTGGTGGCGAAGTGAGACACGAAGCCCGCGTGTCCAGCCAACCAGACCGCGCCACCAGAGGAGCAGGCCAGTGAGCGCAAGGACCAACAGGCCGATAGCGCCCACGCCGTTCCATTGCATGCCATGACGGGAACCGAGCAAAAGGTAGAGATGGAAATCGTAGACGACGTCGATCCAAGAGCGCAGCATAGGTTGGACGACGCCGGTCTGTGGGTCGGCGATGGCGCGGAGCTCCTCAGGGCCGCGCGTGAGATTGAGCTGAAAGACAGGGATGTGAGCGGAGGGCAGAGTCACGGAGCTGACCTCCGCGCCTTTGTATTGCACCTTCGCGTCCTCGATGACTCGTGAGAGGCTCGCGACACGTGCAGGGTCGAGGGGAGAGAGGTTGGACGGCAACGTCGAGCGGGTCAGGAGATCGTGGTAGACCAGCAGCGCGCCGGAGAGGGCGATGAGGATGAGATAGAGCGAGAGCAGCAGTCCCAGCCAAAGGTGGATCTGAAAGAGCGCGCGCCGGATGAAGAGCTGACGCGGGCGAAGGACGAGATTGTGGAGAAAGGGCATCAGGGCGTCAGCGAGGAAGAGATTCTCTGGACAGAAGAGGCGGAGGGTCGTGTCGGCCCCCTGCTAAAAGCGGAGGCCGCCGGAGATGCGAAGGGTGCGTGGGGCAGTGTAGGCAAGGCCCAAGAGGCCGGATTCCCAGTAGTTGTTTCCGGTGACGTTATCGAGGTTGACGCGAATGGTAATGGGGAATCGCGACTCAAACGTGTAGTGGCCACCGATATCGAGTCTTGCCCAGGCAGGGATGCGCTGCGTTTCTCCGGTATCGGCGAATTGACCGTCTGAAGCAGTCACACGGGCGTTTAGCGCGAGCGAACGAAGCATCCAACGGGGTTTCAAAGCCTTCCTGGACACATCAATTTGCGCGCATGGAGTGTGGATCTCGAACCCGCTCCAGTTTCGATCAATGCTCGTCATTCTGTAACCCTCTCTAACCCCGTTGAAGCCTTTGTACGACTTGTTTTGTTCCGTGTGCGTTTTGTCGCTTTGCTCTTTCGCGCAGCTTCTATACGCGCTCCGAAGGGATCGCGCGCAAGTGCTTTGATCGCGAGATCGAGAAGCTCAGAGAGAGGGAATGGAAGGTCATCATCAAGGCTGTTCGCAGCCGCCGTTGTTGCATCCCAACAAGCCTCAAGATGAGGCAGCAGATCTTGTCCGTGAGGAGTCATCCTGATCAGTTTGTGTCTGTTATCCACTGTGCTCGGCTCTGCGAAGAGGAGCCCGTCGCGAATCATGAGGGCAATTGTCTGCGTAGCCGCGGGCTGAGTGATGCCGGCTGTTTGAGCGATTTGCGTGACCCCCACTGGATCGTGCGTCATCACGGCTCGCATGATTGGCGTATACCGTGGCCTATAGCTGAGACCCTCGTTTGCATATGCGTCCGAAACTGCTCCGTCTAGGAGCTCAATCAGGTGTCGGAGTTGCGTGCCTAAGCCTCGCTTCACGGGATGAAAGTAGCATATGCATAAGCCCTTATACAACGCTTTAAGACAGCCTTCGTCGAACGGAGTCCAAATTCCGCGTTCAAGGACGCCACGATGCCGCAGCCCTCGGCGACTGAAACTCGTCCTCTTGCTGGTCACATTTATGTGGCAGACGACGCCTTGCAGATGCGGCTATCCTCAGCCCATGAGTTTGTCCCGCCACTACGTGCTGAGCTCCGGGGCCGACCTGCTGAAATCCATCCACAAAGAGATCGTGGCGCTTCCGTCTGAAGACCTCAAGCACTACGAGGTGCGGATCTATGAAGGCGAGCTTGCGCCAGGGAGTGAACCGACTGGCGGCCTGCGCGTCACTCATCGTCATCCAAACACAATCTCTGCGCATCCACACGCCGACGAAGAGTACGCAAAGAGCCTCGCCATTGGTTGGGTGGTCACCGTCCGGACAGAGGCTTAGGTGGCAGTCTCGACCTGACTCACGGTTGGAAGGCTTCGACATTCCGCTAGGCCGGATTACTGATGAGAATGCGACTCTAGGGACAAACGTCCACCGGCGGCCTTATGCTCTACGCATGTTCAGACTCGTTATGTGGTTGGTCCTACTGGGTATTGACATTTCATGCTCGGCTCAGGACGGGAAAGAGAACATCGCGCCAGCACAGCCGCAGAGGGTTCTTGATCTGTCACTCACTCAGGCGGTGCAGAAACGTATGGCGTATAAAGAGCGTCTCAAGTTGGCCTACTCTCGCCAGACGGCGCTGTCTGGAAAAGACTGTGAGGCAGAAAGCAAGCAGGGACAGCAGCCGTACAACATCTGCATGGGGCTAGCCACCGAAGGGGCCAACAGGGATTACGCGATCTTCTACAACAATCTGCAAATGCTCTGTCACGACCAGAGCCAAATGACCGCCCTGCAGAGCTCAGAGACGAGCTGGGCTGCCTACCGCGAAAGCGCTTTGAGAGCTACGCACGCGTCTTGGCCGGACGGTACAGGCGCATCTGGCTTTGCGAGTCAGGTCAACCTGTTGCTCATCCGTGACCGCATGCACGAACTGTTTGAAATCTTTGGATTGAACATCGATCAGTAAGCAATCCGCCGCAAATGAAGATACGCCGAAGCCCCTCCGGGCGGGTATCAGTAGATCCCGGTTTGGGGATTGATCCTCAGACGCCGTTCTCCGGAAGGTGGCCGGCGCCCGTCCTGGACGAGCACCCGATCTGGATCACTTCCCATATGCGACTAATGAGACGGTCCGCCGCTTGCTTCCTCTGCGATTGCAGAGGCTTTCAGATGGCAGGTTTTTAGGAGGATCACCATGCAGATTCAATCCATTGGTATCGACATTGAAAGACGACCTTTCACCTTGTGGCGCTCGGTGCAGCTGGCGAGGTGCTGGTGAAGCGGAAGTTCACGCAGAAGCAGCTGCTGACGTACACGGCTGACCTGCAGACGTCTTTGATTGGGCTCTAAGCCTGCGCCGGCGCTCACTTGTTGGGCCGGGCTTTGCGCAAGCAGGGCCACGATGTGCGCCGGATTCCAGGGCAGTTTGTAAAGGCGTTCGTGCCGTTGCGGGAACTTCATTATCCTCGAGCTTGACAGAGGGCAGCAAGAATGGCGAGGAAGGCCAGTCAAGGTCAGTTTAACGAGCACCTTTGACCTCCGATACTGCGCTCCGCAGGCACGCGGGGGCGGACTGGGTGAGGGGTAAAGAACTGGTATCTAATTGCCAGATGAGCCCTCATCAGCTTCTCCATCGTGCACAGCGCCTCCAGGCCCTTGCTCAAGCTGGTCTTGCATATGGAGCCAATCCATACGACGGTGAGCGGTATGAAGAAATTCGCTCCATTAGTGTCGCACTCATGACGGAACTCACGACCGAGCCCATCGAGAAGATTGTCAAAGCGTTCGCTTCAGAGCATGGATATCCAACACCCAAGGTAGATATCCGTGCGTTGATCCTCAGGAACGGGACCGAGGTTCTCCTCGTGCAGGAAAAGGTGGACGGGGATCGCTGGACGTTGCCCGGCGGATGGGCCGACGTGGGCTACACGCCATTCGAGGTCGCGGCAAAGGAAGTCTCGGAAGAGACCGGGCTGGTGGTAAAGCCACTTCGGCTGTTAGCGCTTTTCGATAAACGCCAGCACGGCCATCCACCTCAGCCCTGGTACGTCTACAAGGCATTCATTCTCTGTGAAATTCAGGGTGGGCACCTTGCCAGCGACACGGAAGAGACAAAGGGAGCTCGTTGGTTCCCGGAAGCAGAACTGGCCTCGATTGACCTGTCCACAGACAGGGTGACAGCCTCGCAACTCAGAACTGTGGTTAGCCTTGCGCAAGACCCGCATTCTGCTGTTCTCTGCGATTGAAGCCCGGGCGTCTACCAATATCTGAGCGCTATGCGCTGTTTCGCAGAGGCGGCTAGGTGCCCAACCCCCGAGGTGGTCAGTCTTTGTAGCGAGCTGCCAGCCAAAATCCAATGACAACGGCGAGAAGGAGTTCCGGCCCATGACGAAGGGGTTGAAAGCATCACGGTACCCGCAGGCGCCGTTGACGATCCGCCTCAGCGATGCCGGACGACGTGGTGGGCAGCTTCAAGCTGGATGGGAAAGAGCGGTCGGGGCACGACGTACCTGCCCGTCTGCAGAAAGCCACAAGGCAGACATTGTGATGAGTGCGTCGTAAGCCTCGTATCAGGGCTGCTTCACGGATCAGTAGACGCGTCGCATGGTAATCTCCTCAGCAGTTCCCAGCTTAGGTGGCCTGTGCCAACCTGGCTTCCTGAGAAGAGGTTGAGAGTGTTCGAGCGTCTTTACCGAGTGCTCTCCGGCTTATTCGTACTGTTGTGCTGCACCGCATCTGCCTTGGAGGCGCAGACGACATTAACCATCGCCACCGTCAACAACGGCGACATGGTGGTGATGCAGCGCCTCTCCGCGGAGTTTGAGCGGCAGCATCCTGACATCAAGCTCGACTGGGTGGTGTTGGAAGAGAACATCCTGCGGCAAAAGACCACGACGGACGCCGCAACGCACGGCGGCCAGTACGACGTCGTCACCATCGGTCCGCTGGAGGCGCCCATCTGGGGCAGGCGCGGGTGGCTGTTGCCACTGGAAGGTAGGCTGGCCCCCGCCTACCAACTCGACGACCTCCTGAAGCCGGTCCGGGATGCGGCGTCAGACGGAGGCCACCTGTACGCGCTACCGTTCTACGCGGAAAGCTCCCTGACTTACTACCGCAAAGACCTGTTCGCGGCAGCGGGACTGCAGATGCCGGCGCAGCCGACCTACCAGGACATCGCGCGCTTCGCCCGGGCGCTGCACAATCCTGCGAAGGGCACCTATGGCGTATGCCTGCGCGGCAAGCCGGGCTGGGGCGAGAACATGGCGTTCGTCTCCACGATGGCGAACACCTTCGGTGGCCGCTGGTTTGACGAGGGATGGAAGCCGCAGCTCGATTCGCCGGAGTGGCACAACGCCCTATCGTTCTACTTGGATCTGCTGCAGAAGTATGGGCCGCCCGGCAGCAGCTCCAACGGCTTTAACGAGTTGCTCACGCTCTTTGAAAATGGTCGCTGCGGCATGTGGATCGACGCGACGGTTGCTGCCGGTACGCTTTCCAATCCGAAGCAGTCGCTGGTGACAGGCACCGTCGGCTTTGCACCCGCGCCGGTAGCCGTTACACCGCGCGGTGCGCAGTGGCTGTGGTTTTGGGGGCTGGGCGTGCCGTCCGCAACGCACAATCCAGAGGCAGCCGCAGCCTTCGTGCAGTGGGCGACCTCGAAGGAGTATATTCGCCTCGTCGCGGGCCGGTATGGCTGGGCCGCCGTGCCACCGGGCACACGTCGCTCCACGTATGAGCAGCCGCAGTATCTTGCCAGCGCACCGTTCGCCGGCTTGGTATACCGGTCGATCCTGGCTGCCGATCCGCTGCACCCCACGCTCAAACCCGTGCCCTACACCGGCATCCAGTGCATCGTTTTGCCCGCGTTCCCGACCATCGGCAACCAGGTGGGGCAGTTGATCGCCGCGGCGCTGGTGGGGAACATCTCCGTGGATGAGGGTCTGCACAAGGCGCAGGCTGCAACGCAGCGTGTGGTGAACCGCATGGGGGTGGAGCGCTGAGCACGACCACGACCCAACCTGATGTAGCGGTGACGATCGGCTTGCAGCAGCGAAGTAGCGGGGCTCGTGGCCGCCTGCTTACGCTGCCCGCCATAGTGATGTTGTTGCTGTGGTCGGTGCTGCCGCTGATCGTGACGCTTTGGTTTTCGCTGCGGCGCTACAACCTTATGAGTCCCGGACGCACCGGTTTTGACGGCCTTGGCAATTACCGCTATCTGCTCAGCGATCCCGGCCTTGGCCTGGCCGTATGGAACACCGTTCTGCTGCTTGGTTCGGTGCTGGTCATCACCATCGGCCTGGGTACGCTCATTGCGATCCTGCTGGACCAGGAGTTCTACGGTCGCGGCATTGCCCGTGTGCTTCTGCTCGCGCCGTTCTTCGTCATGCCGACCGTAAGCGCGCTGCTCTGGAAGAACATGATGATGCATCCGGACAACGGCTTTCTCGCCTTTCTGATGCGCTCGGTTGGACTGAAGCCGATCGACTGGTTTGCGGTTGCGCCGCTTACTTCCATCATCATCATCGTTTCGTGGGAGTGGCTGCCTTTCGCCGTGCTCACACTGCTCACCGCAATCCAGTCGCTCGACGTGGAACGCAGGGAGGCCGCACGCATGGATGGTGCCGGACCCATTGCCATGTTCCGCTACATCATCCTGCCGCACCTTGGTCGCGCCGTTGCGGCGACGACCATGATCGAGACCATCTTCATCCTTGGCATCTTCGCGGAGATCTATGTGAGCAGCTCGGGTGGCCCCGGCTTTGCATCCACGAACCTGTCGTTCCTGATTTACCGCTACGTGCTCATGGAGTACGACATCGGTGGTGCGGCCGTTGCCGGGCTGCTTGCCATCGTGCTTGCCAACGTTCTGGCGTTCTTTCTTCTGCGCTCCTTCGCACGCAACCTGGATACCTGAGCAACCTGGATACCTGACACACGAGACCATGACCCCACCCTCCATCTCGCGTAAGCTGCTCATGACCCTGCTGGGCTGGACTGTCGCGCTCATCATCGCCTTCCCGGTGATTTGGATGGTGCTGACCAGCTTTAAGAGCGAGACGGAAGCGATCTCCCGCGTGCCGCATCTTTTCGCGCACGCATCGCTGGACAACTACGTCGCCGTGCAGGAGCAGGCGAACTACCTGCGCTTCGCCTGGAACAGCGTGGCCGTCTCCTTCGGGTCCACGCTGCTGGCGCTGCTGCTTGCGATTCCCGCGGCGTATGCCATGGCCTTCATGCCCACGCGCCGCACCCGGGGCACGTTGCTGTGGATGCTGTCGACCAAAATGATGCCGGCGGTCGGCGTACTCGTGCCGGTCTACCTGCTTTTTCGCGATGCGGGGCTGCTCGACACACGCACCGGCCTTCTCCTGGTAGACGCGCTGGGAATTCTGCCCATCGTGATCTGGATGCTCTACATCTTCTTCAAGGAAGTGCCGCGCGAGGTGCTGGAAGCCGCTCGCATGGACGGCGCGGGACCGTTGCGCGAGGTGTACAACCTGCTGCTGCCGCTCTCAATGCCGGGCATCGTTTCGACCAGCCTGCTGGCGGTGATCCTCACATGGAACGAGGCGTTCTGGAGCCTCACCCTCACCACGTCAAAGGCCGCGCCGTTGACTGCGTTCATCGCCTCTTTCTCGAGTCCCGAGGGGCTCTTTTATGCGAAGCTTTCCGCGGCATCCACCATGGCCATTGCGCCCATCGTGATTCTGGGCTGGGCAAGCCAGAAGCAACTGGTGCGCGGCCTCACCTTCGGTGCGGTCAAATAATCAAGGGAGCGCGCCATGGCGACGGTAGATCTGCAACAACTGCGCAAGAGCTATAATTCGACCGAGATTATCAAGGGTATCGACCTCACCATTCGCGATCGGGAGCTGACGGTCTTCGTGGGCCCTTCCGGCTGCGGCAAATCCACCCTGCTGCGCATGATCGCCGGGCTGGAAGAGATCACCTCCGGCGAACTGCGCATCGACGGGCAGCGCGTGAACGAAGTTGCTCCCGCAAAGCGCGGCCTGGCGCTGGTCTTCCAGAGCTACGCGCTTTATCCGCACATGACCGTGGCGGAGAACATGTCGTTCAGCCTGAAGCTGGCGAATGTGCCCAAAGTAGAACGCGAAGCCAAGGTCATGGAAGCGGCGCGCATTCTGCACCTGGAGCCGCTGCTCGACCGCAAGCCGAAGGACCTGTCCGGTGGACAGCGGCAGCGTGTAGCGATCGGCCGGGCCATCGTGCGGCATCCGCGCGTCTTCCTCTTCGACGAGCCGCTCTCGAACCTCGATGCCGCGTTGCGCGTCCGCATGCGCCAGGAGCTGACGAAGTTGCATCGCGAGCTGAAGGCGACGATGGTCTACGTGACGCACGACCAGGTGGAAGCCATGACGATGGCCGATCGCATTGTGGTGCTGCAGGCCGGCGTCATAGAGCAGGTGGGCACGCCCATGGAGCTCTACCGGCATCCAACAAACCTGTTCGTCGCCGGCTTTATCGGCTCGCCGCGCATGAATTTTTTCACCACCACGGTGCAGGGAGTGAGCGATGCAGGTGTCGCGCTGGCGCTCACCGACGGCACGACGATTGAAACGCCCGTAGCCGCATCTACCCCGCGCGCTGGAGACAGCATCACCCTCGGCATTCGACCGGAGCACATTGGCATCAATGCACTAGGCAGCATCGGTGCGCAGGTGCAATCCGTAGAGCACCTAGGGAGCGAAAGCTATGTCTATCTGCAGGCAAACTCGGGCGAGCTGCTAACCGTTCGGGTGAGCGGCGAAACGGCAGTCGCCCCGGAAGAGAAGGTGCAGCTCGCGCCGGACCTCAATTTTCTTCACTTGTTCGACGCCACCGGCCAACGCATCGCATAACGCCACGGGATGACAAAACAATTCCCAAAGACATAACGTGGAATCTATGAGCAACAGACCCGCAATCAAGCTGAACGAATCGAATCTGCACACCCTCTTGCCCGAAGTGCACATCCCGGCGTACCGGCGCGATGATCTGCAGCAGCACACCGTTCACATCGGCGTGGGCGGATTCCATCGCGCGCACCAGGCGCTTTATCTCGACGACCTGCTGGCGGTACCCGGTAACGAACGCTGGGGCGAGTGTGGTGTGGGCGTGATGCCGGCGGACGATCGCATGCGCGATGCGCTGCGTGGGCAGGACTGCCTGTACACGCTCGTTGAGCGAAGCGCGGCAGGGCAGACAGCGCGCGTGATCGGCTCGATTGTGGACTCGCTGCATGCACCCAGCGAGCGGGAGGCCGTGATCGAGCGCATTGCCGCACCCGCAACGCGCATCGTGTCGCTCACCATTACCGAGGGCGGATATTTTCTGGATGAGGGCACCGGCGAGTTCCTTACCGACCATCCCGCGATCCGGTATGACGTGCAGCACCCGGAAGCACCGGCCACGTCCATGGGCCTGATTGCGGCCGCGCTCGACCGGCGGCGGCAGCGCGGCCTGCCCGCCTTTACCGTTATGTCATGCGACAACCTGCAGGGTAACGGGGACATCACCCGACGCGTGCTGCTCGGCTTTACCGGACTCAGCAACCCCGTGCTGCAGCAGTGGATCGCGGAGAACGTCGCCTTTCCCAACAGCATGGTGGACCGCATCACCCCCGTCACAACCGCCACCGACCGCGCGTTCGTAGCCGAGCGCTTCCAACTGAATGATGCGTGGCCCGTGGTGGCGGAACCTTTCCGGCAGTGGGTCATCGAGGACTACTTCTGCAACGGCCGTCCCGCATGGGAAACGGTAGGCGCGCAGATGATTCAGGACGTGGCACCGTACGAAATCATGAAAATGCGCCTGCTCAACGGCAGCCATCTCGCCATGGCCTACCTGGGCGCGCTTGCCGGTTTTACGTATGTGCACGAGATCATGGCCGACGGGCTCTTCCGCGACTTCATCGCCGCCTTCATGGAAGAGGTCACTCCCGTCGTCCCCATTATTCCGGGCACCTCGGTGACGGAGTACAAACGGACGCTGATGGCGCGTTTTTCGAATCCCACAATCAACGACCAGGTCACCCGTATCTGTTCCGAGGGATCGGCCAAGCATCCCAAATGGCTGCTGCCCTCCATCGCGGAACTGAACGCAAAAGGTAGCAGCACGAAGCTGCTGAGCGTTGTGGTCGCGGCGTGGATTTTTTACCTGGGTCACGTGGTGGACGAGCGTGGTTTGCCGCTCGAAATCCTGGATGCCCGTGCAGGCGAACTCACCGCGCTGGCGTCCTCGGCCGGCCTGTCGCCACTGCCGGTGTTGCAGGTGCGGACCATCTTCGGCGAGCAGCTACCGTCAAATGCCGCGTTCGTAGAGGCAGTGGAGAAGGCGATGCGTTCGCTGGCGGGGGAAGGGACGCGCGCTACGATCAAAACCTGGATGCGTGACTGAGCGAACACACACGTTTAAAAGCGTGACGCCCCTGCCCTGAAACTTCTTAGCTTTCTTAGCTCCAGCCACTGAACGAACTGCACATTGCCGTGGTTATCGCAGTGTCCACCATGTGGATGATGCTCCGGTTCGACTTCCTGCCGCCCGCCTCGTAAATCAGCCCGCTGCCACCCTCGGCCTCGTACCTGGCCAACAATCGGAACGCCTGGCGCTCGCTCACCGCGAGCACCGCTCCTGCCGCAGCCACCATGTGACGCCCGGCCCGCACTTCACTTAAGACTTCGATCCGTCTTAGCTCGCGCTCGCTCATCGATATGCAGCCCATCCTTAGAACCTGACAGGTTCTAAGGAGCCAGACCATGACATTCTATCGAGCCCCTAGAGATCCACTGTACAGAAGACGCATCATCAGAGTCATGCTTTCGATTGCGCGTTTCCAACGTCCAGCCAGTCATCGACACAGGTCAGGGTTTTTGGAGCCTACATGCGAGATTCGAAGACGAGAATAGCCGTCCGCAGGACCGTGGCACATTCCTGACGCTAACGCAATCTCTCGGTAGCACTCCGGTGTCGGTGAGCGCATTGGCGATTTCGCATCAACTGAGAGCACCGAGCAGATCTCTGACGGCACGCGCGTTTCCCGGGACCTCTGCGCATCGGAGCACGCCCCTTGACCTGCGGCGTGTCTCGCTTTCGAGTGATCAGATATCCGTCCGTCAGGACGCAAAGTCTGAAGTCTTAAGCGGCGGCCCCACAACTTTGATTCCATGTTTTGCATTCACTTCTACTAGCTTTTGTCGATCAGGCTCGCCCTCCACACTGACGATGGGCGCATATTCAGCGAAGAACGCTTCCATCTCCCCGGCTGGGTCAAAAAGAAATAATGTGTGAGCAAGTTCCGTTCCTAGAGCTACAAAGGCATGCGGGACATTGGCGGGAGCCATATAAGTATCGCCGGCTTTGAGGATTGTCCGACCTGAGCCGCACTGGACTCCAATGCTGCCCTTCAGCACAAAAAACAACTCATTCTGCAAGGGGTGGATGTGCAACTCGGGTCCCAGACCCGGTGGAGTATGGGCCTCGATGATCGCATACCTCTTATTGACATCGGCTCCTGACACCTTCGTAAAGAAGGTCTTCTCTCCGTGGACAAACCAGAGACCACCGGGACGGCCTTCGTCGTCGCGAACGGTGAACGGTCCAGCGACCCGGGTTGGCTCGCTTTGCGCTTCTGCTGGCGGTAGTGCCACAGCCGCCATAGCGGCTGCGCCTGCGGTCAATAGTTTCCTTCTGTTTATCGGTTTCATGTGCGCCTCGATACAAAGTGTTCTGGACCTGAGGCTAGCCGGGGCACGGACTCAGAGATAGTAAAATTGCGACATTCGGCTGATAGAAAGATGGCTCGACTGTGACATTCGGTTGGTCCGTCCGTTCCGGTTCGAGCAAGGGACCTCAGAAGACAAGTCGTAGATGGCTATCTGCGGAAGGGACAACTGTATCCGATCGCATCGACTTGATCTGCTCGACATAGACCGTCTCCAGCTGATTCAGTGTCTCCGATGGGCTAGCGCCGGTGAATTCGGCGAAGTCATGCACCATATGCATCTGGTCGTAGTAGGCGAACCGATGAGCGACCTCTGCCCATGATCTTTCGCTGGAACGAGCTTTGTATTCAAGAGCAGCCTCGAACCTGGTGATTCGAGCAAAGAGCTTGGGACGCATGCCTACCTGCTGCAGGAACTTCCGCTCGAACTGCCGGACGCCGATTCCAACGTTTGCCGCGAGGTCGGGAATGCGAGCACGCCCGCCCGCAAGAATAATCCCCTGCACAGCGGCGGAAATACCGTCTGGGCGGCTGGATTGGAGAGCACGCGGTATCAGTGCGTCTTCGACGATTCGCACACGCTCCTCGAAGGACGCGCAGTTTCCAAGGCGTTCGCCAAGCTTCGTAATCACACTCCCCAGAACAGAGTGTGCCTCAAAGTCGAAGTCTGTCAGCTCGTTGGTGGGAACGGCAAAGAGGCCGAAGATTCCGTTTGGCTGGAAGCCGATAACGAAGGTATCGAGTGCCCCCCGCAGTTGCATCTCAAGGCGGCGATAGGTTTGTGGTCCTACTACAACGGCCGAAGGTGACCTGCTTACGGAACGCTTTGCGTAGTACAAGACATCCGTTGGATCATTGAAGTCGAAGACGATCATTGGGGCCGGGCGAGCTGGGACAGGATGTATGACCGTCGCCCCGAGGATTCGGACATCACGCTGGATGTAAAAGCGGACAAACGGCTCCAGACAAGCGGAAGAACTGGCAAACTGACTTACAGGCATGGACCGAATCCTTTCACAAGGAGATCAGACGAAGGCTATAACGTCGCACTCGACCATTATCCAGCCCTCATCGCTGAGTGACTCGGCGATTTACCGCTTATCCAGGAACATCAGACAGTGAGCGCGGTTATGACGTCCAATGCATCACACTTCCAAACGACAAGAACCATAAGGAGAGCTAGAGTATGCCTGACACCTTTTACAATATGTGGCGGACAGAAACTCCCGAGCATCGCTCTGCGCTGCTCGCTCGGATGAAAGACGAGGCACACGCGCTCCAAGCCAAAGTAGGGTTTGTAGCGATGACGGTCTTTGAGTGCGTTGAGGACGGTCGAGTTCTAGTTGAGGGCCACTGGCAATCGCAAGAAGCGTTCCACACAGCCGTTACCGCCGATCCAGAGGCGCAGAAGGCCCGCGCTTCTCTGGCGGAGTTGGGTTCCCCTGAGCCCGGTTTGTTCAGGGAGGTTTTCCGTGCTTTGCCAACGGCTAGCCCCGCCAACGCATATGGGGAAATGCAAAGCTCCACCGTGTCAAATGGAGGAATGTCTTTGCCTCTCGGCATCGAACGGAATACAGCTGAGGTCAACGGACAAAAAGTTAGCTATCTAAAGGCTGGAACGGGACCGGCTCTAGTGCTCGTGCATGGGTATCCCGAGTCGTCTCTGACCTGGCGCAAGATTATGCCGGAGCTCGCGAAAAAGTTCACGGTCTTGGCACCGGATACCAGAGGTACCGGTCAGTCTTCCCTGGCCGATGACTTCTCGCTTGAGGATGTAGCGGACGATGTCTATGAACTCGTCAAGTCGCTCGGCTTTGCAAAAGTCTGTCTCGTAGGACAAGATTTTGGCGTTCAGGTGGTGAGTGCGTACGCTGCGAAGCATCGAGACGATGTGTCAGCGCTGGTTGTCATCGAGTCACCACTTTCAGGGTTCGGTCTGGAGGATCTGTTTGCGAGCTTCTGGCACTTCGGGTTCCTGGCCTCGCCGTTTTCCGAGTTGCTGATTACGGGAAAGGAAAAGGAGTTCTTCAGCAACTTCGCCTTCGGCGACTTCGTCTTTCGCAAGGAAGCCTTTTCGCAGCCTGACATCGACCGGTACATTGCTGACCAGGCCCGTTCTGGGCGGCTCAGCGCAGGCCTTGCTTACTACCGTGCCTTAGTTGCGGGCAAAGATTTCTTCAGCAAGACAGTCGCACCTCCCTGGACCTTTCCGGTACTCGCTATCGACGGGGACCACTCCACGAACGGCCTCACAGCGAAATCATTCGAACGAGTCGCGCCGCAGCTGAGATCGGTAATTGCAGTCGACTGCGGCCATTTTGTGCAAGAAGAGCAGCCGGACTTCCTGCTAGTAACACTCTTCGACTTCCTCCCTGTGGGGACATGACACGTTTCTGAATCGCACCATTTGGGCTTCAAAGCGGAACCTTCGTGCTCGGTCGAAACTTCCTCCAACTCGGCTTTTAGGGAACCAGCAGCTCAGGCGCTCTCAACTGCCGCGAACAGGCCAATGCACCTTTCCACAGTTGACGGCTCCATGAGCGCAATGGCAATT
>CAZZXY010000031.1:0-40173 GCA_964658105.1 Verrucomicrobia bacterium Tous-C9LFEB | reverse complement strand
GGGGGGCGTGGCCGGCGATGGAGGCGTGGAGGGGGCAGCGGGAGAGGGTTGAATCGCGCCGATGAAACGATAGCCCTTGCCGGTGACCGTCTGGACGAAGCGAGGTTTTTCGGGGTCGTCACGAAGTGCCTGCCGGAGCTTGCGAATCGCGGTGTTGATGCCGTGCTCGGTATCAACAAAGACCTCGGCCCCCCAGAGGTGCTGAGCAATTTCGGGGCGGCTGACGAGGTCTCCGTCGCGCGAGGTGAGCAGGACGAGCAACTCCAGAGGTTTGCGCTCAAGCCTGAGGGAGTGGCCTGCTCTGTAAAGCTCAAATCGGCTTGAATCGAGTTGAAACTCTCCAAAACAAAGAATGGAGGCAGTCACCACGAGGTTCACCTTGTAGGCGCAAGTATAGCAACGGGGCCGTATGTTGTTGACCCGCGTCGTCTTAAGCCTTCACCCAAACTTCACCTCGAGTTCACCCGGGCTGCATTGCGTCGGGGCCCGATGGAGCGCTTAGCTGATGAGCGAACCGGAACTGCCGGTTGGGGAGTGTTTATGAAGCAAGGTCTCTGGAGCGCAATCGGAATGACGGGCATGTTGGCCGGGCTGATCGGAGTGGCCGGCTCGGCCGGGGCACAGTGTGGCGGGTTGCGCACTGGCCAGTTCATGCAGCCGAGCAACTGGCATCAGGAAGCCACCACGCCGCGCCTGCTGCAGGCCTCGTCTTTGCAAGTAGAGGCGGAAGAAGCGAAGAACGACAGCACAGCGATCGTAGGCTTCTGGCACGTGAAGTTCATTTCAGAAGGCAGTGCCAAGATCCCGGATGGAACCGAGGTGGACGCGGGCTATGCACAATGGCACAGCGATGGCACGGAGATCATGAATTCAGCCGGCAGGTCGCCGGTCACGGGGGCGTTCTGCCTGGGTGTGTGGGCCAGCACCGGTCCGCGGGAGTTTCAGCTGAATCACTTCGCCGCGGCGTATGACTCCACGGGTGTGAACCTCATCGGGCCGGCCAACATCCGGGAGAACGTGCACGTAGGGCCGAAGGGCAAGCACTTCGCAGGCACGTTCACAATCGATCAATACGATGAAGCCGGCAACCTGCTGGCGCACGTGCAGGGAAAGATTACCGGCACGCGCATCGATGTGGACACCCTGCCTTCGAAAATCTATTAGGTTCAGGCTGTCTTTCTCCAAGCCCCCGGAAGAGCCCGGGGGCTTGCGTGTTTTTCCGAAAGAGGCTGAAGCTGGTCGCGGCTTCTGAGCTTTCGCTGTCGGGTTTAGTGCTGGTTATCCACAACATCTTGGGGTTTTGCTGGTGGTTGTCGCTGGATGTGGGTATAGTCAAACCACTTCACGGTGCCTTGACCTCGGAGCGAACGCTTCGGGGTCAGGGTGAAAACGGGAAGCCGGTGAGAGTCCGGCACTGCCCCCGCAGCGGTATGCAGGTGACAAACGTCGAGTGTCCACTGGCCTTGGATAAGGCTGGGAAGGTCGGCGGGAGGTCTGAGCCTGTGAGTCCGAAGACCTGCCGTGAGGACATCACTTGTGCCTTCGAGGGGAAGGCGATGGTGGCCAGGCTTCGTCCTGCCTACGGCGTGTCGCCGCAGGTAGGCGGATCTCTGTACGCCTTTGTCCCTTTGAGAAGGCCATGGAGACCGCACGATGGCCACGTTCGTCGCACCGCCCGCCCCTTCCTCCGAGCTTGAGTTGCCCACTGGCCTTGCAACGCCTCCTTCCGGTGTTGCGACGCCCCCCGGGACGCTGCAGGTGATTCGCCGGAATGGGAGTTACTCGGCGTTCGACGCGGCGAAGATTGCTGTGGCGATCACGAAGGCTTTTGTGGCAGTGGAGGGATCGGGCGCGACGGCGTCGCGCCGGATCCATGAGGTCGTGGCGGAGCTGACGGCGTCGATTGTGGAGACGCTGAGCCGACGAGCGGGGCAGAGCCGTGCGTTGCATATCGAGGACATCCAGGACCAGGTGGAACTGGCGTTGATGCGCGCGGGCGAGCACAAGGTGGCGCGGGCGTACATCCTGTACCGGCAGGAGCGGACCGAAGAGCGCAAGCGGCGCGAGCCGGAGTTCTCTCCTGAGGCTGTGCAGCCGCGGTTGAAGGTGAAGCTGCCGGACGGGCGCGTAGAGGCGCTGGATGAGGCGCGGATCGAGGCCGATGTGCGCGACGCGTGCACGGGACTTGAGGGCGTCGATGCCGGGGCGGTGCTGGCCGAGGTGCGGCGAAACCTGTACGACGGGATTTTGCTGAAGGAGATTGGGCTGGCGCAGGTGATGGCGGCGCGCACGCTGGTGGAGGTCGAGCCGAACTATGCGTATGTGAGTGCGCGGCTGCTGCTGAAGACGCTGGAGGTGGAGGCGTTGGGGCTGGTGCTGCCGCGCGGCGTGGGTGAGGCGCAGGGCAGTGCGCAGCGGGCGCGGGTGGTGGACTACCGTGAGTACTTTCCGGCGTTTGTGCGGATGGGCATTGAGTTCGAGTTGCTGGACCGTGAGCTGGCGAACTTCGACCTCGGCAGGTTGGCCGCCGCGCTGAAGCCGGAGCGAGATCGGCTGTTCCAGTTTCTGGGGCTGCAGACGTTGTATGACCGGTACTTCCAGCACAAGGGTGGCGTGCGGTTTGAGTTGCCGCAGGCGTTCTTTATGCGCGTGGCGATGGGGCTGGCGGTGCGGGAGATCGATCGCGAGGCGCGGGCCATTGAGTTCTATGACCTGCTGTCGAGCTTTGACTTTATGTGCTCGACGCCGACATTGTTTAACGCGGGAACGCAGCGGCCGCAGTTGAGCTCATGCTTTTTGACGACGATTGGCGATGACCTAGATGGGATTTTCAAGGCCATCAAGGACAACGCGCTGCTGAGCAAGTATGCGGGCGGGCTGGGCAATGACTGGACGCCGGTGCGCGGGCTGGGTGCGCACATCAAGGGGACCAATGGGCAGAGCCAGGGCGTGGTGCCGTTCCTGAAGGTGGCCAACGATACGGCGATCGCGGTGAACCAGGGTGGCAAGCGCAAAGGTGCGGTGTGTGCGTACCTGGAGACGTGGCACATCGATGTGGAAGAGTTTCTGGATCTGCGCAAGAACACGGGCGATGACCGCCGGCGCACGCATGACATGAACACGGCGAACTGGGTGCCGGACCTGTTCATGGAGCGCGTGGAGGCCGATGGGCCGTGGACGCTGTTTTCGCCGGATGAGACGCCGGAGCTGCATGACCTGTATGGCAACGCCTTTCGCGAGAAGTATGAGGCGTATGAGCGTCGGGCGGCTACGGGCGAGATGAAGATCGCGCGGACTTTGCGAGCAGTTGAGTTGTGGCGCAAGATGCTGACGATGCTGTTTGAGACGGGGCATCCGTGGATCACGTTCAAGGATGTGTGCAACCTGCGCTCGCCGCAAGGGCATATGGGCGTGGTGCACAGCTCAAACCTGTGCACGGAGATCACGCTGAACACCAATGCTGGTGAAATTGCCGTATGCAATCTCGGGTCGGTCAACCTGGCGCAGCATACGAAGGCCGGTGGGCTGGACGCCGAACAGTTGAAGCGCACCGTGAAGACCGCGATGCGCATGCTGGATAACGTGATCGACATCAACTTCTACACGGTGCCGGAGGCACGGGCGTCGAACCTGAAGCATCGGCCTGTGGGGCTTGGGTTGATGGGGTATCAGGATGCGCTGTACACGCTGCGAATTCCGTTTGCTTCCGCGAAGGCGGTGCGGTTTGCGGACGAGAGCATGGAGATGTTGAGCTTCTGTGCGATTGAGGCGAGCAGTGAGCTGGCGCGCGAGCGTGGGGCGTATGCGAGCTTCCGGGGATCGTTGTGGAGCCAGGGCGTGATGCCTGTGGATTCGATCGCGATCCTGCGCGCGAATCGCAAGAGCGAAGTGAAGGTCGACTCGGCGGCGAGTGCACGGCTGGCGCTGGATTGGGATGGTCTGCGTGAGCGCGTGAAGAGCGTGGGCATGCGCAACTCGAACACGCTGGCGATTGCGCCGACGGCGACGATTTCGAACATCTGCGGTGTGACGCAGTCGATTGAGCCGACGTACCAGAACCTGTTTGTGAAGTCGAACATGAGTGGCGATTTCACGGTGGTGAATGGGGCGCTGGTGCGAGACCTCAAGGCGCGTGCGCTTTGGGATGAGGTGATGGTCTCGGACCTGAAGTATTTTGACGGCGCGATGGGTGGGATTGATCGTGTGCCCGAAGACCTGAAGCGGCTGTATGCGACGAGTTTCGAGATTGACGCGACGTGGTTGATCCAGGCGGCGGCAGCACGGCAGAAGTGGATTGACCAGGCGCAGAGCTTGAATCTGTACATGGCGGAGCCGAGCGGGCGCAAGCTGGATGCGCTGTATCGCGAGGCGTGGCATGCGGGGCTGAAGACGACGTACTATCTGCGGTCGCGTGCGGCGACGCATGTGGAGCGATCGACGACGAAGCGTATGGATGGGAAGTTGAACTCTGTGGCGGTGACGGTTGAGGCACTGAAGCAGTGCAGTCTCGATGACCCGACCTGTGAGGCATGCCAGTAGGAGTTGTAAGTTGTAGGTTCTAAGCTGTAAATGGGTCGGCGGAGTCACTTACAGCTGGTTCCCCGTTCGGGAAATGACAAGCAGACAGACAAGCAGAGTTAGGGAGAACTATGGCGTTTTTGGATTGGGATGAGCCGGTGGCATTAGTTGAGGAGCCTGTGAAGGTGGCCGTGGTGTCGGCTCCTGTGAAGGTACAGGAGACGGTTGCACCACGGGCTGCCGCTTTCAGCGTCGCGGAGCCTGAAGTTGACGTGCACTTGCCTGAGGCCGTGGCCCTTGCGGGTGGACGGGTACGGGTGGATGAGAAGGCGATGATCAACTGCCGCGCCGATGTGAACCAGCTGCTGCCGCTGAAATATAAGTGGGCGTGGGAGCGGTATCTTTCGGGGTGCAATAACCACTGGATGCCGACCGAGGTCTCTATGCAGGCGGACATTGCGCTTTGGAAGAGTGCGGATGGGCTGACGGCGGATGAGCGTTGGGCGATTAAGCGGAATCTTGGATTCTTTGCGGCTTCTGAGTCCCTGGTGGCCAACAACATTGTGCTGGCGATCTACCGCCACCTGACCAATCCGGAGTGCCGGCAGTATCTGTTGCGGCAAGCGTTTGAGGAGGCGGTGCATACGCACACATTTCAGTACATCGTGGAGAGCCTGGGTCTGGATGAGGGTGAGCTGTTCAACATGTATCGCGAGGTGCCCTCCATTACGGAGAAGGCGGCGTGGGCTTTGAAATACACGCAGCATATCTCCGATCCTGGGTTTGCGACGGGGTCTGAGGAGCGTGACCGGGCGTTTCTGCGGGACCTGATTGCGTTCTACGTGGTGTTTGAAGGGATGTGGTTTTACACGGGCTTTGCGCAGATTCTTTCGCTGGGACGGCGCAACAAGATGGTGGGTATCGCGGAGCAGTACCAGTACATTCTTCGCGATGAGTCGCTGCATTTGAACTTCGGGATCGACGTGATCAATCAGATCAAAGCCGAGAATCCGACGCTATGGAGCGAGGCGTTCCAGGAAGAGGTGCGTGGGATGTTGCGCTCGGCCGCGGAGCTTGAGGCGGCGTATGGGCGCGACACGATGCCGAATGGATTCCTGGGCCTGAACGCCGGGCTGTGTGAGCAGTACATGCACTTCATTGCGAACCGACGTTGTGGGCAGCTTGGGCTGCAGGCGGTGTTCGCGGAGACGGAGAATCCGTTTGGGTGGATGAGTGAGGCGATGGACCTGAAGAAGGAGAAGAACTTCTTTGAGACACGGGTGATCGAGTACCAGAATGGTGGGTCGCTGGGCTGGAACTGATGGCTCTGTGTTGAGGCCTTCGCCTGTGCGGAGGCCGACGCTGTTTCCCGTTCAGTTGGCCGTGCACGTGTTGCGACCGGTGTCTGCGACACCGGCGATGCGCCAGAGACCGTCGACACGCACAAGGTTGAAGACGTCGGTACCGCAGTGGTCCAGCCGGTCGTTGGAGAAGAAGTCGAAGGGCGCCCAGACAACGGCGAGATCATGATCGATGCGAATCAGCGGATCGTGGATGCGCTCTTCGATGTGGGCTGGCGCGGGCTTGCCGACTCGGAGGGCAAAGGCTTCTATGGTCATCTGGACCGGCTTGCCCTCGCGCATGAGCACCATCTGTGTGCCGGGCATGGCTGGGGCGAGAATGGCAGCGGCATCGCGATGGCTCATGCCATTGAACATGGCGAGGATGGGGGCGAGCACGGCGCCCTCCTCGGAGGTGGCGGGCGTAGCGGCGTGTGCAGAGGATTGGCACAGAAGGGCCAAGGTGGCGAGCATCGCATAACAGATGTGTCGCTTCATGGTTCCCGATTGTAAGCCGTCCGATCCTTGCTTTACCGGGATGACGTTATTGCGGCGTGCGCTTCGGCCGGTTTGCCTTCGGCGTAGTTGCTGATCCAGGTAGGTGGTTCAGTCTCATTCATGTGAAGCGGTCCGAGATGACGGGCCTGCGCCCAGCGGTAGCCCCACATCGGGCCGTACTTTGTGATGTAGGTGTCCGGCGCGGTGTAGGCGGGATCGCTCTGCGCCTGCGCGAGTGAGATGAACTTGTAACCGCGATTGCGGAAGAGCGCGAGGACGTCGGTGATGGTGTCGGCGTTGAGCAGGCTGTCGTGGATCAGCATGACTTCGGGTGGTTCGTAGCCAAGGACGCGGGTGTTGAGGCTGGCGTAAAAGTCGATCTCCGTGGCGGTGTAAGCGAGGTACTCGCGGCGGATGCGGGCGGCGGTGGCTGTGTCCTTTATGCCGAGGGCACGGGCATAAGCCTCGGCAAAAACGTAGTCCTCGGCCTCGATGGTGCAGGTGGCGTCGTGGTAGCCGTGGTCTTCGAGATAGGCGGCGAGGGCATCGTGCTTGGCCTGCGTGTCGCCGGTCTCGTTATAGGGAAAGCGGAAGAACTGGAGCTTGCGGCCGTGGGCAGTGACGAGCGGGCGCAGTTTGGCGTCGGCGCGGTTAATCTCGGCTTCCATCTGCTCGACGGTGAGGTCATTGAAGGCTGGGTGGGTGTCGCTGTGGCTGCCGAGATCGAAGCCGGCGTCGAGCCAAAGCTGGAGGGCGTGCTGGCTGGAGCTGCCGGGCTGGTCTGTGCCCTGGGTGACCACGAACCCCGTAACGGGGATGCCGGCGCGGGTGAGGCCGGCGAGCAGTCGGCGGTTGGTGTCTTCGAGCAGACCATGCTGCGAGGTGCCGTCCGGGTGAAGGGGACTGCAGTTGGCGCAGGGCAGGTCGTCGATCGTGATGGCGACGCTACGCGATTGTGCCTGGGCCGCTACGGCGCAAAGAGCGAGGGTGACAGCTGCAAATCCGGGGAGGCAGCGCATGGCGGAATTGTATGCCGCGCCGGGCCGTCATCGTGGGTGCGGGTTGATACAGCAGGTTCCCCGTTCGGGAATGACAAACTTTGGAAGGAATGCAAAGCAGAGGGTTTTAGGGCGAGGCGGTGATGACTTCGTGGACGAGCGGTACTGGAGGGACGGGGGAGTCGCTGAAACGAAGGGTGTCGAGGAGCATGCGACAGGGCTCGTCGAGGAGCGTGGCGTCCTCGCTGAAGAGGGTGAAGATGGGCTGGCCTGCTTGTAGAGAAATGCCGAGCTTGGCGTGGACTTCGAGGCCGGCGTGGGCGTTGACGGGATCGCCGGGGCGAGTGCGGCCTGCACCGAGGCGTTGGACGGCCCAGCCTACCTGCTTGCAGTCCATACCGGCGAGATAACCGGATCGTGGGGCGAGGACCATGCGTGTAGCGCGTGGTTGATGGTAGGCGGCTGGGTCCGTAAAGACGGCCGTGTCACCACCTTGAGCCGTCACGATGCGGAGCCAGGCGGTGTAGGCGCTGCCGGATTGGAGTAGGCGTGCAGCAAGGTCGACGCCCGCTTCAGGCGTAAGGGCGTGACCGCTGAGGTGCAGCATGTGGCCGCTGAGGATGAGAGACAACTGGATGAGATCGGCGGACATGGGATGACGCCGGCCTTGCAGGATGTCGACGCACTCCTGCACCTCGAGCCAATTGCCGGCGAAGCGGCCGAGCGGTTCGTCCATGGAGGTGAGCAGGGCGACGGTGCGGGTGCCGGCCTGCTCGCCGGTGGCCACGAGGAGCTCGGCCAGGTGTTTCGAAGCGGCGTAGGTGGGCATAAAGGAGCCACTGCCAACTTTGACGTCGAGAACCAGGCCGCGAAGGTCTTCGGCGAGCTTCTTACTCGTGATGCTGGCGGTGATGAGAAAGGGGGACTCGACCGTGCCGGTGTGGTCGCGGAGGGCATAGAGAATGCGGTCGGCGGGGACGAGGTCGGGAGTCTGGCCGACAAGCACGGCGTGGGTCTGGGGAAGGAGTTCGGCGATCTGCTGCAGGCTGAGCTGGGTGTTGAAGCCGGGGATGGTTTCGAGCTTGTCGAGCGTGCCGCCGGTGTGGCCGAGGCTGCGGCCGCTGATCATGGGTACGGCGATCCCGCGTGCGCCGCTGGGAGTCTCTGCGGCGGCTGCGGCGAGGATGGGCGCGATGAGCAGGGAGGTCTTGTCGCCGACGCCGCCGGTGGAGTGCTTGTCGACGGTGAAGGTGTTTGGCGGGGCCGTGAGGGTCTGGCCGCTGAAGCGCATGGCCTGGGTGAGATCGCCGAGTTCACGCAGGGTCAGGCCGCGCCCGAAGACGGCCATGAGGAAGCTGGCGGTCTGGGCGTCGGTCATGTCCCGCTGAACAACTGCGCGGATAAGGGTTTGCATTTCGGCCGTGGAGAGCTCCCCGCCGTCGCGCTTCTTGATGAGGATGTCGAGAGGGCGGATCGCGTCAGTCATGGCGCGTATGGAGGTGGTCCAGGCGAAAGGCGTGGGGGAGCAGGTTGCCGAGGGTGGTTTCCACGAGCTGGCCGTTTTCGCCGGGGTAGAGGATGGATGTGTCATCGTCGCCGAACTCGGCGAGTGTCTGGCGACAGGCGCCGCAAGGCATGGATGCGGCTTCGTTCAGATTCGCGACCGCGACAGCGTGGAGGCGGAGTGCGGGGCCGTGCTCGGCGACGGCGCGTGCGATCGCGGCCTGCTCGGCGCAGCAGGTGAGGCGGTAGGAGGCGTTTTCGACGTTCGCGCCGGTGACGATCTCGCCGGAGGTGAGCATCAGGGCCGCACCCACCCTGAAATGCGAGTACGGCGCATAGGCGTGGTGGGCGGCGTTGGCGGCGAGCTGACGCAGGCCGGACTTCTGCGAGTCCGAGAGGGCGGGAAGGGCGTTGTCTGGCATGGTGAGGGGTTCAGCGTAGCGTTTGCATCGGGGCCGTGCAAGTGACCGGGCGCACCGCTTTCCCACATCAGACCCCGTTTGGGGGATGTTCAGCCCCTCTGCAGGGGGGCCAAGCTGTGATTGCGCGATGGAGTCGATCGAAGGACTTCACGATGCGGTGTGGTGCGGATGTTCACTGGCAGGACTGGCGGTTCGATTCGGGTGAAGGCGCGTGGTGTGAGTGGCTTCTCTTTGTGGCTGGGCCTTGCCCTTTCCAGCGGCTTTCCGCTGGGGGTCAAGGCTCAGGCAGATCCCTCCCGCGGCGGAGGCGATACGATCGTGGCGCACCTTGCGAAAGAGGTCAGCACTGCGCCTATGGTTTCCGGCTGCATTCGGGGCATGGTTGCCGATGTGAGCGAGGCAGCGATCCCGGATGCGCGCGTGATTTTGGTGGCTGAAGATTCAGGCGTCCGGCAGGATGTGCGGGCGGCTGAGGATGGCAGCTTTGTCCTGGTAAACGTTGTTCCGGGGACGTATGCCTTGACTGTGCAGCGAGACGGTTTCGAGGCCTGGCATGGTGCAGCGAAGCTGGGCAGCGGGGAGCAGATGACCCTGCCGGGAATCGCATTGATGGCCTCGGCGGTCAGTGCCTCGGTGGAGGTGCGGGCGTCGACGCGGGAGATCGCCGAGGCGCAGCTGGGGCTGGAAGAGAAGCAGCGTGTGCTGGGTGTGTTCCCAAATTTCTATGCTTCCTACGCGCCGAATGCGGAGCCGCTGAGCTCGCGACAGAAGTTTCAGCTGGCGTGGCGTTTCGTCAACGATCCGGTGGCGCTGGCGATTGCAGGGGTCACTGCAGGGTCAGAGCAGCGGGCGGACACCTTCCATAACTACGGTGGTGGCGCGACCGGGTACAGCAAGCGGTACAGCGCCGCGTATGCCGATGGCTTCACGAGCACATTTCTCGGACAGGCGTTGCTGCCGGCGGTCTTTCACCAGGATCCACGGTACTTCGTGAAAGGGACGGGGTCGGTGGCGTCGCGGGCGCTGTATGCCATGGCGAGCATGGTGATCTGCAAGGGCGACAACCGGCGCTGGCAGCCGAACTATTCAAACGTGTTGGGGAATTTTGCCTCGGCGAGCCTGTCGAATGTGTACTACCCGTCGTCGAGTCGTGGGGGTGAGCTGATCGTGGGGAACGCCATGATGGCTACGGCAATGGGTGCGGTGGGTGGGCTGTTTCAGGAGTTTGTGCTGCACCGGATGACGCCGCATGTGCCGGATTATGAGAGCGTGCGGTAAGGGCATTCGTGGAGCGAGACGGAATAGGCTGTGATGATGCAAGACGAGCCTCCGAAGTTCCAGACAGAACGCACCCGGAGGTTCCGTGCCGGTGAACTAAGCGAAGCCGATGCGGGCACCATCAGCCACGTCGAGGACTTTGGCTGCAGTGTCGTTTCTGTAAAGCGCAGTGGCGCTGGCCTGGGCTGGTCGTACACCGTGGGTGTTCACGACACCGCGGGCAAGCCGGAGATTATCACCGTGGGACTGGGCGAGAGCACAGCGCTCAGTCTGCTGAATGATGCGGCAGACCGTCTGCGAGAAGGTGTTGACCTGACTCTGGGCCGGCACCGTGACATGGTCGGTGAGGTTGAGTGCGAGTTCCGCCCGGTAGACCCGAAGTGGGTGAACCACCTCATGGGCTTGGCGCTCTGGTACTACAAATGGGAGGACTTTCCCGTGCTACAGGCGGTCTATCCCGATCTCGAAAACCGTTTCCCTGAAGAGGACGGTATCGATGCGACGTTCGCTCAGCCGCTTATGCAGCCCGGCGCTCCGATGACAGACGTTGAGGATGATTTCTGGGCCTCAGCAGATCCGAAGAGCAGCTTGTTCGACTGGAAGTTTCCAAACCCGCCGCACACGCGTGTCTTCCTCTCCGAGACGGTCCACCAGGGTACGGAGCCAGTCACTTACGTCTCCCATGATGAAGACGACGGCGCCTGGCAGTTCCTGGGCGACAGCATGTCCGATGGCGGCGGTCCGGTCGTCTCCTGCTTCCATCATCCGATCGACAACGACCCAAGCCTGAGCGATCTGGCTGATCTGCCCTTGGGCTGGTGGGCAGAGCGAGAGGGGCCGGGACAACCTTGGGTGAGGCACAAGCATGGAGCTAAACAGTCTAGAAGAGTAGGTATCGTCTTCTGAAGAGACTCTTTGGCGCCCCATGGATGGATTTTCTGCAAATCGGGCATCCAATCGCTGAGTACGGCGGAGAGCGCGTGGCGAAGGGTTCGGCGGCAAAGGGCGGCAAAAACTTGAATGAGACGGATCCTGCCATTGGGGATCGTCTCGCTGCGGCTGGCGAACAGCAGGTTCCCCGTTTAGAAAGTGACAAAGGCCAAAAAAGCAAAGACGTTCAGGGTACAGCGGCTGCGAGCAAGGCGGTTCAACGCAGAGACGCTGAGAACAGAATCCTGGAAGGAAGCACTGTAGCGGCGAAAGCGCATGTCCTCGAGCTGTTCCATCCGGTGACGGCGGAGTGGTTTCGGGCGGTGTTTGAGGATGTGACGGCACCGCAGCGGGAGGGGTGGCCGGCGATTGCCAAGGGCGAGTCGACGCTGATCCTGGCGCCAACGGGTACGGGCAAGACGCTGACGGCGTTTCTCTGGTGCCTGGACAAGCTGATGCTGCAGCGGCCGGCGGAGTATGGCGAGAACCCCGGCTGTCGCGTGGTCTACATCAGCCCCTTGAAAGCGCTCGCGGTGGATGTGGAGCGCAATCTGCGGTCGCCGTTGCAGGGCATCGCGAACATGGCGCAGCGCGCGGGTGTGCCGGTGCATATCCCGGAGATCAGCGTGCGCACGGGCGATACGCCGCAGAAGGAGCGGGCGCGGTTCAAGCGGCATCCCGGCGAGATCCTGATTACGACGCCGGAGTCGCTGTACCTCATGTTGACCAGCGATGTGAGCGAGGCGCTGCGGTCGGTGGAGACGGTCATCATCGACGAGATCCATGCGCTGGTGCCGACCAAGCGAGGAGCACACATGGCGTTGTCGCTGGAGCGGCTGCAGGCGTTGTGTGGGCGGCCGTTGCAGCGGATCGGGTTGAGCGCGACGCAGCGGCCGTTGGAGGAGGTGGCGCGGTTTCTGGGCGGGGCTGAAGGTGGGGACTCCTCTGCAGAAAAGCAGGTTCCTTCCGGGAAGGACAACAAGAAAAGCAAGGGCAAAAAAGCCGCAGTAACGGATGGGGTGAAGACGGCGATTGAGGATTACACGTCGGTCGAGGAAGCCGAAGACACGACGGTGATGCCGAGTGAGCTCTCACCCCAGCACGCAGGCGTGCCGGGGACCCCGCTGGGCGGGGCTGCGGGGCCGCGGTATCGGCCGGTGACGATTGTGAATGCGGGCGCACGGAAGCGCTTGGAGATCCGCGTAGAGGTGCCGGTTGAGGACATGGCCAAGCTGGGCGAGATTGAGGATCTGCCGAGTGGGGCGGCGTCGCAGGGGCCGAAGCGGACCAGCATTTGGCAGAGCATCCACCCGCGGCTGTTGGAGATTGTGCGCGAGCGGACGTCGACGCTGATCTTCGTGAACGCGCGGCGTGTGGCCGAGCGGCTGGCCGGTGCGCTCAATGAGTTGGCGGGGGAGCAACTGGCGCGCGCGCACCATGGCTCGCTGGCTTCGGCACAGCGCAGTGAGATTGAAGAGCTGTTGAAGGCCGGGCGACTGAAGGCGTTGGTGTGTACGTCGTCACTGGAGCTGGGCATCGATATGGGTGCGGTGGACCTGGTGATCCAGATTGAAGCGCCCCCCAGTGTAGCCAGCGGCCTACAGCGCATTGGTCGCGCGGGGCACCAGGTCGGCGCGCCTTCGACCGGCATCATCTTCCCAAAGTATCGGGCGGACCTGGTGGCGTGTGCGGCGGTGACGCAGGCCATGCACGAGGGCCATGTGGAGCACACGCGGTTTCTGCGCAATCCGCTGGATGTACTGGCACAGCAGATGGTGGCGCTCGTGGCACAGCCGCCTTTGCCCCTTGAAGAAGTGGAGCGCAGGCACGAGCAGAAGAAAAGAACGGTCAAGGCGCGGAACCGGCATGGTGTGGCGACGGGCTATGAGGCGGAGATAGAAGAAGAGTCGCCGGGCATTAGCTACGACGCGCTGAAGGCGGTGGTGCGGAGTGCGGCACCGTATGCGGGGCTGAGCGACGCGGTGTTCGATGGTGTGCTGGACATGCTGGCGGGGCGGTACCCATCGGATGAGTTCGCGGAGCTACGGCCACGGGTGACGTGGGACCGGCAAAAGAACTGGATCACGCCGCGTGGTGGAGCGAAGCGGCTGGCCATTCTGAATGGCGGGACCATCCCGGATCGCGGGACGTATGGCGTGTTCCTCTCAGGATCGGCGAACAAGCCGCTGCGTGTGGGCGAACTGGATGAGGAGATGGTGTTTGAGGCGCGCACGGGCGACACGTTCATCCTCGGTGCGTCGACGTGGCGGATCGATGAGATCACGCAGGACAAGGTGCTGGTTTCGCCGGCGCCGGGTGAGCCGGGCAAGATGCCGTTCTGGCATGGCGACCAGGCAGGGCGTCCCATTGAGTTTGGCAAGCGCATCGGCCAGCTGGTGCGGGAGCTGCGCGACCTGCCACGCAGTGCGGCCATTGCCAAGCTGACGCGCGAGCATGACCTGGATGAAAAGGCAGCGGAGAATGTGATCCGCTACCTGACCGATCAGGCAATGGCGACCGACCAGGTGCCGGACGACCGCACCATCGTGATTGAGCGTGTGCGCGATGAGCTGGGCGACTGGCGCGTGTGCTGCATGACACCCTTTGGCAGCCGTGTGCACACGCCGTGGGCGATGGCCGTGACTGCGAAGATCAAGGCCGCGGGCATGGATGTCGAGACCATGTGGGGCGAGGACGGCTTTGTGCTCCGCTTCCCGGATACCGACACGCCGCCCGATGCGGACCTCTTGTTCATGGAGCCCGCCGAGGCGGCGGAGCTGGTGCAGTCGCAGCTTGGGTCCACGGCACTGTTTGCGGCGAAGTTTCGAGAGGCCGCTGCGCGCGCACTGCTGCTGCCGAGGCGTCGCGCGGATGGGCGCACGCCGCTGTGGCAGCAGCGCAAGCGAGCGTACGACCTGCTCAGTGTGGCGTCGCGCTATGCGAGTTTTCCGATGTTGCTGGAGGCGTATCGCGAGTGCCTGCGCGATGTATTCGATATGCCGGCACTGGCGCAGACGCTGCGGGCGATCGGCAATCGCGAGATCCGCACGCACGTGGTGGACTCGCGGACGCCATCGCCCTTTGCGGGCGCACTACTGTTCAGCTATGTGGCGAACTACATCTATGACGGCGATGCGCCCCTGGCGGAACGGCGGGCGCAGGCGCTGAGCATCGACCAGGACCAGCTGCGTGAGCTGCTGGGCGACGCGGATCTGCGTGAGCTGCTGGACATCAATGCGATCGAGGAGACCGAGGAGCAGCTGCAGTCGACCTCCGACGGCTACAAGGTCCGCTCGCTGGATGGCGTGCATGACCTGTTGCTGCGGCTGGGCGATTTGACACGGGCGGAGATCGTCGCTCGCTCAACGGGTCTGGACGTGGATGCGACGGTGGAGCGGCTGTTGCGAGCGCGGCGCGTGCTGGAGCTGAAGGTTGGCGGTGAGAAGCGTGTGATTGCCGTGGAGGACGCGGCACGGATGCGCGATGCCCTGGGCGTGCCGCTGCCGCCGGGGTTGCCGGGCGCGTTCCTGGAGCCCGTGCCGGATGCGCTGGTGGACATCGCGCGGCGTTACGCGAGGACACATGGGCCGTTCACGACGCCGGAGTTGTCCAGGCGGTATGGGCTGCCAAAGGAGAGTGTCGAGGCCGTACTGCAGCGGCTGGTGGGCACAGGTCGCGTGATCGAGGGCGCGTTTTTGCCGGGGGGCGAGAACCGTGAGTGGATCGACGCAGAGGTGCTGCGGACCATCCGGCGCAAGAGCCTGGCGCGCTTGCGCAAGGAAGTGGAACCCGTAGAACAGGCGACCCTGGCGCGGCTGTTTACGCGCTGGCAGGGAGTGATCTCGCCACGGCGTGGGCTGGATGCGCTGCTGGATACCGTGGAGAACCTGCAGGGTGCGCCGCTGCCTGCCTCGTTGCTGGAGACGGAAATTTTGCCGTCGCGACTGGCGGGGTATCGGCCTGCGGATCTGGACACGTTGATCGCTGCAGGTGAGGTTGTGTGGGTCGGGCGTGAGCCGCTGGGTGAGCGTGATGGACGGATCGCACTTTACCTGGCCGAGAAGGTCAGATTGCTCTGGCCACCGAACCGGATCTACCGCGAGCCCACGAAGCGAGAGGCGGCCGCGGGACAGGGTGAGGAACCGCTGGGTGAGCGCGAACTGGCGATCGTGGCGGCGCTGCGGCGGAGCGGCGCCTCGTTCTTTCAGCCGCTGCATGATGGGTTGGGCGGCGGGTATCCCGGCGAGACGATCGAGGCGTTGTGGTCGCTGGTATGGCGGGGCCTCGTGACCAATGACGCGCTGAACTGCTTGCGGGCCTACACGGAAAAGACGGGAGCTTCCTCCGGGCGGAACAACGCCAAGCCCGTGCGTCGCGTACATAACCAACAGCAGGGTTTCCGCAGCCGGCGCACGACGCCGCCAACCGCGCAGGGTCGATGGAGTCTGAACGAGGCCGCCTTCGACACGGAGCGCGCCAACCCGGTGCATGTCACCGAGTGGAGCCATGCGATTGCGCAGCAACTGTTGACGCGCTATGGCGTTGTGTTCCGCGAGACGGCGCATGCGGAGGATCTGCCCGGCGGCTTTTCAGCCATCTATGACGTGCTGAAGGCACTGGAAGAGAGTGGCAAGGTGCGGCGCGGGTACTTCGCCGCAGATCTTGGGGCGACGCAGTTTGCGCAGCCCGCGGCGGTAGACCTGCTGCGTTCACTGCGGCCCGGGGAGCACAATGGGAGCGCCGAAGAGGGTCGCGAGGTGGTCATGCTGGCCGCAACCGACCCGGCGAATCCGTACGGGGCGTTGCTGCGATGGCCCGGTGCGCCGGAAGAAGGCTCGTCGCTGACGCGGTCTGTGGGCGCGCGCGTGGTGCTGGTGGATGGCGCTTTGAGCGCGTATCTCCGACGCGGAAATCCGAATGTGCAGGTGCTGCTGCCCGAAGAAGAGCCGGCGCGTGGAAACGTGATGCAGGCACTGGCGGAGTTCTTCGTGACAACCGTGCAACGGGCCGAAGCCGAGGGTGGAGACCGCGGACGCGGTGGCATGCTGATCAGTAGCCTCAACGGGGTAAACGTGGCTGAGCACCCGATGGCGCGGGTGCTGCTGGACGCGGGCTTTCAGGCGGCGCCGATGGGCTTCAATGTCCGGCGGCAACTGCCGCAGCTGCCCAGGCATGGCGTTTCCGGGAGCGCGCAGTAGGCTCCCCTGCCTTCACAAGCGATCGCGGAATGGCTGGAACAGGACGGCATCAGGTCCCGTACAGTGCAGCCAGTGAACCTCGACACGTTGTTTCATCTCGGTGGCAATCTGGTCCTGCCAGGCTGGCTCTTGCTGATGCTTGCGCCCACGTGGGTCTGGACGCGACGTTACACCACCTTTGCCGTGCCGCTCCTGCTTGCCGTGACGTACGGCTGGTTGCTGCTGCATGCACATCCGCCGGGGGGTGCCGGGTTCGGGAGTTTAGCGGCAGTGAGGCTGCTCTTCAGCGCACCCGAAGCGCTGCTGGCTGGATGGCTTCATTACCTCGCCTTTGACCTGTTCACGGGTGCGTGGGAGGCACGGGACGCAGCGCGGCTCCGCATCTCGCGTTGGGTGGTTGCACCCTGCCTGGTGCTCACGTTTCTGCTCGGTCCGCTGGGGCTCGCGGCCTACCTGCTCGTTCGCGTGGCGATGCGAAAAGAGATCGCGGCATGAAGGCGTTCATCGCGAGGGCGTGGCGTGAACATCTCGGTCTTCGCCTTGCGCTGCTCTTCAACGCGTTTCTGCTTCTGTTTGCGCTGGTGGCGCTTCCTTTCGATCATCGCGTCCTGCTTGGCCTGAACCCCTGGATCAAGCCGATGAAGTTTGATCTTTCCGTGATCCTCTATCTGCTGACGGTGGCTGCTGCGCTGTCTGCGCTGGGGCGGTGGCCCAGGATGCGGTGGGTCATCGGCTGGGGAATCGGGATATCGATGGTGATCGAGAACGGCATCATTTCGTTGCAGTCTTTGCGCGGCGTGCGCTCCCACATGAACTTCAGCACGGTTGAGGATGCCATGCTGTTCAGCGTGATGGGTCTGTTGATCGCGCTCAACACGGCTCTCGTCCTATGGCTCATGGTGCTCGTGTGCTCCACTGGCACCGAGTGGCCACGTGCTGCCGTCTGGGGTCTCCGCCTTGGACTGGGTATCTTTCTGGCCGGCAGCCTGGAAGGCGTGTTCATGATTGCCAAATTTCAGGCCCACACCGTGGGAGGCAAGGACGGTGGTCCGGGGCTGCCGTTCGTCAACTGGAGCACCGCTCACGGCGACCTTCGCGTGGCCCAGTTCTTTGCGTTGCATGCACTGCAACTGCTGCCGCTGCTTGGGTATGGACTGTCCCGGACTCGCTTGCCTCGTCCAGTACAGCTGGCGGGCGTCGTCGCGGGTTCTGCAGTATACCTTCTGGCCGTGTGGGGACTCTTCCACCAGGCGATGACCGGCTCACCGCTGTTGAGTTAGCCTGCAGCGACCGCGAGTCAGGGTGATGTTCATCGCTTCCCCTTGGGCTCATATTGAAAGACCTGCTCGAGCGATACGCCGAAGACGAGGGCCACCTTGAACGCGGTCTCAAGCGACGGCGAGTACTTGTCTCCCTCGATGGCAATCACAGTCTGGCGGGTGACCCCGATGCGGTCGGCGAGCTCCTGCTGTGTCAACGAATGCACGGCACGGAGCTCGCGAATCTGATTGCGGATCGAAGGCATCAGAGCGCTCTCCGGTACGCAACGATCTGCGTTGCCGTTTTGACGATGTCCGCGATCACCAGCATGCCGAAGAAGACGCTGAGGAAATGCAGAGCCAGCATGCCGCTGTGCAACGGCAAATCCTTGGCGGTCGCATGCAGCCAGAGCATGCCCAGTCCCAGCACCATGAACGAGACGATGGTGATGTACCCCGCGCGGTAGCCGCGCAGCAGGATCAGGCGGTCACGCTCATCCGTGGTGCGGTTGCGCGTAAAGGCGGCAATGGCGGACTGAAGGATGATCTGCAGCACAAGGATGCCGACGATCATGCCGGCGACCTTGTTGACGGAGTTGTTCTGGTGCAGAAAGAAGTAGGGTCCGTAGACGAGGAGCTCCGCCACAAGCGAGCCGTAGAGGGACTTCTCCTGATAGGAAAGACCTGCTGTCATGGCAAAACTCCGATGTCAAAAATGTTTTACTTGCCTGAGCTTACGACCTGCTTCCACGCATGTCAAATATGTTTGACAAGCGAACGGCGGGATCGATCTGCTTGGTGGCTGGGGTCCGCGGCGCATCGCACCCGCAGGGTTCGTCATCTTACGTGGGTGAGTCAAGGAAGCAACGATGCCTGAAGGGGACACAATCTATCGGTCTGCCCGTGCGCTGAACAAGGCGCTTGGCGGCAAGGTGGTCACGGGGTTTGAAGCGGCTGTCGCCACGCTGGCTTCCGTCGCGGACAGCAAGGGCATGGTGGGCCGGACGGTGGAAAAGGTCGAGGCTCGAGGGAAATGGTGTCTCGTGCACTTTTCCGGCGACCTGATCCTGGTGACGCACATGCTGATGTCGGGGTCATGGCATATCTATCGCACGGGGGAGCGGTGGCGTGTGCCGCGCAGCTCGGTGCGATGTGCGATCAGCGTAGCGGACTTTGTGACGCTGGCCGTCAATGTGCCTGTAGCGGAGTTCCACACCGAGCGGACGCTGTTGCGGTATTCGCAGGTGCCGAAGCTCGGGGTGGACATCCTGAGCGACGCGTATGACACCGAGGCGGGTATCAAGGCTTTGCGCGACCACGGGGCGCGGCATCCCGAGGCTGAGGTTGGGGTGACGTTGTTGAATCAGCGCGTGATGGCTGGCCTGGGCAATGTTTACAAGAGCGAGGTACCGTTTGCGGCGGGGGTGAACCCCTTCCGGCAGATGCGCACGTTGACCGAGCGTGAACTCCAGGTCATGGCCGACGTTTCAGGGCGCTACATGCGGGCGAACGTCGCAAACGGATCGTCTGCGACGGGCGGCGATGCCATTGTGACGTACTCCGGCAACCGACGCACGACACACAACATGAACGCGGGCGAACGGTTGTGGGTCTATGGACGGCAAGGGCAGGAGTGCCGGCGTTGCGGGGCACTGGTGATGATGCGCAAGCAGGGGGAGCAGGTGAGGTCCACCTATTGGTGCCCGGTGTGCCAGCCGTGGGTAGCAGCGGCAGGGCAGAGCGAGGAAGCGCCGGTCGGGCGCATGGTGAAGGTGCTGGGGGGACGACGACGCGGGGGTTGTTAGGCCGTTGTGGCTGGGCGTCCATGGAGTTCGCACAAGAGGAAAGCAGGTCTTGCGCGCGGGAATGCCAACCATAGAACGGAATCGCAGATGCGGAGTCCAACTGACCTTAGTTGGACTTCAACCGTGCTTCTAAAGCCTTCTGGGGCCTGACCGGTGATCCGATCAGGGCCAGAACGAAGCCCAGCGCGACGCCAATGGCGTCCGTGTGGACATCCTTCACTTCAATGGGCCAGCCATTCTTTCCGCTCTCGTGCGCTTCTGTCCCCCAGCCAAAGAACAGCAGAAACGCGAAGAGCAGGACCCTGAGCGCCTGGGAGTGCGTGGCGCGGATCAGCAGGAACGCGAGAACGGCAAAGCCGAAGAAGTGAAGCCAGGGATGGAGCGCACCTTGCGTGTGGAGGGCATGCTTGTGGTTAGCCGACAGCGTGGAGGTGTAGGCCATGACGCCTGCGAGAAGCAGCCCCAGGATGTATGTGTTGGTGCGTCTGCTCACCTCTTCAGGATAGGCTGATCGCCCGCCCCGTGGAACGCAAAGCACCCGTTGCGTCCCCAAGGTGCGTCCCTTGCAGGCCGAGCAGGGGACTTACCGAGAAGACGAAGCTGGTTACTAATGGCTTAGAGAAGCGCCGTTTTTCGCGTGTAGGCTCTGGTCATCTCATTACAGGGCGTGTCACATGAAAGCCTGGGCTTCACTCGTTGCAGCACTCTTGTTGGCTGTTCCATTTTCTGCCGCAGCCAAGGCCGATACCGCGGGTATCGATTTCCTCTCGCCGGGCAGTCCGATGAATAACGGCCTGGGCTTCAGTCTGGGTTATGCGTTCACGGCCAACACCTCGATCACGGTCACAGCGTTGGGGTACTTCGACGATGGAGGCCTGAAGGAGACGCATACCGTGGGGCTCTACAACAGCAACGGGGGTCTTCTGGCGTGGACAACCGTGAACGGCACCGGACTGCAGCAGGGCTTCTTCAACTACAACGCCGTTGGGCCTGTGACGCTGACAGCCGGCGACGGCTATGAGGTCATGGGCACCTCCGGCCTTCTGGATGGTTACACCTTTGGAACGGCCGGCTTCACGGTAGCCCCGGAGATCACGTACCAGCGCGACGTCTTCGCAAGCGATGATGTCCTGCAGTTCAGCACGCGCTCGGAGAACCTGGAAGCGGATGCGGGCGGCGCGTTCTTTGGAGCGAATTTTCTCACCAGCTCCGCTGTTACACCGGAGCCTGGCTCCCTGTTGCTGATGGGAACAGGGCTGACCTGTGTGGCCGGGCTCCGGCGGCGCAGCGTACGGGTCTAGTCGCCGGTACAGCGCGTGGTACGGCAGCCTTCCTATCCGCTCAGGACAGAGAGGCCGCGACGCATCGCTTACTGGGGTGGTTGCGTGTTGTCGTCTGCGTCGGGCTGCTTGGGCTTGCCGAGGCCGAACATCTTCTGGAAGGCGTTGCGGTGCTTATGGTCGTCTGTAGCCGGCTGGTTGGGGTCCAGCGACTGCGGCTGGTAGGGGCTCGGCGGACGTGGCGTTTGCGGAAAAGCTGGTTGACCAGACCTGTTCGTGGGCGAAGCCGTCGGAGAGCCCGGTGTCACCATGGGAGCGCTGGTGTTTGTGCCTTCGCCGAAGAGTTGATTCCCCAGTGTCTGGGCATCGATACCCATGTGGCTGCAGGTGCTCTGGGGCACGGTGCCGACGAGGAAGGCTGCGTTATAGCCATCCCCGGGGCAGGAGTCATCCGCAGGCAGGTTGCTGGCGCGATCGATGCGCACCATCTGGATGCCGTCCGGCACGGGCGTGAAGGCTTTCATGTCCGAGTACTGGGGCAGCTTGATGGCGCGCTTCATAAACTCGGCCCAGATCGGGGCGGCGGCAACGGCACCCTGCAGCTTGATGTCAGCGTAGTCGTCGTTGCCGATCCAGACAATGCAGATCAGGTTGGAGGTGTACGCCGCAAACCAGGCATCATTGTCGGTGCCGGTCTTGCCTGCAGCCGGTGCAGTGAAGCCGAGCTTACGCACGGCAACACCGTAGCCGAAGTTCATGACGCCTTCGAGCAGGTTCTGCGTCAGGTACGCGGCCTTCGGGTTCATGACCTGCTTGGCGTCGGGGGTGTAGTCCGCGACGACGTCGCCCTGGGTGTTGCGCACGCTCGACAGCAGCCAGGGGGTTAGATGGACTCCGTTGTTCGCGAAGACGGTATAGGCGCCAGCCATTTCAAGCGGAGAGGCCCCGTAGGTGCCGAGTGAAACCGCGGGAGTTCCCTTCGCCGTGGTGACGCCAGAGGCGCGTCCCAGCGCCGCGACATTGCCGAACCCGACCTGCTGGCCGAGCGAGATGGTGGCGTTGTTAAGCGAGTGCGCGAGAGCGTAGATGGCCGGGACATCGCCGTGGTACTCATGCATGAAATTGCCCGGGCTATAAGTCTGGCCATCGAAGCTGAAGGTGGTCTGCACATCATGCAGCGTGGTGATGGCGGTAAAAGGCTGGCCGTCCAGCGTCTGGCCGTCCACGGCCTGCTCTTCGGCGGTCGCGTAAACCCAGGGTTTGAAGATGGAGCCGGGTGGGCGCCTGGAGGTTGCGTGATCGAGCTGGGAGGCGGCATAGTTGCGGCCACCGACCAGAGCGAGGACCTGACCGGTGTGTGGGTTCAGGGCGACCAGCGCAACCTGGGGCAGATTGCCCGACCCGACCCCGCGCTTATGATTCGCCGCCACCAGAGCGTCCACGCGTTTCATGCCGATATCCACGGCTTCGGCGGCCGCTTTCTGAAGATCCGGATCGAGCGAGGTGTAGATGCGAAGCGAGGAATGCGATGTATCAACGTCGCCCAGTCGCTGGGTGAGCTGGTCATGAACAAGGTCGACGAAGTAGGGCGCCTCGGAGGCGTCGACCTCGGCGGGCGCGAGTCTGATGGGCTCGGCTTTGGACGTTTCGGCCTGGGCGGCTGTGATGGCGCCGGTCTCAACCATGGAGTCGATGACGACGTGGCGGCGCTCGGCGGCGCGGTCAGGGTGCCGATAGGGGTTGTAGTAGTTGGGCCGCTGAATCATGCCGGCGAGCGTGGCGCATTCGGCAAGGTCGAGCTGCTTGAGCGGTTTGCCGAAGTAGGCCTGGGCGGCCTCACCGAAGCCGTTCACGGCAAAGCTGCCGCGCTGGCCGAGGTTGATCTGGTTGGCATACATCTCGAAGATCTGCTGCTTGTTGAAGCGATCTTCGAGCTGGTACGTGATCATGATCTCGGCGATCTTGCGGGCGTAAGTTTTCTGCGGCGTCAGGAAGAAGCCGCGGGCGAGCTGCTGGGTGAGTGTCGAACCGCCGCAACTCTTGTGCTGGGAAAGAATGTCCTGGACGGCGCACTTGATCGTACGGACGTAATTGATGCCCGAGTGCTCAAAAAAGCGGTGGTCTTCAATGGCGAGCACGGCCTGCACCATCCGTGGCGGAATGCCGTCGTAGGTGACCATGCGCCGTTTGGTGCGGTTCTTGTCCTCGCTGAGCGCGGTGATCAGCTGCGGCTCGAGCTTGTAGGCGGCGAGCTGCGCGCCATTCTCCGCCGTGATGGACTGCACAACGCCTTCGGAGGTGTCGATGGTGGCGCCGTCAGCAGCCAGATAGCTCTGGGCGCCGGGCTTGATGCGGACACTTTCGCCATTCTGATCGACGCTGCCCATCTGACTGGAGGATCCGTCGTAGCCGGCTTTCCGCAGGGAAGCCGCAATGGTCTCAGCACTCAAGTGCTGGCCGGGGCGGACCTCCTGCGGGGCGGCATAGATCTGTGCCATGGAGGCAAAGAGCGGCCCCTGGGCGAGGCGCTGATCCACGAGGCCGGCGTACTGGTGATACTCGTAGGCGAAGGTGAGGCCGAAGAGAACGGCGACGAGCAGGATCAGCACAAGCAGCGCGCGAAAGGCGCGAAAAGGGAGCGAATGCCGGGTGGAACGGGCGACTTTAACGAGGACGGGCAAGGTGGTTGTAGGTTCTGGATTCCGGGTGGTAGTGGATCGTGGCTGGTGGGCTCCGGTGCCTGGAGCAGACTGGCTGGTGGCACTCACTCCGTGGGCGAGTCTCTAGCTTAGAGCAGGCACATCGAGAGCAGAGACGGGGTCAGGCGCGTGGAGGCCGGCGAGGTTGAGGGGTTCGGCCTTCGCCTGGTCGGCGTACGCACGGGTGATGGCACCCGTCTCGACCATGGTGTCGAGCACGACATTGCGGCGATGTGCGGCGCGGTCGGGGTGGCGATACGGATTGTCGAAGTTGGGTGCGTGAATCATGCCGGCCAGCAGGGCGCACTGCGCCAGATCGAGCTCGTTGAGGTCTTTGCCAAAGTAGGCCTGCGCGGCCTGGCGGAACCCTTTGATCGGCTGCGGTCCATTCTGTCCGAGGTTGATCTGCGCGGCATACATCGCAAAGATCTGCTGCTTGGTCAGGCGCTCTTCGAGGCGGCGCGCGATGACGATCTCGGCGAACTTGCGGCGCAGGGTCTGCTGTGGAGAAAGGAAGTCGACGCGGGCGAGCTGCTGGGTGATGGTCGAACCGCCACAGACGGTGTGGAAGGTAACGGCATCTTCCAGGGCGCACTGGGCGGTGCGGGCGTAGTTGACACCGCCGTGCTGAAAGAAGTGGCGGTCTTCAATCGCAGTAACGGCCGCAACAAGCTGGGGTGGCAGTGCATCGTACGCCGGCACGGTACGGGGGGGACGGCTGTAGCTGCTGGAGAGCAGTGCCAGGGAACCGCCGGGGCGCGCGGTGTGTCGGACGGGGCGAACCCGGGGCCGTGCGGCGAAGAGGCTGCTGTGAGCAAGGCGGCGGTCGACGACGCGGCTATAGCGGTGGTACGCCAAGGCGAAACCCAGGCTGCCCAGGAGAGCCAGAACCAGGCTAAGCAGAAGCGCTGTGCGAAGGGCGCCGGCGAGGCGGGATCTGCGTTTCGCGGCTGGGGGAGAAGCTTGCATGGGTGCGACGCCTCAGGGCCGGACTGTAGGACGGGCGGTGAATTGCCACGGGGAGTGTGGCCGCGCTCCCCGCAGACGCGCAAGCGCCGTTGGCGATGTAAATGAGCATACGGCACACCTGCCCGTACCGTTCCGATCTCTGTCGGATCCAGGCTCACGCACGGCAGCAGCACCGGATGTTCGGTCGCGTGCAGTCACTCAGCCTCCCTACTCCTTGGACGCTTCCACCCGCTGGGCGATGTGGGCCGCGGCGCCGTCCACGGTGATCTCGAGTGTTGTTCCGTTCAGGCGGTCCACGAGCTCGTACGCGCCATCGGCGAACTTCTTGCCGATGTTGATGCGGAAGGGAATCCCGATAAGGTCGGCGTCCTTGAACTTGACGCCGGCGCGCTCGTCGCGATCATCAAGCAGGGTATCGACACCGGCGGTGGTCAGGGCTTCGGCAAGATCAATGCCGGCCTGGTTGAGCGCGGCCTCGCGGGTGTTGGTGATCGTGACCACAACCTCGAAGGGAGCGATGGAGGGCGGAAGGGCGTACTGGGGCTCGAGATTCGTAGCGGGCTTCCCTCCAGATCTGTCCGCCCCGGCTCCGAGTGCATTCACAGCGTCGGTGGCGAACCCGGCGGCGGAAGACTCGATGGCGGCGGTGAGGATGCGCTCGATGCCGATGCCGTAGCTGCCCATAATCGGCGTGACCTCCTTGCCATCCTTGTCGAGAACGCGGGCGTGCATGGCATCCGTGTACTTGCGGCCGAGCTTGAAGATATGACCGATCTCGACGGCTTTGCCGAGGCGCAGCGGCTGTTGACCGACCGGGTCGAGTTCGCCCTCGTTGATGTTGCGGATGTCGGCGGTGACGGTAGGCGTGAAGTCGCGGCTGGGGGTCACATTGCGGAAGTGGTAATCCAGCTTGTTGGCGCCCGCAACGAGGTTCTTGCGGCCCTCAAGGCCTGAATCCATGACGACAATAGCTTTGAGGGTCTTGCTATCGCTGTCCCGGGTTACGCCCTTCAGCTTCTCGAGCGGCTTGCCGCTCTTCAGTCCGTTGAGCGAGCCGCCGGTCATCACTTCGGGGATGCCGATCGGGCCGAGGTAGCCGGCCGGGCCGCCGATATAGACCTCCAGCTCCTCCGGGGTCATGGGGCGTAGGTCTGCGGTGCCGGTGAGGGCATTCAGCTTGGTCTCATTGACCTGGTGATCGCCGCGCAGAAAGGCAACAAGGGGACGCAGTGGTGCGTTGCCCTGGTCGATCAGCGAGCCCATAAACGCAACGCACTTGATGTCCTGCGAGGCTTCGATGCCGAAGAATGCGGTGACATCGGCGATAGCGGCTTTACCGGGTGTGGGCACGAGCTCGGGCAGGCCATCGCCCGTCGCTTCGAGGTCGGTGACGGGCGTCAGAACGCTGATCGCCTTTTCGAGGTTGGCGGCATAGCCCGAGGGTGAGCTGGCGATCAGATCTTCCCCGGCCTCGGTGTAGACCATGAACTCCTGCGATTGCGAGCCGCCCATGGAGCCGGAGTCCGCATCAACGGCGACGAACTCAAGGCCGCAGCGGTTAAAGATGCGGCGGTAGGTCTCGTCATGCTTGCGGTAGCTCTCGTCGAGCCCCGCCTCGTCGAGGTCGAAGCTGTACGCGTCCTTCATCAGGAACTGGCGCACGCGCAGCAGGCCGGATTTCGGGCGCGGTTCATCGCGGAACTTGGTCTGAATCTGGTACCAGATCTGGGGCAGCTGCTTGTAACTGCGCAGCTCGTTGCGCGCGATGGAGGTCATGATCTCTTCGTGCGTCATGGCGAGGGCAAGCTCGGCGCCCTTGCGGTCCTTCAGGCGAAACATGTTGTCGCCCATGCCGGTCCAGCGGCCGCTCTCTTCCCAGATCTCCTTGGGATTCAGGGCAGGCAGCAGGAACTCCTGGCCGATGCGGTCCATCTCTTCGCGGACGATCCGGACGATCTTGTTCAGCGCGCGCTGGCCAAGCGGGAGATAGCTGTAAATCCCGGCGCCGAGCTGACGGATGTAGCCAGCGCGCAGCAGCAGCTTGTGGGAGGCGACTTCGGCGTCGGCGGGGGCTTCGCGGAGGGTGGGAATGAAAAGTTGGGACCAGCGTTGCATGTCTTGAGTGATTGTATCGGGCGCAGAGACCGGGGCTCCTGTCGTCTTCGGCCTGCGAGAGGGACGATTTCCCTTGGGATCCCGACAGAGCTGTCTAGACTGGGCTGACTCGGAAGGTTAGCGCATGGACAGGCACCGTCGGTCGTTTCTGGAACTTGCACTTCTTGCCCTGCCGGCGGGGACGTGTCTCGCTCAGGCTGCAAGCCCTTCCGGGGAGGCCAAGGCGAGCCTTGTGCCCGCCGGCCAGGATCGCGAAGGCAAAAAACACGCTGTGGGCGTCAGCTCCACGGCTTACAAGGTGCTCACCGCGGAGACGGGTGGGGCCATGTTCGTGCTGGAACAGTCCAACCACCGGAAAGGTGGACCGAACCGTCACATTCACCACGGGGTAGATGAACTGTTCTATGTGCTCGAAGGGCAGTACCTGGTGGAGGTCGGTGGCGAGCTGTTCCACCTGAAGGCGGGAGACTGTGTCCTCGGTCCGCGTGGCGTGGCGCATGCCTGGGCCTTTGTCGGCGAATCCGCAGGAAGACTGCTCCTGACCTTCTGCCCTGCGGGGAAGATGGAAGCCTTCTTCAACGACCGCGAGGACATGGGCATCAAGCCGGGAGCGTACGCCGCGACCGCGAGCGATGCCGAGGTGCTCCGCAAATTTGGTATGGAGATGGTCGGGCCACCCCTAAAGGTGGACTGACGGACCCTGGCGTGCCGTCGCCGGCGCGGTGGAAGACGGAAGCGCAAGGGCCTGGAGAATGTCGTGCAGGTGGATAACGCCGCGGAGCGCGCCCGCGGCCGTGCCGTCCGCCGTGACGAGAAGCGCGGTAATCTTGTGGGCTTCCATAACGTTCAGAGCGTCTGCCGCGAACAGGTCAGCACCCACGGTACGAGGCTGGGTGTTCATGACATCCGCCGCCGTGTGATGAAAGGCGTCCGGGCCTTTTCGTTCAAAGAGGCGCCGGAGGTCGCCGTCGGAGAGGACGCCCAGCAGCACGCCGGCGGGGTCCTGGACCGTGGTCATGCCCAGGCGTTTGGCGCTCATCTCATGGATGACCTCGGGCATGGGAGCGTGCTGGCCCACAGCGGGGATCGCATCGCCCGTGTGCATCAGGTCGCGGACGGGCGTCAGACGCCGACCCAGTGAGCCGCCGGGGTGGAGCTCAGCAAAGGCCTGTGGCGCAAACCCCAGTCGCTGCGAAAGCGTGATGGCCAGGGCGTCGCCCAGCGCAAGCATGGCGGTCGTGGAGGCCGTGGGTGCGAGTTGGTGCGTGCAGGCTTCGCGATCGACGGAGACGTCCAGAACATGGGCGCTGGCCCGCGCCAGGGTCGAGTCGGCACATCCTGAAAAACAAAGAAGCGTAACGCCGAGGCGGTTCAGAGAAGGCAAGAGGCGAACCAGCTCTTCGGTCTCGCCGCTGTACGACAACGCCAGCAGGGCATCGCCGGCGATCAGGAGCCCGAGATCCCCGTGCAGCGCCTCGGCGGGATGCAGAAAGGGCGTTGGAATGGAAAGCGATGTGAATGTGGCCGCGATTTTGCGGGCGATGTGGCCGCTCTTGCCGATGCCGGTAACGGTCAGCTTGCGGCCGCTGCGGACGGTGCGTTCCAGCGTGGCAACACATTCCTCAAAGGCGAGGCGCTGCGGACCCTCCAGGCGGTCTGCCAGCTGATGGAGCGCGGCTGCCTCGATGCGGACGAGTTCGGCGGGCGAGGCGGCAGTCTGAGAGATGGGGTCCACTCCAAGCGGATGCTAGCAGAGCGGGCGCGAGCGAGCGAGGTCCTACCGGGTGCGCGGCAGTAGACTTGAGGTGGAGCGCGAGGCGGGTCGCGCGGGAGCGAATGGCGATGGTGCGCAGATTTGGGGTATTGGCGGCGATGTTGCTGGTGATCGCCGGGCTCGCTTGGGCGGGCGTTGTGAATCTTCGGGCACGCAGGGCGACGATAGCGGCCACCCATGTGGAGCTGATCCCGGCAACGGCCGGCGACCCGGGCGCTGCGCCCGATGCCGAAGGCGCCCAGTTGCAGGGCAGGGCGGCGCCGGCCTTCACGCTGGTGAGCACGGATGGCAGGAAGGTGTCGCTGGGCGACTTCAAAGGTAAGGCCGTGGTGGTGAACTTTTGGGCGACCTGGTGCGGTCCCTGCAAGCTGGAAATGCCCTGGTTTGAGGAGTTTTCGAAAAAGTACAGCGGCCAGGGTCTCGTGGTGCTGGGCCTCAACCAGGACGACGGCATGGCCCCGACCGAAGTCGCGCGCGTGGCCAAAAAGATCGGGGTCAGCTACCCGGTCCTGATGCCGGATGGGACAGAACGTGTGTCCAAGGCCTACGGCGGGGTGGACTACCTTCCCGAGACGTTCTACATCGATCGGACGGGCAAGGTCATCAACGTCTCGGCCGGGGCGCCCAGCAAGGACCAGATGGAAGCCATGATCCAGACGGTGCTTGCGGCCCGGTAAAGACGCTGAGGGCAAGAGACCACGTGAAAATCCGGCTGAAAGCAATGGGAAGAGCCGCGGTGCTGCTAAGCGCCGCGCTGCCTGCCTGCGCACTGCGTGGGCAGGAGATCCACCTGGGGGACGATGTGCCTGGAGCGAGCGCCCTGCGCCGCGGGCACGTCGAATTGCTAAGCGATGCCCTGCAGCTGAAAGCAGAGCGACCGGCATGGGTGGAGCTACGCTTTCGGGTCGACCCGGGCTTTCACATCAACTCGCACACCCCCCACGACGAGCTCCTGGTGCCCACGGTGCTGGACGTCACGGGAGCCGAACAGGTCAGGACGCTGGGGCAGGAGTACCCGGCGGGTGTGCCCCTGCGCCTGGAGGTCGGCAACGGAGAGACCCTCAGCACCTACCAGGGTGAGTTTCGGGTGCGGCTCCAGCTTCTGGCGGCAAAGGGGGATCACCTTCTCACAGGTGCGCTCAAATACCAGGCCTGCGATGCACGGTCGTGTTTCCCGCCGCGAAGTCTGCCATTCAAAGTCGCCGTCGCCGCGCGCTGAGGTCTGCGCCGCCAAGCAGGGCAGCGGTTTTCACTTTGGGTGCTGGGAGACGGACAGGGTGTTGCCGTCCGGATCCTTGAACCACGCGACCCTCGCGCCGCCAGGCGCGTCCCAGATGCCGCGTTCGTCCTGCTCGAAGAAGCTGAAACGGAGCAGGTTTATGCCCCCGGCGATCAGATCGTCCACACAGCCCTCAATGCCGCTCACCTCCCACCCAAAGATCGTGAAGGGAGCGGGTGTGAAGGCACCGGTGCGCACCACCCGCAGGGTGGTTTCGCGAGCGGGCCCGAGCCGGAAGACAAGAGCGAACCCATCGTCGCTCTCGAAGTGCAGGCCGAGAACGGTCTCGTAGAAGGTGCGGGCGGCCTCGGCGTTCGCCGTAGGGATGAATCCGATCGGTTGGTTGGCTCCGAGAGGCATGGGGGCATCCTACGCCGCCCCGCTGCTCCTGCCGAAGTTCTTTGTTAGCGCTTGGCAGGCTTCTTTTGTGTCTCAATGAAGCGCCGTACGCGGTCCAGCGAGCGCGCCTTGCCAAAGACGATCAGGCTTTCCATCAGGGGAGGCGACTGCACGCTCCCGGTGATGACAGCGCGCAAGAGCATGAAATTCTCTTTCACGCTCCATCCCTTCGCCTCGCCAAGCTGCTTCATGGCGGCTTCAATCGCCGGGCCTTCCCAGCTTGCGGTCTCAAGCGTCGTCAGCAGCTCGCCGGCAAAGACCAGCGTCTCCTCCGCCGTGCGCTTCTTGGGCAGCCACACGGACTCGGCGGGCATGACGTTGTCTCGGAAGAAAAAGTCCGCCATGTCGCCGATGCTGCCCAGGGTATCGATGCGGGTCTGCACCAGCGGGGCGATGGCCTCCAGATACGCGTCGGAGAAGACGGTGCGGCGCAGGGCCGCGTAAAACTCCTCCGGCGAGAGCTTGCGAATGTACTCGCCGTTCAGCCACTTCAGCTTCACGAGGTCGAAGACCGGGCCGCCAAGGGAGATGCGGCCAAAGTCGTAGCGCTCGAGCATGTCCCCGAGCGAGAACATATCGCTCAGCTTCAAGTCCAGACCCTTGCTGACGATCTCCTGCTCGGAGGGCTGCGCCATGCCCCCGCCCATCAGGCCGAGGTAGTTCAGCAGGGCTTCCGGCAGAAAGCCTGAGTCGCGGTAGAAGTTCAGCGAGACCGGGTTCTTGCGCTTCGAGATCTTGCTCTTGTCGGCATTGCGCAGCAGCGGCATGTGCCAGAACTTTGGCAGCTCCCAGCCGAAAGCCTGGTACAGCAGCACGTGCTTCGGCGTGGAGCTGATCCACTCCTCGGCACGGATTACGTCCGTGATCCCCATCAGGTGGTCGTCGACGACGTTGGCCAGGTGATAAGTGGGATAGCCATCGGACTTGAGCAGGACCTGGTCGTCGACGTTGGCGTGATCGAAGGTGACATCGCCGCGCAGCTCGTCGCGAAAGGTCGTGGAGCCCTCGCTGGGCACCTTGAGGCGCACCGTAAAGGTCTTGCCAGCAGCGAGGTTCTCGGCGATCTCGGCTTCGGAGAGCGTGCGGGAACGACCGTTGTACTTGGGCGGTTGCTTGGCAGCGAGTTGCGCCTTACGCTCGGCATCGAGCTCTTCGGGGGTCTCAAAGGCGCGGTAGGCGTGCCCGCTGGCGAGCAGCTTCTCCGTGTACTCGCGGTAGATCTCCGTGCGCTCGGACTGGCGGTAAGGACCGTACGGTCCACCAACATCCGGACCCTCGTTCCAGGTCAGCCCGATCCAGCGCAGGGCGTCAAAGATCATCTGCTCGGAAGTGGACACGAAGCGGGTGCGGTCGGTGTCCTCGATGCGCAGCACGAACTGGCCGCCACGCTGGGCAGCGAAAAGGTAGTTCAGCAGGCCAATATAGGCAGTGCCGACATGGGGATCGCCTGTAGGCGAAGGGGCGATGCGGACGCGGGTGGGGCGGGGCGACGAAACAGCTGCAGAGGACATGATCTGTCCTCAATGCTAGCAGTCACACCGTCCTCCCCGTGCCGCGGACCTGCGGGCGCGCTCAGCGACGTCAGAGCTGGGCTGGCGGACCCGAGGGCGGATAGTTCGAGGGTGGGTAGGGCTGGGACGGGTAAGCAGGCGGATAGGGCTGTCCGCCGGAAGCGTACCCGGAACCGAGGGGCGTCACACGCCACTCGCTGAACGCCAGAATGCACAGAACAATAATGATCCCAAGGCCTGGGAATAGGGCAATGAGCGCGAGAGGACCCGCCATACCGGCCTTGGTGAAAATGCGCCAAAAAAGGAAGACAAAGAAGGCAAGCGCCAGGAGCCAGATGACAAGAAGTGCCGCGCCCATTCCGGCCATCATGCCTGCGATGTGTTGTTGTTGCTGCGGGTCCATGCGTTCCTCCAGCGGTTGAGCCACTGTAGCTGAGCCCGTACCGGGACGCTAGAACAATCTGCGCAGAACGCCTCGAATGCAGAAGCTCTGGCACCGGGACGACAAGACCGTCCCGGTGTACCAGAAGGCGGCCCGCTGCCTCGCTAGCGCGGCAGCACCAGCAGCTCGATGCCGCTCGCACCATCTGCCTGGTGGAAGACCGTCTCCGTCGCCTTCACGAAGTCCTCAGGACGCGCCTTGCTGATATCAAGAAACGTCTGGGGGTTGCGATCGGTAAGCGGGAACCAGGAGCTTTGGATCTGCACCATGATCCGGTGGCCTTTGCGGAACGTGTGATTCACGTCCTGCATGGAAAAGTTCACCTCGGTCATCTTCCCTGGCGTCAGCGCCTCCGGGTGCTCGGGAGAGTTGCGGAACTTGGCGCGGAAGGGCTCGCCGCGCACCATCATTTGGTAGCCCTGGAGAATCACCGGGGGAGCATTCGAGCGCTTGCCCGTGGGTGCCTCGGCTTCGGGATCCACGAAGTATTCCGGAAACACATCGATGAGCTTCACGTCGAAGTCGGCATCCGTGCCGGTGGAAGCAATGCGGAGCTTCGGGTTCACCGGGCCCGCCACCGTGACGTCCTCGGCAAGCGGTTCAGTCTGGTAAACCAGCACATCCGAGCGCGTCGCCGCGAAGCGCTGGTCGTCGTCCATGTAGCGCTGCGGCACGTCAGGGCCCGTAACGTAGGACGTGAACGGAACCGGATGCGCCGGATCACTGACGTACTCATCCTTGCTCGCGGCGGCCGTGGGGGCCGTCCAGCTGAGCCCGCCGTTCGGCTGCAGATACAGTGTGCGTGGCTTGGCATCCGGTGGCGGCCAGGCTGGGTACTGCTTCCAGACATTGGAGCCTGTCTCAAAGGTGTACGCCCGTGGAAGCGGGGTCCACGATTTGTCCTTCAACCAATGGTCGAAGAACGGCGCTTCAATGGTGTCGCGAAAGAACACACCGGTCTGCGAACCGAAGCTGATGTCACCCAGGCGCGAACCGTCCGATCGAGACCAGCCACCGTGCACCCAGGGACCTTCAACGAGCGTGTCCTCCTTCGCTTCGGGGCTGAGCTTCTCGATCGTGTGGTACGACTTCACCGGACCGGCAAGATCCTCGGCATCAAACCAGCCGCCGACATTCAGGACAGCGGCCTTGACGCCGTGCATGTGCGGGCCGATGTTGCGCGACTGCCAGTACCCGTCATAGACCGTGTGGGTGACCTGGTCATGGAAGTACGGGTTCGTGCCACCGGCCGGGGAATCCAGCTTCGCGAGTGTGCCCATGCCGAGATAAAACGCATACATGTTCTGGGTCGGGAACTCAAAGGCAGCCTTTGGCTCCACGGTCAGCGGGTTGTGCTGCGGGGCGAAGAACGGGGCATAGAAGGAGTGGTTGGCATCCAGCATGAACGCGCCGCCGTGGTACGCATCATCGCCCATCCACAGGTCAATAATGGGAGCCTGCGGACTGGCTGCCTTGATCGCCGGGTGCGAGTCGACGATCGAGGCAGCGGTATAGAAACCCGGATAACTGATGCCCAGGATCCCGACCTTGCCGTTGTTGGCGGGCACGTTCTTGAGCAGCCAATCGATGGTGTCGGAGGTATCGGTCGACTCGTCAATGCCCTTGCCGTCCTTGGAGGGCGTCATCTCGACCCAGGTGCCCTGGCTGTTCCAGCGGCCGCGGACGTCCTGGCAGACAAGGATGTAACCGCCCTGCAGCAGCTTCTCGTTCGCGGTAACGTGGGGCACGTCCTTGTCCAGCCCGTAGGGCGCACAGCTGTAGGGCGTGCGCGTCATCAGGAAAGGGTAAGGACCCTTGTCGTCAAACTGCGCCGTAAGGGGCGTGTAGACGGCGGTGTAAAGCTTTGTGCCGTCACGCATGGCGATGTTGAACTCGTGCTTGCTGTAGTGCGTGGTAAAGAAGTCGGCGGCCAGGGGAACATGCGCCACGGGAGGGGTACCGGAACCCTGCGGAAGGGAAGACGTCTGGGCAGAAAGGGAACAGTGCAGCAGCAGTGCGACCGTTGCGCCGGAAAGGGCAAGGCTTGTTTGTTCGGTGAAGACCTTCATCACACCTCTTTGTCCCACGATTGTATGTGGACTTGTGAACGCCATGACATACTGGCGGGCATGCGTGTCTGCTTAACGCACGCAGGCGTTTGGGCTGAAAGCCGCTTACCTGGCTTTAAATCCCTCGCCCTCATCGCTTTAACCTGCCTCGTACAGGGTGTGTCCTGGATGCTGGGTGCCCAGGAAGCGAAGACAGCTCCCCCGGAGACCGAACACCCGTACACGCTGCATGTGTATGAGGACCTGATCCAGATTCCCTCCCTGGTGATGGACAGACTGCATGGACCCTTGGAGGGTCTCGAGGCCAAAGACTTCACCTTGCGCCTGGACAACGGTCCGCCCTTCCACCCTCAACATGTCCGCACGCAGGGCGACGATGCGGTGAGCTTTGCCGTGTTCCTGGATGACCGCGTCAGCAGTGACACGGGGCTTCTTGAGCACCCGGAACGGATCGCTGCGGGGCTGCCACGGGATTTGTTTCGTGCAGGGGATCGGATGACCGTCTACGCGCTGGATTGCAACCTCGTCCGCACTGCAAATCAGGTAGCAGCCACGCCAGCGGCACTGGAAGACGCAATCGATGGCGCACTGAGCCTGCCCGCGCTGCACGGAGGACCCGCTGCAGCAAGGCGCAGTTGCACGAAGCGCGTCGAGCTGTGGGACGCTCTGGGCGCCATCGGACAGCAGCTCAGAAGTGCACCTGGCCGGCGCGTGTTGCTCGCGATCACCGACGGCGTCGATGCGGGCTCCCGGAACACCTGGGCGCATCTGCGGCGGTATCTGAACGACTACAGCATCGCGGTGTTTGGGCTGCGTCCTGTACCCGTAACCGTGCCTGATCTGATGTCCGGTGTTCCGCGCGGCCGCTGGCGCAGGCCGCACCAGGAAGATGGTTTCAACTATCTATGCACCGGCAGCGGCGGTTTTATGCTGGAGGGCATACCAGGCGACTTGAGCTCCTTGGTGCAACGCGAGGTGGAGATGATGAGGAACCGCTACATCCTTGAGTTCTCGCGGCCTTCCAACGAAAGCATCGGTATGCACCAGATGGACGTCTCCGTACCAGCCCGTCATGCGCTCGTCTACACAACCGGCATCGCCGTTCCCGTAGCTGACGTGAAGCGGAAAGTGGATCCCAACACGGTCCCGAACGACCCCACGCAGGCGCCGGTAATCGGCAACCGCAAGGTTCTCTCAAAGCCGCAGTAAGCGGTCTTCGCTCACCTGCAGTCTGGTGCAGGGAAGCCCCGACCGCGGACGAGGGTCAAGCCGCCGGCTGATCGCGGGCGTCCTTGGCCACACCGCAGAGCCGCAGCACAAGCCGCTCCAGCACGAGCCGTTTGTCCGGTGGATTGCTGCGCAGGTCCATGTCGGCGCGAGCAATCTGGCGCAGGGCTGAGGTCAGCTCCGTGCGATTGCGATAGCGCCGGGCCTGCGCAATCAGCGCATCCGCCGCGAAAGGCGCAGGCCGGAAGCCCGGCCAGAGCACCTGCCAGATCGCGCGCTGGTCCTTAACCTGCCGCTCGTTCAGGATCAGCATCTGGCGGAAGGTCTTTGCGAGCGAAAACACATGGCCGATCGCCGCATCCTCGCCGTCGGAGGCGTTCAACAGCCCGCCCAGCAGGGCAAGAGCCTCGGGCGCGTTCTTGCGGCTGATGGCATCGGTCAGCTCGTGCAGGGAGCGCTGCTTGGCGGCGGGCACCATCGTCTCGACGTCCGCCAGCGTGATCTCCCCAGCGTGACGTGCGCCTGCCTCAAGCGTCAGTTTCTCCACCTCGCTGGCCAGCAAAAGCATGTCGGTCGCAACCGCTTCCACGAGCTGACGGGCGGCATCGTCCGTGAGGCGCAGGCCGGCTGCCTGGGCGCTGCGTTGCGCCCACTGTGCGGCATCCTCGTCCGAAACGCGTTGGAACTCAATCACACCGCAGCTGTCACCGAGGCTCTCGCGGATCTTCTCCGCGCGCTCCTTGTCGGTGTAGTCCATGCGTCGGAGATCGGCCGGCAGCTGGATATGATCGCCGATGAAGAGCAGCAGAGCCTGTGGATTCGGCTGCCGAAAGTACGCGTCCAGCGCCCCGAACTCGTCCTTCTTCTGACCGCGCCCGTACAGCGTCTTCAAGTTGCGCAAAAACAGGACCTGGAACGGCGCCATGAGTGACGGCGTCTGCGCGAGATCGAGCGCCTCAAAAATACTCGTCTGCGCAAGATCCAGGTCGTGCAGGCAGAAGTCGCGCAGATCGCCGGGCACCAGCGCCTCCAGAACACCGGCGCGGGCCCTGGCCTGGAGAAAGGCTTCGTCACCCAGAAGAACGTAGCCGGGTCGGCGGTTCGCGTCACTGCGGACCTCCTTGAGAAAGCGATCCAGGGCAGCAAAGCTGCGCAGCCCCTGCGTGAAATCGGGTGCGCTCATCGGAAGGACTCCATCATGTCGCTGACCAGCGCCTGCGCGAAGTCCCGCGCCAGGCGCCGGACGGCAGCGGGATCTTCCTGCACAAAGCCCGACAGATCCTGCGTGGACTGGAACTGCTCGCGCCACGGAAAAGCGTCATTGCGATAGAGCACATGGCCATCATGCGCCACCAGCTGCACGCTGGCCGTGATCGTCATCAGGTAACTGGAGGTCTGGCCGCTGGAAGCGTCATAGGTCAGCGGCGTGATCGCCTCGGTGAGAATCGTGCCCTTCAGCGTGGCATCGGCGTTGTTGGTATCCGTGTCCGCATTCCCGGGCACAGCGGTGAGCACACGGTAGCGCGTCGCCGTATTCAGCTCGCGAACCACGGCCTGCGTGAAAGCGACCTCCGTGCGAAAGGCCTGCACGCGCGTCGCGAAAATAGGCACAGCCAACGTATGGATGCCGGGCGGAACGTGCGAGGCCGCACCCACCTGGTGGTAGCCGCAGCCCCCCATGGAACCTACCAGCACGAGACACAAGATCGCCCTGAAGACACTGCGCTTCACGGCTGGTCCCCGGTTCGGTTCACATTCACATAGTAAAGATCCGTGGCGACCTTGAAGTCGCCCGGAGAACCCGGCCACGCAATGGTCTGGGCCGAGGCAGTCGTTGGCGTAATCACCGTCCAATGCTGCGGGTCGCCGACCCGGATGGGCATCGCGAAGCCGGGCTCGTCAGCCCTCCATCGATAGCTGAACGCCTTCGCAGCAGGATCATAGGTCAGATCGAGCGCTGGTAGCGCCGCATGGGTCAGGTACTCGCCGAAGAACGGCGTGAGGTTCATCCCGGTGCGTTGGTTCCACCAGGAGACCACGTCGTCGGTCATGATGGTCTGGTACTTGAAGTGCTGGTAGAAGTCGTGGATGTCGGCGAACCACTTCGCATCGTCGTCGACCACACTGCGCAGCGTGCTGAGCATCAGCGCGCCCTTGAAATACTGGTCCTGCGGCGGCTCGGCATTGGTCCCGCGCGGCGGGATGATCGGACGAAGATTCTGCACCTTTGGCTTCAGACCGCCCGTGTAGCGCAGCGCATCAGCCTTGCCAAAGCGATACTCCACGTACAGGCATTCCAGGTAGGTGGTCCAGCCCTCATGGATCCACATGTCGGACCGGTCCTTGGCGGTGATGGCGTTGCCAAACCACTCGTGGCCGCTCTCGTGAATGATGATGAAATCGAACCTGGGGCTGATGCCCACGCCTGTCCAGTCACGCCCGTAGTAGCCGTTCGTGAAGTGGTTTCCGTAAGCCACCGCCGACTGGTGCTCCATGCCCGCATACGGAACCTCGATCAGCTTGTAGCCGTCCTTCTGGAACGGATACTCCCCGAAGTAGTGCTCATACGCGTCCAGCATCTCCGGGACCTGCCCAAACTGCACCCTGGCCTTGTCGAGGTCCTCGGGGAGCGCATAGAAGTCCAGCGTCGTCCCGCCGTGTTGCGGCCCGGTGAAGTGCTGGTAGTTCCCGATGTTGAGCGCCACGTCGTAGTTGTTGATCGGGTAGTGCACCTGCCAGTGCCACTCCGTGTAACCGTCTCCCAGATCCTTTGAGCCTTCAAATCGGCCATTCGAAACATCGGTCAAACCATTCGGCACGGCAACGGCGATCTCCATGCCGTCCTGGGGCTCGTCCCGCCATTGATCCTTGTTCGGCCACCAGGTGCTGGCACCCTCCTCCTCGCAGGCGGTGGTGATCCACGGCTTGCCTTCCTTGTCCTTGTTAAAGGCGAAGCAGCCAAAACGCCCCTGCTTCACGGGATGGCCGGAGTAGGCAAAGTCGATCGCGTACGTCCTGCCCGCCTGCAGCGTCTCCGGGAAGTCCACCCAGACGGTGCGCTCCTCGCGCGTGTACTTGAGCGGCTTGCCCGCCAGCTCGATGCTGTCGATGTTCAGTTGCGGCGTGAGCTCCAACTGGATGCGCTGGCCATCTGCAAGCATCCGAAAACGTATCGTGTTCTTGCCCCGGAGGGTTTCGGCGTCAGGATCGACACGCAGCGACAGCGCATAAGAGAGCAGATCATTGTTCGCGCGGTAAGGGCCATACCCACCACGCAGGAGGTCGTCCTTGGACGGCGGCACCAGCTCATCCAATCGCTTGACGCGCTGCGCATCCGCCTTCGATCCGGGTGTTGTCGTGGCGCCCTGTGCGGAGCTTTGGGCGTGCGCTGCGAGGGGCAGGAGGAAGGTCGCGAGGATGGCCGCAGACTGCTGCGATCGAGTCATCAACGTTAGAGTAAATGGCCCGCCGCTGGCTTACTCCGGGGGGAAAAAGAAAGGGCGGCCGAAGCCGCCCTTTCTCGTTGGAGGAGTAGAGCCTACGCTTGCGCGTGACCCTCGCCGAAGCCAGGCTTGCGGTTCGTCTCGGGCTTGAGGACCTTCTGCGTGTCGTCGGTGCCGCTGCCTTCCACGGATGCCAGCGCGGACTTCATCGGGGGCAGTTCCTTGCCGGCGATGATGAGCGCGATCTCGGAGGAATCCAGGGTCTCACGCTCCAGCAGGGCCTGCGACATCCGGTGCATGATGTCCTGGTTGGATTCCAGAATCGAGTAAGCCGACTTGTAAGCGGCGTCCACGAAACCCCGGACCTCGGCGTCGATCTGCTGCGCCGTGTCGTCCGAAAAGTCGCGTGACTGGCCGATGTCGCGGCCGAGAAAGACTTCCTGCTCTTTCTTGCCGAAAGTCATCGGGCCGAGCTTGCTCATGCCGAACTCACACACCATGCGGCGGGCAAGATCGGTAGCGCGCTCGATGTCGTTGCCGGCGCCGGTGGTCATCTTCTTGAGGAAGATCTCCTCCGCACAGCGGCCGCCCATCATCATGGCAAGACGAGACTCCAGGTAATCCTTGGTGACGGTGTGCTGATCTTCCTCGGGGAGGTAGACCGTCACGCCGAGCGCCATACCGCGCGGGATGATCGTGACCTTGTGCAGGGGATCGGAGTGCTCCCGCAGGGCAGAGACCAGCGTGTGCCCAGCCTCGTGGTACGCGGTGATCTTCAGCTCTTCCGGGCTGCGCAACATGCTCTTGCGCTCGGCACCCATCAGAACCTTGTCCTTCGCTACCTCGAAGTCGAACATGTGCACAGCCTTGCGATTGAAGCGCGCCGCCGTAAGAGCTGCCTCGTTCACCATGTTCGCCAGGTCGGCACCGGAGAAGCCCGGTGTACCGCGCGCCAGGATGTTGAGGTTGACGTCCTCGGCCATGGGAACCTTCTTCGCGTGAACGCGGAGAACTTCTTCACGACCACGGATGTCAGGACGGTCCACAACCACACGGCGATCGAAACGGCCAGGACGAAGCAGCGCCGGGTCAAGTACGTCGGGACGGTTGGTAGCGGCGATCAGGATGACGCCGTCGTTCGATTCGAAGCCGTCCATCTCCACCAGGAGCTGGTTCAGCGTCTGCTCGCGCTCGTCGTGTCCGCCGCCGAGGCCTGC
>CAZZXY010000030.1:0-40466 GCA_964658105.1 Verrucomicrobia bacterium Tous-C9LFEB | reverse complement strand
GAACTCCGTACCGATGAATTTCAGGGACCCAATCGCGACCACGATCATGGTTACGGAAACGGTGAGGATCAGCTTGCGGTGACGTTCGCTTCTGCCGAGCGAGCGGCCGTATGCACTCCGCAGACCGTCGAACCAGTTGGACCGGGGAGGAGCACTCTGCTGGTCGGTTGTTGCCAAAGCCCTTGCTCGATGACGCAGAGCGACCGTGCACAAGGTAGGCACAACGAACAGGGCAAGCAGAAGCGAACCAGCCAACGCCGAGACAACTGTGACCGCCATCGGGCGGAACATGCGTCCCTCCAGGCTCTGCAGCGTGAGCACGGGCAGGTACACGGCGATGATGATGAGCACGCCGAAGATGACCGGCCGCGAGATCTCATGCGCCGCTTCACGCACAACGTCCAGCAGAGGCTTGCCGGCACCGTTCTCGAGCCGGTGCATACAGTTCTCGGTCATCACAACGGAGCCGTCGACGATTGTGCCGAAGTCGATAGCGCCGAGACTCATCAGGTTGACGGAGATGCCAAACAGGTTCATGCCGATGAAGCCGAACAGCAGAGAAAGCGGGATGACGACAGCCACGACGAGCGCCGCACGCCAGTCGCCTAGAAAGATCAGCAGGATCACCACGACGAGCACTGCGGCTTCGATCAGGTTGCGGCGAACGGTGGCCGTGGTGGCGTTGATCACGTTGGACTGATCGTAGAAGGGAAGGATCTTCGCGCCGCCCGGCAGCTTGAGGCCGGCGATCTTTGCCTTGACCTCCTTGATGATCTTTTGTCCGTTCTCGCCGCGCAAAATGATGACCATGCCGGAAACGGTTTCGCCCTGGCCGTTGCGCATGACCGCGCCATGACGGGGCAGCGCTGCCGTCTTGATCGTCGCGACCTGCTTGAGCAGAACGGGAACACCCCTGGTGGTGGACACGACAATGTTGCCCAGGTCCTCGATGCTCTCTGCCCGGCCCAGCCCGCGGATGGTGTACTGCTGTTCGGCATGCTCGATGTAGCTGCCGCCAAAGTTGGCGTTGTTCTCTGTCACCGCCGTCACCACATCATGGAGCGTGAGGTCGAAGCGACGCAGATCGTCGGGGTCTACCTCCGCGGTGTACTGCTTCGTCTCGCCACCCCAGGAGTTGATCTCGCTGACGCCCGGGATCGTCAGCAGCGCATAGCGAATCACCCAGTCGTGCAGTGTTTTGATCTGCATGAGCGACATCTTCGGCGCAGACACGGTGTACTGGTACACCTCGCCAAAGGCCGTGGACATCGGGTTCATCTGCGGTTGTAGCCCCGCGGGAATGCGGCTGCCCACCTGATTGATGCGCTCTGCCACAAGCTGCCGCACCAGGTACTTATCCATGGAGTCGTCGAAGATGACAGTCACCATCGAAAGATCCAGTTTCGAGGTGGAGCGAACCATCTGCAGCTTCGGCATGCCCATCATCGATGTTTCAATGGGGTACGTGACGAGCTGCTCGACTTCGACCGGGGACATGCCGGGGCACTGCACCGTCACGACGACCTGATTGTTTGTCAGATCAGGAAAGGCTTCCAACGGCAAGTGAAGCATCACCGTGATGCCACCGATCACGAGAACCAGCAGGAGCGCGGCAACGAGCCATCGATTCGCAAGAAAGAAGTCGACCAGTTTCCGCATACTAGCCGTCTCCCATCGTGCCTTTGAGCATCTCGGACTTGACCATGAAGGCACCGTTGACGACGATGCGATCTCCGGGTTTCAGCCCTTCCACGATCTCTGCCTTGCCCATGGATCGGGTGCCCACATTGACCGTGCGCGCTTGGAAGCTGACGCCGTCTGTTGTCACGAAGACGGCGGGCATGCCGTTGATATCCTGCAGAGCGTCTTCGGGTATAAAGACCGCATCGCGTGTCGCAGGTTCCGCAATGTGAGCCGAAGCGAACATGCCGGGCCGCAGCTTCGTTGCCGGATTCGGCACCACGATGCGTACCGGAACGGTGCGTGTCTCCGGCTCGAGCGTATCTCCGATCATGGCGACACGTCCGTGGAATACCTGGTCTGGGAAGCCTGCGGTGACGACCTCCGCCGCCGCGCCCTGATGGATGAGAGAGAGGTCCTGCTGATTGACTGCAGCGGTGACCCAGACCGTGGACAGGTTGGAGATGTCGAATGCCACCCATCCTGTAGCAACCACCTGGCCGACGCTGACATTGCGTGCAATGACGACGCCGTCCATGGGCGACCGGATGGGGATGAGTTCACGTTCATACAAGTTACCTGCATTGAGGGTTTGTGGTGCTACCTGTAGCAACTCAGACAGGTGCTCCCGTTCCATGTGAACGCTCGCCTCGGCATCGACAAGCATCTTCTGTGCCTGTAACACCTCCTGGTCGGAGCGTTGCGCTTCTTCGAGCGATGCAGCCTGGATCGAGTAGAGGTGTTGGTACCGGGCCTGCGCTTGTTTGGCAAACGTCACCGCACCGCGTTGGCGGTCTGCCTCGGCGTAAGCCTGAACGAGCGCACCCACGGTCTCATGCACCATGTGGCTGTGGAGGCTGCCGAGCACCTGGCCCTGCCGAACAGGGGAGCCGGGAAGCACGTTGACCGCAGCAATCCGGCCATCCGCGAGAATTCCAAGATGCGAAGTGTGTTGCTCATCCAGGGCAACCTGGCCGGCGACGGAGAGCGTACGCGGTGTGCGCTGCACCAACACGAACGCTGTCTGGATGCCTGCGCGTTGCTGGTCCTGCGCCGAGATCTTCACGACGTCATTTGCCTGTGCGCCACCCTTCGCCGAGTTGTCCGGCTGGTCCTGGGTGCTTGACGACGAAGAGGAAGACTTGTCAGATGACGAGCCGGAAGTGCCTTGATCGGCTTGCTTCCTGGAACATCCGTTCAGCAGGGAGGCCACAATCAAGAGGGACAACAAAGAGTTCAGGCGCTTCACGGTTGTACCCCATTGGCAAGCTGTAGCCGGAGTCCGGCCTGCTGGAACTCCACAAGCGTACGCAGCGCAGTGACTTCCACATCGAACTCGGTTCGTTCCGCGTCCAGGTAACGCAGCAGGTCGACTCCGCCCGTTCGGTAAGCGTCGTCCATGATCGCGAGATTCTGCCTGGCCCGTGCCCGCATACCCGGCAGGATGTCGCGCACCATTGCCTGTTGATGGGTGTAGGCCTCCTGCGCCGCCGCAAGATCCGAGGCCACGGTAAACTCCAGCTGCTGCAGACGATCCTTCGCTAATCTGACCGATGCCTCTGCCCGTGCTATCTCGCCCTGGTTGCGATTGCGAACAGGAAGAGGAATCTGCAGACTGGTGTAGGCCGTGTTGAAGCCTGAGTTGCGTTTGTATCCCCCCAGCAGATCGAGGTCGGGCACAGCGTCGGCTCGTTGCAGGCGAACGTCCGCCTCGGCAACCGTGACAGCGTCTCGGGCCGCGAGGACATCGGCACGTACGGCCAGCACGCTGGCGACGTTCTCGTTCGTTACAGGGATCGCAGAGTCCAGCGAACTGGTCAGCGTGCTCCCAGCATCCGGCGCACGGCCCATCTGCCGGAAGAGCTCAATGCGGCTCAGGACCACCTCACGGCGCGCAGCCTCCAACGCGAGGAGTAGACGGTCGCGCTCGATCTGCACACGGATCAGATCGATGCCGCGCATGGCACCTGCATCGACCCTGGCCTTGTTGTAGCGAACGATCTCATCCGCCGCATGCAGATCTTCTTCCAGCAGCTTCTCGATGCCTGCGCTTGCCACTGCAGCCCAGTACGCCGCAGCCACACGCCCGGCGATTTGCTGGTTCAGCAGGGTCCGGTTCGCTTCAGCCTGCTGCACGTTCGCCTTCGCAAGATCGAGTCTTCGCGCTCGCTTTCCGCCAAGTTCCAGCAGTTGACCCAGGTAGGCATAGTCCTCGGTCGCATTCGGAAAGTCGAAGTCGTCCGCCCACGGCCGAAGATCTTCAGACTGCAGGTACAACCGTGGATTGGGGCGCAAGCCAGCCTGGGTCACGGATCCGCGCACGACTTCCACCTGATCCTGCCCCGTGCGCGACAGCGCACTGCCCTGCGATTGTTGAATGGCATCGTGCAGGGTAAGTGGATGGGGTCCGTCGGGCGATTGTGCGAACGAGACTGAACTGACAATGCCGGAGAAGGCGCAGCCCACCACGCAGCTTACCGTCCGAAGCAGCCTCGAGAGCACCGATGTGTGCCTTGCAGCGTGGATTGGATCTCCTTGTCCAGTGAGACAGAGCCGTCTACGCAGCTGTTGTAAGCAGAATCATTGCCAAACCAAATCTCACCAAAGACTGGGTATTTCGATGCGTGATGATCTGGGGGGCTCGCCGCTCGTTTGAACATTCGTACGCCCGTACGATAATTCAAACGTCAAAGCAGGCTTCTGCGCGCCGTTCTCTAGGGAATGTGCGCGTTGGCGGTTGGCCTTGCAATTGCACTGTGTTGAGGTGGGGGGAAATCTTACGAACGACCTGAGCCACATTCGCTTTCCGTGGGACATGTCGCAACGCGCGTCCATCGCGTTGGTCAATCTCGCGGCGCTGGCGCTGTTTGTCGCCGTGGAGCTTGGCTTCTCCTACTTCAACTTCGCGACGCCGCACGCCATGCTCATCGTTGCCGCTGTGGCCGCTGCCTTCCGTTGCGGGGAGTTCGCACTGTCGCGCAGCGGCCATGCTCTCAACTCACATCGCGACCGGACCTCTGCGGGTGTTTCGATCTGTGTTGGCATCCTCCTCCCTTTCTCGCTTGCAGCCGCAACCAGGCAGTTCCACACCCACTACTTCGGCCTGTTGATGCTTCCTGTGCTGGAGGCTGCGCTTTACTTTCGGTTGTTCACAACCCTTCTTGTGGCGGCATTGTCCTCCTGTTCGGCCTGTTTATGGGTGGGGTACGCGGCCCACTTCACACCGCCTTTTCAGCTCGGAGAATTAGTGGAAACCGCCACGCTCGTCCTTCTGCTCTTCACGGTTGGAACGCTTGTCTGGGCCCTGCTGGATCTGCTCAGGGGGCGTGAGGCCGAGTTGCGGGATCGCGTCAAAGACCTGGAACTCACAAGGGGTCGCCTGGTGCAGGAGGAAAAACTCGCCGCAATCGGACGCTTGGCGAGTTCCGTCGCGCATGAGATACGCAATCCAGTCGCGATCATCTCAAGCGCCATGGAGGCCGCCCGATCAGCGAGTCTCTCGGAGGAAGAACGTACGGACATGTCCAACATCGCCTTAACGGAGGCCCGACGCTTGGAGAGGTTGACCATTGATTTCCTTAGCTACGCACAACCTGGCGATCTCCCGCGAAGCGAAGTCGACGTATTCACCCTGGTGGGCTACATTGCCTCCATTGCGAAAGCCCAGGCCCTGGGCAAACACGTCTCCATCGCGCTGAACATTGAGGATGGCTGCCTGCTTCACGGCAATGAGGATCAACTGCAGCAGGCGTTGCTGAACCTCATGCGCAATGCCATTGATGCGTCCCCTGAGTGTGGGCAGGTTTCCGTACGTTGCGAGCCGCAAGGGACATTCGTCCGGATCGCGATTGAAAACCAGGGAGCGCGCATTCCCGCGCAGGCCGTCGGAAAGATCTTTGAGCCGTTCTTCACGGCCAAGAGCGGCGGAACAGGCCTCGGCCTTCCGATTGCCCGCAAGATCGCTGAGGCGCACGGCGGCGCCCTTGCACTCGAGAGCAACACGGACGGACATATCCGCTTCGAGCTGCTCCTTCCAGCCTGTGTGTATCCCCCCATGACCGCAGAAAGCTAAGGAGCCGATCTTATGGCACGAGTTCTGGTTGTCGAAGACGAACCGAACATGCGTAAGCTGATCTCGTTTCATCTGCGGGCAGATGGGCATGCCCTTGTCGCTGTGGGTCTGGTTCAAGAAGGACTCAGCGCGCTGGAGAAGCAGGACTTCGACGTCATTCTTGCGGATCAGAAACTGCCTGACGGGGAGGGTCTGGAGATTCTTGAGGCTCTCTCGCGCGGCGCCTCCACAGCCGCAGTTGTTGTGCTGACGGCTTTCGGAACGGTGGAGCTTGCCGTTGAAACCATGCGCAGGGGAGCCTTTGACTTCCTGACAAAGCCCTTTGCCGCGGACAACCTCAAAGCGGTGATCGCGCGTGCGGCGCAACACACCTCTTTGCAACGCGAAAATGCACTGCTGCGCAACGCCGTGGACACGCTCGAAGGTGACAGCGCGATCCAGGGCAAGAGCGCGGCAATCTCCAGGGTGAAGGAACTGATTCGTCGCGTAGGCCCTACGGATGCAACGGTGCTCATTACAGGTGAGACAGGTACCGGGAAGGAGCTTGTCGCGCGTGCATTGCACAAGGCGAGCGCCCGGGCAGGGAAGCCGCTTATGAGCGTGAACTGCGCCGCCTTCTCCGAGACGCTGCTCGAAAGCGAACTCTTTGGACATGAGAAAGGTTCCTTCACCGGTGCCGACAAGGTTCGCCATGGTCTGTTCGAGACTGCGCACCAGGGAACGCTTTTCCTGGATGAAGCAGGTGAAATGTCCCCGGCAGCACAGGCGAAACTTCTCCGCGTCCTGGCCGAAGGCAAGATCACCCGTGTAGGGTCGTCGCTCTCGCGCGATGTGGACGTGAGGGTGCTTGTGGCCACGCACAGGGATCTGCTGAGAGAGGTGGAACGAGGCAGGTTCCGGCAGGACCTTTACTACCGGCTCGCGATCGTACCAATCGAGGTGCCACCACTTCGAGAGCGGATGGAAGACGTCCCCGCTCTGGCCCATTACCTGCTCCAACTGGTCGCAAGCGATCTTAAGATGACGCCGCGCAGTCTGCATTCGGAAGCGCTGCGCCAGCTGCAGGGTTACAGCTTCCCAGGGAACATCCGTGAGCTCAGAAACCTGTTGGAACGCGCCTGCATTCTGACCAGCGGCCCTGAGATCCTGTCGATCGATCTGCCAAGCAAGCCAAAGACCTCGAGCAGCCCGGTGTTCGCCGACGAATTCAATTTGCGCAACGCCCTGGCCGAGTGGGAACGGGAGGCGATCGTCCAGACGCTTGCAAAGACGCATGGCGGCAAAGCGGAAGCTGCACGGCGGCTGGGTCTCTCAAAGAGCGACATCACCTACAAACTCGCAAAGTACGGCATTCCCAACGTGGACGGCGAGCTACCGTCGTAAGTGCAGGACTGCTCGCAGAGCCGCTTCGGTAGGCGACCCACATGCATGAACCTGTCGAAAGCTATTTCAGCAGCGCTACTGCAAGGGCGATCAGCGCGAACAGCAGCGCCGCTCCGGGAAGTCCATACGCCAGCAGCTGCGATGCTTGCGACACCGTCATCGGAGGGAGGGTGTTTGGCTCTGGCACGATGGCGGTTGGCTCTGCAAAGATCGACTGCTGCATCACCTGTTTGCTCGCCAACACCTGTTCAATTCCCGCCTGGAAATGACGTTGTTGAATGCTCTTGGAGGAATCAGGGATGGGCTCAGCCGCCGCGGCCAGGGCTGCCTTCAGCACGGCATTCTGGATGTCTCCGCCACTCACCTCGTATGCCTGCGCAAGGGCCGGGAAGTCGACGTCGGGGCCCAGCGGCGTCCGGGAGGGATGCAACTGCACCTTCCAGATGCGGACGCGTTCGGTCTCGCCTGGCAACTCGAAAAGGACGTGGGTTCGGATACGTCGCTCGAATGCGGGATCGAAGTTGGCGGCAAGATTGGTGGCGAAGATCACGACACCGGTGTACCTCTCCAGTTCCTGCAGGAGCACATTGACCACGCTGTTGGATTCGCGCTGGGCGCCGCTATCGACTGAGGTTGACCGTCGCGCAGCGATTGCGTCCGCTTCGTCGAACAGAAGGACGGCTCCCTCCTCGCGCGCTGTGCGGAAGATCGCGGCGACGTTCTTTGACGTTTCGCCCATCCACATCGATTCGAGTTCAGCGTACCGAACGACCAGGAGCTGCCGCCCGAGCGATTGGGCGATGGCCTCGGCGCAAATGGTTTTTCCCGTGCCGGGCGGCCCGGCAAAATTGAAGGCGAGACCAAGGCCGGTTGTATGCCGTTCCCCCAGGCCCCAATCCTTGAAAATGAGATTGTGCTGTGTAACCTGGGCCAGCGCTGTTTGAAGAGCGAAGCGCGTCGCTGGAGGCAGAATCACATCATCGAACGTTCGGCGCGGCGCAATGGTTTCGACCGCGCGGCGGCCAGAAGAACCAAAGAGACGCGAGAATGGGAGAGGTGCCACCGGCTACACCCTACCGCGCTTGTCGGTGGGAACGCAATTGATCGAACCTATCACAACGCTGTGTTGCCGTCTGTCATGACGGCACGTCATCCCTGGCTGGCAGCAGGTAACGAAGCGTCGCCAGTTGATCAGGGGCAAGCTGGATGCGCTGCATCGCCTCTAGCGTCGAGCGGACGCGATCCGGCGCCGCCGCGCGAAACAGAACGATGCCGTCTGGATTTTCCAGCAGCGCGTATCGCAGCAGAAGGCCATAGAGATTGGATCCGGCACTCAGGTCAAGGCCCAGCTCTGCCTGCAGCGCCGATCGTAGCGCTTCGTTGTTTTCAAGTTGTGCCCGAACAGGAGCCGCGGCTGCCATGGCGCCGTGAGTGATGACCAGTTGCGTCTGGCGGGGCCGCATGCCCTCGAATGCCGCGACATGAGCCTTGTTGAGGCTGCTCTCAAACTGAGCGACGGGTAGAAACTCCGGATGCTCGTTGACGATCGCGGGAATCCGCCCAAAAGCCGTGCCGCAGCCGTGGGTGCGGATCTTGCCTGCCTGCATGGCTGTCTGCAGAAAGGTGTAGATCTCTTCCGTGCAGTCTGCGGCGCTGCACTCGTGCATGAGGTAGGTGTCCAGGTAATCCGTTCGCAGAGCACGCAGGCTGGCTTCCAGGCTCTTCTGAGCGGTCGCGAGATCGAACTGCCCAGCCTGGGTCAGGTTCTTGACGTTCCTTCGCACCAACTTGCGAACCCAGGAAGATGAGCGCATGATGCGGCGCGCCATCTGCACCGGACCCTTCATCTTCGCGACGCCTTCCCGCGGCATCAGGCCAAACTTTGTGCTGATGGTGATTTCGTCGCGCTTCCCGGCCGCGAACTCACCCACGATGGCTTCGGCGTCTCCGAAATTATAGACACGGGCCACATCAAAGTGCCGGATGCCGCCGTCGTACGCCGTCTCGAGCAGACGCAGCCCCATCTCCCGTGTCTTGTCCCCGAGAAGGTTGCTGCAGCCAAAGCCGACGCGTGTTGTTTGTGTGGAGGAAGTCGGTAAGGGGAGCGTCTCGATAGATGGCACGGCTTGCATCTCCTCTGGTGTTTACGGCTGAGTCAGGCTGCCGCCAGCTGTTGTTTCAACCTGTCGCCGATACGCAGGCAGAGCGCAAGCACCGTCAGCGTCGGATTGGAAAAGCCCCCGGTCGGAAACACGGAGCTGCTCCCGACGTACAGGTTGTCATAGCCATGCACCTGGCAGTTCGCGTCCACCACGCTCGTCGCAAGGTCGGTTCCCATCCGCGTGGTGCCCATATGATGACTCGCATCCACGTACCCGCCGTATTCTCCTTTTTCCCGCCCCATGATCGGCAGCTGATCGGGGTCCACCGCAGCGATACCGAGCCGCTTCCACTCCGCGGCGAGTGCCTTGATATACGTCGACATCGAATGGGAGTCGTTCTCGGTTAAACGCCAGTGCAGGGCAGATCGCGGCATGCCGAGCACGTCGCGCTCGTCACTCAACGTGATGCGGCTGTCAGGGTTTGGCTGCTGTTCTCCCCCGAAGCCGATATACGGCGTCGTGCTGCCGACCGACGGCGGCGTACCGTGCCGGTAGAAGCGATACAGTGCTGTCGCTATGCTGTGAGGGCGGCGGGCCACCCGGGCAAGAACACCGGGGAGCTCGCCAAGTCTGTGGGGCTGCCGCACGATCTTCACCAGCTCTTTCGCTGCCGCAACCGGGTTGTCTTCCGTCGAGGGATAGTAGATCTCGCCACCGATGTGCAGGATGCGCTTGCTTTGCTGCAGGGCCTGGCTCGCGACGATCTTGATGCTGTACCGAACGTTGTTTTTGCGCGCCGAGTTGTACGTCGCGTCGAAGCGTTTCTTCTCAAGAGGTCTCACCGGAAGAGCGACGCCAGGGTGGTCCTGAAAGAAGCGGCCGACCACATCCCGACCATTGCCCACTCCGCTCTTCTCCACAGAATCGGAAGCGAGAAGAAGTCTCGCAGACTCAATCCCGCCACAGCAGACGATGAAGAAGCGTGCGCGCACGGTGATGCGATGGCCTTCCAGCGAACGTACCTCGACGCGATCCAGCGACGACGCCTGGGAGTTCGCCTCCAGGGACGTGACGTTAGCATGCGTGATCAGCCGGATGTTCGGCGCTGCCGCAAGCGACTCCCTGTACTTCTGAGAGAAGCTGGGCACGGAGGTGAACTGGGAGAAGTACCCCACGAACTGATCGGAGTAGGCCACCTGCGTCTTTGAAGGCCAGGAGCGTCCGTCATTGGTCACGTGCGGGATCTGCATGACGTCTTCCGCACGCCCGTAGTAAGGATCCAGTGTTTCTCGATCGATGGGCCATCCGCTGTAAGGGACCCAGTCACGTTTCGCAAAGTCAGTGTCAAATAGTGGAAGCGCCTGGCCCGCCCATAAGGTGGTGGCCCCGCCAACCGTGCGGACGCGACCCTGGTGAATGCCACCATGTTGCAGGCCGGTCACAAGGCTCTTGTAGGGGTCCTGGCTCGCTTCCTCGCGACGGTTGCCGCCGGCTTCCAGCAGGACGACAGAGTGGCTTGTGCCCAGAAACTCCCGCGCGAGCGCAATGCCGGCCGCTCCGCTGCCAATGATACATACGTCCGCATGGAGAGCTGACTCATCGGCGAACTCATGGAGATCAGCAATCATGTCGGCTGGACTGTCTGTGTTTTACCACACCGGGTTCCCCGGTTCGGGGCTCCCGCCGCTGTGCGCCGACCTCGCCCCTGAACCGTTCAGGGGTCCGACTGCGGTGTGACATGTTGCTTCCGGCACTCCGATTCAACTGCCCTTGCGGGTGGTGAAGGCGGTGTCCTGCTCTGCGTAGAATGGTCGCATGAATGTAGGTCTGGGTACGGGCGAGCAAGCGGCAGTGGCGTATGCGCAGGAGCATGCGGAGCGATTTGTCGAGGAGCTGAAGGACCTTCTGCGCATCCCTTCTGTCTCCACGTCGCCGGAGCACGCCAGTGACGTGCGCCGCGCCGCGGACTTCGTCGCAGATGGCTTGCGAGTCGCGGGGCTCGAGAACGTGCGCTTGCTGGAAACCTCGACGGCCACGCGCCAGGGACATCCCCTCGTCTACGGTGACTGGCTGAAAGCGGGGGCAGGCAAGCCCACCGTCCTGCTGTACGGCCACTACGACGTGCAGCCTGCGGAGCCCCTGGATGAGTGGGTTTCACCTCCCTTTGAACCCACGGAACGCAACGGCGATCTATACGCTCGCGGTGCAGTGGACGACAAGGGCCAGATGTGGATGCACGTCAAGGCGCTTGAGAGCCTGTCGAAGACGGACGGCGGTCTCCCCGTCAATGTGCGGGTCATCGTCGAAGGCGAAGAAGAGGTCGGAGGCGAGGGCATCGCAGCCTTTGTGCGCGAGCACGGGGACCAGCTGGGGGCGGACTGTGCCCTGGTCAGTGACACCGAGATGTTCGCTCCGGGGCTGCCGACGTTATGCGTGGGTCTGCGCGGCATGATCTACACCGAACTCGAGGTGCGGGGCGCAAAGACCGATCTGCACTCGGGCATGTACGGCGGCGCAGCGCCGAACCCGTTCATCGCCCTGGCCCAGATCATTGCCCAGCTGAAGCGAACAGATGGCAGGATTGCCATCCCGGGCTTCTACGACAAAATCGAAGAGCCCACAAAGGCAGAGCTGGAAGCCTGGCGCTCGCTGCCTTTCGATGAGGAAGCGTTTCGGGATCACGAGGTCGGCTCCCCGGAGCTCACCGGGGAGCGCATGTTCTCTGTCCTGGAGCGGCTCTGGGCGCGCCCTACGATGGACGTTCACGGCATGCCCGGCGGGTTCACAGGGGCAGGGGCGAAGACCGTCATCCCGGCCAAGGCAACGGCCAAGATCAGCTTCCGGCTGGTACCCGGGATGGAACCGGGAGAGATCTTCGCGAAGTACAAAGCGTTCGTCGAGGAGATCTGCCCGGCGGGCGTCTCCGTAGAGGTGCGGCTGATTCACTCCGGTGAGCCGATCGTGGTCTCGACGGACAATGCCTACATACGAGCGGCCACGGAAGCCATGGCCGAAGTCTTTGGCAAACAAACCGTGTTCGTTCGGGGCGGCGGATCCATCCCCGTCGTGGGCGACTTCGTGCGCGAGCTCGGCATGCCCGCCGTGCTGATGGGCTTCGGACTGCCGGATGACAACCTGCATGCCCCCAACGAGAAGTTCCACCTCGCCAACTTCCACCATGGGATCGAGTCGATCGTCCGTTTCCTGAGCAAAGTAGGACAGAAGGTTTGAGCGGCGATCGCCCACTGCCCGTGCACGGCTTTGTTCTGGGAGGCGGCAAGAGTTCCCGGATGGGCCGAGACAAAGCACTCCTTCGCTTTCTCGACCGCCCCATGATCGAGATCGCTGTGGAAAAGCTGGGGAGCTTCTGTGCAGCGGTTTCCGTCGCCGGCAACCGCGACGATCTAGCCGTCTTTGCACCGGCCGTTCGTGAGACACGGCTGAATGCAGGCCCGGTGGCCGGCATCGAAGCCGGCCTGCGTGCTTCCGAGCACAGCTGGGCCTTGTTTGTGCCCGTGGATGTTCCTCTTGTGCCAACAATCCTGCTGCGGAACTGGGCCACTGCAATCCTCGGCAGGGAATCGGAAGGCGTACGGCTCAGCTTTCTGCGTGCGGGAGGCGACCGGCAACCAGCCTTCTGCCTGCTGAAGAAGGACTGCCTGGCGGCGCTCAGCCATGCCGTGGAGGCCGGGGAGCGCCGACTGGGTGCAGTTTTCGCTCAGGTCGCTTCCACGCTGGGCCCGGACGCGCTCTGGATCGCAGAGGCAGAGGTTTTCGCGCCCGAAGGCGAGGGTGGGCCTTTGAGCACCGAACGCTGCTTCAGCAACGTCAACACGCCCGAAGATCTGTCCGCACTTGAGCTCTGGGTGGGCAGCCAGACCGCAGGCAGATGACATACTGACGAAGGGGGGAGCCGGGCGTTGCCAGACCTAGATTCGACAAAGGTTCCAGTCAGTCACGACCCAAACGAGCCTCTGATCGACAGCGTCACCCCGGATGTGGCCGAGGCCGTAAGTCAGTTCATCGCCGAAGCCGCTGAGCAGAACGAGGCTGAGGCGGAAAGTACGGCCGAGGAAGCCATCTTTGCTGCCAGCGCCGGACTGGCCGGGGCCGAGTTCGCCGCCCCGGGAGCGCCCTACATCTCCTTCGAGCACGTCTTCAAGAGTTTCGGGGACTTCCGCGTCCTGGAGGATGTCAGCTTTTCGGTCAACTCCGGGGAGACGCTCTGCATCCTGGGCCGCAGTGGCGTCGGCAAGTCCGTATCCCTGCAGATCCTGATGGGCTTTCTCAAACCGGATGCCGGCACGGTCATGGTTGCCGGGCAAAACATCTCCGGCTTCTCCGAACGGGAGATGCAGACAGTGCGCCACAAAGTAACCATGGTCTTCCAGAACGGGGCTTTGTTCGATTCGATCACTGTAGGTGAAAACGTCGCGTTTCCGCTCCGTGAACGCGGTGACATGGAAGAAGACCAGATCCTGCAGGTCGTCAGGGGCATGCTGGAGATGGTGGGTGTCGCCGGCATGGAAAACCTGCTGCCAAGCGACCTGTCCACCGGCATGAAGCGGTCCGTAGCCATCGCCCGCGCACTCGCCGCACAACCCGCAGCCATCCTCTACGACGAGCCCACGACCATGGTGGATCCCCTGATGGCCCACCTTCTGGGAGATCTTATTCAGCGACTCAAAACGCAGCTGCACCTCACCAGCATCGTGGTGACACATGACATGCGGTTTGCCGAAAGGCTGGCCGACCAGGTTCTCTTCCTGCACGAGGGCAAGGCGCGCTTCTTCGGCACCATGGATGCCATGAAAGAGAGCGATGACCCGATCCTGAAGGAGTTCCTCCTCCTGGATCAGCTTGTTTTGCCGGCGTAGAGCAGAAGTTGTTTTGGGAGCAGCCGGCCTTGCTACCAGTGATAGATTGGTACACAGCAATCAGGGAAGTCGCGGCCTTCATACGACCGTTTCCAAGTCACGGAGAAAACCAGATCCATGGTGGCCTAAGCTATGCCAACGCCTGATTTCCTGGAACAGGTTCTCATCTCCGGCAGGACACGACACGAGGGTGAAACGGGGTCCGGAGTGGGTGTACGAGGTACGGAATCTAGGCCGTCCATCTCGGCTGTGGTCTGGGCGCTCCTCGATGTCGTCACCGCGGTGCTCGCAGGGCTGATCGCACTCAGGCTTCGGCTCGACAGCGGGGACACACGGCCCGGTCTGCTCTGGAACCTGGTGCACGCAACACACATGCCCTCGTTCCTGATGCTGCTGATTTTTGGCGTCTACGTCGTGCTGACCTCCCGGATCTTTGGGCTCTACCGTCCCAGTGAAAACTTCAGCGGTTTGCACGAGCAGCGGATGACCGTGCAGGCAGTGCTCACCTCCGGCCTGCTGCTGTGCGGCACACTCTATCTCACGCGAGGATATGCGGTCTCCCGTCTGGCGGTGCTGCTCACCGTTACGCTCACGATGCCCCTGTTGATGATGCGTCGGGCGCTGTGGCGCAAGCTGCGCGAACGGCGTTACCTGCTGGGCCTCGAGGTGCGAAACGTCCTGATCGTTGGCGATGGACGCGTTGGCCACGCTCTCCGGAATCACCTGGAATCTCTGCCGCACATGGGCTTCCGGTTCAAAGGATTCATTAGCCTCGAACGAGGCCGCGAACGGGATAACGCCCACGTGGTGGGCGACATCCGCAACTGTGTCGCCGTCGCCCGCTCCCTGTTTGTCGACGAAATCTACTTCTCGACCCCTGCCGAAAAACGAACCGTGGTTGCGGTCGTGGAAGAGGCACGCGCCTGGGGCATCGAGGTCAGGGTTGTTCCCGACCTGTACGACGGCCTCGCCTGGAACGCCAACGTGGAGTACATCGGCCAGTTTCCGACCATCCCGCTTCACCGGCGTGAGTTCCCCAGGGGAGCCTTTGTATTGAAGCGCGGGATGGACATCATCCTCGCGTCGCTTGCCTTGATCGTCGTAGCTCCGATCATGCTGGCGATTGCGATCATGGTTCGCCTCGACTCGTCCGGCCCCGTGTTCTACATGGCGGAGCGGATCGGTCGGAAGGGTCGCGTCTTTCGCTGCTTCAAATTCCGTACCATGGTGCCGAACGCCGATCGGCTGAAGAAAGAGATCGCCCACATGAACGAGCGCGACAACGTGCTCTTCAAGGTGCAGAACGACCCCCGTGTCACCAAGATCGGGGCCAAACTTCGCAAGTACTCCCTGGATGAGCTGCCCCAGTTCTACAACGTGCTGAAGGGCGACATGAGTTTGGTAGGGCCGCGGCCGCCGCTGGCGTCGGAGGTGGAAAAGTACGATCTTGCCCATCTCCGCCGGCTCGACGTCCTGCCCGGCATCACGGGGCTCTGGCAGATCGAGGCCCGCCAGGATCCCTCGTTCGACAGCTATATCTCTTTGGATACGGCATACGTCGAGAACTGGAACCTGATGCTGGACCTGCGGATCCTCGCCCGCACAATCGGCGTGGTGCTGGCAGGGACCGGTTCCTAGGCGACCTTCGCAGCAGCGATCAGGCTAATGAATCGTGGCATCGCTCGTGTCGATTGGGACCAGTAACGGGGGGTACTCGGAGCAAAGCTGACCTTTCAGCTTTGCCAGCAATTCCTTCGGCAGGATCGGCCGGGTCAGCAGCTCGAAGGGCGGGCTGACCGCCTTCCTGTCTCTCAGGAAGTCATGTAGATCGGCATAGCCGGTAAACAGCAGGATCTTGCATCTCGGCAGCACGAGAGGCGCCGCAGAGGAACACTCAATGCCGGTGACACTGGATGCGGTGACGTCGGTGATCACCAGGTTCGGCTTGAAGAGGTTCAGCAGTCGAAGCGCCGCTTGACCGTCATAGAGCGCACAGGCGTCGTATCCGGCCAGATCCAGAATGACGGCCAGCGTCTGGACGATGATCTCTTCATCGTCTCCGACAAGAACGCGGATCTTGGGTGTGGGTACACCCGTTGCCAGCGGCATCATGACGGTACCCGGTAAGCTGATCTTTGAGCCTACGCGCTGCATGGCCCCGCGAACGCTGCCTATGGCCTGCATTCACACCTGAAGATGTGCCATCCCGGGGCTTGTTGATGAGAGTGACATCGTGCCAGCGGTAAAATGAGGTGTGCGTGTCGCTCTGGCCCAGATCAATCCAACCGTAGGGGACTTCTCGGGCAATCTGGGCAAAATCTCCGATGGAATCGAACGAGCCGCTGCGCTGGGGCTGGATCTGGTGATCTTTCCCGAGCTGGCCACATGCGGGTATCCGCCGGCTGATCTCCTGGAAAAGCAGAGCTTTGTGCAGCGCGCGGAAGAGACCCTGGCCGAGATCGCCAGGCTTACCCAGGGGGAGGGTCGCCCTGCCGTGCTGGTCGGGTCACCCATGCGCTGCGAGGGGCCCGGTCAAAAACACGTCCGCAATGTCGCCGCCCTCATCGAGGCCGGCGAACTTAGGTTCCTCCAGCAAAAAATGTTGTTGCCTTTCTACGACGTCTTTGACGAGCAGCGTTATTTCGAGCCCGCCACCCGGCAGGCTTTGACGCTGGTGAAAGGGCAGCCGGTCGCGATAACCGTGTGTGAGGACGCCTGGAACGACAAGCTCTTCTGGCCGCGGCAGAATTACCCCCTGGACCCCGTAGAAGAGCTGATGAAGCAGTGGGGCGCGCTACCCCAGACGGCAAACCCGCAACGCTTGATCCTGAACATCTCCGCTTCGCCCTATTGGCACGGCAAGCCCGGGACAAGGCGCCGGATGATTGGTGCCCTGGCAAGACGCCATCGCGCAACCGTGGTGATGGTCAACCAGGTCGGCGCCAATGACAGCCTCATCTTCGACGGCGACTCCTTTGCGATGAACGCAGGGGGTGAGGTGATTGGGCAGGCATGTTCCTTCGCCGAGGACTTTGTCGTGGTAGACACAGCGTGCGATGGACCCGTGCACGTCACCCATGTGCGGGAGGACCTTGCCGAGGCCGCTTTGCAATCCGGAGAGCAGGCCGAGTGCAAGCGGACCTGGGACGCCCTCGTGCTGGGAACACGGGATTACCTGCGTAAGTGCGGATTCAAAAAGGCACTCGTTGGGCTGAGCGGAGGGATCGATTCGGCGCTGGTGGCGGCGATCGCTGTGGAGGCCCTCGGACCGGAGAACGTCCAGGGAATCGGTATGCCCAGCGAGTTCTCCTCGAGCGGGTCGCTGACCGACGCGGAGCTGCTGGCGAACAATCTGGAGATCGGCTTCAACGTGCTGCCGATCCGTGAAATCTACGATGGGTTCACGCAGATGCTGGAACCCTTCTTTGCGGGCACGCCGTTCGGGCTGGCCGAGGAAAACGTGCAGCCTCGCATCCGTGGCACGCTGCTGATGGCCGTGTCCAACAAGACGGGCGCCCTTGTGCTGACGACGGGCAATAAAAGCGAGATGGCCACCGGGTACTGCACCCTTTATGGCGACATGGTGGGTGCCCTTGCGGTGATCGCCGACGTCTACAAGACAGAGGTGTACGCGCTCGCAAACTGGTACAACAACGTCCATCGCGGACGAGCGGTGATCCCGGCAGACACCCTGACCAAGCCACCCTCCGCGGAGCTGCGGCCGGGGCAGAAGGATACTGACTCCCTGCCAGCCTACGAAACGCTCGATCCGCTGCTCCGCGCTTACATCGAGGACTATGAGTCCGTCGAAGAGATCGCAGGGAAACAGAACCTGGATCCGGAGCTGGTTCGAAAGGTGATTCGTCTCGTAGAAATCGCCGAATACAAGCGTCAACAGGCAGCGCCGGTGTTGAAGGTCTCCAAGAAAGCCTTCGGCATGGGAAGACGCTTCCCGATCGCCGCGCGACGGGAAGTCTGAGTTCGATTCAAGGATCAGCCGATATTTCGGCAAGGAGCACAGTGTTGAAGAAGATGATGTTGAGCTTGACGATGTGGGGCGTAACCATGGGTTCGATGGCAGGGGCCCAGACTGGATCGCCTGCCGGGGCAACGCCGCAGTTGCCGGCATCTGGATCCGCCGGAACTGCGCCAAACCGGACCATTGGCGCACCGAACTCGGCACTTGCGGATACGCAGGGCCCTGCGGCTCCTGCTGCAGTCACGTTTCCTCCTACCGATCCGAAGAACTTCACCGCTACTAATCCGACACAACAAACGGTGGACAGCTTCCTGCATTCGGTTTGGGGCGTCGACGAGAACCGCCAGTGGCGCGTCGCCTCCATTCAGCCTGCGTCTTCGCCGGAGTTCGTGAAGGTGGAGGTATACGTCGCCGATAAGCGGCAACCCGCCCGGATCGGGAACTACACCTTTCTGGTGACGCCCGATGGCAAACATGCCGTCGCGGGCGACCTGACGCCTTTCGGAGCCAATCCCTTCCGCGAAACCAGGGCCACCCTGCAGGGCCGTGCGGACGGTCCGGCCCGTGGAGCTTCGGGCAAGGATCTTGAGCTGGTGGAGTTTGCCGACCTCCAGTGCCCCAGTTGCAAAGCTGCTCAAAGCACAATGGATCAGCTACTAAAGGACTTCCCGCAGGCACGCATCGTGTACCAGAACCTGCCCCTTCCGGGTGTGCACCCGTTCGCGATACAGGCTGCCGAGGTGGGCAACTGCGTTCGCCAGGCCAAGGGCGATCCCGCATTTTTCGTCTATGCGCAGAAGGTCTACGACACGCAAAACGATCTGACGACAGAAAAAGGGGATGCCACCCTGCGGGCGGCCGTCACGGCAACCGGTGCCGATCCCGCTTCGGTGATGGCGTGTGCCAGTCTTCCCGCAACCAGGGCGGCCGTGGATGCCTCCGCGAAGCTGGCCGCCGACCTTGGTATCAGCGCCACGCCGACCCTCGCCGTAAATGGGCGGCTCCTTCCTCTTTCGCAGCTACCCTACGCCGCGCTGAAGAAGATCATCGTCTACCAGGGCCAGTTGGACGGCATCGCCGTCAAGGAACAGCCGTCCTTGTCGACGCTAAAATAAGGGTCATCGCTGTTCAGAAACCTCCTGCTAGGATGTCTTAGCAGGAGGTTTTCATGATCACAGCGACGATCTTCGAGGCGAAGACAAACTTATCAGAGTTGGTGCGACAGGCACAGAAGGGCGAGACGGTGATCATTACATCTGGTCGGGAGAAAACGCCTGTTGCCCGACTGGAAGCCGTTGAGAAAAGATCGAAGAAAAGGTTAGGGGCTCGTCTCCAGTCTGACTTCATCGTCTCTGCATCATCCTGGGATCCCTTGCCAGAAGATGAGCTACGACTGTGGAACGGAGATCATGATTGAGAGTCCTGGTAGACACACACGCCCTGCTCTGGGCTGTTGCCGCTCCTGGATTACTTGGTGATTCTGCAGCTTCGGTCATATCAGATTCGGGGAATGTCATTCTAGTTTCTGCCGCTTCCGCTTGGGAGATGGCTACAAAAGTGAGGCTGGGGAAGTGGCCCGAAGCGGTCACACTTGAAGGCGAGTTTTTAGCCGTCATCGAAGATGCCGGCTACGAACTCCTGCCGATTGACGCCCAGGCTGCTTTGCGGGCGGGACGTCTTGTGGGCGAGCACCGGGATCCCTTTGATCGAATCATCGCAGCACAAGCTCTAGCCGAAGACATCGCCGTAGTCAGTGCCGATACCAAGCTCGATAGCTTCAACGTACGTCGTATCTGGTAAACACGATACCTAATGAAAATCATGCGAGCGCAGAGCGAGATTGGCCACTCGTAGCGGGGTGACAACCTCGGCTTTTACATGCACCACGCCATCCTGATTCTGCAGCTTGCCTGTAACCAGAAGAAATTTTTCACGCGTAATCAGCACGCGGTCGCGGTCATACAGGTCCGGGTGAATGATGATGTTCGCAATACCGGTCTCATCTTCCATCGAAAGAAAGATAAAGCCCAGCGCCGTGCCAGGACGCTGACGCGCAATCACGCATCCAGCTGCCGTCACGCGGCGCCCATCCTGCGCTCCCAACAGCTGACGCGCGCTCAGAACACCCGAAGCATGAAGCTCATCCCGACGATAAGCCATCGGGTGATGGTCGATGGACAAACCTGTTCCGGCATAGTCGGCCACAAGCCGTTCATCCGTACTCATCTGACGCAGTGGCGTCGCTTCTGCGCAACTACGTGTAAAGACTGAGGCTACCGAGCTGCGTTCTGCAGCGCAGCCATCCTCCTCGGGGGAAGCACCCTCTTGTGCGTCTCTCCGTGTGGTCAGGAGAGGGCCCGCAGGACGCCCTGCCTGCTCTGCTTGCCAAACAGCATCGCGCCGATGCTGTACGCCATGTAACTTGTTCAAAGCCCCGACCCGGGCGAGTTGCGAGAGGTCCCGCCGATTCAGCTGAGGCACGCGACAGGCCAGATCTTCCGTGTCTGCAAAGACTCCCTGCAGCTCTCGTACACGGACTAGCGCCTGTGCCACAGCCTGTTTCAGACCGCGCACATACATCAGGCCCAGGCGCAGGGAAAGCGAGCCCTCCGGCTCCGCTTCCACTGTGCACTCCCAACGCGAGATCTGAACATCAACAGGCTTTACGCGGAGCTTATGCCGCTGCGCGTCTTTGACGATGACGGCAGGCATGTAAAACCCCATCGGTTGATTGTTGAGCATCGCGCACGTAAACGCGGCGAGGTAGTGCACCTTGAAGTAGGCCGACGCATAGGCGAGCAGGGCAAAGCTGGCGGCGTGCGACTCGGGGAATCCATAAAGGGCGAAGGATTGAATACTGCCGATGATGTTGTCCTGTATCTCCGGCGTAATGCCTTTGCGCGCCATGGCCTCGCGCAGCTTTTCCATGAGCGACGTCATCTTCTGCCAGGAGCGTCGCATACCCACAGCTTTGCGAAGCTCCTCGGCTTCCGCGCCGGTGAAATCGCCTACGACCATGGCCATGCGCAAGAGCTGTTCTTGAAAGAGGGGAACCCCCAGCGTCCGCTTCAGGACCGGTTCAAGCGAAGGGTGCGGGTACGATATCTCTTCTTTCTTCTGCCGTCGCCGCATGTAGGGATGCATCATTTTGCCCACGATCGGCCCCGGGCGAATTATGGCGACCTGCACCACCAAGTCATAAAACGTTGTGGGTGCATTGCGCGTGATGGAGGCCATCTGTGCGCGGCTTTCCACCTGAAACATGGCAACGGTATCCGCTTTGCGCAGAACGGCGTAGGTGTCTGGATCGTCCTTGGGCAGGTTTCCCAGGTCTTCCGTTTTGCCGTAATGCTGAGGCACCAGATCAAGGCAATCCTTCAGCACGGCCATCATGCCAAGCCCAAGCAGATCCACCTTGACCAGGCCGAGGTCGTTGCAATCTTCCTTGTCCCACTGCACAACGGTGCGACCCACCATGGAAGCCCGCTCAAGGGGCACAACTTTGTTCAGCTGGCCCTGGCAGATCACCATGCCGCCGGAATGCTGACCAAGATGGCGCGGCAGATTCTGTACGCGCTCGCAGATCTCCAGGTACTTGGCGATGCGACGATGGCCCAGATCGAAACCCGCATAGCGAAACTGATCCCCGAGGGTTTCCCCTTGCTGGCGCCACTCCCATTGGCCAACCAGACTTGAAAGGCGGGTAAGCGTGTCGTCTTTGAAACCAAGAGCCTTACCCACTTCGCGTGCAGCCGATTTGCCGCGATAGCTGATGACGTTCGCGGTCATCGCTGCCCCGAGCTCGCCGTACCGCTGATACACATACTTGATCGCCGCTTCGCGTTTATCGCCGGAGGGTAGGTCCAGATCGATGTCGGGCCATTCATGGCGGTTTTCGTTAAGAAACCGTTCGAAGAGCAGGTCCATGTGCACTGGATCCACGGCGGTAATTTCGAGCACATAACAGACAACAGAGTTGGCTGCGGAACCTCTGCCTTGAATCAGAATGTCGTTGCGCTTGCAGTAGCGAACAATGTCCCACACGATCAGAAAATAGCCCTCAAACCCGAGCTGCTCGATCAGTTTGAGTTCCCGTTCGGCCTGCTTTTCCGCGCGGGCCATCAGGTCGCTGTCCCCCTTCATGCCGTAGCGCTTGCGGATGCCTTCCGCTACACGTTTGCGCAGAAATACGGGCGCGGGCTCCCCATCCGTCTCGGTGTAGCGAGGAAATTCATACCCGAGATCATTTAGTTTGAATTCAAGGCGTTGTGAAAGCAGGGCTGTGTTTTCGATTGCCTCCGGGAGATCGGCAAAGAGCTGGCGCATCACCTGTGGCTTGCGTAGATATCGATGTGAGTTGCATTGCAACAGGCGCCCTGCACGTTCAAGGTCGATGCCGTGGCGAACGGCAGTGAACACATCCAGAACTTCGCGCTCATATTTAGTGGCATATCGCACACCGTTGGTCGCGAGCAGCGGCAGCTTCAAGGATTCGGCAAGCGAAACAGCAACCTGATTACGGTATTCCTCCTGGCGGTCGCCGTGCCTTTGCAATTCCACGTACACGTTTTGCGGACCAAACAGCCGAACAAGACGTTCCAGTTCGGCACGTCCCGCAGACTCACCCCCGCGTTCCAGTGCGGCCGCGAGAGGACCTTCTTCTCCTCCCGTAAGACAGATAAGCCCAGGCGCAAATTCAGCTAGATCGTTCAGTGAGGCCATACCTTCCGCCTTGCCGGGTTGGCGCATCTTGAAGCGCGTGATCAGCTGACAAAGATTGGCGTACCCAGTGGCGGATGCGCAGAGCAACGGCACGCGCGCGGGTTCGGGCTGGTGCAGGTGCGGCAACCACGATGCAGGCGTAATGCGCGGACCGAAATCTTCTACGGCGATCTCTGCACCGATGTGTGCCCGTATCTTGTTCTCTTCGGCATGGATGTGAAACCGGGGAGCGCCATATAGGCCGTTGCGATCCAGCAGCGCCATGGCTGGCATCTCCATGTCAAAGGCAGCTTTGGCCAGGCCTTCAGGGCTGGACGCACCTTCAAGAAAACTGAAGGCGCTGGCGGTATGGAGTTCAATGTAATCTGCAGGCATCGGTCAGCTGGCCATGTCTTCCGGTTAGTCGTAGAGCGCTTCAAGCTGCCACTGCAGACGAAGCCTGTCATTGCTGAGCAACGCGAGCAGACGGCTACCATCCGGCGCCTGCGCGTCCACGTCCCACTCCTCGCGCGACCACACGTCACCGGACCACCAGTCGCCGCTGCGGCACCATGGACCAAACGCCCGGCTCACGGTGTAATACGAGTGCGCCATCGCGTTGTTGTGGATCGAGAGGGATTTCAATCGGCCCGCATGCAACGTCACATGAACAACAGGTGCAGGGCGCAAACGGCGCAGGGCAACACCGGTGCGGTGCGTTGCAGGCTCGGGTAGTTGAACAGATTTGCGCCGTGACGCATGGCTTGGCTCAGGGACAGTGAAACGCTCTAGACGAAAGCTTTCAGGGGCATGGGTATCCGTGAGAATGGCACAACCAACGCGGCCTTCACCCACCAGTGTGGTGATGCGGGCAAGCGTCACTTCCAGACGCATCGGCTCCGGTGACTGCGGAGAGAAGAGCCCGGCCTGCACATTGGGACGAGGTCCCGGTTCAGCATGCAACGTGATCGCCACGATCGCTGCAGGGGCAGGATAGGCTTGTAAATCGAGCTGCAGCAACTTCAGCAGCAGAGTGCGATCGTCCAAAGGAAGCGCAGGCTTTAGTGTGCGTTCGTGTACGGGGTCCTCTGGTTCTGTCTCTGATTCACGGTGGCGGTCATGGTCTGTGCTGTCTGCGGCGCGCTCCAGATGCAGGCGAACCGTAACGCCGGCCAGTTGCAGCGCGCGATTCCGAGCTCGTCGAATGAGTTGATCCAGCATGGGAGCCAGAACAAACAGCAGTGACTCAAGATTTTCGACAGGCGCGTCAAAGGCCAGATGTTCCTCGAGCGTAAAGGTAGCTTCCCGTGGAACGAGCAGGTGATCCTCTTCACCGCAGGCGAGGCGGTGCAGACGGTGGCCTCGCTGCCCAAGACGGGCGACAAGATCAGCTGGAAGCAAGGCGGCAAGATCCCCTGCCGTGTGCAGCCCCCACGCATTGAAGGTGTCGATCAGTTCCTCTGTCAGGTCGAGTGCTGCGATGGGAAGATCTTTCAGCCGCGCCCGTTCCTCGCCCGGTGGCACAACGATCAGCGTGTCGCCGGGAGCACGCACCAGGCAGGCCGCCGTCTGCAGATTGCGGCTCGAGGCGACACGCGTAAAAAAGCCGAGCTCGCGAGCTGCACGGAAGAGCTTTTGCCCGACCACGTGCGGTGGGCCTAACAGCTGTGTCGTACCGGTCATGTCCAGCGCAAGGGTGAGGGCCGATGTGCGGGGCAGTTCTTCTGTTCGTGGCGTGAACAGGGCGGCCATCTCCAGGAGTGTGAGGGCGGCGTTCTGTTCTTCTGTGACGGACCTGCGAAGCACGGTCAGGTTGGGAAAGCTTTCCAGTTCGGTACGCGTCATGCCGTGCCGTACGCCGAGACGGCGCGCCTGCAACGTGGCGGCACAGGTTTTTTCCAGTGGCGGCTCGCCTTCAACTACGGCAACAGCCGTCTTCGCCAAGGCCGGGCGCAGACGAACGAGTGCCTGGGCTGCAAACTCGGAGATACGGATACAGAAGAAAAGAGGTGTGCTCATAGGGGACCTCCTTGGGGGTTCTTAGGTTCGGTTCCGGTCCAGGCGGTATCCCGACGCCAGAACGCCTCCCGCTGGGGCTGCTTGCGCGATGTGACCAGGTGAAGTTTGTTTGGTGGGGCTGATTGGATCGGCGTGGAGGAAGGAGCAGGAGGCGTCTCAAAGCGGCGCCGGTCAACAGCTACACGGAACTGCGCACCTGTCATAACGGTGAGGGCGTTCAGTGGTTCGACCGGGCTTAGGCGCAGAACAAGCTCTGCGCTGGAGCGGGCGCATGGGTGTTGCGTGAGCACCAGCAGCACTGCCCGCGCCCGATCGGCGGCGGCACGGAAGCGAAACCATGTCGCCAGGGGAATGCGCCACGCAAACTCAGGCGGAATGCTGCCCAGATCCAGCACAATCGCGGCGAATCCGCCCGCAGATAGCAACAGATCTGTCGCGCGCAACGCGTGATCCAGCGCTCGCCAGAGAGCGGCAGAGGCGAACCCCTGTGTCCTGGGCGGCGGATCGCCTGCGAGTGAAGGGTTTGTGCCCGTCGCGGAGCTGGCCGGAGCAATGGATTGTGACGTGATGCCACCACGGTCCCCTGACGGAAGACGAGCAGGCGCAGCCCCACGCAAGCCATGATCCTGGCTCTTGCCCCGTGCTTCCATCTCGCGGAATCGTGGCAGGCCCGCGGCGATGGCGTTTGGCGGTGTGGGGAGGCAGCGGCCGGCGGCATTGTTCTGGTTGTCGGTCCATGCCCCGGCCTGGGGGCGATTCCTGGCAGCGTTTGCAGTATTCGCAATCTGAGCCGAAGCCAGATCCTTCTGCTGAGCGGTCGCGTGCTGCAGCGCCTGAAAGCTCTGCCGCCGTGACGGCTGCCGGTCGCTGGGGATCTGCTCCTCGCGGTCCGGTGCCCGACGCGGCAGTGGCCGGGCGTCCTGGGGTGTGCGGTCGAGGAGCTTGCGATTCGGTGCACCTGGCGTACCGACGGTGCGGTTCCTGCGTGGATCCGCTGAACTTTGTGGGGTGGCGGGGCGAAAACGCACATCGGGATGCAGAAACGCATTCACCGCCTCCGAGAGGCCGCGCGCCTCCCCTCGTGGATGGGGGCTGCCGCACCCTCCTGAAGTAGCAGGGCTGCCAGTGCTCTCCGTAAGAAACGCCGCACCTTTCTGAGGTGCAGCATGGGGTAAAGGAACTGCCGCGTTGAGGGATAGGGGCGCCTGACCGCAACGAACCCAGAGCTGACGGGAAAGGTTCACCCCGGCAGCCGCCGCCGATTCCGGGTCGAGTGCGTCGGAGGTATCGACCCATGCCACTGTTTTGCCGTCCTGGGTCATCTCGGCCATCGCGGCAAAGGCGAGGGTCGTGCGGCCCGAGGAGTGCCTGCCCACCAGTTCCGAGATGGCCCCGATGGGCAGGCCACCCTCCAGCAACCCGTCGAGCTCGGGAATGCCGGTTGCCGCCAGATCCCGGAGGATGCGTGGCCGAGGCGTGAGCGCGCCGGGGATGCGGGATGCAAGGGAAGTCTCGATCTGAAGACGAAGTAAAGCGGCAGAGGGCAAGGCGTGCTCCTTGTTTCGCCTTATCTTCGCCTTTGCGTTTGTGAATCCGCAAGGGTCGGTGCACAAGTTTTCTTGCACTTTCGTTGTATTTCGAAGCAAATTGAAGGGAATGCACCGGGCGCGGTGCAGAGTTGACGTCGCTCGCCAAGGCGGCGAAGCGAAACCCGTCGTTCACTCTGATTTTGTTGAAACCGGATCTAGGGGCGTTCGCCTGGCTCGGGTTCGACGGTTTCCGTATAGCCCAGGGCGCGCCTCAGCTCTTCCATGTCACTTCGCAGCCGGATGGTCGCTGTTTGCAGACTGGCAAGCGCGTCCCGCCAATTTTCAGGTCCAAATCCGGTGAGGCGCTCGTCCACCATGTTGACCGCTTCCTGCAGATTGACTACAGCGGCACTTACCGCCTTGTTATGAAACAGCGTGGCATCACGGGACGGTTTGGAGCCGGAACGACAGCCAGCCACAAGAGCGGCGGGGATGGAGACCAGGGCGAACTTACGGCGATCCATAGCGCATCCTCTCAGGTGAGCACAAGGTGTGCAAGTGGCTACCCAAAGGCCGGGTAGACTGACCGGGGAGCGTGCGAGAACAGCATGGTTGGGGAAAAAGCCAAACACGATCTCCTGGTTCAGGCAATCCAGGCAAACTGGAAGGCTGAGATGCAGGGGTTTGCGACCTACAGCCAACTGGCCGAGCAAGCCAGGGATCCCAACACGCGCCGAACCTTGCGCGGCATCGCAGCGGCGGAAAAGCACCATGCAGACCTCTGGGCAGATCGTCTGCACGCGCTGGGAGCGGAGGTGCCGCACTTCGATCAGCGACCGGATGAGAATGTCCTGAAGGCGCAAAAGGATGGCGGGTTTGCTGCGCTCCGTGCGCTGGAAATCGACGAGAGCCGCGACATCGCCCGGTACAGCGAACAGATGCAGGAGCTCGGCGACGGGGCCAGCTTTGAAGTGCTTGAGCGTGTGATCAAGGACGAACAGGAGCACTACAAGGTGCTTGGCCGGCTGGCGGGTACGGACACGGCCCCGCGCGATCCAAAAGAGATCCAGAATGCCCTGGAGACCCTGCTGCAAAGGCGTGAAAAGGGCCGGGTCCAGGCGGGCAGCTGGCTGGGTGACGCGATCTACGGGGTCAACGATGGGCTCGGGTCCATCTTCGGCATTGTCTCCGGCGTGTCTGGCGCCACGCTGGGCAACAGTCATTTTGTGCTGATTGCGGGCATGGCCGGCATGGTCGCCAGTGCCCTGTCGATGGGGGCAGGCGCCTATCTCGCAGCCAAGAGCGAGCGCGAGTTTTACGAGGCCGAGTTTGCCCGCGAAGCAAAAGCAGTGCGCCTCAACCCCGTAGAGGCGAGAGAACTGCTGTCGCTCACGTACCAGGTGCGCGGCCTGCCGCAGGAAGACGCCGACCGTGTGGTGGAGCACCTGGCAGTCGATGACCAGCGACTGGCGGAAGCGCTGGCGCGGGAACACATGAACACGACCAAGGAGTCGCTGAGCAATCCGCTGACTTCGGCGCTCTCGGGAGCCGTGTCAACAGCCGTGGGCGCGTTGATTCCGATCCTGCCCTTCTTCTTTCTGTCGGGTTACCCGGCGGTGATTGCCGCAGCTGTCGTGTCGCTGATTGCGCATTTTGGCGTTGGTGCGGCGAAGTCGCTGGTCACAATCCGTTCCTGGTGGTCGAGCGGCTTCGAAATGACGTGGGTGGGCGCGCTTGAGGGCGCGGTGACCTATGGCGTCGGTCTCGCGCTCGGGCATCTCGGTGGCGGAGGCGGCGTCAACTGATGGCAGCCCGGGTCGAGTACGCTGCCAACCGCAAGATCCGCACGCGAAACACAGTCCTCTACCGGGTCCTGCACTGGCCGCTCTGGATCTTTGTCTTCTTCCTTGTGCCGGGTCCGCTTATCTTTGATCTGTTCGCCGGGCGTGCGAACCGCTGGAACCTGCTGTGGCTCGTAGTGGTCCTGATCGGTACCGGCATTGCCGCGCTGCGCGGTCGCCTGCCAGGAGCGGAGCCCGGGCCCTACATCCTGCGCTTCACGGAGGCACGGCCCAACCCGCTGTATCGGCGCGTCTGCTATACGTTCGGCTGGAATGCGGCCGTGAACTTCGCGCTGATGAACCTGATTGGCTGCTCCGTCGCCGTCGTCACGGGCCGCTGGTACATGCAACAGATTTACTCCCGGGTGTACTTCCCGGTGCTCGCGGTGATCGTTGTCCTGGGCCTTGCGGGAGCGCTGCCGCGGGTGCGGCTGTCCACGGCAGGCGAGGGAACCGAACGCCGCTACTTCTATGGCACCGTATGGTCCGTGACGCTGGCCCAGGCGGTGCTGATGGTGCTGTGGAAGACGCTGCCCCGAACGCACGCAGGCGACCTCCCCAAGCTGCTTGTGTACCTGGCAGCTTTGGCTGTTGTGGGGGCCTGCGCCTCTGCCGGTACCCTGCCGCGCACCCGGCAGATTGTTCCGGGCGAGTTGATCGTGGCGGACTAGCCCCAGGCGCTTCAAGAACGTGGGTGGCTCCGCGTATGATGTTGGGCGGATAGCCTCCCAAGGAGTTTTCCCCAAGATGAAGCAAACGCCCCCCACGCAGGACCGCCGTAACTTTCTGAAGACCGGGGGCGCCGTCGCCGCGGGTCTGCTGATGCCGGCCGCGGGAGCGACGGCTGCGACCGAAGAACGGAAGCCCTACGCGCTGCCACTGAACCCCAAAACGCACGACGCCATGCCGACGCGCAACCTGGGCAAGACCGGTTACAAAGTGGGTGTCTTCAGTCTGGGTGGCCAGGCGGCCATCGAGAAGGCGAACAACTTCGACGTAGCTGTGCCGATCATTGAGCGGGCGCTCGATCTCGGTGTCAATTACCTCGACACCTCCTCCATCTACGGCGGTCCGGACAGGTGGAGCGAGCAGTATGTCGGCCGTGTGATGAAGACGCGGCGGCACGATGCGTTTCTGGCCACCAAGACCAAGGAACGCACACGCGACGGCTCACTGCGCATGATCGAGAAATCGCTGCAGCTGCTGAACACCGATCACGTCGACCTCTGGCAGCTGCATGACGTCGGCCTGCCTGAGGATGTGGACGCCATCTTCGCCAAGGGCGGCGCGATGGAAGCGCTGGTCGAGATGCAGGAGCAGGGAGTCGTGAAGAACCTCGGCCTCACCGGGCACTACCGCCCCGATGCGTTGATCGACGCGATCCATCGCCACCCGTTTGACTGCATCCTGATGTCGCTGAACCCGGCCGATGTGCACATGTGGAGCTTCCAGGAAAAGCTGCTGCCGCTTGCGGTCGAAAAGCAGATGGGCATCATTGGCATGAAGGTGCCATCGCGCGGACGCCTGCTCTCCAGCTGGACGCCGCCATCTGTCGAGGCGCAAAAGCACATGTGGGAGGGCTCGGCCATTGCGACGCGGCCCGGCGTGATGACCATGAAGGACGCGGTGCACTATGCGTTGACGCATCCGGTGAGCACCATCATTGTGGGTTGCGACAACGTGCCCCAGTTGGAAGAAAACGTAAAGATCGCCCGGGAGTTCACGCCGCTGTCGCACACGCAGATGGCATCGCTGGACGCAGCGGCAGAACCTGTCGCCAAGCAGTCCCTGTTCTATCGCTTCACTGACCGCAGCAAGGGCTAGGTGGAGAAGAATCGCAATGGAAAAGCCCTCGCTGCGGCGAGGGCTTTTTGCGCTACAGCAGACGCCGGCGCGGTTGAGTGGGAACCGTGAAGTGAAAGGTGGACCCTTCGCCGAGGCGGCTGGTTGCCCAGATCTGACCACCGTGCTGGGCGATGATGCTGCGACAGATTGCCAGCCCCAACCCTGTGCCGCCCATTGTGCGCGAGTCCGACGCATCGATCTGCTGGAAGCGCTCGAAGATGATGGTGAGTTTGTCTTCCGGTATGCCGCGGCCGTGATCTTCGATCTGGATATGCGCCTCGTCAGAGGCAACGTAGGCTGCTGACAGCTTGATCTCGCTTGGTTCAGCGGCAGGGTCCGGCGAGAACTTGATGGCGTTGGAGAGCAGGTTGGTAACGGTCTGCAGAAGGCGGTCCGGATCGGCCCACAGGGTGACCCCGTTGGACTCGATGGTGAACCGCACATTTGCCTTGGTGGCCGGAGCCTGGAGCAGGGTGATCCCGCGACGAAAAACCTCTTCAACCGAGCAGCTTTTGAAGTGCATCTCCGCTTTGCCGGACCCGATGCGCTCAAGGTCAAGAATGTCATTCACCAGGCGGACCAAGCGGTCCGTGTTCCCGGTGGCGATCTCCATCATCTGCTGGACCTTTTCAGGCCGATCCTTGAGTGTGTCTCCGGAGAGCAGGCCAAGGGCGGCACGAAGGGCTGTGAGCGGGGTGCGCAGCTCGTGCGAAACGGTGGAGATGAACTCGTCCTTCATGCGGTCCAGGGCATTGCGTTCGCTGATGTCGGTGAACGCAACCACGACACCGACGGCCCGCCCACGGCTGTTCTCCTCGATGTGAGCATCGTCTGGATCAGAAGCCTCAATTTGCGGCCGGGCGACGTACTCCACCGGGATGGCCGTTCCGTCCTTGCGCCAGAAAACCTCGTTCGCCACGCGAATGGTGGCGTGGTCCTTCAGGCTTCCCCGGATCGGGCACTCCGTTTCGGGATAGGGCAACCCATCGGGACGGGTGTGGTGAATCAGGTCGTGCATGTTGCGGCCCAGCATTTCCTCGACCCGGTAGCCCAGCATCTGCGCCGCAGCCGGATTCACAACGGTGACTCGACCCTCGAGATCGATACCGTAGATCCCGTCGCCGACGGACTCCAGTACGGAGTTCGACTGACGCACCACCGCGCGCAACTGTTCTTCCGCGCGAATCTGGTCGGTGATGTCCACCGCAAACGCAAGCACATAGCGCGGCCCGTGTTCAGGCTCGACAAGACGGTTGCGATAGGCAAGAACCCGCTCATCGCCGTCCGTGTGCGCAAGATGCATCAAGCCCTGCGCCTCTCCCGTCGCGAGCAGGGCTTCAAAGTAGGGGCGGAGCAGGTGCTGCCGTTCCCGATAGATGAATTCGGAGAGCAGATGGCCCATGACGTCATCCACCTCACGCCCGAAGCTCCGAGCGCCGTGCTGGTTGATCGTCAAAATGCGGCCATCCAGATCGTGCGTGCAAACCAGGCCGAGCGATCCCTCGACGATCTGTCGATACCGCGCCTCGCTCTCCCGAATGGTACCTTCGGCGACGCGCTGCACGGTCACATCTATGCCTGTGGCGATGATGAAGGCCACGTGACCCTGCGAATCGAGCAAAGCCGTAGCCGACCAGGAGATATGCCGCCGGCCGCCATCACTTGCCAGCCAGTAGTTTTCAAAGGCAGTCGGAAACTTGCCCTGCCGAATGGTTTCAAAGCCTTCGATATAAGCGGGCACATCCTCCTGCGGAATGAGGCGTTCCCAGGCGTATTTGCCGACCAGGTCGGCCGATCGATAGCCAGAGATGATTTCGCAGGCGCGATTGAAGCGCACAATGCGGCCCGCCGTATCGAAAACGATCACCAGGGCGCCAACCGTGTCCAGCACAGCCGCGACGAAGTTCTTTTCTACGGTGAGGGCCGCCTCTACCCGCTGACGCGCACGGGATACGCGGTGCGTCTCGCGCACGCGCATGATCAGTTCCAGCCGTGTTGTCACCATGTGACTCAGGGCTTCGAGCGAATCCAGTTGGGAAGGCGTCAGCTTGCGCGGGGCAACATCGAGCACAAAGAGGCTGCCGATTGCTGTGCCATTCGGTGTCTGGATGGGCGCGCCCGCGTAGAACCGGTAACGCGCCCCGCCAAGGGTGATACCGCCAGGAGAGAACGCGGGATCAAGACGCGCGTCGGGGATCTGGTAGATGCCCTCGGCCTCGATCGTGGTTTCGCAAGGAAGGACGTCGCGACCCACAGGACTGCTCTCCAGGCCATACCTGCCAATGAGCGAAGTGCCGTTCCGTTCGACGATGCCCACGGCGGCAATGGGCGCATTGCATAGCTGTGCAGCCAGACGCGCGATGTCGTCCAGGGCCGGATCGTGAGGCAGATCGGCCAACATGTACTGGTCGATTGCTTCCAGCCGTGGCCCGTCGGCGTTCACCGCGATCTCCATCACAATCAGGAGGATACGAAGCACCCGCGCGAGTTACTGTCCCACTTTCGGTTAAAAGGGCGGACAGGGGTAATCGCCAGGGGGCCATGTGCCTGCATTCAAGGGGAACTGCTCTGGGGGAGGAAGGAGGTGCTGTGCTGCCGTAACATCTTCATTTTAAATCGCTAATGCTTGTTTGAGAAGGTGCGGGGCCACGTTCCGGAGATGTGAGGGGAATGCCACCTTCGCGCGGAGGGCGTCCGGCAGTCAGTACTTGATTTGGTTCCAGATATCCACGGAAATCTTCCGAGGGAGGCCCCGAATCCCTTGCTCTGCTTGAAGTTGCCGCGCATACTCGGGGCAAGCGGTCTGATCGTTGCTGCGAAATCTGCTGTGGAGCCTCGCGCCGTGACCCAGTATCAACGCCAAGATGTCCTGCGCATCCTCCGCCTTCCGGCACGTCAGCTGGAGATGTGGGAACGCGCCGGGCTGATCCAGCCCGCGGAAGCCTACGCTTTTGACGGCCTGTCGCAGCTGCGCAAACTGCGGGAGCTGGCGGCTACGCGCATCTCGGCCCAAAGCATTCGGCGCTCGATGGACGCGATGCGCCAGGTAGCAGGAACGCTGAATCCGCTCGCAGGAGCGATGCTTGCGCCGCACGCCTCCCGGGTCATGTTCCGGCAGAGCGGCGCGCTGATGGATCCGCTCACCCCACAGCTGGCGTTCGACTTCGAGACATCGGCGGCAACCTCTCTCGCGATTGTGCACCAGAAGTCGTTGAGCCCGACGGCGCAGGCCTTGCAGCTGCTCGAAATCTTCCAACGGGCCGTCCGCCTGGAGGAACGTCCGGAGACCCTGACGGAGGCCAAGACGCTGTACGAGGAGTTGTTGGTCCTGGCGCCGGACCATGCAGCCGGCGCCATCAATCTCGGCACGATCAGGTACAACGAGAAGGATTTTGCCGGTGCGGAGGCCCTGTACCGGCGCGCCACCGAGGCCGATCCGGAGTACGCGCTGGCCTTCTTTGACCTGGGCAACGTGCTGGACGAGCAGATGCGGTTATCGGAGGCGGTCGGGGCGTATGAGCGCGCCCTGGAGCTGGTGCCGCAGTATGCCGATGCTCACTACAACCTGGCACTTGCGTATGAGCGCCTTGGCGAGACACGCAAGGCGCTTCGGCACTGGACGGCGTACACGCGGCTGGATGCCAGCGGCCCGTGGCACAGCCATGCGCGCATGCAGGCACGGCGTATCCTCTCCACGGAGCGCCTGACGATCGTCTCGCGGCACGGCCGCACGATGCGCATCGCCGGCTAGCTGAAGCAGCACCTCTGCGCGACGCGATACACTCCTGAGCATCACTGTCCCAAGCTGAGGAGACTGTTCCCCATGGCCGCACCGACCGCCTTTCGCCCCTTTGTGCCCGCACATGAGAGTCGAAAGGAGCTATCTGTTCGCGCGTTGCTGCTGGGCAGCATCTTTGGCGTCATCTTCGGCGCGGTCACGGTGTACGTTGGCCTGCGTGCCGGTCTGACGGTTGCGGCAAGTATTCCTATCTCCGTTCTGTCGATCTCGATCCTGCGTGCGTTTGGCCGGGCGTCGATCCTGGAAAACAACATCGTCCAGACGACCGGCAACGCAGGGCAGTCGATCGCCTCGGGTGTGATCTTCACCTTGCCGGCATTGATCTTCCTCGGCTTCGATCTCCAAAGCTTTCGCATTTTCATCCTGGCGTTGTTTGGCGGCTGGCTGGGCGTGCTGTTCATGATCCCGCTGCGTCGGCAGCTGATCGTGGAGGAGCACGGGACGCTGACCTATCCCGAAGGCACGGCGTGCGCCGATGTGCTGCAGGCCGGGGAGCGTGGCGGGTCGTTCGCCAGCCGGGTGTTTCTGGGGCTCGGGCTTGGCGGGTTGTACACGCTGCTGCAGAACGACAACCTTCTGGGTCTGTTTCCACCGACGCCGAACTACCAGCCCAACTTTGACCCGAACGGACAGCAGATCCTGCGCGGTGCGGCGATTCGCGCGGACGTTACGCCGGAGTACCTGGGCGTTGGCTACATCATCGGCATTCGTGTGGCGGCCATTATGCTCGCGGGCGGCGTGTTCTCGTGGCTGGTGCTGATGCCGGCGATTGTGTTCTTCGGCAAGCATCTGCCGGGGCCGCTGTACCCGGGCACGGTGCCTATCAGCGACATGACACCAAGCGACCTGTGGAAGACCTATGTGCGGCCTATGGGCGCGGGCGCGGTCGCGGCCAGTGGGCTGATCACGCTGCTGCGTACCGCGCCAACGATCCTCAGCGCGCTTACTGCGGGCTTCGGCAAGATGGGCAAGAGCAAGGTGGGCGAAGCGTTGGCGGAGGCCCGCAGCCGGACTGAGCATGATCTGCCCATGAGCGTGGTCGCGGGTGGCAGTCTGCTGCTGGTTGTGCTGATGGTCCTGTTCCTGCAGTTCAAGCCTGTTCCCGGCGCGCAGGTGGGCTTGCTGGCGAACATTGCGGCGGCGTTGCTGGTGGTGGTCTTTGGCTTCCTGTTCGTCACGGTGAGCGCGCGCATTGTGGGCATCGTGGGGTCGAGTGCGAGTCCTGTGAGCGGCATGACCATCGCCACGCTGATGGCGACTGCGGCGATCTTCCTGGTGAAGGGGTGGACGGCCCCGGCGTTTGGGGCGCTGGCGATCACGATTGGTGGCATGGTGTGCATTGCGGCGTCCAACGCGGGCGACACGTCGCAGGACCTCAAGACGGGCTTCCTGATCGGGGCGACGCCGTGGAAGCAGCAGGTGGCCGTGATGGTCGGCGTGATCGTGAGCGTGTTTGCCATTGGGCCGACGTTGAGCGCGATGAACAAGGGGTTTGAGAGCTTCCAACGGATACCCGTGCCGCGGGCTGTGGTGCTGAGTGCGCTGCCGGATGGCGTGCAGAACCAGGGGCAGTTTACGCGGGACAACCTCCTGATCACGCCGCACTCGCTGGTCAAGACGCAGAGCGGGGCGCAGCGCGAGACAGTGGGTGATGCGAAGCGGTTTGTGCTGCTGAATGCCATTGGCTCGTCGGTGCTCGAGGACGGCAAATACCTCTACAACCCGGCGACGGGGAGGATCGAGATCCAGTGGGTGCAGGGGATTGGGAGTGAGCAGGCCGCCGCGCCGCAGGGACGGCTGATGGCGACGGTCATCAACGGCATCCTGAGCCGCAAGCTGCCGTGGAGCCTGGTACTGCTGGGCGTGGCGCTGGTGATCGGGATCGAGCTGCTGGGGATACGGTCGCTGACGTTTGCCGTGGGCGCTTACCTGTCGATCGGGACGACGCTGGCGATCTTCTGCGGGGGCGTGGTGCGGTGGATGGTGGACCGCGCGGCGCTCAAGGCCGGGATGCTGGCGGAGACGGAGGGAGAGATCTCGTCGGGCAGCCTGTATGCTTCGGGGCTGATTGCTGCGGGCGGCATTATGGGACTGGTTGGCGTGGCTACCAAGATCTATGAGGACGTGTCGCAGCACAGCGTGCCGCACTTCTCGACGGGCAATCCGCTGTATAAGGACTGGGTGTCGGTGGCCATGTTTGGGTCCCTGGCGTTCAGTTTGTACTACTTCGCCCGGAAACCGGTGGCGAGTGAAGGGGTTGCCGTCCGGGAGGAGTAGGGTACCCGTCCCCCCTCCCTACTTTTCTTGCAAAATCCTTTCGATAAAGGACTTAGGCGGGTACTTCGGCTGAGGCACCGCCTGCTTGCATGTCTTCTTCGTGTCTGAGCTTTCTTCCAGTTTAGCGAGGTGAAGCCTAATTACACGCAAGGCTGTTGTTCGGTTTGCGTCGAAGCTGCTGCGGCGCGCCGGGCGATATACAGGGGGTCTCTCCACCTCGGTCGAGATGACGATTTCCTGGTGCGGGGCAGAGAACGGACTACGGTTTGCGGAGGGGTGTCGTTTCAGCGGGTGCGGGGGCCGTGTCTCGTGCGGTGCTGGCTGATGGCAGCGAGGCGGCGGGGGCAGGGAGCTCCCCCTGCCAGGTGGCGGGTGTGGCGCGCTGGGCGTCGTGGCCTGGGTGCCATCGGCCGCGTGTTTCGTAGAGGAGCCAGTCGGCGAGGAGGAGCTCTGGCTGGAGGACGGCCAGGACGGCGACGTAGCGCTTGGTTTTGACAAAGGTCTCGGCGGCGCCGCGCAGGGGGCGGCTGCGGCGCAGGGTGCCGGGGATTTGCGGAACTTCGTAGACCTGGAGGTGCAGTTCGGGATGCGCACGGCCGTAGTCGTCGACCTCGCGTGCGAGCGTCTTGGGTGTGGTCATGTCGAAGTCTGCCGGGACATTGCGATGGATGACCTCCGGCGGAAGGGCAATGCGCAGGACATCGGCGACGAAATCGGCGCAGTTGTGGCGTCCGAGAGTATAGGTGCGATGGTTGGGGCGGTCGTTCAGCCAGCCGAGGGCGGTGGCGTCCTGCTCGGACGTGGTGTCAAAGCTGTAGACGAGCAGACGGCGGTCAAAGGCGGAGCCGATGCCTTCTTCCCAGTCGCCGTAGGCCGGTGGCGAGACTTCGCCGTGGTCCCAGGTGCGCCCGGGGATGTAGGCCGTCAGGTTGGATTGCCAGTATTGCTCGCGCAATGCCGCCTCCCCGGCGGGCGTCATGTAGTCGGGGACGTGCGCCAGGTCCTGCGTGCCGTAGAGGAAGACGGGCAGGGGAAAGGCGAGCCAGTCGAGATCCGGATGGCGCAGGTCGTGGTAGCGGGAGATCACTGCGCCGAGTTCGCCAGGATGGCAGGGACGAAGACGAACGGGGGTTTCCACGCAGGCATCTTCGAGGTAGATGGAGGTGTGTCCCTGGGGCATCATGGTGCCGAAGTTGCCGAAGGGCTCACCAACGATCAGGGCCATGCGGGCGCAGGCCGGCGTGGCATGTGCGCCCGCGATGAACGCAAGCGCACATGCAAGACCGCGGTGTCGTAGACCAGATTTGAACGGAGAAGACACGGAGACGCGAACGTTGACCCTATGTCATCATCCTAACGCTCCGTACGCGATTACAAGCCGTCGAGCAGGTCGGACAAGCTGAGGTTCAGGCCAAGGGCGAAGACTTCGAGGATGGGGAGGCTTACACCCTTGTGTCCGCATTCCAGATCGCTGATGAAGCTTCGATCTACGCCGAAGTCGATGGCCATGCGGAGCTGGGTAAAGTTTTGTTCCTTGCGCAGAGCGCGAAGCCGGTTACCGAAACGTCGATTGATGTGATCGACCGGGTAGGAACGCGCACCGGAGGTCCCGCAGGTTGCTGCCGAGGGCGGCAACCGGGGTGCGGGCGTGAGGTCAGGAGACAGCAAGTGCACTCATCCCTAGGCCACCGACGTGAGGAAAAGTGCTTTGGTACCGAAGAGTGAATGCAGGATCTGCTGCGAGGTCATGGAGCACCACGCCGATGCGATCACGGGGGGTTCCGTCACCACCAAGGTTGCAGGAACTGCGAACGCCACGAATGACAAGCTGGCAGAGCTCGAACTTTGTCGCTCCATGAATCAGGGCTTTATGAACTTCTTCCGAACGCATTGCTAACGCTCCGACCAACGTGCTGTGAAAGGTGCGTGAGATCCCGTTCGTGTGGGTTGAAGCACACAGGCCCTTAGGCCCCTGGGAATCAGAGTACGCCCCTATTGGTGACATGTAACAACATTCGTCAGCAGACTTGCGTTGACATTGCATCTGAGCGCAGTGGAGGATGAAAGGTTCCTTGACGACCATTGTGACTCTGGCTCTAGATGACGCAGCCCATGCCTGGTTCGAAGCGATGCGGCAGCAGTACTACCCACCCGCACTGAACCGGATCCCGGCGCATCTGAGCCTGTTTCATGCGCTGCCCGGCGACCATTCCGTGCGGCATGCCCTGCGTGAGGCTGCCCTGCATGTTGCCGCTTTCCCCTTGAAGGTGACAGGTGTGCAGTCCATGGGTCGGGGCGTGACTTACCTGCTGGCTGCGCCGGAGGTCCTGCAGTTGCACCGCGGTCTGGCAGAGCAGTTTCGGACGTATCTGACGCCGCAGGATAAGCAGCCATTGAAGCCGCATGTCGTTGTGCAGAACAAGGTGGAGCCGGCGGAAGCGAAGGCGCTGCTGGCGGTACTGCAGGCTGGTTTTGTCAGCCGGACGGTGCAGGCTGTCGGCCTGGACTGGTGGGAGTACCAGGGAGGACCGTGGCGGCTGATCGAACGGTTTCCCTTCCCCAGTGAGGACGTAGCGGCGTGAGTGCTGGCGCATCGGTCCGCGTGGAGCGGGTGCGGTGGTTGGCGGCGGATGCGAGGGTCCTGCTGGAGGAGTATTACGAAGCCGTCCACGTGGTGCTGCGCGACGGACCCGAGGCGATGCGGAGCCTTTTGGAGGATCCCAGGTCCGGCATGTGGGTGGCTCACAAGGACGGGGTTGCGGCGGGTTGCGTTGTGCTGAAAGCAGGCACGCCGACACCTGATGCAGGGGAGTGCAAGCGGCTGTTTGTGCGGCCCGCGGCACGACGGAGCGGGATCGCGGAAAGCCTGATGGATGCGTGCGAAAGCGCTGCACGCGATGCTGGACTTACGTGGGTGTATCTGGACACGAACGAGGCGTTCTATGCGTCGGTGAAGCTGTACCGTGGACGCGGTTACCAGAGCTGCGAAGGGTATAACGCGAACCCGCAGACGACGTTGTTTTTTCGGAAGAGGGTGGCGTCGCTTGTGGGCTAAAAGGAGGCGGGGCGGGGGGACGCCTCCACCTTGGTACGCCTTTTAGCAGAACTTTCGTAAAGCGTGTGCGTTTAACCGTCTAAGCTGCAAGCCAACGACGAGGAAGCGCGATGACGATGAAGGACGTGGCACGGCAAACGGCAGCGGTGGCGAACGTATTGTTGATGCTAAGCCTCTTGCTCGTCCTGGTGTGGTGGCGCGCGAGCGCGTACCTGTTCCTGGCGGGCTGCCTTGGGTTTGCGGCCAAGGGATTGATGGACGGCGCGTCCGACTCCGCGCCGTCTATAGCTCGAGAATGATGGGCATGATCAGCGGCCGGCGATTGGCGTTTTTCTGCAGGAAACGCTTGAGGTCGGTGCGGATCTTTTCCTTCATGACGCCATAGTCCGAGCGCTCTTCCTTGCTGGAGTCGTCGAGCGTGCGGCGGACGACGTCGCGGGCGTTGCGGAGGAGATCGGGGTCGTCGGCGGCAAAACCACGGGTGGTGATCTCGGGCTGACCTTCGACCTGGCCGGTGGATTTGTTGATGGCGATGATGGGCAGGAAGACGCCGTCGCCACCGAGCTGCTTGCGGTCCTTGATGACGGTGTCGTCAACGACGTCCGCGGTGGAGTTGTTGTCGATGCAGACGCGGCCGGTGGTGACTTTGCCGGTCTTGTTGGCGGACTTCTCATCCAGGGTGAGGACGTCGCCGTCTTCCATCAGGATGACCTTTTCGGGGACACCGGTGGCGGCGGCGAGCTCGGCATGGCGCTTGAGGTGACGGTAGTCGCCGTGGATGGGCACGAAGAACTTGGGGCGAACGAGGTTGATCATCAGCCGAAGCTCTTCCTGCGAGCCGTGGCCGGAGACGTGAATGAGGCCGTGGTTGCCATCGTCGTTGATCACGCGGGCGTCGCGGCGCTCGAGGTGATCGATGACGCGGTAGATGGCCTTTTCGTTGCCGGGGATGATGCGTGAGGAGAGCAGGACGGTGTCGCCCTTATCGATCTTGGCGAACTTGTGATTGTCGACGGCGGCGCGCGAGAGGGAGCTCATCGGTTCGCCCTGCGTGCCGGAGATGAAGATGCAGACCTTGTCGTCGGGGAAGTCCTTGAGCTGGCCGGGGTGAATGATGAGGCCCTGGGGTGGCTCGAGATAGCCGAGGTCCTGGGCGATCTCGCAGGAGTTGTCCATGGAGCGGCCGATGATGGCGACCTTGCGACCGTGCTTGTAAGCGAGTTCCATGGCGATGCGGATGCGATGGATGGACGAGCTGAAGCAGCTGAAGAAGAGCTTCTTGCGCGTGGCGGCGAAGATGTCGTCGA
>CAZZXY010000029.1:16066-40643 GCA_964658105.1 Verrucomicrobia bacterium Tous-C9LFEB | reverse complement strand
AGAGGCTGGTCTTGCGTATGGGCAGTATAGGCTCATCGCTTGGGCCGTCTCCGGTATGCGGGGCTGCTGTTTATGCTTGGCAAAAGAATCCTTCTATAAGCATAAACATCCTATCCTCACGCCTGTTCAAACGGCGGGGAGTTTGGGATGGCGACGGGGATTGCGGCTGAGGGGCGGGCGGGGCGGGTGCCTTCACCGGAGCAGGTGTGGGTGGCGCTGGCGCGGTCGTACCGCGTGATGAGTGCGGCGGTGGAGCGCAGCCTGGCGGCCAGCGGGTTGGGTTTGACGGACTTCATGCTGCTGGAGGCCCTGTTGCACAAGGGCGCGATGACCATCACCGAGATTCAGAACAGTGTGCTGCTGCTCGCGACCGGTTCGATGACCGCTGCGGTAGATCGGCTGGAGACGAAGGGCCTGATCACGCGCAAGCTGACGAAGGCGGACCGGCGGGCCCGTGTGCTGGAGCTGACGGACGCTGGGCGGGACAGGATCGCTACCGCGTATGAGGAGCACAAGGTGAAGCTACGTGACTGGGTGGGCGTGCTTTCGCCGGAGGAGCGGGCGGTCACCTTTGCGGCCCTGCGCAGGATCGAGCAACACGTGGGGGAGCAGCCTACGTAGTTCGGTCTTCATCAGGATCCACGGTCATGAGCACTTCACAACAATCCCACACTTGCGCGGGGACAAGGCTTCTTCGTCTTGTTCCGGCTAGCAGGCACACATGCTTTAAGAGGAGAAACACCGATGAGAACCCCGATCGTAGGTCTGCATCACGTAACGGCGATTGCTTCCGACCCGCAGCGCAACCTTGACTTCTACACGCAGGTGCTTGGGCTGCGCTTTGTGAAGCGTACGGTGAACTTCGACGACCCCGGCACCTATCACTTCTACTTCGGCGATGACACCGGGACGCCTGGGACGATCCTGACGTTCTTTCCGTGGCCAGGGGCGCAGCGTGGCCGCGTGGGTGTGGGCGAGACGGTTGCAACGGCGTTCTCGATCCCGGGGGGGTCGCTTTCGTACTGGCGCGGGCGTTTGCAGGAGAAGGGCGTTGCCACAGAGGAGAACATCCACTTCGGCAACACGCACCTGCGGTTCAGTGATCCGGATGGCATGGTGCTGGAGTTGGTGGAGCACGCTGAGGCGCAGCCCACGGCGGCCCCGCGGTATGCGGATGTGCCGTCGGAGTTTGCGATCCAGGGCTTCTTCGGGACGACGCTGCTGGAGCTGAGCCTGACCCGGACGCAATCGTTTCTGGGCGTCATGGGATACGGAAGAATCGGGGAAGAAGGCGATCGGTCGCGGTTTGCGCCGGAGGGCGAGGCGCGTGGACGGTTTCTGGATGTGGTCGTGGACAAGGCAGCGCAACCAGGCCGCATGGGTGCGGGCACGGTGCATCACATCGCTTTCCGAGCGAGTGATGACCAGGCGCAGCTGGACTGGCAACGTGAGCTGTCGCGCTTCGTGAGCGTGACGCCCGTGCAGGATCGAACGTACTTTGAGTCGATCTACTTCAAGGAGCCGGGTGGCGTGCTGTTTGAGATTGCGACGGATGCGCCAGGGTTCCTGATCGATGAGACACCGGAGGCGCTCGGCGAGGCGTTGCGGATTCCGGCATGGTTTGAGCCGCAGCGCGCGATGATCGAGGCGCGCATTCAGCCGATCACGCTGCACAAGGCGGCTCGCACGACGCAGGAGGTGGGACAGTGAACGCGGATCCGCATGGACGGGGAAAGATCGTGATGGCGGGGACGCCGTTGGCCGAGGCAGCGGGCGCAATGATCCTGCTGCATGGCCGCGGGGCTACTGCTGAGGACATCCTGGGGCTGGGGCAGGCGCTGGCGCCCGAGGGCTGGGCGCTGCTGGCGCCACAGGCCACCGACTACACGTGGTATCCGTACTCCTTTCTGGCACCCCGCGCGGAGAACGAACCATACGTGTCGTCTGCGTTGGCGAAGGTCGGAGCGACGGTGGAGCATGTGCTGGCGGCGGGGCTCCCAGCGGACCGGATCGTGATTGCCGGGTTCAGCCAGGGGGCGTGCCTCACCACAGAATTTGTGGGGCGCAACCCCCTGCGGTACGGGGCGGCGCTGGCGTTTACGGGCGGGCTGATCGGGCCTTTGAACGAGCCGATTGCGTTATCGGGCGACCTGGCAGGGACGCCTGTGCTGCTGAGCTCAGGCGACCCGGATCCACATGTGCCGTGGTCCCGGGTGGAGCAGTCAGCCGAGCTGTTACGTGGGATCGGGGCGGAGGTGACGCTGCGGCGGTACCCGGGGCGGGCGCATACGGTGACTGCGGACGAGGTGGCCGTAGCGCGAAGGATGCTGGCGGCTACTGCGGGAGCTGATTGAAACGTGGAGCGAAGATTGTAAGGCGGTTCTGCCTTACAATCGAGCCGAGGTGACGTGGTGGCGAAACTTAAAGTGACGGCCAAGGGTCAAGTGACACTTCGGAAGGAAGTCTTGAAACATCTCGGGGTCAAGGCCGGGGATGAGATCGAGTTCGAGGTGATATCTGGAGGAAAGATCGAGATGCAGGCTGCACGGCTGCCCGGGAACTGGGATCGCTTCATGGGGTCTCTGGCGGGGAAGACGAACAAAGTAGCGAGCATTGAGGAGATCAAAGAAGCAACCGAACGGGCCTGGGCCGGGCAAAGATGACCGTCACGGTAGATACAAATGTCCTTCTTCGTGCCGCGATTCGCGATGATGAAGCCCAGGCGCGTATTGCGGAGCGGCACCTGCGCAGCGCGAGCCAGGTAGTCATCCCTCTGCAAAGCCTGTGCGAGTTCGTGTGGGTTTCCCGGCGCGTATACGGGTTGGCCCATGCTGAGATCGCGACCTCAGTGAAAGATCTGCTTTCGGGCCCCAATGTTGTTACAGATCGGCTCTCGGTCGCAGCTGGCATAGCAACGATGGAATCTGGAGGAGATTTTGCCGATGGCGTGATCGCCTCAGATGGCCGACGGTCTGGAGGAGAGATCTTTCTCTCTTTCGACCGGCGAGCTGTGCGGCTGATCAGGGCGCAGGGATACGAGGCGAAACTCTTGTAGTTGTTACCTGAACAGCGCTCTTCAGAAGACGCAAGATGCCAACTTACCTGCCCTGGCGAGGTTTCGGATCTTGCGTAAGGCTGAAACCGTTCACGTCAGAACAAAGCAGAGCTGAGTCATCTAAAGACCGTCGGGCCAGCCGTCGCGCGAATGCCCACGCATAGCTGGGCATTTCAAGCCGAACCTAGGACTTCGCCTCAGCCGCCTGGAGTACCTCCGCAAAGAAGTGCAGCAGGCGCAGGTTATCGGTAACGCCGGGGCCGGCACCGTCCAGGTCTAAGTGGCTGAGGACGGGGCTGATAAGCGCGGCTTTGAGGCTGGTGGTGGGGAGTTCGGACTCCATCCAGAGCGTTTCGGCTGCGGGGATGATATTGTCGCCTTCGCCGTGCAGCAGGTAAACGGGCACGGTGAGCTTGTTGAGGTGGCCGTGCGGGCTGACGCGGGCCATTTCGATGACGTGTTTGGACTCGGCCTTGGCCAGCAGCGAGCGTGTGAACGGTGAGTTAGAGTCCATGAGGACCTTGGCCTCGCTCGTCTGGTTCGGCGTCAGGCGCGCCATCGCGGCCTTTTCTCCAGGGACATCTTCGTAGAGGTGGGCGCGAAGCACGGCGCGAAGGGGCGTGAGGTCGGCTTTCGGCACAAAGTCCTCGAGGTTCTCGTACTCCAGTACCAGCGGACCATATTCGTGGGGTGGAAGAAGCTCCGGAGCGCCGGTAGGACGCGCATCGGTGCCGGTGCGATAGTAGGTGGCGACGCGCTGCATCTGGTCCTGCGAGCCGACGGCGAAGACGAACTTGATGCTGTGGCGAAACTGCGGGTCAGCGGCGGCCAGCAGGGAGAGGCCGCCGGAAAAGCTGAGGCCCATGATGCCGACGGGCTGGGCATCTTTCCCATCAGCTTGCGCGGCCCGGCGCGAAAGCCACTCGGCAGACTCGCCGATGGTGGCGATGGAGTTGGGACCGACGTGGTAGTCCTTGATGTCCGGCAGCTCCGGGGTGAGGACGCGAAGGCCGCAGGCGCTCATGGCCGTGGCAAAGGCGATGAGTCGGGGTTCATCGATACCGAGGTGGTGGACGCCATGGAGGACGATCAGCGCAGGGGCGTTGGGGTGCTCGAGGGGCGTGTAGAGCCGGGCGCGGACGGCGCCGAGGGAGGTGTCGTAGTAAAGGTCTTCGACGGCCACGCGGTCGCTCACAGTCCAGCGGAGAGACTCGGGAACGGGCTGGTTGGCGACGAGCCGCAGCACCGCGGCCGCCTGCAGGTGCACGCGCAGGATGGGCCACGCGACGGCTCCCAGGAGAATGCCGAGAAGGACGATGGCGGCCAGTGTGAGCAGGAGGTCGGGGCGATCGCGACGGGGTGCTGTCGGCGGCTGGTCGGGTCCGGAGGGTGGAGGCGGTGTGCCTTCGCGCTGCTTGCGGAGATTGCGGGCGAAGCCGGCGAGACCGCCGCGGCGGCGAAGGGTAGTGTGGTGAGGATTGGGGCCGTTGGGGGTGTGCATGGTGCTGCTAAGCAGTATGCAGGGTCGGCGGGTGAGGCGGCCAGGGGTCGGCGGTCAGCGAGGTCAGCGCGAGTCGCGGCGTTGCTGCGCGAATGCTGATCGTCTCTCGCCTGGCCGCTCTCCCGCGGATGCGAAGCGCTGACCGCTACCTGGCGCGCAGAAACAGTGTCGCGATCAGGATCAGGATGGCAACGAGTAGCGCAACGGCGACGATAGCCAGCATGTGCGTACGCTTCTGGGCGGCTTCGATACCGGTGAGGCGACCTTCGAGCGATTCGGTCGCCTGCTTGGCGGCCAGGGCGTCCGTGCGGGTGCTGACGAGGTGCTTCTCGAGGTCGCCGATCTGTCGTCCCAGCGTGATGACCTGGGTCGATTGCGCGGAGTTGATGGCGATGATGTCGGCGTGGAGCCGGTCACTAAGGTCGGTGACGGCCGCGCGCTGGGCTTCCAGGGCGGTTCGCTGGCCTTCCAGAACGGTCCGATGCGATTCAAGCGCCTGGCGCGTGCTGTCGTCGCCCGTCGCCTTGTCTTTGAAGTAGCGGTCGGCAAGCGGCAGCAGCCGGGTGATGTGCGGGGCGAGTTCTACGAGCTGGGAAAGGGCTTTGGGCCACATGGTGGGATTGTAGTAGGTCGTTCCAGGTTGCAGGTTTCAGGTTGTATGTTGCACGTGGCTTCAGGCAGGCGTTAGGGCACGGCCCGTCCTGCGGTGGCGGATTACCAGCGCTGCAATGGTGCAGACCAGGATGGCGGCGACGATGATCTGGGACCAGACGCAGTAGATGCACCACTTCTGGAGAACATAAGCCTCCATGAAGGAGAGAAAGGCGGCGAAAGCAAAGCCGATCTCGGCGGCCTGGAGCACCGCCCAAAGGTGGCCGGTGAGGGCGAGGACGCCGATCAGACCGTAGCCCGCGATGCCGAGGATCGCGACAGGGATGTGAAGGCCCGTGGCGCCGGGGGCCTCGTCGAAGCTGCGGGGCGGGAACTCGGCGAAGCGGGAGTGATTCACGGCACCGCAGTCCCACTTCTCCGTGACGGCGCAGGGTGGGGCGGCGTTGGGATCCTGCATGTGGATGCGCAGGGCGAGGACCGAGTCAATGACGCCGGCAAGGGCAAGCAGGGCGATCAGGTAACGCAGGGTACGCATGCTCCTCCAGTGTAGCTTTGACGGACAGTGCGCCTTTTTGACGCGACGAAGGTGCGTCCTCGGTGGGATTGGCGCGTCAGAGTGAATGAAGAGAATCAGAAGCAGCTGGCAGGCAAGGGCTGCAGGTCGGAGTGCAGGGATGGCGGTACTGGAAGCAGCGGAAACGGCGGGCAAGAGCGCAAACGGGGCGGTGGTCGATCACCTGCACATCTGGAATGGACTGCAGGGACCCGGGGAGGCCCAGGCGTGGGTGGAGTCACACCTCCAGGCTTCACGTGCGGCGCTTGCGGAGTTGATTTCGTTTTCAGGCGAGCGCACCGTGGAGAACACGCTGGCCCTCTATGACCGCGCGGTGTGGCATTTGCGAATGGCGGGCAGCCAGGCGCATGTGATGTTCATGGTGTTTCCGAATGCCGGTGTGCGCGACGCGGTGCAGGCATTGTCGCAGGCGGTCAGCGCGGAGGGCGTGTCGCTGAGCCTGAACAAAGAGGTGTACCACGCGTTGGAAGCCGTGGACGTCAGTAGTGCCGATGAGGCGACGAAGTACTACATGGAGCGGACGCTGCTGGGCTATCGGCTGGCCGGTGTGGACCGTGATGAAGCGACTCGCGAGAAGATCCGTTCGTTGGCGGACCGCATGACGGAGCTGAGCATGCAATTCAGCCGCAAGGTGCAGGACGATGCCCGGCAGATTACGGTCGAGGACCTGGAGGGTCTTCGTGGGTTGCCGGCGGACTACCTGACCCGGCACGGCGTGCGGGAAAAAGGCGGCAAGCTGGTCGCCGATGCAGATGTGGTGATTACGACCGATCCGCCGGACCTGTCGCCGGTGATGAGCTATGCGGCGAGCGCGGCGCTGCGGCGCAAGCTGTACCTGCAGTACAACGACCGGGGCTATCCGGAAAACAAGCAGGTATTGCTGGATCTGCTGGCCGCCCGAGAGGAGATGGCTGAGGTGCTTGGATTCCGCAGCTGGGCGGACCTGGCCACCGTAGACCAGATGATGGGTTCGGCCGCGAACATGCGGCGCTTTCTGGGTGAGGTGGAAGATGCAGCGCGCGAGACCGCCCTTCGTGAATGGGCGGAGTTGGAGGCGTTCGTACGGGAGTGCGACCCGCAGGCGACCCCATTGACCTTGAGCGATGCGCGGTTCTGGGAAGAACAGTTCCGGCGCGCACGGTACGACTTCGACTCGCAGAGCGTACGTCCGTACTTCCCCTACACGCAGGTGGAGGCGGGCATCCTCGCAACAGCGGGCAAGCTGTTCGGTGTGCGCTTCGAGCGAAACCGGTCTGCGCCGGTCTGGGACGCCGCGGTGAAGGCGTTCGACGTTTTTGAAGGGGCTCATGCGGATGCCTCGGAGCCGGTGGGACGGATCTACCTGGACATGCATCCCCGTGAGGGCAAGAGCAAGTGGTTCTCGGAGTGCTCGCTGGTGGGCGGTGTGCTGGGCCGGCAGGTACCGGAGGCTTCACTGGTCTGCAACTTCCCGGAACCGACGGCGAGTGATGCCGGGTTGATGCAGTATGCGGACGTCGTTACGTACTTCCACGAGTTCGGACACCTGATGCATGAAGTGCTGGGCGGACGACAGCGGTGGGCAGGGCAGAGCGGCATCGCCACCGAGGGAGATTTTGTCGAGGTGCCTTCGCAGATGCTGGAAGAGTTCTTCGAAGACGCCGACCTGCTGCGGACCTTTGCGCTGCATGTCGAAACCGGTGAGCCGATCCCGTATGAGACGGTGACCCGGATGACCAAAGCGAGTGCGCACGGGCGGGCACTGTCGACGATGACGCAGGTGATGTATGCGACGTACTCGATGGAAACGCACGATCGCCGGGCAGCGTCCCTGGATCTGGACACATTGTTGCGAGATGGGTATGACCGCTTCTCGAAGTACGAGTTTGTGGATGGCAACCGGATGTACGCGGCCTTCACCCACCTGGTGGGCTATACCTCGAACTACTACACCTACCTGTACGACAAGGTGATGGCGCTCGAGTTCTTCCGTCAGTTTGGCGAGGGTGATGGAGCGGACGTGCTGAACGGAACGGTGGGTGAACGGTACCGACGTGAGGTGCTGGAGCCGGGCGGGTCCAAGCCGGCGCGGGCCCTGGTGAAGGCGTTCCTGGGACGCGAGCAGGTAAACATGGATGCCTTGAAGGAGTGGATCGGCAAGGAGTATGCGTCAGCGTGACGGACACATGAAGCGGCTGCCGCCAAGTAGCAGGTCTCGTGCGCTACTACCTGGTCGTTCGCTCCCATCAAGATCGCAGCTAACAACTAACAACTAACAACTAAGAACTAAGAACTGACGTCTAGCGCCGGCTAAGCTCGTCCAGAACAGCTCGCTGCATAGCGTCCACCGGGGCGGTCGTGCCGGTCCAGATTTCAAACTGGCGTGCACCCTGGTGGACGAACATTTCCACGCCGGGGATGGTTTCGCAGCCCTGGGCACGGGCCATGGCGAGCAGCGGCGTGTCCAGCGGGTTGTAGACGAGATCGAAGACAAGGCCCGCACGGAGTTCGTGCTCTTCGACGGGCAGGGTCAGGGTGTTGCCGCGCATGCCGGCCGGGGTGGCATGGATCAGGACGTCAAAGTTCTCAGTAGCCAGGGCGTCCCGGCCAAGAAAACCGGCACCGGCCTCCCTGGCGAGCTGTTCTCCCGAACTCTGGGTGCGGTTGTGAAGGAAGACCTCGGCGCCGCGATCGATGCAGCCGAAGACGGCGGCGCGGGCCGCTCCGCCCGCACCCAGAACGAGCACACGTGCGCCCCGGAGAGTGAGGCGGCGTTCCAGCGGAACAACAATGCCGGCAGCGTCTGTATTGTCGCCGTGATAACGGCCCTCTGCCGTGCGGTGGACGGTGTTGACCGCGCCGATGCGGGCGGCGAGTGGAGCAATGGCGTCCAGAAACGGAAGGATCGCCTGCTTCAGCGGCATGGTGACGCTGAAGCCTTCGAGAGGAAGGGCGCTCGCGACGCGAAACAACTCCTCGGCGCTGTCCGTTTTGAACGGGAGGTAGACGGCATCGACGGATCGGTCACGGAAAGCCGTGTTGATCATCAGCGGCGACATCGAGGATTGGATCGGATCACCGGCGACGCCATAGAGGCGTGTCGTCGGGGAAAGGCTGTCCAGGCCGTAGAGGTCGAGGAGAGCTCCCGCCGTGAGCTGGCCCGGAGCCGTGGCTTCGGCCTCGGTGGCAGCGGCGAAGGTGAACGGCGAGCCTGAATGCGGTCCAAGAATTCGGGTCATCAGACCGGACTCGCCCATAGCAACCGCCAGGAGGGAACCAGTCCCGATTTCGTTCGTGTGACGAAGGAGCTGCAGTGTGACGAGTCCGTCCGCCAGCGAGTTCGCCGTGGGAACGATCTTGTAGAGGTCGGGGCGGAACGGGCGCATGCGAGCCAGGACGGCATCCAGATCGCCGGTGCCTCCGAAATCGTGATGACTCAGCAGAACGGCAGCGCCGCAGGCACGGAGTTGCTCCAGGGCATCAGGGCCAAGTTCTTCCGCGGATTCAAGGGAGAGATCGACCACCTTGCAGCCTGCCCGGGCGGCCGCTTGCAGGATGGCGAGCTCCTGTTGCGCCGAGCCATGAAGCAGACCTCCGCTGCGCAGCGGGCGGCAGGTCCCGAGAAAGGTCGCTTCTGTGTGGGCCCCGATAAAGGTGGAAAGCTGCTCGAGGCCACGTAGGGGGTCGGCCAGGTAGTCGAGGCGCAGTTCCTGAAAGGAGTATTTGGGCAGCAGGGCAGAGGCGTGCGCCTGCATCTGCTCCGGGTTGGCTCCGATCACGGAAACACACAGGCGGCCTGCGCCCGGGGAAAGCCTGAAGCTGGATGCTGGGATGGGGGTGGCAGCCATGACTGGATCAGTATGGCAGGGCAGACGAGAGACCACTGCCGCATGCAGCGTCCGCTTACTGTTTTCGGGATCCTGCGCACTTGCGAATATGAGAATCGGCAGAATCGTGCAACCTATGGGCGGGTCCTGCGTCTAAACTTGTAATTGAGAGGCATTCCTAACTGTCCCACCTGTAGTTTTTCCCTTCTATTGTCCTGAAAAGGGCACCCTTCTATTTTCCTCCGTACCTCCCTCCCCCAAGCCTCTCTGGGCCCGCCCGAAAGCGGGCCCTCTCTCCTTCTGGGCTGCTGGCGCCTGAACAGGCCGCGAGTTCCCCGTAGGAGCAGAAACGACCGAAGGGCGAAGACTCTGTCTTCGCCCTTTCTCGTTCTGGTGCCGCCCTAATGGTGGTCGTTACGGGGTGGCCCGTTGCCGATCCGGACAGTGAAGACCTGCATGGGGTAGTGCACGTCGAGTTTGCCATGGTTAAAGCTGGGGGTGTGGTCCATCTGCGCTGCGGGCATCCAGAGTCGTCCGTCCGGTGAGATCCACATGGCGTCCACCCAAACCAGGCGCGGATCCTGAACCAGGGTTTCAGCCTTGCCCTCGGGTGAGACCTTCAGAACGGCGTTGTGGTCGGTGTCGCTGACGTAGAGATTGCCCTTGGCATCGATGGCGGTGCCGCCGGAGGTACCGGTGTTCAGAAAGGTGCGCACGTGTTTGGCACGCTCCACATCGCTCAGGGCTAAATCGTCAATGTACTGCGTCCCAATGGCGTACATGGGCCCGGAACACGGTTGCCAGTACAGGGTGCGGCCGTCAGGTGAGACCTCCAGTTGGTCGGCGTGAAAGAAGATAGGTTTGCCGTTCTTGTCCTGCAACTCCCGTCCTTCCGCGCGCAGGGGCTTACGCGCGGTGGTGGATGGCTGGTCGTTCAGCACCCGCGACATGGAACCGCTGCGCATGGCCAGTGTGATGATGCCCGGCCACCCCGCATCGGTGAGGTACGCGTGGTCGCCGTTGAAGCGAACGTCATCCACGGCGCTTTCGGGTTTGGTGACCTTGTCGAAGTAGAAGGTGCGCAGGACCTTGCCCGTGGTGATGTCCATGCCCACGAGCTTCGGGCCGTGCGGGACGACGGCTTTGCCCGTCTCCGGGCTGCCGAAGTCCACGACCCAGAGGGTGCCTTCGGGGCCAAAGCGAATGGAATTGGCATGCACAAAGGCGTGTGAGGCGTCCGCGCCCTCCTGCCACCCGTTCCAGCTCGCGTCGGGGTAGGGCTTCAGTTGGCCCTTGATGTACTCGGCGATCTGCGGAACGTCCTGACCCTTCTGCTTGGCGATAACCAGGAAGGTGCGTCCATCAGGCGCAATGGCAACCCCGTTTGTCGTGGCGTTCGGAAGAGTGATGGCTGCTGTGAGGCTCCGGGCGGCAGAGCCGGTCGTGCCCTGGGGCATCTGCGCCCGGAGAAAATTTGGCGCGGCAGTCAGGCATGAGAAGAAGAGCAGGCTGAGGCCGAGCGCTGTGGCGGGTTTGCGCATACCCGCTTTGATGCGCAGCATGCAGCCCTAAAGCTTTCGCCATCTCAGCCGATAAGCACGTTAGAGGCCATGTAGCATGGCTGCAGCATGGAGGAAGGCGTCAGGTTGATTCAAGGCAAGAACATCGTCGAGATTGCTGGATTGCGTAAGGTCTACGCCGGCAAGCAGCCTGTGACGGCGGTCGATGGCATCGATCTCTGCGTGAATGAGGGCGAGCTGTATGGCCTGCTCGGACCCAACGGCGCAGGGAAGACGACGACCATCTCCATTGCAACGACCCGGGCCGTGCCCACGGCGGGCTCGGTACGCATTGCGGGCGTGGATGTGGTGAAGGAGCCTGCCAAGGCGAGGCAATATATCGGCGTAGTGCCGCAGTACAACACGCTGGACCGGGCGTGCACCATCGCAGAAAACATCCAGTTTCACTGCAGCTACTTCGGTATGAGCCGCTCCGAAGGCAAGGCGCGCACGGCGGAGTTGCTGGAGCAGTTCCGGCTCACAGACCGCGCCAAAGCCTATCCAAATCAGCTTTCCGGCGGCATGGCGCAGCGTGTGCAAATCTCCCGTGCCATTGCGCACCGGCCCAAGGTGTTATTTCTCGATGAGCCCAGTGCGGGGCTCGATCCGCAGAGCCGCATTGCGATGTGGGAAGCTGTCCGTGGACTGCGCGAGCAGGGCATCACGGTCGTGCTCACGACGCACTATATGGAGGAAGCCGATGAGCTGTGCGACCGGATCTCCATCATCGATCATGGCAGGATTCTTGTGCAGGAAACACCCGCGGCGCTGAAGGCGAGTCTTGGCGGGGAGAAGGTGATTGACCTGCGGCTGAGTGCGGGAGCCGACATCCAGGCTTTACGGAACCGGTTGGCGCAGGTGCCAGGTGTGGGTGGGGTCGAGGCTGCAGGCAGCAACGGTCTGCGGGTGCTCGCGGCGCAGGAGGATGGCATTGTGGCCCGGGTGATCAGTGCAACGGAGGGCATGGGCGTCGCGGATATTGCGACCTCCGCCGCGAGCCTGGAGACGGTGTTTATTCGACTGACGGGGAGGGAGCTGCGTGAGTAACGACATAGAAAGAACACGCGCCCTGGGCTACAGCCGCGCGTTTGGCGGCTTGCTGCTACGGGACCTGTACGTGCTGCGGCGTGAGGTCATCCCGTTCATCCTGCGTGTGGGCATGCAGCCGCTCTTGTTCGCGTTTGTGTTCACGTTCGTGATGCCGCACATGACCGGGAACGCGGCAGCGATGTCGCCCATGGGTGCCTCGGCGGCGGGCAATGGCGGTGGCTTCGGTACGGTGATGCTGCCCGGTCTAATGGCCGTGGGCATCATGTTTTCAGGCATTGCAGCCGTGGCTTTGCCGCTCGCAACCGAGTTCAGCATTACACGCGAGATCGACGACCGCGTGATGTGTCCGCTGCCCATCTGGGCGGTGGCGTTCGAGAAGGTGTTCTTTTCGTCGTTGCAGAGCCTGCTGGCAGCGGCCATCGTGTTTCCCGTGGCGTACTACATTCCGACCGTCCCGGTGATGGCGCACGTGACGAGTTGGTGGCTGCTGGCTGCGGTGCTGGTGCTGTCCAGCCTTGTGTCCGGGGCGCTGGGACTGGTCATCGGTACGGCGGTGCAGCCGCGGCAGATCGGGCTGATCTTCGGCATTGTGGTGACCCCGATCGTGTTTCTGGGCTGCGTCTACTACCCCTGGACGGCGCTCAGGAACCTGCGCTGGCTGCAGATCGGGATCCTGGTGAACCCCATTGTTTATTTCAGCGAGGGTCTACGCTCGGCCCTGACGCCAGGGATCGGGCACATGGCGAATGCATCGATTCTGGGCGCGCTGGTGTTCTTCTTTGCGGTGCTGATGTGGTTTGGGCTGCGAGGTTTTCGAAAAAGGGTTGTGAGTTAAGCCGGATGATTTAGAGCAATGGTCCCCTCCCGGTACCGCCTTCAGTGGCTTCCCGACCGGAGCTGAAATCGGCAGGTGTAATGCGCGGATACGAGCCTATTCCGCGGCGACGGTGTACTGCGGTGCGGAGGGAGCTTCGCGGTGGCCCTTGCCCAGCTTTTCGGCGAGATCAGCCGCAATCACTGCGCCATGAAATCGCCCGTTTTCGATGAAGATCTCGTTGGTGCGCTCGCCCGCAACGACGACACCGGCGACGTAGATCCCGGGCACGTTCGACTCCAGCGTTTCAGGCTTGCAGATGGGGCAGCGGGCATTGTCCGGGTCTAGCTGAACGCCAAGTGACTCGATGAAGGCAAAGTCCGGCTGGTAGCCAGTGAGCGCGAAGACGAAGTCGTTCGGGATCACCTTTTCACCTTCAGGGGTGGCGAGCGTGACGGTGTCCCGGGCGATGTTGGCGACCGTCGTCTTGAAGTACGCGGTGATCTCGCCGTTCTTGATGCGGTTTTCAATATCCGGCTTGATCCAGTACTTCACGTGGCGGTGGATCTCCGAACCCCGATGGACGAGCGTCACGCGCGCGCCATGACGCCACAGCTCGAGCGCAGCAATGGCCGCAGAGTTCTTCCCGCCAATCACAAGAACATCCTGCCCAAAGTAGGGATGCGGCTCGTTGTAGTAATGCGCGACCTTGGGGAGGTCCTCACCGGGAAGGCCAAGATGGTTCGGCAGATCGTAGTAGCCGGTAGAAACGATGATCTTCCGAGTGCGGTGGGTCTGTGGGCGATCGAAGCGGTCGATGGTGTGGACCGTGAAATCACCGTCAGAGCCGGTCACCTTGTCCACGCGCTCGTACTGGCGCACATCGAGCCGGTAGTGCTGCGCCACCTTGCGGTAATACTCGAGCGCTTCGCCACGGGTGGGCTTCTGGTTGGTCGAAGGGAAAGGCATGTCCCCGATCTCCAGCAGCTCCGGCGTGGTGAAGAACGTCATGTTCGCCGGGTAGTGAAAGAGCGAATTGGTCAGGCAGCCCTTGTCGACAACAACCACATCGAGGTCTTCGTTCTGGGCGTCGATGGCGCAGGCAAGGCCAGTAGGGCCGGCACCGATGACGAGGACGTCGTGTAAGGTATCGCTCATAGGTCACCTCATGGATGCCTGGCCGGGAACCCGCGATGCAAACGAGCCCTCAGGAACTCCATTGCATGAAACGGAGATTGGATGTTGCATGTCAGCCGTTCGCGGTCGCGGGTTCTTGCGGCCGGAGCCCTCGCCCTGTTGGCGGCGGGGATCTTTGCGCTTCCGTATGCACTGCCGGTGCCGCCCTCGGTAAGCCAATCCTATGTGACGGGCTTCAACAATCGAGCGGCCCTCATCGCTTTTCTGTTGTGTGGCGGTTTGCTCGCGGCGTTGACGGACGGCATCCTGCCGCCTTCGGAGAGCGACGACAGTGCACTGCCGCGATGGACGTTGTTGGCGGTCATGGCGGGAACGTTTCTGATTTGCCTGGTCTGGCGTGTTTCGCGGCAACCGGTGCTCGGCGTCGAGCTGGCGTACAACCTGGAACGGCAAATCCACCTGGATCACGGCGAGCACCTTTACCGTGACTTTGAGTACATCTATGGGCCGCTGCTGATCTACCCGGGGCACCTGGTGACCAGCCTGTTGAAGGTTCGATCCCTGACCGGGTACCTGGTCTCCTGGATGGCGCAGTGGCTCGCCGGAATGACATTGATCTGGTTTGTGGTCGCAAACACAGACCTGCGCACGTCACGAAGGTGGGCCGTCCTGCTGTTCCTTCTGGCCTTTGCCCTGACAGCGATTGCGTCTGACGGCACCAACTACGCGCCGCTGCGGGCCTATACGGCTGCTGCGCTCTCGTTGGGCGTCTTCCTGTTCTGGCGTCGCCACCAGCGGCCCTACGCCACCGCTGCAATGGCGGTCCTTGCTATCGGCGTTGGCCTGCTGGTATCGCCGGAGCAGGGCGTGGGGCTCGGTTTCGGACTGTCTGCGTACGGCGTGCTGTTGAGCTGGTCGAACCGGCAGAGATTTCCGGTCGCAGCCGCCGTGCTGATCGTTCTGGGGGCGGCCGCCGCTTCTGCGGCCGCGGCTCAGGTGGGCGTTTTCGGCTCGTTGCGTGCGCTGGCGCGCGGAGGGTACAACTTCCCTTTGCTGCCTTCAGGCCCGAACCTCTTCCTGCTGGGTACCTATCTCTGCGGCCTGGGGCTGCTGTACCGATTTGTACGTCGCGGGGAGCTGGAAAGGGCCGCGGTCCCGCTGGCGCTATGCGGAGTCCCCATGCTGGCCTCCGCTTTCGGGCGTTGCGACACGGGGCATCTGGCCAGCGCCTCGCCTCTGTTGCTGGTGGGAGTGTTGGGCATTGCTGGCCATCGCCGGCTCTTCTGGGGGTGGCTGTTGCTGGGGGTGGCGTTCCTGCTGCCAATCCGTCCTCTGCTCAGTGCGGGCTTGCAGAGGATGCATCCGGTGGAACGCCCCAGCGAAATGCCCCGGTCGCCGGGAACCGCGGCGACTCCCTCACAACCCATTCCGCCCGGGAAATACTTCGCCCCTATCTATGTGCCGGTCGACCCAAATGGGAGGCTGATGTGGTCGGCGGAAAGTGGCTTTTACTTCGGGCTCTGGAACGTCATCTCGCCTGAACGCATCCAGGCCAAGGCAGCCGAGATCACGGAGAAACGGGCAGCACGGCTTCTGCTACCTGATAGCGATGGGCAGATGGGCCTGTACTTCTGGCCTTCCGAGCAGGATCTTGAGCAGCTGCACAAGTTGGAGAGTGCTCCCTGGGTGCCGAAGGCAAAACACGCGCTTCCGTCGCTGGAGCCCATCCGGCGGGCTATTCTGCAGGCCTATACCCCCACGAATGAGGCAGAGCGTGGCTGGCGTGTATGGAAGCTTCGGTGAAGGTCGTGCCAAATCCCCATCCGGTACGCTTTTTTGTTGTGCCGGGTGTGCGGCACTGATCGGTAAGATTCAGAGATGCCGAAAATTCTGAGCGGCTCCTGGAGGCTGCTCGCGATCGCCCTGGCGGTAGTGATGGCGGTCGCGGTATTTGTGCTTCCGTACCACGTGCCCGTGTCCCCCACCGTGAGTCAGTCGTACCAGTGTGGTTTCAATAATCACGCGGCGCTCGTGTTGTTTCTGGGCGCAGCGCTGCTGTTTGCATTGGGAACAGGTGGTCTTCCCCAAGCCAGCAAGGCTGGCGATCGCAGGCTGCCGCAATGGATGCTGGTTGCGGGCGTGCTGGTCACGCTGGCGCTGTGCGCAGTCTGGCGGATCGACCGGGCTCACAAGGCTCTAGGTTCGGAGTCGCATTACCAGTTGAACCGGCAGGTTCAACTGGTGAGTGGGCTGCGGTTATACCGTGATCTTGAATTCGTCTATGGGCCGCTACTTGTGTACCCGGGGTACTGGCTTCAGACCGGGCTGAGGTGGTCCCCGGTCAGGTCTTACATGATGGCGTGGACGTTTGAATGGATTGCCGGCACGGTGATGCTCTGGTGCATGATCGCGTGGACGGACCTCCCCACAAGATTTCGCGTTGCTCTCTTTGTGTTCCTCGACCTGTTCACGCTCATCATGCTGTTGCCCAGCGAGGGAACGCAGTACACCCAGATGCGCGTATTTTGCGCCAGTTTTCTCTGCGTGGCGGTAGCTGCCTACTGGCGGCGCACGCAGGCACCTTACCGGACCGCGGCGCTGATGGTGGCGGCGATCGCGGGTGGATTTGCGGTCTCCCCGGAACAGGGAGTCGCCCTTGGGGTCGGTCTTTCTGCTTATGCCCTGCTGCTGGCGTGGAAGGTTCCCGCGCGGTTTCGCTGGGGAGGCGCAGCGCTTGTTCTGGGCGGCACTTTTCTGATTGTCGCCTTCGCCAGTCAGGAAGGCGCACTCCGCTCAACCCACGGGTTTGCTCAGGGCGGGGACAGCTTCCCTTTGCTACCTTCGCCGATGAACGTCTTTGTGCTCTGCACCTATCTATGCGGCCTTGCTCTGCTATACCGCCTGCTGGCAGAGGCTGACTGGGAGAGCGCTGGCATTCCTATGGCCCTATGTGGCCTGCCCATGCTGAGCTCCGCGTTTGGCCGCTGTGATCTGGAACACATCACCAGCGCGGTGCCCCTGCTGCTTCTTGGGATTTTCTGGCTGGCCGGACGACGTTCCACCTTTGCGCCCTGGTTCGTCCTGGCCTGCTACTTTTTCTTCGACTTCAGGGGGATGCTTCACCTGGCCGGCAACGCGGTCAGGAAAGTTACCCACACGTCCGCGGTCGCGGTACAAGCGCCGGCTCTTGCAGGACCCTCCATCCCGGATGGCCCGGACTACTTCGCACCGTTCGCAGTACCCGTGGCCCTGGACGGGCAGCCTCAATGGCGAGCTGCGAGCGGTTATTACTTCGGCATGGACAGTGTGCTGACCCCTGAGCAGATAACGGAAAAGGCAGAGGAGATCCGTCAACGGCATGCCCCATTTCTGCTGCTGCCTGATCAGACGGGTGAGCCCGCCCCCATGTTTTGGCTGGCAGAACGCGATATCCACTTCGTGCAACTACTCGAAAGAAGCCCCTGGGCACCAAAGGCAACGCGACCGCTGCCCAGCACACGGGCGATAACGGAGGCTGTGGAAAGTCTGTACCAGCCGACCGCGTACCGTGAGAATGGTTGGCGCGTGTGGACGCTGAAGTCGTGACGCAAAACGAAGGACGCGTGCCTAAGGGCTCCGCGTCCTTTGCTTTCTACAAGTGATGAGACGCTAAACCTCGATATCAACCAGTTTGTGGCTGATGGCAAAGAGGGCCAATTCGAGCCGGGTGCTGACGCCCGTCTTATCGAAGATGTTCGACAGGTGACGCTTCACGGTCTCTTCGGAGATCGTGAACTGCTTGGCGATGTCCTTGTTGGAGCAGCCTTCCACGATGCAGGTCACCACTTCGAGCTCACGCGGGGTGAGGCCGTAGGTCTTGCGCTCAGGGACGGCGGAGGCCTTCTGCATGAGGTCATGCAGCGCGGTCAGCAGGTTGTTGACGCGCTGGCCACCGATCCAGTAATCGCCCGAGAGCACGGCGCGGAGAGCCTCGCCGAGATCGCCTGCGACGGAGTCCTTGAGGACAATGCCGCGGGCACCGATCTGTAGAGCCTCAATGACCTGTTGCGTGGAGATCGTGCTGGTGAGCAGCAGGATCTTGACGCGAGGCGACCGGCTCATGATGGCCCGCATGGCCTCCAGGCCGGGCAGGCGCGGCATGGCGAGATCGAGCAGCAGAACATCGGGTTCAAGCTCAAGCGTTTCGGTGACGGCCTGATCGCCGTCCTCGGCTTCGCCAACGACCTCAAAATCGGGATCGTTGTTGAGCATGTTCTTGACGCCAAAACGAACAACAGGATGGTCGTCGGCGACGATGATGCGGATGGAGCGGTTGAGCGGCGAGGGCGATGCGGACGAAGGCGAGGCAGGCTTGCGTGTAGCCGTGACCATAGGACGTGGGGTCTCCCAAGTGGAGCTTAAACAGGGTGGAGAAGCGAGTTCAGCATACCCTGCAAACGGACGCATGCTCGAGGAATTTCCTCGATGGCAACCCTGTCCGGAGAGGCCCCTTCCTCAATAGTTGCAGCCAGATTCTGGAGCTCCGAAGCGCCAATCATTCCACAGGAACCCTTGATGGCATGGGCTTGGCTGTGCACGGTCGCCAGATCGTCTTCCGCAGCCGCGTCGACAATGCGCTTGTGCCGTTTCTCTATATCTATCAACGCCATAGAGAACAAATTGCGCAGCTGCGGCGCCGCGATCATGGTGTTGAGAGAGCCGAAGATCTTCTCATCCAAAGGCGCAATCCGGGTTGCCGGGGCGCTCGCCTCCGTGTCTCCGCCTGCCTTCGCGAGGCCTTCACCGGCTTCTCTGCGGGCGTTTGCGATCGCAACGGCGTCCCTCAGAAGTTGTAGGTCAAAGGGCTTAAAAACGAAGGCGTCGAAGGCATCCCGGGTGTCCTGCGAGGGCTCCGTTCCACTCATTCCGACCAGCAGAGCCGACTTCGGCATGGCCAGACGTAGCGCTTTGGCCAGCGCGTAACCCTCCAGGCCGGGCATCTGCACGTCCGTCAGAACGAGATCAAAGGCGGGGTCGGTCCCCAGGTGCTGCAAAGCCTCCCGGCCTGAGGAGACAGGTGTAACGCTGCAGCCCTCAAGCGAAAGCAGCGCCTGGAGAAGATCACGCATGACCTGATCGTCATCCAGTACAAGAATGCGACGAACACCTGGTGTGAGGAGCAAAAAGCGATATCTCCTTCCGACGGATGCGAAAGCGGTGTGTTGCAAAGATCGGTTCCCAACCGCTCTTCCCGAGATCGTAACCTGCAGCCCGAAAGCGTACAGTGTCCTCATGGAGGGCGGCTGGGCGGGCTGCGCCCTTAACCACAGGAACGACGGCCAGCCATGGCAAGCATACCGGGCCGGGCACCGGCTTTGCGCATGGAATGCGCGGGACTTTGCGGGGAGAGCCTTGTGAAGCTACCCGGCGTTCTTCTGGCCGCCATGCTCTGGCAAAGTCCGCTGCTGGTCAACATCGGCGCGCCCGCGCGGCCGGAGCACCTTCGTTACGAACGGGGCGTGCGTGTGCTCTCCGGCGGCAGCGGGGTGAGTTGCCTCGTACTGGACGCCACGACTCTGGCGCACACCGCCTCCCCCGCACATAGCGATCTGCGCCTGTTTGGCCACATTCGGAGTGAGCCTGAGTCCGAGGTCGCCTACACATTGACCGAAAGCGGGCCGGAGCCGGTGGCCGACACGGCTGCCGCAGCGGAGCACGTCACCGTAAGCGGCAATCAATTGAGCTTCGACCTCCGCATGCCGGCCCGGCCGTACTCAGAGGTCAAACTCCGACTGCGCATGCAGAACTTCGTAGGGACGGCGGCGGTGGAGGGTCGCGGATTGCACGGCGAGCGCCAGGCCTTGGGCAATGTAGCTGTTTACGACCTCAGCGGTCAGCATCTTGGCCATTGGAGTTCCCTGCTGCTGGCGGAGCTGACCTGGCCGGTGCTGCATATCGTGCTGGATGTGCGCACGCCCGGGGGAGCGCCGCTCACCGGTCTGGCAACAGGCATGGTGGGCGGTGCCGAGGTACCCCCCAGTCGTCTGCGGCAAACGCTCTATGTGCCCACCGTGAGCACAAGCGTCATCGACCAGCGCGGTTTCCTGTCGATCGCCATGCTGCGCGTCCCGGCGCATGTGCCCGTAGAACGCGTGGCCATCGGGCTCGAACCCGGAATGACGGCGAACTTTGCGCGGGAGGTCACGGTGAGTGCTCGTGCGGACCGTGCCCCCGTCACAGACACCGAGGCACTGGATGCAGGGGCGATCGCCCACGTGAGCCTGCCTTCGGGCGACCCCCGGCTGTACCCCATCGCGGTGCGCGAGGATGCGCTGGATGCCACGCTGGGAGCGACGCTCGTGCGGCCTGCCACCGTTCTGGTGGCCATCAACAACAATGGACGGGGACCGCTGCCGATCCGCTCCGTGACCCTGGAAATGCGCGAACGCAGGATGTGCTTCTTTGCCGACCGCGAGACTACCTACACGCTGCGCTATGGCGACGAGGCGCTGACAGCGCCTGCTTACGACGAAAGTGCGCTGAAAGTGCAGGGGACGGTCCGGGAGGTGCAGCTTGGGCCGGAACGCGAGAACCCCCGCTTCCAGGCACGGCACGATCACCGTCCGATCTTGAAGCGGCATCCGGAGATTTTCTGGCTGGCCATCCTGCTGTGCGGCGGCATGATGGGCGGATCGGCGCTGCACCACGTCCAACACCGAAGGGTGTGATTTTGGCTTTGGAGACGTTGCACGGAGGCAGCCGGCGATGGCCGGCGTGGTTGGGTCGAATAACGGTGCTCGGAGCCGTAGTCGCGCAGGCGTGGGCCCAGGGCCCGATGCCGGCCGTGCCCGCGCCGCAAGGCGAGCTCCGGCATGGACGCGAGCTACTGACGAACAAGCAGTTTGCGGAGGCGAAAGGGGTGTTCGCGGCGTATCTGCGGGCGCACCCCGACAACGTGCAGGCGGAGCTTGGCCTGGGCGATGCGCAGCTCGGTCTGCACCAGTACGAGGCCGCGGAGCTGACCTACCGGGCGGCCGTCCTGGCGCAGCCCGAACTGTGGCAGGCGCACAAGAACCTGGTGGTCGTGGAAGCCGCCCTGGGTCGCTGGGAAGAGTTTGACCGCGAGCGCACGGTGCTCCGCATGGCGCGGCAGCGGGGCGCACCCGGGATCAGCACGCGGGAGAGTGACGTAGTCGACAGCTTCACGGTGGGTGGAGGGCACTGGGTCGTACGCGCCTACTTTGAGCCCCTCGGCAGATCCGAGGCGCTGTACAACTTCGAGCGCTTTTCGCCGGACGGCCGTGTGCAGGCCTATGTATCGTTAGAGAATGCGACGGCGGCCCAGGCCGCGTTGAAACCTGGTGACATTCGCATCGGCGCAAAAGTAGAGGGAAGCGCAGCCAACTCGGAGGGTGGCACGTTGGCTCTGAACTGGTATACCGGCATCGCGCACGGGACCATTCGGAACTTCCCCGCCGGCGAGCCCGCGTACGAAAAGCTTCGTGCCGAGGTGATGCAGTGGCTGCGAACGCATCCACGCATGGCTGGTGTAGGCCCGGAGCAGGAGGGGACGACGCGGAAACCCGGCTCGTCTGTCCCGAAGTGAAAGATCAGGAGTCACAGAGGGCATCCATGCGTAGCGTGAACAGAACTGCCCATAGATGGTCCCCGTGGCGAATCACGCTGTCCGTGATTCTGCTCCTGCCTGCCTTGTATCTGGCGGTGTGCGTCGTCCTGGGGGTAGGGCTGGCGGAGAGCACGCTGCGTCTTCCGCAGCAACACGTCTTCTCCGGCGGGCTGTTCCGTATGCGCATGGCCAAGCAGTTCGGTGCCGGCGTGCGGCCTGTCTCCATCGATGCGGCAGACGGCGCAAAGCTGAGCGCCTGGTGGGTCAGCCCACAGCGCTCCAACGGCCGCGCGGTAATGCTGCTGCACGGAATCGGCGGCAACCGTGTCGACATGAGCGGCTTCGCGGACATCTTCGTCGCCAAAGGGTACGGTGTGCTGCTGCCGGACTCGCGCGAACATGGGGAGTCGGGCGGGCGCGTCGCCACATTCGGTCTGCTGGAGCGTGAGGACGTCCGCCGCTGGACAACGTGGGTACGCACGCAGTCGCCGGGCTGCACGTATGTTCTGGGCGAGTCGATGGGCGCTGCCATCGCAGTAGAAGCGACAGCGATCACCCCGGAGATTTGCGCCGCGGCCGTGGAGGATCCCTTTGCCCGCTTCCGTCAGGTAGTGTACGAGCGCCTGGGCCACGAGACAGGGCTGGGCACACGCTTCTGGCGCACGGCGGGCTGGCCCGTCGTCCAGACAGCGATCGACTGGGCGCACTTCCGCTATCGCGTCTGGCTGCCGGACGCGGCTCCAGAAACAGCCATCGCCCGCTCGCAGGTCCCTGTGCTCCTCATGACGGGCACAGCCGACAACAACGTCCCCATGCACCATGCGCAGGATCTGGAGCAGATCTGCGGCCCGCGCTGCGCCCTCTGGGTGGTCTCCGGAGCGGACCACGGCGGCATCTCAAACATCACCGGGGGTGAGTTCGGCCACCGCATCCTCGTGTGGTTCGAGACCCACGACACGCCCGGCGCCACACCAGTCCTGCCCTACTCCCACGGAGACCTCCCTCCCATCGGAGAGGGTCGGCATGTAGCAGAGAAGCTGTCAGGCCCCCTGCTGCGCCCAGCAGCCTCCACGGCCATAGGTGCCGGCCGCTAATCAGTGCAAACGAACATCCACCCAAGCCCGTCATCCTGAGTGCAACGAAGGACCTCAGTATTCTGCCGCGAGCAGCAAATCCGCCCAAGCAAACCACCGAGGTCCGTCGCGCCGCTCAGGATGACGCTCACAAGGGCCAGCAAACACCCTCCGCGCTCAACCCTTAGCTGCACCTACTGTGGCAGCTGACCGCGAATCGCATCATCCAGCGCGATATGGTTCCTCTCCAGCAGGTCTCCCAGCGCATGGTCCAGCTCCAAACGAGCCTTCATGTAGTTCGACCGCGCCGCAATCTCCGTGGAGCGTGCCTGCGCCAGGTAAGCCTGATCCTGCAAAACGGCCAGGTCGGTAGACTGCCCGACAGACAGCTTGTCGCGCTCCGCATCCAGCAACTGCGCCTGGTAATCACGGCTGGAGGACGCCGCGCGGTAGGCCGCATCGGCAGTTTGCAGGGCCACCACAGCGGTTTCCACGTCCTGGCGTACACCCTGCGCGAGCTTCTCGGTGCGACTCTGCACCTGACGCAGTTGCACAATGTCGCGCGCCGCGTCGGCCTGGGCCACCCGATTACGCAACGGCAACGTCAACTGCACGCCCGCCTGGTAGATCGTTGACACGCGCAGGCCACCCAGGGCGAGCTGCTGCGGAACAATCGGCAGTCCGGTGCCCGGGGTGCCAATCTGCTCATACGGCTGCTCACTGGAGCCACGTGTCTCCACATTGGCATAGACGTTCAGCTGGGGCAGCGCATTGTTGCGGCTGGCGGCGGCCTGGATCTGGCCAGTGCTCACCTGCAACTGCGCCTGCGCGAGATCGGGGCGCCGTGCCAGGCCCTGCTGCACAAGCGTCGGCAGATCCAGTGCTTCAAGCTCCGTCGGCACGGTGATGCGGTCCGTGGGAACGATCTCGGTAAACTGCGCAGTAAACGCCGGGGAGGCGGTGCGCAAGAGCTGGTTGCGCAGAATGATCTCCTCCTGCTTGTAGAGCCCCTGCGCCTGCGTGAAGTCGAAGCGGCTGGAGCTCTCCAGTGCCTGGGCACGGGTGAGCTCGATCGGCGCCAGGGTGCCCTCGGTGACCTGATCCTGATCGTCCTGCCGCTCCTTCGTAGCCGCGCGCAGAGCCTCTTCCTTCACCAGGACGTTTTCGCCCAGGGAGACAAGGTCGTAATACAGCCGCGAGACGCCGTACACCGTCTCCAGCACCTGCTGCTCAAAGAGCAGCCGCGAGATCTTCTGGTCCGTCCGCGCGATGCGCAAAAAGCGGAGGTTGACATCGCTGCCGCGTCCACGCAGCAAAGGCTGCGTCAGCGTCACGGAGGTGCTGGGCGTGGAGAACGGGTCAAGCTGTCCCACACTGCCGTACACCACCCGCGAGTCATTGTTCACAATGGCTTCCAGCTGCGCGCCCGTGGAGAAGCCCTGCAGGTAGCCGAGGTTCAGTGCGATGAAGTTCAGCGGCTGGGGCGTGGTCACCGTCCCCCCGCTGCCGTCCGCCGTGCCGGTACCTGTTCCCGTCGTGCTGCCGAGCGTAACCGTGTCCGAGCGCCGGAAATAGCCGGCCGTGCCGATCAGCTGGGGATCAAAGAGCGGGATCAGCGGCCCGGCGGAGTAGGTGAACCCGGTGCCCAGCTGGCCTAGATTGTTCTGCGCCTGATTGGTGGAGTTCAGCGACGTAAGGTCGGTCACCGTGGGCGTCGTCGGGTTTGTGTTCGTCGTCTCCGCATTCAGCAGGGGAGAGCCCGGGCCACCGACACCGGCGGGCGTCTCCGT
>CAZZXY010000029.1:0-15966 GCA_964658105.1 Verrucomicrobia bacterium Tous-C9LFEB | reverse complement strand
AGATCGGTGCGGGCGAGCGTGATGTCATACCGCTCGGCCTCCACATCGAGATTGTTCTCAAGCGCCAGCGCCAGCGCGTCCTGCAGGCTCAGGTAAAGCTTGCCTTCCCGGATAAGGCGCTCGAGGCGGCCCTCGTTCCCGGGAAAGAGTTGCGGCACCGTGGGGCGCCGGTACGGCCCCAGAAAGCCCAGGAAGTCGTACGACAGCCCGCGGGCGTCATCGCGCGCCGGACGCACCGCCGACGATTGCGCCTGGCCGATCTGGGCCGCGGGCACACCCGGGTCCGCCACATGCTGGTCCAGCGGCGAAACCGTTGGCTCCCGCAGTTGATTCGCCGGACCCGTCTGCAGCGTGGGCCCCGGAGGAACCGACCGCTGGTTCGGCACGGGGCTCAGCGCCGGCAGCGGCAGGTTGGGCGGCAGCGCCGGTGTGGGAGAGGGGTTCTGCTGCGGGGTGGGCTGCTGGTTGGACGGTGTGCCTGTCTGCTCAACCGGCATCGCCGGCGAGGGCAGGGGCACCGTCGACGGTGCGGGGGCCTGTTGCGGAGCCTGCCCCAGCGTGGGTGAGCCCTCCGCGGGAGGCTGCGGTGGCGTCACTGTCTGGGGTGCCGCCGGCGCTTGCGCGGCCAGGCTTGCCGCCAGCGACAGCGAGACAATGCCTACGGCCCGGCGTGCCCGTCCGAGAACGCGGTGCGCCCCCGCATGACCTTCTTTCATCTGCAAACGTCGTTCAGACATCTTGGCCTTAGTGCTTTCTCTGCGGCTTTCTCGGCTCATGGCTTGCTCTCGCTCGAGCTTGGCTTGGCGTTGTTGCTCGAGGAGCCGCCGTGGGCACTGCTCCCGTTCTCCTGGCCCTGCTTGCCCTGTAGATTGCGGTCCGTCAGGCCCTGGTTCCCGTATTGCGTGCTGCCTCCTGGAGGCGTGTTCTGCGCGGGAGCCGTCGCGGGTTGATCTTCCGCTGACTTCGTCAGCGACACCTGCACCGCCGCGCCATCGCGCACCTCATCGGTGATGTTGGTCGCAATCAGGTCGCCCTCCTGGACGCCGCTCACAATCTCCACGGCGCTGCCAAGGTCGCGTCCGAGCACGACGGGCACCATGTGGATCTTGCCGTCCACCACCTTCGCCACGGTTGTCTGATCATGCCGAATCGCAATCGCATCCCCGCTGATCAGCAGCGGAGATCCAAGCCCAGGGGCGGCAGCGAACGTCGCTACGACATACATCCCTGACACGAGCTTGCCGCCGTGGTTGTCCACCTGCACCTCGGTGAGCATCGTGCGTGTATTCGGATCCACCGAGTTGGACGTACGGGTGACCTTGCCATAGAACGGCTGGTCGGGAAACTCCTGAAACGCCAGCTGCGCCCCCACACCCACGTGAATGGCGCCCATGTAGCCCTCAGGCACAGACACCAGAATGCGCAGCCGCTCGTTCTGTGCAATGCCGAACAGCGGTCCACCCTGGCCGGGCGACTGCGTCGGTGTGGACGCGGAGCTGGTCGTGCCGGAGGTGCCACCGGCATTGCTCTGCGAGGCCTGCGTCGTGCCGCCCGTGGTTGATCCCTGCCCCATGGGCGCCGGTCCGCTTTCCTGGCCGGAGCTTGTGCCCGAAGCCGAGATCAACGCACCCACGTCGACATTGCGTTGCGTGATGACGCCGCTCAGGGGCGCGCGCACGAACTCGTAGCTCTGCAACGCCTGCACGCGGCGCAGATTGGCCTCAAACGCGTCTACGTTGCGCTGTGCGGCGGCCACCAGCGCCAGCTGGGAGCCATAGTTCGTCTCCTGCTGATCGCCATCTTGCCTCGAAAAAACGCCCTTCGCCACAAGCACGCGGTAGCGGTTCACCGTCACGGTCGCCAGGGCCAGCTGCGCCTTCTGCTGATCGCGCTGCTGTTGTGCCTGCCGCAGCTGCTGCAGCGCCTGCGCTACCTGCGCATCCAGGTCAGGGGCGTCCACAATCGCGAGCAGCTGTCCCTTCTTCACATGGTCGCCGATATCCACCAGGCGCTTCTTCAAATACCCGTTCGAGCGCGCGTAGATATACGCTTCGTTGAGTGGAAGCGTCGTGCCCGGAACCACCAGCCCGGCGCGGTCCTTCGAACGCGTGACCTTCGCGACCTCCACAATGGGCTTTGCATCGCGCCGAGTCCGCGCCGCTTCCTCGTTCTGCTTGTCCGTCTTATGCCGGGGCAGCCAGCCCACCAGCAGCACAACCAGAAAGATAACGGCAGCAGCCAGCAACACCAGCCAGAAGACGCGGCGGCTGCGCGGGTCGCTTGGCGTGTGGGGCATGTGCACACGGTCCTTCAGCGGCGGCTTCTTGCGGCTGCTCTCCGTGTCTTCGAAGCTCCTGCCCAGACGGCCATCGTCGGTCGAGTTCGGATCGGCAAAGCTGTCGGCCAGTTTGCGGTCTTCCGCGTAGTGGGGATCGGCAAACTCGCGGCCAAGCTCTTTTCTGTCCGCCTCGTTGCTGCGTTCGAAACTGCCGCCCAGCTCGCGATCCGCGGCGGATCCACCCTGCTCGAAACGCTCCCCCAGTCGGCTGGGATCGCTCTCTTCGGGCCAGGGCAGGCGTTTCTCGTTCGGGTCGTACGAATCGTTTGGATCGTTTGGATGACTTGGATTCTGCGGCATCAGGCCGTTCTCTCCTGCGGTTGTCCCGCGCTCGGGCGCGCAAAGTTGTGATTGGGATCCATCTCGTCCGGCGCTTCGCGGGTGACTACCTCGGCGTAATCCACAGGAGCTTCCTTCTTCAGCAGCGAATAGATGGTGGGCACCAGAAACAGCGTGCCAACAGTAGCAAACAACAGGCCGCCGATCACGGCACGGCCCAGCGGTGCGTTCTGTTCGCCGCCTTCACCAAAGGCCAGCGCCATGGGCAGCATGCCGATGATCATGGCCAGTGCCGTCATCAGCACCGGACGCAGGCGGGTATGGCCCGCGTTTAGCGCGGCCTCCTTGCGATCCTTGCCGGCCATTCGCTCGTCATTAGCAAAGACGACCATCAGGATGGAGTTCGCCGTGGCCACACCGATCGTCATAATCGCGCCCATCAGCGATGGCACGCTGAAGGTGGTCTGCGTCACAAACAGCATCCACAAAATGCCGCAGAACGCGCCCGGCAGTGCCATCAGAATGATCAGTGGATCCAGCCACGACTGGAAGTTCACCGCCATCAGCAGGTACACCAGCAGGATGGCCACGATGATCCCGAGACCGAGACGAAGGAACGAATCATTCATCGTCGCCACCTCGCCGCGCAGCGCAAGCGTGGTGGTCTTGGGCAGCGTCTTCTCGGTGTCGTGCATGATCTTATGGATCTCGTTCGATACCGACCCAAGATCGCGCTGATCCACATCGGCGTAAATGTCGAAGACCGGCTGAATGTTGTAGTGGTTCGTGATAATCGGCGACAGATCGCGGCGGAAGTTCGCCACGTTGCTCAGCAGCTGCGAAGCATTGCCGTTCGGTGACGTAATGGGTGTCCGCGACAGCTCGGGCAGGGAACTGATCCGGTAGATCGGCGTCTGCGTCACAATCTGGTAGTTCACGTTGTTCGCCGGGTTCAGCCACTCGTTCGGTGCAGTCTGGCCGGTGCCGCTCAGCGAAACCAGTGTGGACTGCGCCACGTCGCGCTGCGTCAGGCCGATCTGCTGTGCCTTGCTGCGATCCACGTTGATCTGCATGGTCGGGTACTGCACCTGCTGATGCACATGGACGTCCACAGCGCCGGGAATGCCGGCAATCTGTTTCGCGAGCTTGGCGGCAAGCTCATAGTTGCCCTTCCCGCGGCCCGTCACCTGTAGATCGATCGGCGCAGGCAGGCCGAAGTCAAGAATCTGGTTGGTGATGTTGGCCGGCGTAAAGAAGAACGTCGCACCCGGAAACTTCTGCGCGAGGTCCGTACGCAACCGGCGCATATACATCTGCGTGTCCTTCTTGCCGGGTTTCAGGGCAATCTGGATATCGCCGTCAGAGTTTGAAATTGTCGAGGAGGTCGTAAATGCGAGATTGATGCCCGAGTTCGGCAGACCGATGTTATCCAGGATTAACTCGACGCGATCCGCTGGCACGATCTCCCGGATCTCTCGCTCAATGGACGCGAAATACAGCTCCGAGTCCTCCAGCCGCAGGCCCTCCGGCGGGTTCACATGTAGGTTCATTTGGCCGGAGTCCACATACGGAAAGAAGTCACGGCCGATAAAGAACGTGAGCGGCACCGACACCACGACCAGCAGGGCAAACAGGAGGATCGTGAGTCCGGCATTGTCCAGGCACCACGCAAGCACGCTCTTGTAGCCGTGCTGAAAGCGCTCAAACTGCCGGTCGAAGCGCGCATGCCAGCGCCACACAAAGCTGCGCTTCTCTTCCCGTTCGCTCTCGCCCGGATCCTGGTACAGGCCCACCTCGTTGCCGAGCATGAAGTGCATCATCGTCGGCAGCAGCGTACGCGAAAGGAAGTAGCTGGCCATCATGGCAAACACCACGGCCATGGCCAGCGGTGTGAACAGGTACTTCGCCGCACCCGTGAGCAACACCACCGGGATGAACACGATGCAGATCGAAAGCGTCGAGACAAAGGCCGGCGCGGCCACCTGCTGGGCGGAATGCAGAATTGCGCGTGTGAGCGGCAGACCCTCGGCGATATTGCGATGCGTGTTCTCGATCTCCACCGTCGCATCGTCGACAAGGATGCCGACGGCCAGCGCCAGCCCACCCAGCGTCATCACGTTGATCGTCTCGCCGCACGCCGTAAGAATGATGATGGAGGTGGCAATCGACAGCGGGATCGACACGCACACGATCACCGTCGATCGCCACGACCCCAGAAACAGCAGGATCATCAGGCCGGTTAGCGCGGCAGCGATGCAGGCCTCACGCACCACCTCACTGATCGACGTCCGCACAAAGATGGACTGATCAAACAGCGGCGTAATCTTCAGGCTGCCAAGCCCCGCGGAGAGCTGCGGAATCATCTGCTTGGTCTGCGACACGATGTCCAGCGTGGAGGTGTCGCCGTTCTTCAACACCGTCAGCAGGGCAGAGCGCCGTCCATCCTCGCGCACGATGTTGGTCTGTTCGGCAAAGCCCATGTGGACCTGCGCAACGTCCTTGACGTAGACAATGGCCCCGTTCGCCGCGCGCACCGGCAGGTCATTCAGCGCGGACACCGTGTCCGGGCTGGAGTTAGTCTTCACCACGTACTCGCGGTCGCCAATGCGCGCCGTGCCAGCAGGCAGGACCAGGTTCTGTGCATTCACGGCGTTCGACACATCCGACGCCGACAGGTGATGCGCGAACATCATGTTCGGGTCTGTATCGACCATCACCTGCTTCACCTTGCCGCCATACGGCAGGGGCACACTCGCGCCCTTCACATTGGCCAGGCGTGGGCGAATGAACTGCGTGCCATCGTCATAAAGATCCGATTCGCTCAGTCCCTGCCCACTCAGGCCCAGCTCAAGCACAGGCACCGTGGACGCGTCGTACTTGATTACAAACGGCGGAAAGGAGCCCGGAGGCAGCACACGCAGGATGGTCTGCACCACCGCCGTCACCTGGGCAAGCGCCAGCTCCACCTTCACATTGGGCTGAAAGAACACCTTCACCACCGCGATGCCCTGGTAGCTCTGGCTCTCGGTGTGCTCCATATCGTTGACGGTGGTGGTGAGCGCCCGCTCACACACCGTGACGACGCGCCCATCCATCTCTGTCGGGGTCAGTCCGGTATACGTCCACACAATCGTGACGACGGGGATGTTGATATTCGGGAAAATGTCCTTCGGTGTTTCAAGCGCGCAGCCTATCCCCAGCAGTGCGATCAGCAGGGACAGGACGACAAACGTATAAGGGCGGCGCAGAGCCAGCCGAACAATCCACATTCTTTTGGGGCCTCAAGGTAAGTCGCGCTCGATCCCCTATAAGACGCAGAAAATGGATCCAAAGACTCTGAAGAACAAGCCGGGCCATGACGGGCAAGGAAAAGGAGGCGCAGTCTGCGCCTCCTTTTTCCTGCACCCATACACACACGTAAAGCGTCGTCGTGCGATGCGACTAGCTCTTCTTGGCCTGCTCGAAGCGCTTGTTGATCTCTTCCCAGTGAACGACGCTCCACCACGCGGCCAGGTAGTCGGGCCGGCGGTTGTTGTACTTCAGGTAGTAGGCATGCTCCCAGACGTCATTGCCCAGGATGGGAAACAGCCCCTGCATCAACGGGCTGTCCTGGTTGGCCGTGGTGATGATCTCCAGCTTGCCGCCACGGAAGACCAGCCAGCCCCAGCCAGAGCCAAACTGCTTGGCTGCGGCCTCGTTGAAGCGCTTCTTGAAATCCTCAAAATTGCCAAAGTCTTCCTGGATCTGTTCCGCGATCGCGCCCTGCGGCTCGCCGCCGCCACCCGGCTTCATGATCTGCCAGAACATGGTGTGGTTGACGTGGCCGCCACCGTTGTTGCGCACCACGGTACGGACCTCTTCGGGCACACTCGCCAGATCCTTCAGCAACTCTTCGGGTGTCTTCTTGCCCAGATCGGGATGCTTCTCCACCGCGCCATTCAAATTGGTCACGTACGTCTGGTGGTGCTTGTCGTGATGCAGCTTCATCGTCGCTTCATCGATCGTCGGCTCAAGGGCAGCGTAATCGTAAGGCAGGGGAGGCAGTTCGAAAGCCATGCGGGCTCCTTCGGGAGATGTACTCAGCGCAACAACAACCCGGCAACAAACGCGTGCGGGCGAACTTGCACACCTCTTTGGATGCACCTCGGCGGTGTGCAGAGGGCCGAATGCGTCCACGCGTCATCTTTCCGGAGCCACAAAGCTTCCCAAACAACCTGCGGCGGCGGCATCCTATGCGTGATATGCAGATCGAAGACACAATGTACGACTGGCTGCTGGATGGGGGCGCCGCGCCCGGAGCACCTGGCCTGGAACCGCGATGGACCTCCAGCAAGAAAGATGCCGTCTCCACGGCCTACGCCGCCTCCAGCAGGGTCTGGTTTACGCTCTCGCACGGCACGCTGAACGAGATCTACTACCCCACCATCGATCGCCCCCAGACGCGCGACATGGAACTCCTCTTCTCCGACGGAGAAAGCTTTGTCCATGAAGAAAAGCGCGACTTCGAGTACGACTTCCACTACATCGACGACGACTCGCTCGCCGTGCGCGTCGTGGCCAGCGATCTGGACGGCCGCTACACCGTCACGAAGGAGTTCATCACCGACCCGCACCATCCCGTCGTGCTGATGAACGTCAAGATCTCCGGCGATGAACAGATCCTGTCCCGGTTGAAGTGCTACGCCCTGCTGGCGCCGCACCTGGAAGGCGGCGGCGCAGGCAACTCCGCGCGGGCCCTCAACGTGGCGGGGCGGCGCAGTGTGCTTGCATGGAAAAACAATGTGGCCCTTGCCTTTGGCGCAAGCTGCGGCTTCGCACGCACCTCCTGCGGCTTTGTCGGTGTCAGCGACGGCTACCAGGACCTCACCTGCCACCTCAAGATGCAGTGGGAGTACGGTGAGGCGTTGAACGGCAATCTCGCCCTCATGGGTGAAATCGACGTGGCGCGCAACCGCGAGTTCACGATCGCGATCGCCTTCGGGGACGGACCCCATGCGGCACTTGCCGGCATGATGCAGACGCTCGCCACGCCCTACCCCATGCACCAGAAGCGCTTCGTTGACCAGTGGGCGCGCGCCACCAGTCCGGAACGCCTGGCCATGGTAGCCACCGACGGCGGCAAGCTGGCACGCGTCTCGCACAACGTCATCCTGGCGCACGAGGACAAAACCTACTCCGGAGCCTTCATCGCCTCGGCTTCCATCCCCTGGGGCAACGCCAAGGGCGACGACGACCTCGGCGGCTACCACCTGGTCTGGACGCGCGACATGATCCAGTCCGCCACCGCCATGCTCGCCTGCGGGCGGGTCGACACGGCCCTCCGCGCCCTGGTCTACCTCGCCTGCACACAGCACCCGGACGGCGGCTTCTCTCAAAATTTCTGGATCAACGGCACACCCTACTGGTCGGGCATCCAGCTGGACGAGGTGGCCTTTCCGATCATCCTGGCATGGCGCCTGTGGAAGGTCGGCGGCCTGGGCAATTTCGACATCTTTCCCTTTGTCTCGCGCGCCGCAGGCTTCCTGGTCCGCTACGCTCCTGTCACTCAGCAGGAGCGATGGGAAGAGAACTCCGGCTACTCGCCCTCCACACTGGCGGTCGTCATCTCCGGTCTGCTGTGCGCCGCCGACATCTGCAGCAACTTCGGCTCCGGCGAACTCGGCAGCTTTCTGGAGGACTACGCCGACTGGATCGAGGCGCATCTGGACGAATGGACCACCACGCAGCGCGGTGTCCTGGATCCCGAGGTGACGCACCACTACATGCGTATCCGTCCACCGGCTCAAGGCGAACCCTTCCATAACCCAAGCATCCCCGCCGGGGACGTACTCATCGCCAACCGCGAACCCGGCGAACAGTACACCTTTGAAGCCCGCGAGGTGATCGATGGCGGCTTCCTGGAGCTGGTGCGCTACGGGATCCGGCGCGCGGACGATCCCCTGATCCTGGCCTCGTTGAAGGTCGTCGATAAGGTGTTGAAGATCGACACGCCCTATGGCCCCTGCTGGCGCCGCTACAATCACGACGGCTACGGGCAGCGCAAAGACGGCGGACCCTACCTCGGGTACGGGCAGGGCCGCGCCTGGCCCATTCTGACCGGCGAACGGGCCCACTACGAGCTCGCGGCAGGCAACGACGTCAAGCCCCTGATCCGCGCCATGGAGCGCTTCTCCTCGATCGGCGGCATGCTCCCGGAACAGGTATGGGATCACAAGGATCTCCCCTCCGAAGGCATGTACTGCGGCCGCTCCGCCGGCTCTGCCCAGCCGCTCGTCTGGGCCCACGCGGAGTACCTGAAGCTGCTGCGCTCCGTCGCCGACGGCAGGGTCTTCGACCGCATCTCCGTCGTGGAAGAGCGCTACGCCGTACCTGACAGCGAGCGCAAATTCCAAAGCCGCATGGAGATCTTCCGTGTCACCCGGCCAATCAGCACCATGGTGCAGGGCGGCACCCTGCGCGTCACCGACGCAGACCGTTTCCAGCTCGTCTGGACAGCCGACGGGTGGACCACCACCAACCGCGTCGACTCCCGGCAGGTAGGCCATCCCGGCTCCTACGTGGACATCCAGGCCTCCCCAAACCAGACCGGCACCATCGAGTTCACAATCTTCTGGCCACGCGAAGACCGCTGGCTAGGGCACAACCACGAAGTAAACATCCTCCCCGAACCCCCAAAACAACAAGTCGCCGCAGAAAAACCCCAGGCCTGAGTGGGGGAAAACTCCCCACGCAGAAAGGAATCAACGCAGAAAGGAACACCAAGCAAAGCGCAGCCCCAACCCCAACCCCTCCGTCATCCTGAGTGCAACGAAGGACCTCAGTATTCAGCCCAAACCACCCCCGCTGCCTGCGCAACGACCGAGGTCCCTCGCCGTCCTCAGCAAATCACGCAGCATGGAGCGAGCGCAGCAGCGCTCTCAGCGACGCAGCCGCCAGCTTGCGAGCTAATGTATATACAATAGCTATATGGACGTGTACTCCACGCTGGACGGACAGGGCTTCGTTTGGGACAGCGTAAAGGCTTCCGGCAATGCCTCCAGGCACGGCGTAGGTTTCGAGCAGGCCCGAGAGGTCTTTCTCGACCAGCTAGCCCGGTACGAGGACGCCAGTCCGGAAGAGGAGGCGCGCGAGGCCTGCATCGGCCTAACGGCCGACTACCGGCTCTTGTACGTCGTCCATTTGGTTCGGGAAGGTGATGTGCTCCGCCTCATCTCCGCACGTCTTGCGGAGCCGGCGGAAAGGAGACGCTATGAAAATGAGTGATCGCATCAAGCGGAACATGCAGTCCGACAAACCCATGACCCTGATCTCCCTGCGTTTGCCCGATCATGTCATTGAAGACCTTAAGGAAGTCGCCCCTTCGCTAGGCTTCGGCGGGTATCAGGCGCTCATCCGGGCCTATATCTCGAATGGACTTCGCAAGCACTTGGCCGAGAAGGAAGTGCAAAGATCCAAGGACAGCACTGTCGAAGAACTCAGCCAGAGACTGATAGCGCACGGGGTGCCAGAGCAGGCCATTCAGCAAGCGGTCGCCGAAATGAGAGCCGTTAAGTAGGCACAGCCCAAGCAGCCCCTACCGCTCGCGCAACCACACCGCCCCAAATCAGCCGTCATCCTGAGTGCAACGAAGGACCTCAGTATTCAGCCCAGCAACCCCCGCCGCCCGCGCAACCACACCGCCCAAATCATCCGTCATCCTGAGTGCAACGAAGGACCTCAGTATTCAGCCCAGGCCGCCCCGTTGCCAAGGGCAGAACCAAGCTCCTCCGCACATGCCCAGGATCAACCCCCATCCACCCCTTCGCCGCAACCACCTACAACCGGTAAGCCTCCCGCACAAGCCCATAGCTCAGCGCACGCGCCACTTCCAGCGCCTCGTCCTCCCCCAGCCGATGCTCCGCCACCAACCTCGCCAGAAACGCGCAATCCATGCGACGAGCTACATCATGCCGCGCTGGTATCGACAGAAACGCGCGCGTATCGTCGTTGAAGCCCACCAGGTTATAAAACCCCGCCGTCTCTGTGACCTGTTCGCGAAAGCGCATCATGCCCTCGGGGCTGTCGTGGAACCACCACGGCGGTCCCAGGCGCAGGCACGGATAATGACCTGCCAGCGGTGCGAGCTCACGGCTGTACGCCGTCTCATCCAGCGTAAACAGGATGATCGTGAGCCCGCGCTCGTTACCAAACAGGTCAAGCAGTGGTTTCAGCGACTGCACATAATCGGTGCGCGTCGGTATATCGGCGCCAACATCGCGACCATACCGTGCATAGAGCGCCGCGTTGTGATTCCGGAAGGAACCCGGGTGAATCTGCATGACCAGGCCATCCGCCAGGCTCATCCGTGCCATCTCGGTGAGCATCTGCGCGCGGAAGAGTTCATGCTGCTCCGGGGTTCCATGGCCTTCCCGAACCCGCTCGTAGAGCGCCTCCGCCTCCCCGGCTGGCAGGTTTGCCGTGCGCGGCGTTGGGTGCCCGTGGTCGGTGGCCGTCGCACCAAGCCGGCGAAAGCGCTCCCGCTCCCCGCGCAGCGCGGCAAGGTAGCCCCGCCACGTCGCGGTATCCTCCCCCGTCTGCTGGCCGAGCTGGCTCAGGTTCTCGCGAAAGCCGGCGAAGTCCGGATCCACGACGGAGTCGGGCCGAAAGGTAGGGAGGATACGCGCCTGCCAGCCGGAATCGCGGATCGCGGCATGGTCAGCCAGGCTGTCCAGGGGAGAATCGGTGGTTGCCAGGACTTCAATGCGAAAGCGCTCGTACAGGGCGCGCGGCCGGAATGCCGGCGTCGCGAGCTTCTCGGCAATGTTGTCGTAGTAACGATCCGCTGTCTCCGGGGAGAGCCGCTGCGTGAGGCCAAAGAGTTCCTCAAAGGCATAATCGAGCCACAGGCGCGTCGGCGTTCCACGAAACAAGAAGTAATGTTGGGCAAACAAGCGCCAGACCCGTCGCGGGTCGCGCATCTCCGGCACCCCGATCTCCAGTTCGTCCAGCGTGATGCCCCGGCTGTACAGCATCCGGTGGACGTAGTGGTCGGGTTGAATGAACAGGGCCGCCGGGTTCGGGAAAGGCTCGTTCCTCGCGAACCACCCGGCCTGCGTGTGGCCATGCGGACTCATAATGGGCAACTGGCAGATCTCGGCGAAGAGCCGGCCCGCGATGCGGCGGGTCTCCGGGTCTGCCGGGAACAAACGCTCCGGGTGGAGCAGGCTCATCGAGGGGACCTCCGCGAAAACAGATGCTGGTGGCGGCATTGAAAGAAACTCGGCGCTCCCGTAGGAAGAAGGGCCGTGGACTCGCGGCCTGCGCCGTCACGCTCCCTCTTTAGTTGTACCCGGTGAAGGGGTCCCTCCTGTGAACTCTGCATCCATACCGAGCCAGAGTGTATCTGTAAGAGAACGGCTCTGCTGCCATTGGGCTGCGATACTGGATCGACGGACCGGCTTGCCGGCCCTGGGAGCGGAAAAGCATGGCGACCAGCGTTCAAAATCCGGCACCGGTAGGGGCGCCTCCAGGCGCAAGACCTGCCCCGCCCACGCGGCGCCGGGTTACCCGGGACACCTTTGAAGCCACGCTGCGCAGTGCCACCTCCACCGTGGCCTTTCGGGAGATCGTCTCCCAGGCCGTCGATACGTTTTGCGCCAGCAAGGCACGTTTCCTCCTCACCATGCTCGGCATGGTCATCGGTTCCGCCTCGGTCATCCTGGTGGCAACGCTGGGCCTCACCGGACGCCAGTACGCACTCAACATGATCGCGTCCATCGGGCCGAACATGATTGAAATGCAGGGTGGCGGCAGCCTGGTCACCGGGCCGGATAACGTCAGCGTGGCCGACTTCATGACCCGCGAAGACATGGCCGCCGTCACCGACCAGCTCGGGCCCTGGATTACGGCAAGCTCGCCCATGCTCGAATGGCACGACCGCATTCCGGTCCACGATGGCAAGGTGAAAGAGACCATGCTGCTGGGCGTCAGTCCGCAGTACAAGCAGGTGCGTAACCTCAAAGTGCTCGCAGGCCGCTTCTTCGATGAAGAAGACGAACAGACCCATGCGCACGTAGTCGTCATCATTGAGCCGCTGGCGCAGGAGCTCTTCGGCAGCTCCGGGGCGGCCATCGACCAAACGATCTCGGTCAGTGGCATTCCGTTCACCATCATCGGGGTCTTCAAGGAGAGCATTCAAACCTTTGGCATGAGCGAGGTGAACAACCAGACCATGCTGATTCCATACCCCGTGGCGCGTTATTTCCAGGGCACTGACAACCTCAAGCAGATCTTCTTTACCGTGGCAAATGCGAACCAGGTGGAGCCGGTTGCCCGCAAGATCGAGTCGATCATCACCGCGCGGCACCGGGCGGGAAACACCTTTACGGCGTTCACACTGACGACGGTGCTGCAGGTCATGGGGCAGATCTCGACCATGCTGATGGTGGTGCTGACACTGGCCTCAGCCATCACGCTGGTGGTCTCCGGCGTGGGCATCATGAATTCCATGCTGGCCAACGTGCAGTCGCGCATCAAGGAGATCGGCATCCGTAAGGCGCTGGGCGCGACGGGGCGTGAAATCCGTATTCAATTCCTTACGGAAAGCGTGTTTCTATCGCTCGCGGGCGGCCTTGTGGGTACTTTGCTGGGCCTGGCGCTGCCCCTGTCGGTGCGCATCATCACCGGCCTGAAAATCCCGATTTCCCCGTGGAGCGCGATCATTTCGCTGTTTACGGCGGTGCTGGTGGGCGTCATTTTCGGCACGCTGCCGGCAAACCGGGCGGCGAAGCTGGATCCTGTGACCACGCTGAAATATGAGTGAGGGTGTTGTGAACCAGGGTGGTAAACAGCTGGTTCGTGTGTCACTTTAAGTTCTTGCTGACAAGCAGAGAAAACGCAGATTCCCTTCGGGAATGACCAAAAAAGCTCGTCTAGATGCGTTCGATCATGACTTCTGTGGCCTTGATGAGGGCGGCGGCGGGGTCGCCTTTTTTGAGGTCCATTTCCCGGACGGCGTCGGCGGTGATGATGGCTGTGACCTGTTGGTCGCCGAAGGAGATCACCACCTTCGCGAGAAGGCCATCTACTTGTAAATCAACGACATGGCCGACCAGCTGATTGCGGCCGGAGACACGCCGATAGCGCTCGCGGGACTGCTTGGCGGGGCGGGTGGCGTCCTCTTTGAGGAAAGGTTTGAGGGAGGCCTGGTCGATGCGGTGATGGCCGCCGGGCGTCTGCACGGTTTGCAGTTTTCCCGCCAGAATCCACTGTTTTACCGTGGGATAGCTGATGCCGAGGATGGCGGCGGCTTCCCGGGGTTTCAGCAGCGGAAGGGGATCGGGCATGCAAAAAGTGTACGACTTTGTGCATTCCTGCACGGATGAAGCGTGTTTCTGCACACTTGTTTTGCGGAGCCGATCTGTCGTGACACGAGAAAAGGCCGGAGCGGAGGCTCCGGCCTTCCCTGTCGCGGGGAGACCTACTTTGTGAGGGTGGTGAGAAGCGAAGGCGTAGGGCTGCCCCAGCCGGTGACGAGGTCGAAGCCCTTTACCGCCGAGTAGCTGCCCGAGGTCCCCGAGATGATGTCGTGGAAGTCGGTGCTGTAGGTGGCTGCGGTGGCATTCTGACCGTAGATGGTGGGGTTCAGGAAGCCGACGTTGGCGCGGCCTTCTGCCTTGAGCTGCTGGTTGGCAAGCGCGGCGTAGGCGGCCCACATGGGCGCGGCGAAGCTGGTGCCGCCATACTCATTGGCCTGACAGGCCTGCTGATCGCCGCAGGTGTAGAAGGTGAAGTTGGCATTGGCCGAGACGTCCGGGCCGTTGCGGAGGGTGGTGGAGCCCTTGTTGGTGGAGTTGATGGCGGCCTTCTGCCAGGAGGGGATGGCGATCCGGTCCGGGGAGATGCCGCCGCCGGAGTCGACCCAGGCGGTTTCGGACTTCCAGGGACCGGCAGCGCTTGCCGTCACGAGGTCAGTACCGCCGACACCGGTAACGTAAGCATCATCGGCGGGCCAGGCCTCGTTCTTTCTCGACCATGTTGAGCTGTCGCCGGAGGCGGCGAAGAAGCTCTGCCCCTGCGCGGCCATTTTCTGGAAGTAGGGGTCGAGGGTGGAGGGATCGGCGGGCGTCCATCCCCAGGAGCAGCCGATGGTGGTTGGCAGCGGGCTGTGGGTGGTCATGGCGCTGATGATGGCGGTGTCAGTGGAGCCGACGTAGACCTGCAGGCTGGCCAGGCCGGGCGCCATGCCCAGTGCCTGGGTCATGTCGAGGTTTTGTTCGCCGTCGTCGCAGTAGCCGCCTGCGCGAGTGTAGGTGCAGGCCGTCGAGGTGCCGTCGGTGGAGATCAGTTGCGGCGTGATCGGAAGTGTTTTGCCGATGTTTTTGTAGTAGGTCGTCAGGTCCGTGAGGTTGGTGCCCAGGTACTCGAAGAGGCCGAGGTTCTGGCCTGCGCCGGTGAGCGAACCGGAGCCGTAGTAGGCAGCGCGCATGTCCGAACCGAGGAACGACGACGACGGGCCGGAGCCGGTGGTGGCGTGGCTGACGACGGCGTCCGGACTGATGCCGTTCGCGGCGGCGTAGTCGGACTTCTTCACCATGAGCGGGTGGGGGATGGAGTAGTTGTCCAGGCCGGAGACATGCCAGAGATTGAAGGGCAGCGTTGTGGTGGGTTCGCGGTCGGGGCTGAAGAAGGTGCGGTTCTCGGAGGGGTGCCGGAAGTTCTGGATGTTGACGTGGAAGGCACGTTCGATGGCAGAGACGGGTGCCTGGACCTGGACGTCCATGCCGTCGCGGGAGCCGCCGGTCACGGCGAGGCCGTTCTCCTTCGCAAACTTCAGGACAGCGTTGTAGTCAGCCTTTGTGGGGCCGAACTTCTCTGTGAACTGCGCCGGTGTGAGGAAGTGTCGGTAGCTGGTGGAGGACGGGTCGTAGAGGTCTTCGAGGAAGACCTTTAGCCCGTCGGGGTCGCGCATGGGAAGCACGAGATCGAGGCCCAGCACCTGATTGGTGGTGGCATGGCTGAGTGCCTGGGTCGCGCCCGAGGCGACGACATCACGGACGTGCCGGGTGTGGACACCCTGCGCGAGAGCGGACGGTGCAGCGCACGCGGCAAGGGCCAGGATGGCAGAGGAACGGCGCGCGAATCGAGGGGTGAAGAGGGTGATGACTTCGTTCATCCAGGAGCTCCAGGGGGTGCGTTCGGTTGGTAACCACTATTGGTTACGTCGGTTTAGGGTCAGATTACCCTAGCATCGGCTGGGTGGAGGTGCCTAGGGATTTCCGTGTTTTGTTTTTTTGGGGGGGGGTGGGTGGTGTTCTGCGCGAGGGGTGTTGCTGCGGCGGCTGAATACTGGGGTCCTTCGCTTTGCTCAG
>CAZZXY010000028.1:0-41527 GCA_964658105.1 Verrucomicrobia bacterium Tous-C9LFEB | reverse complement strand
CACCGCCAGTTGCCTTCCGCCCGGCAGCCTGAGGCCGGGCTGCGACACATAACCGGTGATCAGGATCTCGGTGTACAGGTTGTACTCCCAGCCTCCGTCGATCGCTGTTCTGGGTACGCCAGACTGCCGCATCTCCTCGATCGCGGCTGCGTTCGCCCTGTACGTCGAGAAGAAGTCATGGGTGGTGCAGATCCCATACAGGGCGAACACCGCAAGGAATGAAAATGCCATCCCGGAAGGCTGGATGCGCAGGCTCCCCATCCACCGCAGCGCCAGGGGCAGCAAGGCCGGAATCAGGATCAGGAGATAGCGATCGAACAGCGGGATAAACAGCCCACGAGGCAGCAGCAATCCGCAGTAGGCGATAGCAAACGGGATCAGCAGGCTGAACAGTTCGCGAAGGGTTGGTAGGTCCGTTCCGCTTTCGACACGCGGTGCAAAAGCCGCCGTCAGCATGCAGACCACGCCAACGAAAAGCACTCCCATGCAGGCGGCCTGGAAGCCGATACCCAGCGGCAGCGGCGGCACACCTTTGATGGGCATTTGAATGGACGTGAAGGTGTTCTCAGCCGCTTGCGGATCGGCGGGTGGGTAGAGCAGAAAGGGCGGCAGCCAATTCGTTCCGTGATCGTGGAAGTGAATCCAGATGCCCGACAGCGTCACTACGGCGGCGCATAACACTGCAATCTTCGTGGCAAGCAGTCTGTCCCGCGTAAGAGCAGGCCAGAACGCAACGGCGACTGGGAGCGCAAGCAGCACCGCGTCCAGGCCGACGCGCAGGACGACCGAAACCAGCAGCGCACGCAGGGCAGTCAGCGGACTCAGGTGGGCTCGGAGCAGAGGCTCGGGCAGCGTATACGGCTGATGGCTGAACCAGTGCAGGCACCAGGCGATGAAGAGCCAGCAAAGCACCGTCGCCGGTACCACCAGCTTCAGGACGGCACGTCGACTACGAAGGAGCACAAGCGCACTCGGCACCATGACCAGGACCCCAAGCCACGCAATCTGACGACAGGTGCCCAGCCCTGCGTTTCCGACTGCCGCAAACACCAGCCAATGCGCGGCATGTCGATCGTCGGCCGCATGGAGCGCTCGAAGGCAAGCATAGAGGCAGACCAGAAAGGCAAGCAGGCCAGGGATATCGCTCATGAACGACGTGGAGGCCACAAGAAAGATGGGCGACAGCGATACGGTCAGCGTGCCCAGAATGGCATGCCACCTCCGCACACCCGCCCGCACCAGGACCCGATGCAGCAGATAGACCGCCACGAGCGCTTCCAGCATCGTGGTGAGGCGGGCCATCGTAAAGGACGGCCCGAAGAGACGCATCGCGGCGGCTGCTACATACAGCGGCCAGCCCAGCATCGCCGTCGCCCAGCCGTTGTACTGAATGTGCCCTGTGCGGGCCAGCAACTCAGCCGTCCGGATATAGGAAAAATCATCCAGGATGCCGTTCTCCACAACCGGCCAGATAAGCAGGATGGCCGCTGCCACCAGGAGGACGCATAAAAGCGCATCCATGCTTGAAGAGAAGGATTTCCGAGCAGACATCAAGCCAGATTGTAAGGGGCCGCGCGGCCAGCAGCTCAGCCTCAGGTGTTCATCCCCACGCGTCCACGGTGACCAGGCGGATGCCTTTGCGCCCCGCGTTCCGCAGCAGAGCCTCCGTGGCCTGAACAGTAGAGGTACGATCAAATCCCTGCTGCTTGTCGAAGCCGTCGTGCAGCAGGATGTTGGCACCACGTCCGCGAGCACGAGCCCTGGCCAGGCCCGGTGCGATCCGGGCAAGTATGGCCTCTACCCCGTTCGCCTCCCAGTCATTGCCCTGGGCATTCCATTGCACCGGAACAATTCCCTCGTCACGAAGAAAGCGGAGGATTGCGGGTCGGCGAGCCCCAAAGGGAGCGCGGAAATACCCCACGGGCGCCCCGATCGTGTCCTCCAACAGCGCATTGCAATCGCGCACCTCACGGCTCACAAAGCGAAGGGACTTGTTCGCGAGAAACGGGTGCGACATGGTGTGGTTGCCCACGAGGTGGCCTGCGGCATGAACCCGCCGCACCAGCTCTGCCTCTTCGCGGACAAACTTGCCCACCATGAAAAAGGTCGCCCTGGCGTTGTGGCGCGCCAGGGCATCGAGCAGCTCCGGCGTGGAGCGCGGATTCGGGCCGTCATCATAGGTCAGCGCCCATTCCGCAGGGTCGTTGCCGGCAACCAGTGTAGGGCCAAACAACTGGGATTCGGGCTGCAACCCGGACGCGATCAACCTGGAAGCGACCGCAGTTACAAGGAGGCCCACAGCGGCCCTACTGGCGTAACGATAGGACTGTTTCATCTTGGGGATAAACGCCTAGCTTCCCTGCTGTTTCAACAGCGCGAGGACCTCTTCGGCATGCCCCTGCGGCTTCACATTGCTGAACGTGTGCAGCAGGCGCCCATCGGACCCGATGACATAGGTCGTGCGCTCTACGCCGGTGACGGGCTTGCCGTACATCGTCTTCGCCTTCAACAGATCGAAGCGCTTGATGATCTCCTGATCCTGGTCCGCAAGCAGCGTATACGGTAGCTCGAACTTGTCCTTGAACTTCTTCTGCGCCTTCGGCGTGTCACGGGAGATCCCGAACACCACGGCTCCGGCGGACTCCAGTTGCGCGAACCCGTCCCGAAAACCACAGGCTTCTACCGTGCAGCCCGGCGTATCGGCCTTCGGGTAGAAGAACAGGATGACCGGTTTTCCGAGAAAGTTCGAAAGCGTGACGGGCAGGCCGTCCTGATCGGGGAGGGTAAAATCTTCGACGAGTTCGCCGGTTTGCGGTGCGGGCATAAGAGAAAAGGCTCCGCGGCTAGAATAGCGCGGAGCCCTTCCCAAGTGCCTTGGACAGGCTTAGACGTGCACAGTCATAGCCTGGGCTACCTTCTCGTCCACCACTTCCTGATCCGTCGAGGCAATGGAGCTCGCCAGTGGGAAGTACGAGTTGGCAACATACTGGCCCAGCATGCGATGCGTGTTGAAGAACGTGCCGTTCATCGCGATGCAGTGCTGCCGCATGCGCGCCCAGACCTTTTCATTCGCAAACATCGGACCGACGGCGTTCTCAAGTTTCGAATACAGCGCTTCTGCCTCGAGCGCCTCGTCATTGAAGTCCTCGACGGCCCAGCCCGTGATGTTCTCTGCGCAGCCCTCGATCCACCAGCCGTCGAGCACACTCAGGCTTGGCACACCGTTGAGCGCCGCCTTCATGCCGCTGGTGCCGGAGGCCTCGTACGGCCGCAGTGGCGTATTCAGCCACACGTCAACGCCGCCTGTGAGCTGCTCACCGAGCTCCCAGTCATAGTTCTCGAGGTACAGAATCCGCAGCTTGGAATCATTCAGCCGGCCTGCAGCGGAGAAGACCTCGCGGATCAGGGCCTTGCCAGCGTTGTCCGCAGGATGCGCCTTGCCGGCAAACAGGATCTGCAGGCCGCCCAGCTTCTCGGCGATCGCATGCAGCCGCTCCGGGTTGGTGAACAGCAGACTCGCACGCTTGTACGTGGCTACGCGCCGCGCAAAGCCGAGCGTCAGCACGTCCGGGTTCAATTCGATCCCGGTGCGCTGCTTGACCGTGGCGAACAGGCGAGCCTGGCCCTTCTTGTGCGTCGCCTCGATCACCGCGGGCTCGATGGCATACGCGTTCCGGAAGAACTGGTTGTCATGCCGCCAGGCCGGGATCTCTTTATCGAAGAGTTCTTTGAAGTCAGGGGAGGCCCAGGTCGCGGCATGGACGCCGTTCGTAATCGAGTGGATCGTGTACTCCGGGAACATGCCCTGGGAGACCTTTCCGTGCTGCATGGCCACGCCGTTCACATAACGGCTGAAGCGCAGGGCGAGGTAGGTCATATTCAGCAGGCCGTTGTGGAAGCCGCCAAACCGATCGATCGCTGACGCGCGCTCATGCCCCAGCACACGGTAGGTGTGATCCAGGCCGAACTGATCGTGACCCGCAGGAACCGGGGTATGCGTCGTAAACACACAGTGCTCGCGAACGTAGCTGGCGTCCTTCTCGGTCGCATCGCGCAGCGGAACGCCGGAGAGGTGATCTTCCATCAGGCCGATGGTGAGCAGCGCCGCGTGGCCCTCGTTCATGTGGTGGACTACCGGACGACAGCCAAGCGCGTGCAGCAGGTGAATGCCGCCCAGACCCAGCACCGCTTCCTGGCAGAGGCGATAGTAGTTGTCGCCCCCATACAGATGATCCGTGAAGTGCCGATCCCAGGGGTCGTTGCCTTCCACGTCCGTGTCCAGCAGAAACACCGGCAGGATGTGGCCCGTGACGCCGACCACGTCGAAGCGCCAGGCGCGGACCGTGACATCGCGGCCCTGCAGCGAGATCGTGACGGTTGCACCCGCTTCAGGAAGGGTCTCCTCCGGGTGCCAGGGCACATCGGTCTCGGTCTGCTGTCCGTCCGCGTCAAGATGCTGGCGGAAGTAGCCGCAGCGGTGCGCCAGCGACACGGCGACCATCGGCGCACCGGTGTCCGCGGCGGAGCGCAGCGTATCGCCGGCAAGCATGCCAAGCCCGCCCGAGTAGGTCGGCAGCGTCTTGCTTAGCGCGATTTCCATCGAGAAGTAAGCGATTGTGCGTTCGGAAAGGTCGATAAACGGGGCCGGCGTGCTGGAGGGGCGAACAAAAGCCATACGAGACATTCCTTTGGCGGCGATGGATGGCATCGCCGGGGTGGTCTTCCTCAGACAGTGCTGCCGGGACTCCCCGGGCAGGCAGTGCGCGTATCGCTGAGACTTTGGTGTCTTCTTGAAGGAAGTTTACCAAATGGATAACGCAAAGCCTCACTCATCGATCGAGAACGACACCGCATTGGACACTAAAGCGGCAACAGCACACCGTCACTGGATCTTCCGGGGGATGACGCCGCTAAGGGAGTCAGATGCTCTTAAAGCCGATCTTCATCGCGAGGCCCAAAACGAGCGCCAACACAAGCGCCAGCGTCGTCAGACCGCCAGCACCGCGCAAGCGCCGGCGCACCGCCTCAACCGCGAGAATGAGGAGGTAAACGATCAGCGTCAGGATCAGGCCGTCAAGAACGAAGACGCGGCCAGGAGCCGTCTGCACCGGCCAATACAGCGAGCTGAAGCTGGGAAGTGCTGGAAGAAACGCGCCGGCCGTCATCAGAAACAGAAACAACGACGCTTGCAGCACCACGAGGATGGCTTTCTTGAACACCGGGAGCAGTTCCCTTCTGCGGTGAGAGTGGGTTGAGTGTACTGCCGCGCCTATGCGACCGGCGCAGATGCCTGTTGTGGGGGGAGGTTCCCGGTGGCTCGGGAAGCTAGGGCGTCTGCGCCTCAAAGACGGCCAGCCGCCGCTCAAGCTCCCACTGCAGGTCAGCACGCCTGTTGGCCTTCAGAAAAGCGCCGCAACTCGCGCTGGGTGGCCTGTTCACGCCTACCGAGCCGCCACAAGCCGCCGCCAGATGTGTGAAGTCATCCGACGTCACCCACAGGCTCCCGCCGGGCAGAAAGCTGTGCTCCAGCGAGGTGCGAGCGGAGCGTTTCAGATCGGTGTAGGTAAGGTTCTGCTCTTCGGCGGCCTTGACGTATTCATGTGTCAGATCGATACGGCTGACCCCTTCGTCATCCGTCGAAAGTGCCACGGGCACATGCGCCGCACGGTACGCCGCGAGCGGATGATCCGTGCGCGCCTCCCCCAGAATGACGTCGTTGGAGGTCAGGTTAACCTCGACCATCACGTGCCTGTCCGCCATCTCCTTCAGCAGGCCTTTGGGATCGTCCTCATACAGCACGTCCATGCCATGACCGATGCGTTCGGCATGGCCCAGCTCAATCGCCTCGCGGATGTGAAAACGCAGTCCGTCCGGCGGCACCATGCCGAAAGCCAGCTCCCCCGCATGCAGCGAGATCCGCACCCGGGGATACACCGAATGCAGGTAGTCGAGCATGAGCATCTGCAGGTGGTAGTCCCCCATGCTCACCCGGCCGTCCTCGGGCATGACGAAGTTGATGCCCACGACCAGCGGGTCGCCGCTGTCAAGCTCAGCCTGCGCCACCTCAAAGCCAAGCAACGTCTGCGCAAAGACCTGCTGCGGCGGGAAGCCGCGCAGCACCTGGTAGAGGAAGCGAATCTGGACCTGACACGCTGCACGATGCGCCTCAGTGCTGGATGTGCTGGACGACGTGCGCCCACCACCCGATTGGGGGTCTTCACACATTTCGGATCGCTTGCGGGAGAGTTCGGCATCTGCGAACTCCTTACGGTCGATCGCCACTTCGTCCCTGAGGCCTCCCGCCAACAGACGATCTCGAACGGAAGCGAATGCCGACTTGCTCCCCTGGTCCTTCAGGTCAGCAGGCAAGCCCAGCTTGTACCCAAGCGTCGCCGCATGCGTAAACGTCGGCGTATCCATGATCTCCAGGTACTGCTCATTCTGCCCCGCGGCCCGCGTGGCCACCTCGTCCAGCCACTCGCCCGTAAAGGCCTTCAACCCACCAAAACGATCAAACGTCGCAAAGAACTGGTCATGCCCATTGATGCCCTCGCTCGGCACAAAGGCGCGCATGCTGAAGCTGTCGATCAGGTCGTCATACAGCGGCTGGCGCTTCAACGCATCGGCCACCGCGACCTGGCCTTCGGCGCAGTCGTTCGGTTTGTCGTGCTGCGGCTTCACCAACCGGACCCCGTTCTGCATTTCCGGCACAGCGGGCTTGCCGGGATCGACCGGCGCCACACACAGGCCCTCTTTGGCCGCCTCCGCGATAAAGGTCTCCGCATAGATGGCCCCAGACAGGTGCATGTGGAGATCGCCGCCCTTGGGAAAGGGCTTCAGAAAGGCGTAGAGCTCCGGCGCGCCCAGCGCCTTGGCCGCGTTGAAGGCGCGCGTGGCATGCGCCTCCCCGGACGTCATGGCAGGGGCATGCGCAACGGTCTTGCTGCCCGAAACTACGGTTTGCGCCCCGGATGGCATGCAGGCGAGGACGAGGGGAAGTGTCAGCGCGGGGACACAGCGACGGAAACGGAGCGACATCAAGCACCTTGGGATGGGCGGTTGCTTCAGCATACTGCGGAGTCCTCTTCGCGAGCCCCGCGTCTGCCATCCCGCAAGGCTTTGCGGAGAGGCTTTCGGTTGCTATACTGAGCGAGTTGTTTTGAAGGCCCCTGCCCTTCAAGGTGCAGTGAGGCCGAAAATCCTCCTCACCCAGGCAGGCGTTCAGAACACACTCCGGCGCGGAGAACGATCGCGCAGGACCTCTTCCTCACGGGGAAGGCCAGATAGCTCAGTGGTAGAGCGCGGCCCTGAAAAGGCCGGCGTCGGCGGTTCGATCCCGTCTCTGGCCACCACTCTTCAATATTGAAACAATCAAAGCCGACACGCCGGATCCGGGTCTTACGCGGAGACGACGCTGTATTCCGTCGCGTTATCGACGCCTACCCCCAGATCGCCCGAGGAACCTGCGTCGTGTTCGCTGACCGGTTCGAAAATAAACCGTTCCGGGCGACGCCACCAGCCATGGCCCGTGACCCGCAGCGACCGCGTCCCCACCAGCTCCCGCACCGCATCCGCCAGAGGCGTGGGTACCGGATGACCGCTGCGGATGTCGAAGACCCCTGGCTCATACACGCCTTGGTCACAGGTCACAAGGCTGCACCAGTCCCATGATCCGAGCAGGGACCAGACCGTGACCGCAGCCACACGCACACCTCGGCGTCGCGCCTGTTCGGCCTCCGCCCAGACCTCGGCCAGCCAGCGGACCGGGTCTCCTTCCCAGCCTCCGCCGAGGTGACATTCGGTGATGGCTACAGGGATGTTGTAGCGTTCCCACGCCTCGGTCAGGATGCCACCGACACCGGCGATGCCGCCCGTGCGCACGCGCACGGCCTCGACGTCCACCAGTGGCTCTTCCCCTGTATCGCCGCCTGCCATCCAGTCGGGATACTTCCAGACCTGGTGATCGAGAAAGCGGTCGCTGGTCAGGTAGTAATTCAGCCCGATCACGTCGGGAGGACAGGGATTGTCCGCAAACCAGAAAATCTCGTCTTCGGGGATGCCGTTCGCGCTCAGAAACGCAAACATCGGATGACCGCGACGCACGCGGCCGCACAGCAGGTCGATGCCCATCCAGCGACGCGCTTCGCGCTCGTCGCAGAGTTCGCGCAGCGGTTCAGTCGACCACGTCTTGCCGGCATCTTCCGTGGTGATGAACTGCGCATCCGGACGCACGGAGCGAATGGCTCGCATGCTCAGCACCGACGCCTTGACCTGGTTCACCAAGGCGCGCGCATACCCTGCGAAGCTCCGGGTGTGCGGGTACCAATGGCCATACAGGGCACTGAAGCGGGCCGTCGTCTGCGGCTCATTCACTGGTGTGAACCGCCGCAGGTGCGGGAAGCGTTCGGCCAGGCGACGGGCATAGCTGGCCAGCTTTTCAGGGAAGTGAGGATCCAGAAGATCCGTCCCGGCCGGGCCGCTGCCGTGATGGATCAGGCCGGCAATTGGCTCAATGCCCAGGCGCTGCATCTCGGCCAGCGGCTCCGCGAAGACCTCGAGGGTACCGGCCTTGCAGAATCGCTCCCAGTGCAGTCCGTAGCGAAGCGTTTTAAAACCGAGCGCAGCCAGGTGCTCAAAATCCTCGCGGCGGTCAAAATGACCGCAACGCTCCATTTGATCCATCCACTCGTCGCCGACGCGGTTGACCGTGCACTCCAGGCCACCCCAGAGATCGATCCGCTTTCCACTTCCCACCAGGCTTCCCCCACAAAGCGAAGATGTCCACGCGCATCCTCCGTGGAGCACACGGCTTAGCTGTCAGCCAACCTCCGTTGTGATGAGCAAAGGGACGAGTCCGGCTGCCTAGGTCAGGCAAGACTGGCCGAGCTATTCGCAAAAGCCAGCAGAAATACCAGTGGGGCGTTCCAGTTGATCGCGATCTCGTTCATCGAATACGCCTGCGTGTCGTCGATCCACATCCGCATGGGGGGCGCTTTGGGCAGTGCGTCGGCAACCTTGTCGCCGCCACGCCGGTTGGGGCCGCCGGAGAGCAGCCCTGGCCATGGGTCGACGAGGTTGTCCGCTGCGCTTGGCCGGTGGTGGGGGTGCATGAACGGCCGGGTACCCACCTGCGTCACCCAGGACACCCCAAAGCAGTTCCGGCCCAGAATGTAGTGCAGGTTGGCCAGCGAGGCTGTGACGGCCTCACTGTTGTGGTCCAGGTGATGGGCGATCGCGAGCAGAAGCGACTGGTTGCCCGCCACGCCATTGGATCCCCAAACGTAATCCGCCGTCTCGAGGGTGTTCGCATAGCCATTGCTCCGGCTGCGCCCGGTCAGCTTCGCGGCCGCTTCCCGGGTCTTCTGTCGAATCGAGGCCTTGATCTGGTCATTACCCCGCGCGTCGCCGGTTCCCTGGGCAAGAACATAGGTCCAGCAGGCCATGGAAGCGACGCCACCCCAGGAAGGTGCGTCGATCTGCAGCTTCCCGGGATCGCTGGGCAGTCCCCCGAGAAATGCCTTCTCGTACTGCGGCTCCCCGGTGGTGCGCCAAAGCTCGGCCGAGGCCCATAGCAGCTCGTCCCCGACCTTGGGATCACCATATTCACCCGTTGCCACACCCGCGGGGTTCTTGAAGACGACGGCGGGGTTGGCGGCAGCCCAGCTCCAGGCTTTGCGCGCCGCTGCGAGGAACTGGGCAGCCATGGCCTTGTCGTAGGGAGCGTAGCAGCGGGCAGCGATGGCCATGACCGCGGCAAGGTCGGCCGTAGCGGCCGTACTCTTGTACGGGGCTGCGCCTGTTCCGATGACGTTGCTGACGAGGTGGTCATCCTGCGGCAGGATGAAAGCGCAGAAATGGTCGCTGGTCTGCTTGTGAAACACGCCCCCGTCCGGCTCCTGCAGTTGCAGCATCCAGTTCAGGTTCCAGAGGATCTCCTCAAGATAGTCCGGCAGGTTTCCACGTGTTTTCGGGATGCCTAGCCGCAGATCCTGGAGCGCCTGCGGATAGAGCTCCCATGCCCACAGCAGCGTCCCGCAGGTGATGCCCGAGTTGACGACGTAGCGCCCGTAATCGCCGGCATCGTGCCAGCCACCGTGGTTGGGCAACGACCCGTGCTTGCCCGTGCTGGCGCCGTATGCACCGCCCCCATGACAGGGAGGATGTTGATAACCATTGCCCAGATCGACGGCGCAACCGCAGCGCTGGCCAGTGTAGCCGCGCACCGTCGTGCGCAGGGCCTCGGCATACACACGGTCGCCGATGGCAAACACCCCGGTCCCCTGCCCGCCAAACTCGAGCCGGTACGTGCCGTCCTGGTGCAGGGCGGAGAATTCGGCCCCTTGCACGCGGTCGCCCGAGGCGGCGTCGGTCTGCGGCGATGTCAGCGGGCCTTCAAAGACGACCTTGTTGTCGGAGGAATTCCGAATGCGAAAGGTGTTCTGGCCGGGAGCGGCGCCACGGACGGTGGCGACTTTGCGGTCACCGGGACGATAGCCTACCTGGTTGAAGAAGGCATCCGGGCCTTCCGTGGTCTTGAAGGCCTGCGCGTCGGCAGCCGCATGAAGGAGTTTGGAAGGGCCAAGCTGGGCGCCCGCTGCAAGGCCCAAGGATTTCAGAACGCTCCGTCGAAGCATGGGTCATGATACGACTCCGGCGCTTCGGCAGGCACGCAAAGTGTTGCAGCGTAAGGAGACGCGGCAGATACCATGCAGGCTTTGCTATGTAGGGGGAGTTGTTTGGTGGACCTGATCGGGATCGAACCGATGACCTCTTCCATGCCATGGAAGCGCGCTCCCAGCTGCGCCACAGGCCCACTCTTTGGGACTCCTCATTCTCCCGCGATTGGCCGGGGTAAGTCAAACAGGATGGGCACAAATGGGCGCGAGGTGGTGTCTATGACTGCAGAGTGAGCGAGCACTCGGCCGCCGGCGGCGCAGTTTTTTCGCAAAAGTTTGTCGTTCTTAAGTGGGTTATTTGCGTAGTTTGCGCATTCTGCACGGCCCTGCAGCATCTGACGTAAAAAGCGCGCGCATAACAGGGTTTTTGCAGGTTAATTACGGTCACTGGACAGCGCATCGTCGGAGGCCCTACTGTAATCGTCAATCCGTGGCAAGTGCCGCGGGGCATTCCTCCTGGGTGAGGTGCAATGAGCGATCTGGCGAGTGCGTTAGCGATCGGTGCCGAGGAGCAGACCCTTGTGTGCGAGTTGAAGGCCGGATCCGAGGCCGCGTTCGCGCAGTTGATCGCCCAGTTCAGCCGTCCCCTGTACTCGCTGATTGCCCGCAGCCTGCGGGACCCTGCCGACGCCGCGGACGTAACGCAGGAGGTCTTCGTCAAGGTCTTCCGCAACATCCACAGCTTCAACGGCGAAGCGAGCCTGCGGACATGGATTTACCGGATCGCGGTGCACGAGGCCTCCAACCAGCGCCGATGGTGGAGCCGGCACAAGCAGCAGGAACTCACGCTCGACGATTCGCGGGAGAACGAAGACGGCGAAAGCTTCTCGCTCGCCGACATGCTGGCGGCGGGAGATGCGTCGCCCTTCGACAACGTGGTGCGGGCGCAGCTGCGGGAATGTGTGGAAGCGGCGCTGCACCAGATTCCGGAGGTCTTCCGGACGGCGGTGGTGCTGCGTGAGATTGAAGGCTTCGCCTATGAAGAGATTGCCGAGATCCTGGAGACCAACGTCGGCACGGTGAAGAGCCGGCTGATGCGGGGACGGGCGGCATTGCGCGAGGCGCTGCGGGTGAGCATGCCGGGCCGCGCGACCGGCAGCAGCAAGGAATCGGAACCAAAGAGCCGTCGGGCGCGTACGAGCATCAGACCGAAGGAAGGCTTGGTGGGGTTGTGAGCTGCGTTGCAGAGCTGAATGGAACGGAAGAGATCCCCACCGAGGGCTGCGAGCAGACCCGGGCGGGTTTTTCGGCGTACCTGGATGGCGCTTTGGACGGCCGCACCATGGCGCAACTGGCAGCCCATCTGCGCGAGTGCCGTGGCTGCGAGAGCGAGTTTGCCGCGTGGCGCTCCATGCAGGACGCCCTGAGCGTTCTGGGACCGGCGCCGGTGCCGATGGAGCTTCAGTCGCGGCTGCGCGATGTTCTGGCCGGCGAAATCAGCACGGGACGGCACCTTTCGCCGGTGAGGCGCTTTACGGCCTTCTTCCAGCGCACGCTGGTGCCTGCCGGGCTCCGGTTCGGGGCGGGTCTTGCGGCCACCCTGGTGCTTCTGGGCAGTGGGGCCTGGTTTGTCGGCTCGGCATTACCGGTGCAGGCCAATGACGACCGGATTGCGCATATGAATGCGCCCAAGTTTCTGTATTCCCAGACCGTGCCCGAGCCGATCGTCACCAAGGGCGCCTTCGAGGCCGTGGTGGTGGATGCCAAGGTGGATGCCGAGGGCCGTGTGTACGACTTTGAGCTGATCGACGGACCGCGGGACCCGGCGACCCGGCTTTGGATCGAAGCCAACCTGCTAGGCAGCGTGTTCAAGCCGGCAACGGTGTTTGGCGAGCCGGTTCCGGGGCACGCGATGATGACGTATACGACGGTTTCTGTTCGGAGTTAGGACTGGTTTTGTGGAAGACGGGGCACGGCTTAGGCCGTGCCCCGTTTTTGTTGGTGGTGGCTTCTGTGCAGCGCGGGGCAAAATACGAGGTCCTTCGCTGCGCTCAGGATGACGGGGGTCTTGGGTGTGTGGCTGGTTTTTGCTTTTAGGCAGTGGTGACCGCTGCAAGAGCAGATCCCTTCGGGATGACAAGCGAGAGGCGTGCTGTGGCCGCCGCTTGGCGTCTGGTTGCAGGTCGTGTTGTGGTTGCCTAGACTTGTCGGCGTGCGTCACAACGATGTGAGAAGTTTCCGGGTTCGTCGTTTGCTTTCCCTTGCGCCCCTGTTTGCGCTTCTCGGGATTTCGGTTCTTGCCCACGGTCAGAGCTCGTCGTCCTCTTCGCAGGCCCCGGGGGAACGGGCAGCCGAGGCGGAGAACCCGGTGGCGCGGCCGCGGGCGGCGCAGGTAGAGCCGGGCGGGTCGGCCGTAACGCTGGAGTACAACGAGCCGCTGTTTGAGCTGGCGACGGCGCTGAATGTCTGCGGCTACGATGCCGACCTGGCGAACTCGGCCAGGGTGCGGGACGAGGTGCGGACGGAGTTGAATGAGATCTTTGCGGGCAGCGAGGCGGCGCGGTCCAGCCGCGATGCGATCTGCGGCTACCTGTCGCAGCACAAGCTGTCGGATTCGGCGCTGAGTGTGGGGCAGTATGTGTCATTGGCGCTGTACCTGTCGCCGCCGCCGGAGCTGACGCCAAACGTGGATGAGGCGCAGTTGCCGCCGCAGGCCGCCGCGGTCGTGAACGTGCTGCCGTTGCTCAGAACATTTGCCGAGGCGACGCAGCTGCACCTGGTCTTTGTGCGGCACCGGCCGGAGTATGAGGCGCTGGCTGCGCGGGTGCACCAGCCGATGACGGAGATGCTGCTGCGGACCAACATCTACCTGCACCAGCCGGTGTCGAGCTACGACGGACGGCGCTTTCTGGTGCTGCTGGAGCCGATGCTCTCGCCGGCTGTGACCAATGCGCGCATTTACGGGTCGGACTACATCGTGGTGATGTCGCCGGATAACAGCGCGGCGGGGGACCCGGTGCGGATGGACGACATCCGGCATATCTATCTGCACTACGTGGTGGAGCCGTTCGTATACAGCCGCGGCTCGGCCATGCAGCGGATCCAGCCGTTGCTGCGCGGGGTGGCGGATGCGCCGATTCCGTTTGAGGACAAGAGCGACGTGGAGGCGCTGTTGACCGAGTGCCTGATCAAGGCGGTCGAGGCGCACCTGTACATCATTGCTGAACCCGCCCCGAAGAAGCCGAACGGCAAGGTGCGCGCCGAAGCCGACCAGTATGAAGCCGCCAGGGCGGTGTATGACCGGGAGACGGGCGCAGCCCAGCAGGTGGTGGTGGTGAAGGACGAGCGTGCCGGCTGGGTACTGACGGGCTATTTTTACCAGGCGCTGGCGCAGATGGATAAGAAGGGCGACGGCCTGCGCGACGAGATTGCGCCGATGATCTATGGCATGGATGTGGACGGGGAGCGCAAGCGCGCCTCGGAGATCGCCTTTGTGCCCGACACAGGCCGCGACCCGCTGGGCCGCCCGGTAGCGTCGCGGGCGCATGCGCCGGAGGGTATGGACCTGGCAGAGGCCGCGCTGATGAAGGGCGATCTTCCCGGTGCGGCGGACCTGGCGGACAAGGCGATGAAGGATCCGGCGGGCGATCATGGGCGGGCGCAGTATGTGCTGGCACGGATCAACCTGATGGAAGGCGATCCGGAGAAGGCGATCGAGGGTTTTCAGACGACGCTGAAGATCAGCCACGACCCGCGCACGGTGGCGTGGAGCCACATCTACCTGGGCCGGCTGTATGACAACAGCAACCCACCCGATCGCGCGCATGCGGTGACAGAGTACGAGGCGGCACTGGCAGCGCGGGATGTGCGCCCGGATACGAAGCTGGCGGCGGAGAACGGCATCAAGCAGCCGTTTGCCCTGCCGCGGCGGGAACGGGCCAAACCCACGGATGAGAGCCAGGACTTCGATCCGACGGGCAAGGCGCAGAAGGACGCGTACCAGCCAGCAAAGCCGCAGTAAGGGGTGTATCAGAAGATGCGTTCCATTCACATGAAGTCAGCCGGTTGAACTCATCGGCTCGTGCTGCTCTGCGCGTGTGTTCCCCCCGGTAGTTCCCGGTGCCATAGGTGCCGGCCCGACGCCGAACCTCTCCGCTGGGGCGGCGGATTGGCTGGTCTGGAGAAGTCGTTTCGAGCCGACATGACTTGACGAGGACAGGTCGTGCTGGAGCTTGGCTGCGGGCGTAGACTGCAGCGCATGGCGATAGTGACGCAATACTGGGCACCCCATGAAGACCAGGACGGCTTGTACCAGGCGGACTCCACGGTGCAATGGGACTGGCAGCTTGGGGACAACAGCTTCTACTGGGGCTTTGCGATCAAGCCGCAGCAGGCAAACATGCAGGTGGAAATCACGCGTGAGTGGACGACGGTCGACAACAACTTTACGCAGATCGAGCATTTCCTGGTGACCGTCTCAGGATTTGACCGATCTCACGACAGCAACGGCGGTCTGCTGCAGTTCACCGCCATAAGGGCGCAAACATGAAATTGATTGCATTGCACGATGCAGAGGGCAGAATCCTGGCAGCGTATCGCCACAGCGCGGAGTACACCGGACCGGTCCCTGTCGCGAGCGAAGGGACCACGCTGGCGCAGGTGGAGATCCCGGAGGCTCACCACGGGCTCGCGCTGGACGCAATCTGCCGAGGCTTTCGCATCCATCCGGAGACCAAGCTGCTGACCAGGCGCGATGAGGCTGCCGGCGATGCAGGCCGGCGTGACTTCTTCAGCTGATCGGGAACAGCGGGCGCACTGCGGTTGAGCCGAGCCTGAGGACAGGTGACAGCCTCCGACGTACGGCGCTTCGGAATCCGGGGAGTGACTGAGCTTCCCTACAGCAGGCGGATGGCCATCGCCGATGGATCAAGGCGAACAGTACACTCAACGGGATGAAGGCGCGGCTGGCGGTGAAGGCGAAGAGTGTCAGGAAGCCGCGGACGGCGAGGCCCGGGACGGCGGTGCCGCCCGCAGAGGCTGCCGTGCCGGAGCTGGAGGCTCTACAGGCACAGATCGGGTACACGTTTGGGCAGCCGGCGTTGCTGGTGCTGGCGCTGACGCACAGCTCCTACATCTATGAGGCGCGGCTGGGCCGGGCGCGGGCGAACGGCGATGAGCCGAATGAGCCAGGCACCGATAACGAACAGCTTGAGTTTCTTGGCGATGCGGTGCTGGGTCTGGTGGTAACCGAGCTGCTGTTGCGGGTCTTTCCCCAGCGAACCGAGGGCGAGTTGACGCGGATGCGGGCCAGCGTGGTGAGCCGCAAGCGCATGGCGGAGCTGGGTGAGGGGCTGCAGCTGGGCGCGGCGCTGCGGATGGGCAAGAGCGCCGAGGCGGTGGACGGGCGGCAAAAGCTGGCGGTGCTGGCGAATGCGGCGGAGGCGGTGCTCGGGGCGGTGTACCTGGATGTGGCGCGGGGGCCGGATGCGCGGGCGCGTTCAGGCGAGAGGGCGCTGGCGACGGTGCGCGGTGTAGTGGATCGGCTGCTGGTGACACCGGATCTGCCCGGGATCCGGGCGGCGCTGGAGGCGGCGGCGGCCGCCGGGCAGGGCCGGGGCGCGCTGCGGGATGCCAAAAGCGTATTGCAGGAGCGGGTACAGGCGGTGGGTGCGGGCAAGCTGGTGTACGCCGACGCGGGCGAGTCAGGGCCGGCGCATGACCGGCGGTTCACCGTGGAGGTTCGGCTGGAAGGCAAAGATGGACAGCAGCGCGGGCTGGCAATGGGTGAGGGCGGCAGCAAGAAAGAGGCGCAGCAGGCCGCTGCCGGCGTGGCGCTGGAACGATGGGAGGAACCGGGGCTGCGGTTCGAGGCGGACGCAGGCACGGAGCGCAGGCGGTGACGCTGGGTACGGCCAGGGCGGCCCATCGACCCCCCAGTGCTTTGGAGACCTTTGCTTCCGTGCTGCGGATCCTGGTGGTCGGGATCTTTCTGCTGACGTTTCTGTTTCAGACGTACCGGATCCCTTCCGGGTCGATGATTCCGACGCTGCAGATCGGCGACTTTGTGCTGGTGAGCAAGACGGCGTTTGCGGACCAGGGGCGGCGTTCGCGCTGGTTCTGGCTGGTGCCGCCATCGCGGGTGCTGCGGGGTGATCTGGTGGTGTTTCACTTTCCGCCGGATCCAACGCATTTGTTGGTGAAGCGGGTGATCGGGCTGCCGGGCGATCGGCTGTATCTGCGAAATGGGCGGGTGTTTTTGAACAGCGAGCCGCTGCTGGAGCCATATGCGCTGTACACGCCGGCGCGGCCGGACGTGTTTCGGGATGAGTTTCCAAACCTGCATGAGACCGACCCGAACGTGGATCCGGCCTGGTGGCTGGCGCTGCGGCGAACGCTGCGGCAGGATGGCAACCTGCTGATTCCGGCGGACCGGTATTTTGTGCTGGGCGACAACCGCAACAACAGCGAAGACAGCCGCTACTGGGGTTTTGTGTCGCAAGGGGAGCTGGTGGGACGGCCGATGCTGGTGTACTTCTCGGTGCCGAACGGTGCGGATGCGCCCGAGGGCGGGCCTGTGATGAGGCTGGCCTGGGTTTTGGGATGGGTGCGGCAGCGGGTGGGAGTTTTGCGGTAGGAGGGGCGGTACAGCAGGTTCCCCGTTCGGGAATGACAGGAGAGAGAAGCAGATCCCTGGCGGGATGACAAGCAAGGGCGGGGATCCTGGCCGGTGTTTGCTTGGGCAGTCTTGCTGCCGTGGGCTGAATACGGAGGTCCTTCGCTGCGCTCAGGATGACGGCTTTTTGGTGACGTCTGCGGAGGGTTGGAGGTCACCAAGGTTTCCCGGGTTTTGCCGGTTGGGTCGGGTACACTGGGGTTGCCTGCCCTTTGGTGTGGGCCGCATTGCCGTGGCGTAGAGGATGGAAGCGAACATGATGGAACAGAGTGCGGCTTCGCCGGCAGAGGTACCCCAGGAAACGCCCCTCGAGCGGCCGGTCAAGGAACGGGCTGCCGATACGGAGACGCCCCTGGAGGCGATCGCTTCGATGGCCGTGGTGCTGGTGATTGGCCTGTTCATCTTCGGCTTTGTGTTTCAGAACTTCGAGATCCCCTCCGCGTCTATGCAGAAGACGCTGCTGATCGGCGATCACGTGGTGGTGGACCGCATTACGCTCTCGCCACCTACGAAGTGGGCGCCGTTTATTCATTACCGCCCGGTGCAGCACGGCGACATCATTGTGTTCCTGAAGCCGAACCCGGAGTCGCCGGACCTGATCCTCGTGAAGCGGGCGATCGGACTGCCGGGCGACCACATTCATCTGCAGCACGGCACGGTGTACCTCAACGGCGTGCCCCAGACCGAACCATACGCCGTGCAGCCGCGGGATGATGACAATTTTCAGCACGCCTATGAGCACTCCCGTGATGACTTTCCGGCGGACATTGCTGGCATCCAGGAGCAGTCGACGGCAAACCATGCGGCGGTGTGGGCCGAAAACCTGCCGGAACACATCGTGAACGGGGAGATTGTGGTGCCTCCCGGCAAGGTGTTCGCCATGGGCGACAACCGGACGGAGAGCCTGGACAGCCGCTACTGGGGCTTTGTGCCGATGGAGAATATCGAAGGCCGGCCCATGTTTGTGTACTGGTCGTTCAAGACGCCCGCGGACCAGGAAGAGAAGACGACCCTGGGAGAGCGGCTGGCGTTCTTTGGGCATGAGTTGACGCACTTCTTTACCCAGACCCGCTGGGCGCGCACCTTCCACGTGACGCGGTAGGCCCGCTTTCAGTGGAATCGCGGGTTGGCGGGTGGCGGCAAGAACAAACGCAGATTCCCTTCGGGAATGACAACCAGACCAAGCCCCCTTCAGGGAATGACAACAGATGAGATAGCGCTCTGTACAGAGTGCTACGTTGCTCCAAGACATGCACCTGCATCCGCCCGAGACCGTTCTTTCGCCGCCACCTCCGGGTGAAGAGGCTGCGTCGCCGCCCGTGGGTAGGCGTCGGTGGAGTCGGCGGCTGCTTTGGAGTGCGGGAGCGGTTGCCCTGATAGTGCTGCTGGTGCTGACCCCGCCGCTGGTGAATGCCAACGGATATCGTGGCAAAATCGCGGAGTCGATGAGCAAGAGCCTGGGGCGGCCGGTGCATCTGGACAGTGTGTCCCTTCACCTGCTGCCAGTCCCGGGCTTCACGCTGCAGAACCTGGTGGTCAGCGAGGATCCGGCGTTTGGTGCCGAGCCGACGATCCGCGCAAACACGGTGGAGGCCACGCTGCGGGTCAGTTCGCTGTGGCACCGGCCCGTGGAGTTCTCGCGGGTGCGCTTCACCGAGCCGAGCGTAAACCTGGTGCGCAACGCGCAGGGCCGTTGGAATTTGTCCGACGTGTTGTTGAATGCGTCGCACGTGCAGAGCGCCCCCACGAGCCAGCAGAAGGCCGGGCCGAAGCCGCGTTTTCCCTACATCGAAGCGACAGGCGGCCGGGTGAATGTGAAGTTCGGCGCGGAAAAGCTGCCCTTCTCGCTGACCGACGCGGACTTTGCATTGTGGCTGCCGTCATCCCAGCAGTGGCAGGTACGGCTAGTGGGCAATCCGGCGCGAACGGACAGCTACATTACCGATCCGGGTCGGCTACGGATAGAGGGCGAGCTGCGGCACGCGGCAACGGCGGCTGCGGTGCCGGTGAACTTTCGGGCGAGCTGGCATAATGCGCCGCTGGGCGAGGCTACACGCATCCTGGCAGGCGATGACTGGGGCTGGCGCGGGTCGCTGAACCTGGAGGCCACGCTGACCGGAACGCTCGGTGATGCGAAGATGGCCAGCAAGCTGACCCTGGGCGGGCTGCGCCGGACGGACTTCTTTCCCGAGCATCCGCTGGATCTCCAGGTGACGTGCGGGTCGAACTTTGCGCTGCACCCGGCGACGGTGACGGGGCTGCGTTGCTCGTTGCCGGACGACGCGCCGGAGCCGCTGTCCCTGCGGGCTGAGACGGTGCATCTGCAAAGCCTGAGGCATATCCCGGTCTCGCTGAAGGGCGACGCCATCCCGGTTCGCTGGGCGTTGCTTTGGGCGTCCCTGTATTCGCGGCGGGTGCCGACGGATTTGCCGACGGCGGGCACCGTGGACATCGATGTAGCGCGCGGTCTGGGTACCGGTGCATCCGAGATGCCGGGGACGATGACGTTGCCGGTGAAGGGCAGAAAAGGTGCGCCGCACGCGGTGCCGCGGGCAGCCTCGACCGGTTGGACGGGAACGGTACGGATGACTTTGCCGCCGCAGGGTGCCGGGGCCACTGCGGGCGGCGGCACGGGCGGAAATGTTCTGATCTGGAACGCACAGGCGCCCGAGGCGCTCGGCAGCTGGCCATCGCTGCACCTGGCACCGACGGCCGTGGTGCTGGGGCCGGATGCCTCCGTTCAGCTGGCGGGCGATCTTGGAGAGAACGGCTATCGCTGGAGCGTCAGCGGAGTTGCACCGCCAGCTGCGTTGCTGCAACCGGCACGCTACCTGCCTCAGATGGGCGAGGGGCTGGAGACGATTCTGCCGTACCCGCCTACGGGGACAGCGCCGGCGCGGGTGGAGTTTACGTGTACGCGTACCTGGAACACGGCGCAGCTGTGCCACAGCGATGACCCTGCGGAGAAGACGGCTGCCGTTGGCCCTGGGCAGCGACGAGGGCGTGCTCGGCGACGTTGAGGGTGGTTTGCGGGGCTGAAAAGCAGATCCCTACGGGATGACAAGCAGACTGCAAGGTTTTGGGTGCGTCCTCCTGAGTGGCGCGTATTTGCCCTTTGGAGGTGGTGCTCGTCCGGCAGAATACTGAGGTCCTTCGCTGCGCTCAGGATGACGGCTCTTAAAGATTCGTAGTGAACCGCTTTAGAGCTTCGTAAGAGAAAGCATTTGTCAGCTTAGTGGTCTAGCCGCTTCCGTGAGCTTAGCGGTGGAGCCGCTTATGGGTGTGGGGTGGGGGTGAGTTGGCGGGTGTGAATTACGGAGCGTAGCTCCGGGGTGCCCCCGTCATTTACCTGGACCTCGGTGGGTGCTGCTTCTACGAGGACGCGTTGCGTGGCCTGGCTGAAGCCGGGGATGCGGACCCTTTGGGTTGTGCTGAAGTGCCCGGAGCGCACGATCAGGGGGACGTCGGCTACGGCGCCGCCGTCGTTGCGGACGGTGACGGCGACCAGGAAACCGGTGTTATGGCCGGGGCCGGCGGGGGTCTGGCTGGTGTCCACGTTGGCGATCGAGAGATCCGGCAGGCCTCGGTCGTGCAACACCCAGTCGGCGAAGAACCAGCCGAGATCCTTGCCGCTCTGACGTTCCAGCAGGTGCTGGAAGGCGACCGCCTGGGCCTCCGGGCTGTCTTTGGAGACTGGCTGGGTGCGCCAGGCGGCCAAGGCGGCGCGCAGGGGCGCTTCGCCAGCGATGTCGCGCAGCATCCACCAGACGGCAGCGGCTTTGCGACGGTAGAAGAGCTCGTCGGTGGCGGAGAGGATGGGCTGGCCGGGTTTGGCATCGGTGGGCGAGGTGAGTTCCGGCTCGGCCAGGGCGACGGTTTGCAGAAGCTCCCCCATCTGGTTGATCGCGGCGCCGCGGCCGGTCTCGCGTTCGATCCAGAGCAGGGCGAAGAACTGGGCCAGGCCCTCGTCCATCCAGGGCTGGCCGGTCTGGACCCAGCCGTGGCTGAGGCTGTAGACGAGCGCAGGCGCTTCAGGCGAGGTCTGCAGGGCAGCGGCTGGAGCTACAAGAAACGGGCCGTCCTGGAAGGGCTGACCGGCGTGATCGAGCAGGGTGACGACCGAGAGCGGGCGGGGCCCGAGCCAATCGGTGAGCAGCGAGGCGGCGTGGTCGGCGGCCGCGCCAAGGCCGGCCGCGGTGCCTCCGTCGGTCGAGACCAGGGCCAGGACTGGCTCCTGGGTCGCCGGCTCGGAGGCTTTTTGGGCGGCCGTTGGCACGGGGGTTGGGGGAGTGATGGGGGCTTCGGGATTGGAGCTGCTGGAGGCTCCTGGGGCTGCGACTGCGTCCGGCGAGGCTCCGCCGCCGAGCAGCACTTCTGGCTGCTGAATGACAAAGAGGCTCGGCAGGCGAAAGCCGAGCGGCTCCGGGGCGAAGTCGGCGGTGGCAATGCCGGTGCCAGTCGCGATGGCGACACTGGGGTCGTCGGCGACGGCTTTGAGCGCGATGCGGCGGCCGCAGAAGTAGGCAGCAACGGGCGGCTCGCCGTCGTACTCGACGCTGAGCCGGAGCCGGACGGAGGCGGCCTGCTCGCGCCCGCGCATGCGGCCGACGGCAGTGAAAAGGGTGTTGCCTTCGGAGAGAAAGAGCTGCGGTGAGACGACCGGGTACCAGAGCACGCTGCCGAAGCCGCGCATGCCTGTCCACGAGGGGCTGACGCCGTCCCAGTCGGCCTGTCTGCCCTGGCCGGCGCTGGCACCGAGGCGCGCGAGACGGTCGCCGCTCTGGGCGACGGTGCCCGAGTAGAAGAGGTCGAGCGAAGCGGAGGCCCCGGGGGCGAGGGGCTCGGGCAGCGAAAGTACAGCTTCCGCGGCTGCACCGGTATGGTCGGCATCGGTGTCGAGCCGGTGCTGGGCCAGGGTGAGAGGGACGCGGCGATCTCCGGCGAGCAGGGTGGCACTTTCCCAGTGCAGCGTGGAGGAGATCTGTAGGGGCAACTGACGCAGGGGTGACTGGCTGTCGTTGCGCACCGTGAGGCGGGCGCGCATGTTCAGGCCCGAGCGCTGGAGGGTGAGGCGGGCGTCCAGGTCGTAGCTTGTGACCGTAAGGGCTTCGCGCTCGGCATCGGAGACGTCGGCTTTGGCGTCCTCGGCGGGGGCGTCTTTGTTTGCCTGCGGGGGACTTATGTCCGGGGCCTGGGTCGAGGAGGGGGGATCGCCGTGGCTCTGGATGAGGATCTGGCCGTGGGGCTGGGTGGGCTGGTCCGGTGTCTCTGCGGGCTGGACGGGTAGGGTGGGCGCGGGTGTTTGGGCTTTGGCGAGGGGAGAGGCGCAGCAGAGGGTGGCGAGGAGCAGGGTAGCCAAGGCCGGCAGAAAGCGGGTTCTCCGTTCGGAGAATGACAAAGAAAGAAACAATGAGTGCAGAGGCCTGGTTTGCGTCAAGATCCGAGGCCCTTCTGGGGCCTTCCCTGTTTGGACGTGGCAGGGGGACGGGGGGGAGCGGCGGCGGAGCGGCGCTGGCGCATGGCCTCATACATGACGACCGCGCCGGCGACCGAGACGTTCAACGAGGAGACGCTACCGGCCATGGGGATGCCGAGCAGGAAGTCGCAGGTGCGCTTCACGAGGTCGTGGAGGCCGGTGCCCTCGGAGCCGAGCACGAGGCAGCAGTCGGCGTTGAAGTCGAAGTCGGTGTAGGTGGGCTCGCCGCGTTCGTCCAGGCCGACGATCCACACGCCGGCCTTTTTCATGGATTCGAGGGCGCGGGTGAGGTTGGTGACGCGGGCGATGCGGACGTGTTCGCTGGCACCGGCCGAGCTTTTGGCGACCGTGCCGGTCAGCGGGGCGGAGCGGCGCTCCGGGAGCAGGACGCCGTCGACGCCGGCGCCGTCGGCCGAGCGCAGCAGCGCGCCGAGATTGTGGGGGTCTTCGACACCGTCAAGGGCGAGGAAAAAACGCTTGCCATCATTGGCTGCGGGCGTTGCCAGGAGATCTTCGATGGCGAGAAAGCTGCGTTCGCGGACAAAGGCGACGACGCCCTGGTGCTGGTCGGTGCCGGCGTAGCGGGTGAGCTGGTCGCGGGGCTCGGCGTCTACGCGGACGCCGGCGGTGCGGCAGAGCTCAAGGAGCTTTTCCAGCCGCGGGTCACGCCGTGCTTCGCGCTCGCGGGCAACGGTGATGTGGTCGAGCTGCCCGGGCCGCGCCCGTAGTGCCTCGTTCACGGGATGCAAACCGTACAGCACGTCCATCATCCCAGTGTACTAGTGGCCAACCCGAGATTCAGTCGTTTCAAGATGCATTGCGAGCGTCCGAACGGTAGACTTGAGTTGCCGCGAAATCCGCCAGATGGAGACTTTTGTTTGAGGGCGAACGTCCAAGCCGGTGTGAACACGTCGAAGGCGCTTACCGCGGAGGCTGCACGGGCGATTGAGGCCCAGAACGCAGAGATCGCGCGTGGCCTGAAGCGTCAGGACCCCGAATTGCTGGATCAGCTGATCGAGACCTATCAGCACCGCCTGATGCGGTACCTGATGTTTCTGACCGGCAAGCGCGAGGTAGCCGAGGACCTGTTTCAGGAGGTCTGGATCCGGGTGCTGCGGCGCGGGGCCCAGTACAACGGCAAGGCCCGTTTCGATACGTGGATCTTTACGATTGCGCGCAACCTGGTGATCGATCTGTCGCGCAAGCGGACGATGGCTTCGCTGGACGAGATGCGCGAGGGCGGCGAGGATGAGCGGCCGTTCGAGATTGTCGAGGAGAGCCCGTCCCCGTTGGAGCAGTACGAGTTCAAGGAAAACGCCGCGGAGCTGGCGGTGGTGCTGCAGACGCTGGAGCCGAGCTATCGCGAGGTGCTGACGCTGCGCTTTCATGAGGAAATGTCGCTGGATCAGATTGCCACCGTGACCCAGGCTCCGTTGTCGACCGTGAAATCGCGGCTGTACCGTGGACTCGCTGCCCTGCGACCCGCCCTGATGGACCTGCGCGCGCGGCCCAAAGCTCCCGAGGTGGCGTTATGAACTTCGGCTCAACAGGACGATCAGGGCAGGATCACGGAACGGCACGCGCCTCGGTTGTGAACCGGACCCACCGCATCGTCCGGGAACAGGCCCTGCGGATGCAGGAAGACCGCAAGCGCTCCCGCAGCCTGCTGCTGCCGCTGTCGATCAGTTCTGCCCTGCTGCTGGTGATCTGCTACGCGGTTTGGGGCGTCATGGACGGCTACGACATGACGCCCAGCGGCGTGCCGGATGCAAGTGACCAGGTGCTGTTTATCCTGCTGTGGTCGTTGCCGGTGACGGTGATTGTGCTTGGCCTGATCTGGCTGAAGCGCCGCGGCCGGGGCGGAGAACAGACACTATGACCTCGTGGGTGCTGAACCGGGTGACCGAGACCTCTTCAGGAGATGACGAGCTGCGGATGATCCCGCGCTGGTCAATGGTCCTGGCCCTCGTGCTGTTCGCGGCCATGCAGTATGTCTTTCATGGCGTAATGCCGCACCACAAACACGAACTGCTGCCGTTGCGCCTGATGATGGGCTATGCGTGGGGTTCCCTGGTGGCGAGCTATGCCCTGCTGCTGGGGTACGTGAGCCGGGACGTGAAGCGGCGCGGCATGTCACCGGGGCTCTGGATGCTGGTGTGTGTTGTGCTGCCGGGCGGCATTGGTGCCGTGGTGTACTTCCTGTTGCGGCAGCCAGTGGTATCGAAGTGCCCGAACTGCTCCACGTCGATCGCCTCCTCATTCCATTTTTGCCCGCAGTGCCAGTTTCAGATGGCCCCCGTATGTGGTCTGTGCCATCGCGGCGTCAAGATCACCGACGTTTTCTGCACGACATGCGGGCACGACCTGGCCGAAGACGGCGCACCGGGGCGCCTGCGCGCCTATAGCGACTAAACCTCACCCGCGACGGGGGCCCGCCTGCACGGGGGTATAGTCGAGAGCAGTAATTTCATGGCATCCGCTCCCCTTACCGCATTGATTGTTGACGACGAACCGCTGGCCCGGCAGGAGCTGAAGTACCTTCTGGATCGTGCCGGCGGGGTCTCCGTGGTGGCCCAGGGCGCGAACGGCATTGAAGCCGTCGACCTGATCCGCACCCACAAGCCGGACGTGGTTTTTCTGGATGTACGAATGCCCGGTCTCGATGGGTTTGCGGTGCTGCGCAAGCTGCTGACGGTGGATCGCGGCCTGCAGTTGCCCCAGGTCGTTTTCGCTACCGCGTTTGACCAATATGCGGTCAAGGCGTTCGAAGTGAACGCGGTGGACTACCTGCTGAAGCCGTTTGACAGCCAGAGACTTGCAAAGACCCTGGAGAAGGTTCGTTCGCGTGCCCGTGGAGCCGATTTGGACGACGAACCTGCCGCCGAGGAGAGCAGCCGTGAGCCGTTACGAGCGCGGGCTGTGCCGGCGCCAGTGGCCCCTGCCCCACGGATCACATCGGAACCCGTGGGAGAAGGCGGAACGCCGTCGGGGAGTCGGGTGCGTCTATGGGAAGTCGCACAGGCAAAGCTCGATACCCTGCTACGCATGGTTGAAGAGCAGACGATGGGTGCCGGTCCTGGTACGACGAGTGCACCGGGGCGCACAGGGCGCGTAGTGGTTCGCAACGGGGATCGCTTGCTGCTGGTGGACCAGAAGGATGTCTGTTTCGCCTCGATCGAGGAAGGCCGGATCTCGGTGATGACCAAGACGCTGGAGGGGGACTCCAATGTGCGCACCCTGGAGGAGCTGGCCGATCAGCTGGATCCCGCGCAGTTCTGGCGCGCGCACCGGTCCTACCTGGTCAATCTGCAGCACATCCGTGAGGTAATGCCGTGGTTCAAGTCCAGCTACAAGCTACGGATGGACGACCGTAACGGGACGGAGATCCCGGTAAGCCGATCGCAGACACGGCGCCTGCGTGAGCTGTTCAATCTGTAGCGCCTTGCGGCACTAGGGCTGGGCAGGAGCCGCGGGAGTGCCCAGCGGTGGCGCGGCGATGCCGGCCTTTCTATCGTGACGGCGTTTGAGGTAGGCGATCGCGTCCGGGTAGAACTCAAAGGCCATTGAGCCAAACGCGCCTTCCGCCGTGACCGTAAAGGCACTCTCAAAGGTCTGTCCGACACCGCGGTCCGAGGCGGGGTAGTACGCGTTGGAAATGGCGCCACCAATCAAATTGCCTGCGATGTTGGAGTAGCTCGGCTGCCACTTGCCGTTGTCACCCTTGCAACGCACGGTGGACAGCAGGGCATAGCCAAGGCGACGCTTGGCGGAGCCGTGCCCGAGGCGGAAGTAACGCGGATCCTGGTGCAGCAGGCTGGGAAGTACGGCGTTGCCCCAGAAATTGCCGTCCACGTTGTCGGCGTAGGCAGCCCCAAAACGCTTGGCGTAGCCTTCAAAGCCCTGGTGGTAATCCGGATGGGTGTTGTTGGCCTGTTCGATACCGGCATCGAGGCCGGCCACGGCGAAGGTGAACGGATCGACCGCTGAGCGGAACCACAGATCGAACTTCTGGGAGGGCTTCAGAGGCTTCGCCACGCCACCCGGCACAGTGTTGAACGCTGGCATGATTCCGAGCAGACGCTGCTTCTTGGCGGCCTTGAACTCATCATCACTGGAAGGCTGCTGCGCCGGAGGGGGCGTTGCCTGGCCCGAGGAGGAGGCCTGCGGCGCTGGCGCTGGCGGCAGATCCGCAACCGCAACCTCCTGAGCGCGAGCGGCGGAGACAACGTTCATGTCCAGGACGGCACACAACAGGAGGTAGCGAAATGGCTTGATCACGGCAACCTCTCACTATACGCGCCAGCTCCGACGCAAGTTGCAGCCAACGCAGCGGGCTGCGTGCGGCAGGATCACCAAATTTGCTACTCTTCGCGAAGTGGCCAGGCGTAGATCAACCCCGATGCTTCGATGGCTACAGCGAGCCGGACTTGCAGTGCTTGGCATCCTGCTGCTTGCCTATCCGCTGGATTGGGCCGTATGGCGTGTCCTGATGCTGTCCGGGCACGGGATGGGCGTGGCGGAGGTCAGCGAGACCACGGCAGCCACCCTGAAGGGCAATCATTTCGAGGTGTATGCGCAGGGGATGACCACGGTGAACTGCAGCCGATCGCTCCTGCCGGAGGCTGGAGCGGGACCGTGCTGGTGGCTTCGCCGCCATCCCCGGATTGTGACCCAGTACTGAGGGCGTTTACGGTGCCGGGTGACCGTGCTGCAGCCAGTTGAAGCGGTAGACGACGCCAATGGTTACCGGGTACGAGGTGATATGACCGGCGTTCGACGTCTTGCCGGACGGATCGAACGGGACCGGCCAGATCAGCGCCTGCCCGTCAAGCAGAAGGGCGAGCTGGGGGGTGACGTCCACCTCTACGCCAAGCCCTGGTGAGATGACGTTGCCGGTGGTCTGCAGGTAGCGAAAGGCCTGCATGGGTACCGCCAGGCCGCCATTCTGGTAATTCAGCTCACCCCGGCCGTACAGGAAATCAACGTAGGGACGGAACTGACGGTAGCGTTTCTGCAGGCGCACACCGCCCTCGACGTGTTCCTCGCCGACGATGGACCCGTTGTGAACGGGGTAGGTTCCGCGCAGTTCCAGGGAGGGCAGAATGCCGAAGAACGGCTTGAAGCCGAGGTCCACACCAGCCGTGATGCCTAGATTGCGACCTCCATACAGGCCCGTATAGGTTCCGTTGATGCCGAAAAACGCCGACGGAACAACGCCGCGACTGGCGGTGGGAAGGCTCTGGGCCATTGCGGAAGGGGCAGGCAAACAGAAAAGAGCGCAAGAGAGCAAAAGTGAGGCAAAGCGGTGAAGGCGCAAACGGACTCCTTGTGTCCCGATAAGAATAAGACGGCGGATGCAGCGTGGCGAGAGCCACTCCGGAGAAATCTGCAGGCATGCGCGCCGAAAGGGGACACTTCGCTGATTTTGGGCCGAAACGGGTGAGCTTTGGGCTGTTCTTTACGTGGGGGATGACTTTAGTGAGTGGCAGGGTGCCCTGTCGTACCGGTACCCCAGCGACTTACCACAAGATCACCTCAAGTTACCAAGTACTAGGGTGCAACTCTGCCCAAACGCGATAAGTTCTTGTCATACCCGGCAGGCATGGGAGCCGCACAAGGTTGAGATGCACCGAACAGGTAGGCACCGCGAATGCAGTTAGGCCAGCGGCGATTGTAGTAGCAGTTTCGTAATGCAGGATCAGGTCACGGCACAGAAGGATGGCGTTGGAAGCAGGGCGCGCCAAATTCCACGGAAGGTCCCGGAACGCAGAGACGGCTAGAAAGCCATCCTGCGATTCAGATCCACCCTTCCCCAGCACCACGCAAAGTGCGTGGCGCAGACAGCCACAGGAGACAATGATGCGTTTGAAGAACTTGGCACTTGTAGTACTTGCTTTCATGGGAGCGGTGGCTTGCCGCACCAGCTTTGCCGACACGCTGACCTTTAAGAGCGATGGGGGACAAAGCGTCAATGGTGTGGATGTGTACCCTTACAACCTCAGCCTGAACGGGAGCAAGACAACGACTCCCATGATGTGCATCAACTTCGACGACAGCATCACCTTCGGTGAGAGCTGGCAGGTCACCGGAACACAGCTCTCCACGTCTTCTTCGTCTTCCCTGCAGGAAGATGCCTGGCTTTTCTCGCAGGTCGGCAAGGGAACCTACAACAACGCGGACATCCAATTTGCCGTGTGGTACATCCTGGACTCGAATGTCTCGAGCAACTCCGGCTACGACGCGACCGCGAAGCAGCTGGTAAACATGGCGCAATCTGCGGTGCCCGGTCTGACGAACAGCTTCCTGAACCAGTACATGTTGTACTCCCCTGTGACAACCGCGGCAGCCAAGACTACCTGGACCGATGGCTTGCCGCAGAGCTTCATCGCAGCCGATCCAATCGCGGTCACCCCGGAGCCGTCCAGCCTGTTGCTGCTCGGAACAGGTCTGTGCAGCGCTGCCACCATGCTGATGCGCCGGCGCGCGTTGGAAGAGCAGAACCAGGCAAGCTAGCCGCAAGTTATGACAGCTTACCAATAACTGTAGCTAAGCTTGAATTAGATGGTGAACGACAAAAGCCCCTGTGAATGCAGGGGCTTTGTCACTTGCTGCTTGTGGCGACGCTGCTTGCAAACAATAAAGCTGCGCTACCGTAAGCAGCGCCGCTTTCCGTGCTGTGGTAATGGAAGACGACTATAGGTTGGCTGAGCGATTCCCTGTTACGAGGCGGAGCAGGAACGTCAGGATGACGGCACCCACGACAGCGACCACGATGGAATAGATCAACCCACCGGAAGAGGCCGCTCCAAACAGGTGCACCATGATGAATCCACCGATCAATGCGCCAATCAGGCCCACGATCATGTCCATGAGGACGCCGAAGCCGGAGCCCCTCATCAGTTTGCCGGTCAACCAGCCTGCGATGATGCCGATGATGATCCACGCGATAACGCCATGACCCATACGATTTCCCTCTTCAAAGATGTTTTTGCTGCATGGCCTGTGTCACTTGACAAATCAGTAGAGTGCGAACCGTCGCGGTAGGTTGCGTTCCCGCGCGAATATGTCGTTGGTGTCCCCTCGCAGGTTCGTGCAGGAGCGGTAAGCAGCGCCGATGAGGATCTCGGAAGGCGGTAGAGTCAAGCGGCGGCACGATGCGGCTGCCGGCGAGCGATGATCTGCCCGGTATTACCGATGATCGGGTTAAGCTGGAAGAGCAAAGGCTCCGGCTGGAATCAGTGTGACCTTGCGGCGGGGCAACGGAGCTTTAGGGACCAAAGTTCAGGCTTCTTGTTACCGTTGTTTGTAATCCCAAGTGCGATTTCTCACACTTTTCGCATCGAAACCTGTAGCCTTATTTCAAGCAACACTTAGGAGTTCCTACTATGCGCTTGCGCTCTCTTGCGGCTGTGACCGTTTTGTTTCTTTCCTCAGGTATGGCGTTTGCTGACTCAGGTTCGGGTATGGCTGTCGGAGTCAAGGCAGCGGGTGGCGTGATTGCCGCGGGTGGCGGAGCAGGAGCCATTGTTGCTGTGACGAAGATGTTCAGCAACAGCAGCAAGCGTGAAGTGCTCGCAGTGTCGAAGGCCCCCGAGATCAGCACCTCCGGCGCGACGGCAGGGCTGGTACTTCTGGCTGGCGGTATCCTCGTGCTTCGCGGCCGCAAGCGGTTCCAGGGTCTAGCTCAGTAATCTTTCCAGGGTTCCGTCGTGCAAGTGAACGAGCTTCCAACGTCCTCCCGAGGACTACCTAGCCGACTGTGGATGCTTCTGATCCTGCTGGCCGTTGAGAATACAATCGTAGTTCAGCTTCCGCATCCCTGGTTCAACATGTATCTGTACCGGGGCCTTCCCATTGTCTTTGGGTTGGCCCTTGTGTTTTTTGGACGGCCGCAGTTTCGCACCTCGTTTATCCAGAGTCGAGCGATTCAGCCTGTCCCGATAGGGGTCCACGTCGTGACCCTCGGGCTATGGGCCGTGCTGGAGATCTTTCTCCTGCTTCGGTTCGGCAGCCTGCCACCAGGTCCGAGCCTCCGGGTGGCGGTGTGGCTCTGGCTGGCGTTGTTCCCGGTACTTGCCGCAACACTTTTTCTCAGCTTCTTGCCGCTCAAACGAGTGTTTGCGCTGGCGCGATCCCTGGGAGTGGCGTGGCTCTACGCAGCGATCAGTTCAGCGCTGGTCGTCGTTCTGCGAGAGCGTTTTCGCCTGGCCTGGGGTGCCTCGTCGTCCCGCGTCGGTTCCGCTGCTTTGGCCGCAGCCTTCAGCGAGGCGAAATGGCTACTAGGCCTCTTTTACCCCCACGTAGTCCAGGATCGTTCGACCCACCTGCTTGGGACGGACCGATTCCTCGTTATCGTGGGTGGAACGTGCTCCGGACTGGAGGGTCTGGCGCTGATGAGTGCCTTCTCCGCCGTGTGGCTGATCTATGCACGCCGGGAGTTGCGACTCGCGCGAGCCTTGCTGCTGATTCCCGTGGCACTGGGCCTGATGTGGGCGTTGAACCTGTTCCGGCTTGTGGCGCTGATTGCGATCGGAGATGCGGGCCACCCAGAGGTCGCAACGCAGGGCTTTCACTCAGAGGCTGGCTGGATTGCCTTCAACCTCGTGAGCCTGGGCTTTCTCTTCACGGCCCAAAACATCCAGTGGTTCCGTAAAGCGGATCGGCTTCAGGCAGCAGGGGGCGCGTCGTACGCACCGCCCGAAAGCCGCCGCATCGCCAACATCCCGGCGGTATACCTTGGGCCCTTTCTGGCGATCACCGCAGCGTCCGTACTGAGTCAGGCAGCGTCGGCGGGCTTCGACCGGTTCTATCCGCTTCGCTTCCTGGCAGCGCTCGCCGTGCTTTGGGCCTATCGATGGCACTACCGCAAACTGGACTGGCACTTCAGTGCCGTTGGGCTTCTCACCGGGGTAGGTGTCGCGGCCATGTGGCTTGGCATTCACCACTTGCTCGCCAGTTCGGGTTCTGGCGGAGCGGAGGGTGCTGCCACAGCTGTCGGCCTGTCTACCTTGCCACACCCTGCTCGCATCGCCTGGGTGACCGTCCGGGTGCTGGCTGCCGTGGTGACGGTTCCGGTAGCGGAGGAGCTCGCCTTCCGAGGATATCTGGCGCGTCGTCTCACCGATCCCGATCCAGAGAGCGTGTCTTTCTCTCGCCTGACCGTGTGGGGCATTGCGGGCAGCTCAATTGCGTTCGGGCTGGTCCATGGGCACATGTGGCCGGCGGGCATCCTTGCCGGTTTCGCATTTGCTCTGGTTGCCCGCAGGAAAGGCCGGTTTGGAGAGGCCGTTGCGGCACATGCCGTCGCCAATCTCCTGATCGCGATTGTCGCCCTGGCTCGTCACGACTACACACTGTGGTAGCTCAGTTCGCTATGTTGCCGTGTACCACCTCAACTCACGCGTGTCCGCTCAGCTTTGCGCGCGGTCCAGGCATCACGCGCCCGAGTCGGCTCCCGTGGTCATGCTGAGAGCCGACTCGTTGTCTGCGCGACGATGCTACTGAGGTGTGATTGGCGGGGTTGTAGTGGAAGGATTTGTCGTGGGAGGTTGCGTCGGAGTGGTGCTTCCGTGCCCCCGGTGCGCATGGTGGGGCGTGGCAGCAGGAGTGCCCGTCGTGTTGGCTCCCGTTGCCTCTCCGGGCACCGTGGTCCCATTCGTGCCAGTGCTGTTCCCGGGAGTGGTCGGCATTGAGCCTGCCGTGCCCGGTGCGCCAGTCTCCGGAACCGTGCCCGGGGCGGGTGTGGTGCCGGTGGTAGCTGGCAGGTTGGGTGTGGCAGGCGTGCCAGAGGATCCGGGCATGCTTCCAGGTGTGCCGGGCGTTCCAGGCATACCCGGGGCTCCCGGGACGGCACCAGGCGTGGTTTGGGTGGGCGCGCCGGGTGTTCCTGTGGTTTGGGCGTTGCCGAGGATGGCGACGGTGCAGAGCGTGGTAACAGCGGCGAAGCGATGTAATTTCATGGGGCCTCTTTCGCACTGAGTTAGATGCGCTCAGTGGGAAGCCTCGTGAAAAAAGGACTGACTCGCGCCGCCATGCGCCTGCAACCCTGGGTCTTCGGCTGGGTATGGGCCGGCCTCGTCCTAGTCTTCCAGGGTGAGGGACGTCTGGCTGGGGGAGCTAGGGATGTGCCTTGATCCAGCGCACGGCCGTCAGCTCGATGACGATGCTGAGAGCGAGTAACAGAAGAGAGATAAGCAGCGCCCCCACGATCCAGGGAAGCTGGATGCGACCCTTCATCATGAAGTAGTCCAGCAGGCCGAAGACCAGGACCAGCACGGCGGCTTCGGCGCAGAAGGACGAGCAGCGGCGGGAGAGGATCGGCACCAAATCGGTTCCACGCGGGGCACGCACAGGGAGATCCGGGTGCTCGGCGGAACGGGCGAGGTGCAGAGTCGTGTGGCGTTCGGAAGGAATGGAGAGGAGGCTCGTTGCGGAGCTAGCAGGTAGATTGTGCAGCATAGGACACCTTGGTAGGACTTACTCCAGTGTAACTTGGCGCTGGGAGGCTTCTGTGAATGGACTGTGACTCGTTAGGTGCTTCGGGCTAAATCCCTGCTGATTTCCTAAGAATCAGATAGAAGGTTTGTGCAGGAAGGTCGTGCACAAGTCTTCCGACAGATAAGAAGAGTTACTGGATGATTCACCTGCTGGCATGCAGAGATCCATTTCCTAACCTAGCTTGGGCGGTCGAGTCGAGGGTCAAGTTCCCGGGCCTAGGCAGGAGGCCGGCGTCCAGGCGAGAGGCGGCTGCATCCAACGACTCGGTCCCGTTCGGATCAGGAGATTGGTAGATGGCACTCGAAAAGGTTGTGTATACGGCACATGCAGTGGCGACAGGTGGGCGTGACGGCATGGCGAAGTCAGATGATGGAGAGCTGAACGTGAAGCTCGATCCGCCGAAGGGCATGGGCGGCGGCGGCACGGGCACGAACCCGGAACAGCTGTTTGCGGCCGGGTATGCCGCCTGCTTCATCGGGGCAATGAAGTTCGTGGCGGGGACGCAGAAGATCCAGCTGCCAAACGACGTTTCGATCGATTCGAGCGTGGACTTTGGACCGCTTGCCAACGGCGCCAAGGGCTTTGGCGTTGGCGTTGCGATGGTGGTGCATATGCCCGGCATGGAGAAGGCGCAGGCGGAACAGTTGGTGCACGACGCGCACGAGGTTTGCCCGTACTCGAATGCCACGCGCGGCAATATCGACGTAAAGCTCAGCGTCGCTTGATGGCACGCAGAGCTGAGATGCCCCGGACTGCGGTCCGGGGCTTTGTCGTCAAGCTGACCGGTGAAGGACTGCGAGGCGCGAGACATGTGTCTGTTCGGGACAGTCGAGCGAGCCTCTCTGAGCCGAAAGAGGTATTTGCTCCCTTTCGGAGGGCGGGAACATCGACTTCGAGCAAGGCGAATGCCGGGCTGATGATGCAGAGACATCATCAGATTACGGACGCGGTGACTCAGTCCAATATGCGGGTTCTTGGTGACGCGCCCGCGCTGGCCTTGGCCTTCGTCTACCAGGCGACAGCCCAGGCTCTCGCCAAGGCTGCGCCTCATGCGACGGCGGCGCAGCAGCAGGCACAGATCCAAGGCATTGAACGACCAGATCACCGATTTAATGACACAGGCCGGCGACAAAGTCCTGACTGATGATTCGGGTGGCCCTGGGCAATCTGCATCAGGCCACGGCAGGCCGCATGGGCAGGCTGTGCCCTGCGGCCAAGGGGCTAAGCCGCTCGCCATTGCGCTTGGGCAGAGGACAGTGGGCACCTGCTTCAGTGATGACCAAAAACAGTCTTGAGCAGCGATGTGGTCTGAGCGGCGGGGTTTTGACGTATTTTGGTTTCTTCCTGGCCCATCATGGTGAACAGGCCGTCGACGGCCTTGCCGAGCACATAGGCGTTGAGGTCAAACGATGGCGCGTGACCAAACGGTAGCTTCGGTGCCGAGCCCATCATGGACTGGTACTTCTCGGTGACGCCGGTGCTGGCCATGGATTGCTCGATGATGGGACGGAAGGCCGTGGAGACCTTGTCGGAGGTGGTGCGCTTAAAGTAAGCGGTGCCCGCTGTGTCCCCGCCAGTGACGATGCCCCGGGCGTCGTCAAAAGTCATAGACTGCAACGCGTCCATGAAGATGGACTTCGCTGCAGGTGCGGCCTTTTCGGCGGCGGTGTTCATGCTCTGCTCGAAGCTGTCGACCTGCGCGCCCATGCCCATGGCCCGCATGCCCTTCTCAACGCTTTGCAGCTTGTCCGGCATGCCGATGCGGATCAGCGGGTTGTTCGCGTAGCCGCCGGGCTTGCCTGTCTCCGCGACGGCAGTGGTCACGCCACGGGAGAGGGCTTCCTTGAGGCCGCCAGCGGCCTGCGAGGAGGAAACCGACCCTGAGACCGCGTTGCCGGCGAGCTGCGCTTCGAGCGTGGGAGACCAGACTGGCCCGCTGCAAAGGAAGGAAAGCGTGACCGCGCAGGATGCCGTGCGTAGTTTCATGTGCGCCATGCTACGCCTCGGCCGCAAATCGGACGATCCCTTTCATGCGAACGGGGACACTACGCTGAGGACAGCCGCTGGGATGGCTTACTTGACGGATTTGACGGTGAGCGTGCCGTCCGCGAGCGTGCCGTCTACGGTGACGGTCTTGCCGGCGAAGGACTTCAGTGTGTCCGGGTTGGCGACAGGGTAGACCTTGCCTTCGACGATGAGCACGGCGGGCGAACCGTCGTTGATGCACTTCCGGGCGCAGGCGGCATGGTCAGGCTTCGAGGCCTTGGCGGGGTCCTTCGCGCACATCGCGTCGGAGACAACACCGGTTAGGGTTTCGGCGAAGGCAGTTCCCGTGAGAAGCGGCAGGGCGATGACGCAGGATGCGAGCAGTCGTTTCATGTGAGTTCTCCGAGGTTCCTGAAAGATGCGCCATTATAGGGCCGGGCGGCATGGGAGACGTCTTCCTCGGTCCGGTAGGTATACCGGGTGTCTTACTTCGGGGCGGAGTGGTGGTCGTAGCTGATGACGCGGGTGATCTTCCAGGCGTTGTCCTTGTATTGCCAGAGCATGGTGGTTTCCGCTTCGCCGATGCCCTCGGACTCGTGACCTGGGTGGTGGAAGCGGTGGACGGCGGTCTCTACGGCACCGTAGTTGTTCAGGTGGAAGGCCTTTAGGGTGCCGGGGAGCAGCTCGCGCGTGGTCTTGCCGCAGATGTTGGTGCGGATGCTCTCGACCAGCTTGTCTTTGCCGACGGTGAGGCCGGTCTGATCGTGGTAAAACTCAACGTCGTCGATAAAGAAGGAGCCGAAGCGCGGCAGGTCGCAACGGTTGTAGGCGTCGAAGACGGCCGCGTCGAGTGCGGTGATGGTTTTGTCGAGCTGTGCCTGGGTCTTGATCTGGTCGAAGGGGGTGAACTCCTGCGCGCTGGCCGGGATCAGTAGCAAAAGAAGCCCGAGGGCGACGATGGATTTCATGGGCTGCTCCAAAGTGAAGATGGAGCGGTGTACGTGGGGTTGTAGATGGATGTTCCCTGGGCCGACACTACAGCACGGCTGAGTCGTGCTCTTCCCGTCAGCAAGCCCTCAGTTGGGATGGGCTGAGTGCACTGTCGTGCGCGGCCCACTCACCCGCGATGAAGCTGCGCGTGAATGGGGCACCTGTTTTCGTCCGAGCCATCAGTGGCCTACCGCCGAGGTGGCCTGGAGCTTGACTGGAAATCCGGACGCGACGGGACACGGCCAGGAGGCTGGTTGGTGCTGGCTTACTTAGCCGAGACGGTGTGCGCTTCGGGCGAGCCCTTCTTGCTCGTGACCGACTCCGCCTTGCTGGTTTCTATGTCTACGGAGGTGCCGGAGGACGTCTGAACACCTTCCAGGTACTCCGATGTTCCGTAGCGGTTGAAGGAGATCTCCGGTGAGCCGGTGGTGGTCTTGCTGGATTGCCGCCCTTCGAGGAGGACGGTGTGTTTGCCGGAGCTGTCCTGGATGTTGAAGAGGTTCTCGTCGTCTCCGGACTGCCTGAGGGTGTAGGTTCCTGCGGGGAGCTTGGCGCCTCCGGCATAGAAGCTGAAGGCGGTGGTGAAGATGACGTTCAGTCCGCCCTGTGCGATTGCCGAAAGAGGAGCAATCAGAACGGTCAGGGCGAGTGTGGCGAGGATGCGTGTTTTCATGGGACCTTCCTCTCAGGCGATTCGTTGGTTCTCTACCAGGCCTAACTCGGCGAAGGATTTTGCGCTTCGTTGTGTTGCCTTATGTCAGAGGAAGATCGTCTGGGACGCAACTGTCATTTGTGACAGGCGTCCGGGGCCCTCGGGTAACCCTCCCTACCGTACTTTCGGGGCAAAGTACGTTCGACCGGCAGGGCGAGTCGTAGGCCTCCCCCCTCCCCCCATATTTGCGTAAGATCTTCAATCCAGGGAACTTATGGGGGGATATCCGGTGCAGCTACCCGAAATCAGGTGTTCCTGCCCGCAAGATCTTGCCAGGAAAGGACTTACCCGGTCCCTCGCGTGCCCTCGGGGACCCTCGGCATTGCCTTGGCCACCAGATATCACTCTAGCGGGTTGAAGGCCTAATGTGCGCAAACGCTAAGTTCTTTGCGTGATTGGTTTTGGAGCGTCATCGGGGTTGACAGGCTGCAGGTGTCGCCCTGAATTTCGACGCCCCTGCGATGCCTGCGACAGCTATGCCGGACAGCAAAGTGAGCCATGTTGCAGGCTCCGGTGTTGTTGCGACGCCTCCGGCAGAGAGGAGAGATTGAGGGGCTGAATGATGGCACGGCTGAAGCCTTGCCCTTCCTGGTTGGATTAGAGGCCTAGCGGGAATGGATCGTACTTTCGCGCGGGTGCATTCATCCGGGGTCGGATCGTGGGAGGGGGTACCGTGGTGTGTGACGTGATGCAGCTCTAACGTTCTCGCTCTCCCACCCGTCCGCGATGAGGCGGCGCACGGATGAGGTACACGTGGTGTGGTGGCCGGTGAAGTGCTCAGGTAACAGGTGGGCCACCCGCCCACTCTCCTTGAAAGTGTGGCGGTCTGGCATGATGCAGCTATGGAAGAGGTCGATGAGGACACAAAAGAAACAAACCTGCAGCTTTTCATACGCGTACTCTACGAGGCGTACGGTGCGTCGAAGGCAGTCGATTCCTTCGATTTACGGAGTGAAGATCCGGCTTCTGTGCAGAAATGGGATCTTCTCCTGGAGTCTCAGAGGGAGGCCTTTCGCGGGCTGCATGAGGTTTGCCAACGAGTTCCTGTCGAAGATTTGATGGCCTAAGCGGATTCCTGGCAGGAGGTACGCGATTAGCTTCCGGCTTACTCGGGCGATTGTGGCTGAGATAAAGACAATTCAGTCGTTGCGCTTCGCTTCACTCCGGCCTTCGGCAGAGCGGAACTTGCTTGAGGCACTGGATGATGGCATGGCTGAAGCCGTGCCCTTCCCGTTTGGATCTGAGGCATGGGTGGGGGCGGATCGCACATTTTGCGAGGGTTCATTCATCCGGGGTCGGATCTTGGGATGGAGCAACCGTCGTGATGTGACGTGATGCAGCCTTGACGTTCTCGCTCTCCCACCCGTCCGAGACGCGCATCGATACGCCGGATGCGGGAGCCGCGTTCCGCGTAGAGGATAGACACGAGGCCGTTCGTGCCGTTGCTTCTTGCCTCTCTGGATTGCTGTGGTTTCCCACCCATCCGCGATGAGGCTGCGTATGGATGGGGCACGCGGAGTGTTGTGGCTGGGTGGGCAAGGACTTGGGTGGGCCACCCGCCCAGTGGAAACCGAGCGGGTTAAAATCACACCAACTTCGGAGGCTCACGTTTGCTTACGGCCCCAATATCGTCTGACGTCCCACTCAGCACTAACACCCTTTGTTATGAAGCCGTTCAAAGAACCCTACGCAACGCCGGCGTTGCTTTCCTGCGGACCTACCTAGCTCAGGCCTTCCCTGCCGACCATGTGGAAAAACTCAAAAGGCCGTTCAAGGGCGAATGGCAGGCACTGGAGTGCGCCGCAGCGGAGGCGCGATCGTCTGGCGGAACCACAACTTCCGTTCACGACGACTACGACCTTTTGAGCGTGTCTCACTTCTATAATTTGTTTGACGCGTATTACGAAAAGCTGTTCGCTGCAGCTGTAGCAAAAGGTGCACTCGAATCCAAACCGAACCGCCCTAAGCTTCTCGGAGCGCTCAAGGCCGTCAAAGATTTTCGAGATCCCTTGTCTCATCCAGTAGAGGAGGATGTCTCTGTCGAAGAAGCACTCGGCGTGCTCACAGACGTACGCCAAATTCTACTCAGCTTGAATCTGAGGTCGCGCGCCGACTCTATTACAGGTCAGATCGCCGGGCTGGTTAATTCTGGTAGTCGTGCTCAAGTGCATGAAGTGATTTGCTCGCTTCCCACTCAAGATTCCGTGTATCAGGATTTCGTCGGCAGGGACTCAGTGCTGGATCAGCTTTCCCTACTTCTGGAGGATCGTTTTACCAAACGCTGCCTCATCGCGGGCGACGGGGGCAAAGGAAAGTCCGCGGTCGCTTACCGCTTCGCGCAGAAGGTAGCGGGTTCGAATTCTTACTTCTCGATGATCGTGTGGATTAGTGCCAAGAAACGCCGATTCGAGGCTGGTCATATAGTAGAGATCGACCTACCGGATTTTCATGATCTACCAAGTGCAATAGATAGGTTGTTGGAACAATACGGACCGGTCAACGGCAACATGGACATTGCTGCGAAACGACAACTACTGCTTGAGTGTTTGGATGATTTTCCTACTCTCATCATTGCTGACGATATAGACAGTCTGCTCGATGATGCAGCAGTCGTGTCATTCTTCACTTTCGATATTCCCAACACTGCGTCTAAAGTTCTCCTGACCTCACGACGCGATATACCTGGAATCCCGAGTGTCGCGATCTCCGGCTTCTCTGTGGCTGAGGCCGATCTGTTCATAGCTTCAAGAATCAGCACCTATCGACTGCAGTCCGACCTGTTCACGGGCGAAGTCATTCGGTCCATTAGGGAAGCTTGCGATGGATCGCCACTCTATATCGATGATCTAATGCGCTTGTGTTGCGTGACAGAGCCGAAGCGAGCTGCACAGGTTTGGCTCGAGAAGCGGGGCGACGAAGCGCGGAAGTATGCTCTCCAGCGAGAATTTGAGAAGCTTTCCGTTGATGCTAAGAACGCTCTCATTGCGGCGGTTGTCAGCGATCATCCTGCTTCTTTCGCCGAGCTACAAACCGTTCTGAATTTCTCCGACGACAGACTTATCTCGGCGCTGACCGAGTTGCATACCCTCTTCCTTCTGCCTGATGCGAGTCTCGTTGAAGGTGAGCAGCGTTACAACCTCAATTCCAACACCAGGCGTTTGATCCTCTCGCTCGAGCGGACGACTGACATCTTCGCGAGGCTGCGTGCCAAGAGCAAGGCCGTCTCCGGTACTCTACCTCCCGTTGGAAAGAACATCATTGGCCAATTGATTCGCCAAGCACTCCTCTTTACAAGAGGCGGCAGATTTGAGGTTGGCGAGGACATCTTGCTTAAGGCGATTGAGAGATACCCGAATGCAGCAGACCTCTACGGTTTCTTGGGTTATTTGTACAAGACTGTCCACCGTAGAACGGACGCGCGGATGCAGTTTGAGCTAGCTGCCAAGTTTAAGAGTCGAAGCGAGGACACTTACATGCATTGGTATCGCATGGAGATGGCATCTCGTGAATATAGCCACGCAGCACGTGCGGCCGAAGTTGGGCGATCTGCTTTGCCAGGCTCTTACAAACTAGCGCTGGCCCACATCGAGTCAAGGTTTCGCGTGGCGAAGGATTTTGATGGCCGCGCTCAGCGGGAAAGGGCAGAGAAGATTTTCCTTGAGGTTGCAACAGAGATCGAAAAGATCCTGAAACCCAAGCATATTCTCCGTCATGATGAAGCCGAGATCAACTCGGCCCTATTGAGAATTCTAGTAGTCAGTCTGGACCGCTTGGGTGATCTCTCCGAGCTCAATAAGCGCTTCGCGCAGTGGTGTACCGAACATAGGGATGAACCTACCATCCCCGCTCATAGGGAACTGTTCGCGCGTCGCAGAGGAAATCTATTCCGAGGTTAGTTAGCTATTCCACCGTCACGCTCTTTGCCAAGTTCCTTGGCTGGTCGACGTCGCAGCCCCTGCGGACGGCTATGTGGTAGGCGAGGAGTTGTAGGGGGACTACTTCGAGGATGGGGAGTAGGAGTTCGGGGGCGGCCGGGATTTCTATTACGTGTTCTACGAGTTGGTGGATGTGGGTGTCGCCTTCTGTGGCGATGGCGATGACGCGGCCGGAGCGGGCGGTGACTTCCTGGATGTTGCTTAGGGTCTTTTCGTACTTGAGGACGGAGCTGGGGTCGGTGGGGTCGTAAGTCGCAATACACACCACCGGAAGATTCTCGTCGATGAGGGCGTTGGGGCCGTGTTTCATTTCTCCGGCGGGGTAGCCTTCGGCGTGGATGTAGCTGATCTCTTTGAGCTTGAGGGCGCCTTCGAGGGCGATGGGGTAGTGGATGCCTCGGCCGAGGAAGAGGAAGTCGTTGACGCTCGAGAACTCCTTGGCGAGGACGGCGCACCCGTCGTCGACGGTGCGGAGGACCTGCTCGAGCTTGGCGGGGATGAGGGTGAGTTCCCCTACGAGTTTTGCGGATTCGGCCGGGGTGATCTGGCCGCGGACCTGGGCGATGTGGAGCGCGAGCAGGAAGAGCGCGGTGAGCTGGGCGGTGAAGGCCTTGGTGGAGGCGACGCCGATCTCGGGGCCGG
>CAZZXY010000027.1:18366-42632 GCA_964658105.1 Verrucomicrobia bacterium Tous-C9LFEB | reverse complement strand
TGTTCGTTGTTCGTTGGGCGGCGGCACATTTACCAGTATCGCGCTTTGCCGCGTGTCAAGGAAACCCAGCGACTCTGAACGGGAAGGAAGCACCTGCGGATCCTCAGGTGATCAAGAACGAACAACAAGCAACGAACCTACACCGTATGCAGATACGCCAGCAGCGACGCGAGCGTGTCCGGATCGATATCGGGCTGTGCCGGCATGAGGCCGTGTCCATGCAGCACGGTCGCTGTAACGCGCTCATCGTTCGCCGGCGCCCCGGAATGCAGGTACGGCTTCTTAAAGACACCGGCCAGGGCAGGGCCGCGTTTTGCTTCATCGACGCGCTCGTTGTGGCAGAAGCCGCAACGTGTCTGAAAGACGGCGTAGCCTTCGGTCTGCTGCCCATTCAGCTGGCTCAGGGGCATGGGTGGAGGCGTGCTGTGGCATCCCGCCATCAGCACACAGCCCAATCCCATCAGGGGACCAGTCTTGCCGAAACGCCTCACTTCACAGATTCCTTGAAGATCTGTTCCGCCAGCAGGTTCTCCACCTTGGCCTGGTCGCGCAGCATCTCAAAATAGGCGCTCTTCAACAGCTGTGAACGGCTGTCGTGAATCTGCTGACGGATGGCCTGCTGCACGCGCGGATCGTTCAGATCGCGCTGCCCGGCCTGGGCTCTCTCCAGCAGCCGCAGGATCATGTAGCCGCCGATCTTTTTGGGGTCCGACGCGTCGGGGAAGGGAATGATCTCCGTATCCTGGCCGGCGCGCAGCTTGCTGATGGCGGCGAACAGCGCGGGCGTTCCCTTCAGTTGCGACTCGGTGATGTTGCCCATATCGCCGCCGTTGGAGGCCGTCTGCGGGCTCTCGGAGAAGTTCATGGCGATCGTGCCGAAATCCTCGCCGGAGTCCAATCGGTTCTTCAATGTCTGGATCTTCTTGCGCGCGTCCGCGTCAGACATCGCCTTGGAGTTTTGCAGGTTCCCCGTGGTTGCGCCAGGGCTGGAGGTCACCAGGATTTGTGCGAGGTGGTACGTGTTCTCCAGAAGGTTGAAGTCCGCCTTGTGCGCGTTGTAGTACGCGCTCACATCGCCGTCCGTCACCGTGATCTTGGAGTTGATCTCCTTGTTCAGCAGCTTGTCGATGGTCAACGAACGGCGCAGGTCATGGCGTACATCGTCGAGCGAGTGGTTGGAGCCGCGCAACCGTGCCTGAAACTGCTCCTCTGTGTAGGGCGCCTTCATCTCCTGCAGCTTGGCATCCACCTCGGCATCGGTGGCAGTCAATCCCTGCTTGGCCGCGCGCTGCTCCACAATTTCTTCCACGATCAGCTCGTGAAGGATATTGAGCTTCAGCGACTCGCTCTGCTCGGACGAAGGCTGTTGCTGCTGGGGATTGTTCTGGAGCTGCGCGCTGTAGATCTTGTCCACATCGGCCTGCGTAATGCCCTTGCCGTTAACGGTAGCGATGTCGCCCGGCGCGGCCCCCTTGTGGCAGCCGGAGATCACGAGCAGGGCTGTGCCGAGCAGGGCAGTGGACGAGCGAAAAACAAGGCGCATGAGCAGGCAGTCCTTACGTTTGCGCTCGCACGTGCGGGACGCAGTCAGCCTTAAGTTTACAGGACTTCCCGCATCTTCTTGCGTTTCAGTCCGGGTGCGCCGTCGCCGACGCCGGAGTTTTCAGCGCGGCGCAAAGAACAGCAGCCACCGCGGCCAGCCCCGCGATCGTGTACAGGCCTCCACTGAAGCCATGCGTCAGATCCTTGAGCCGCCCGGTAAGAAACGGGCCCAGGAACCCGCCCACGCCGCCCACCATGGTGATGATCGCCACGCCGCCTGCCGCGGCCTGCCCACCCAGGATGCGCGTCGGCAGCGCCCAGAACGGTCCCATGATCGACCAGTAGCCCATCGCCGCCAGCGACATCCCTACCAGGGCCGGCACAAAGCTATGCGTAGCACCTGCCAGCCCGAACCCGGCAACGCTGAGCAGGAAACAGACCGCAATATGCCAGCGGCGCTCACCCGTACGATCGCTCGACCAGCCCACCAGCACCATAAACAGCGCGGCAGCCACATAGGGCAGCGTGGCGTACCGCGCAATCAAACTGGCCGCATTGGGTGCGATCGCGTCGCCATGCGCGGCATGCAGCCCCAGCACATTGTTCAGGATCAGCGGCATCCACAGGTTCACCGTGTAGACGCCGATCTGGTCCAGAAAAAAGATGCCCGCGAGCAGCCAGACCATCGGTGTCCGGAAAGCGTCGCCCAGCGAATGCCGCTCGGTCGCTCCACCTGCTTTACGATCCTTTTCCAGCTCCGCGTCCAGCCAGCGCTTCTCTTCATCGCTCAGCCACGCCGCATCCGCGGGCTTGTCCTTCAACACGAAGAGAACGGAGATGCCCATCAAAAACGTGGGAATGCCTTCTACCAGAAACAGCCACTGCCATCCATGCAGACCGCCGCGGCCTTCCAGCTTCAGCAACCCGCTTGCCAGGGGCGCGCCGATCACGCCGGCAATCGCCGTCGCCGTCATAAACTTGGCCACGGCCCGGGCCCGTTCGCGTGAAGGAAACCAGAAGGTGAGGTACAGGATCATGCCGGGAAAGAAGCCGGCCTCCGCAACCCCCAGCAGAAACCGCATCAGGGCAAAGCTCAAGCCGCCGCGAACCAGCATCATCGCCGTTGCCACGACGCCCCACGAGATCATGATGCGGGCGATCCAGTGCCGTGGACCGAACCTGCCGAGCAACAGGTTACTGGGTAAATCAAACATGGAGGAGCCGAGGAAGAACAGGCCTGCACCCAGCCCATAGATCGTGTCCGACAGGTGCAGATCGCGCTTCATCTCCAGCGCTGCAAAGCCCACATTGACGCGGTCAAGATACGCAAGGATGTACAAAGTGAAAATGTAGGGAATCAGCCGCCAGGAGATCTTGGCGTAGATCTTCCTCGCATCGACGGCCTCCGCGCTTTCTTGTACCGGCATCGTGTGTGGGATGCCGCAGGGCGACGGAGGATGACAAAATTCAACCGGCGTTCAGGAGGGTGGGAAGGGTGAAAGCGCCTGTTGATTGCGTCATCGCAGGGAAAACAGCCGCGGACCCTGTCCACGGCTGCTTCCCGGCCTGATCTGCGGGACTACAACGCCCCGAGTTCGATCACCCGTACGCTCTTGATCGCCGCCACGGCACGCAGCTGTTCCACAGCCTGCTGCAACGCGGCCGCTGCCGGCCGATCGACCTGCACCACGGCCACGGCGCGCGTCTCGTTGCGCTCGCCTTCCACCCTGCGTCCCAAAGCGAAGTTGGCGATGTTCAGCTGCGCCTCTCCAAGCACCGTGCCAATCCGGCCGATCACGCCCGGGACGTCGTTGTTTCGAATCACCAGCAGCGTGCCCGCGAGCTCGGCTTCCACGTCGATGCCGTTGTAGCGCATCAGGCGCGGCGACCCGCCATGCAGCACCGTGCCGGTTACGGCGAAGTCGCCGCCTTCGGTGTGCGCAATCAGGCGCAGCGTATCGCCGCTGCCGCCCGGCGCGTGCTCGCGCTTGTTCTCCAGCAGCCGGATCCCGCGTTCCCCCGCCGCGCTGGCTGCATTGATGCGATTGACGCCTTCTGACCCGTGCAGCAGCCCCGCCAGCGCGGCGTTACGAATCAGGTCCGTCTTCAGCTGCGCCAAACGGCCGTTGAAGTTCAGCGTCAGCGTTTCGATGTTGCCGTTGTTGTCGGCGCCGATGGCATGGGCCAGGAACTGGCCCAGACGCGCCGCCATCTCGATATACGGCGAGACCTCGGTGTACTCTTCTTCGCTCAGCGACGCGACGTTCACGGCATTCTGCACCACGCCGAGCTTCAGGTAGTCGCGCACCTGGTTGGCCAGCTGAACACCGATCGCCTCCTGCGCCTCGTCCGTGGAGCCTGCGATGTGCGGGCTCAGAAACACACTCGGAATTTCGAAGTAGGGCGAGTCCTTCAGCGGCTCGGCGCGAAATACATCCAGCGCCGCCCCGGCTACATGGCCAGACTGCAACGCCTCAACCAGTGCCTCATCCACAATCAGCTCACCACGCGCGCAGTTGATGATCCGTACGCCCGGCTTCATGATGGCAAGCGACATCTTGTTAATCAGACCCTCGGTCTGCGGCGTCAGGCCTACGTGCAGTGAAAGGAAGTCGCTATCGGAGAAAATCTCATCGATCGGCACCAGCGTCACGTTGTTCTCGCGGGCGATCACGGGCGCAATGAACGGATCAAAGCCGATCAGGTTCATGCCAAACGCCCTGGCACGTCGCGCCACCTCGAGCCCGATCCGGCCCAGGCCCACAATGCCCAGCGTCTTGCCGCGCAGCTCAGTGCCCTGCAGCGTCTTTTTGTCCCACTTGCCCTCATGCATGCCCGCATTGGCGCGGGGGATGGAGCGAGCCATGGCAATCATCAGCCCGAGCGTCAGTTCAGCCACGGCAACGGCGTTTGCGCCCGGCGTATTCATGACGACGATGCCGCGCTTGGTTGCCTCGGCCGTGTCGATGTTGTCGACACCCACGCCCGCGCGGCCGATCAGCCGCAGCTTCGGTGCATGCTGCAGCAGAGCGGCATCGGCCTGTACGGCTGAACGCACAATCAGTGCATCCGCATCGGCAAGCGCCGCAGGCAGGCCACCCGCAGGAATCTGGTCGGCGGTCACGACATCCCACCCCGGCTCTCCCTGCAGGATGGCAAGGGTAGCGGGCGAGACCTTTTCAGCAATGACGATCTTCAAAATGCGGGCTCCAGGGCGAATTGACTCGAACCCTTCCAGTGTAGCCGGGCATGTCAGGCCAGAAGAAAACGACCTGCACGGGGAGCCTCGCTGCGGCTCAGCTTCGCTTTTTCAGCTGTATCTCATACACGCTGTCAACGGCCTTCATGTATTCCGCAATGGTCTGCAGATCGAGGTAGTTTGTAGCCTCCTGCGTCAACATGCCTTCGAACTCAGCCGGCGCCATACTTTGGAATTCCTTGGTCTGAATCATGAGTGGAGCCAGTGACTCCGCTTCACGAAACTGCACCTGCTGCAGCTTCTCGATGACGAACGCCTGCAGTCCATAGATGTTGGAGTAGTCCTGCACCTCGCCGTAGGGCATGTAGGCAAGTGCGCCCGTATCCCGGGCTGTGCGCCACGCCACATCGCTCGGGGCATTCAAGCTCCAGTGGTACTCGATCGAGCCATGGCCAGCGGGATTCTTCTGGAACGCGTGGATCGTGTCGATCGCCTTCTGGGTACGCGTCATCTCGTCCTTGATGTCCTTCATGTCGCCCTGCACGGCATCGTGATTGTGTTCCAGTTCGGCGCGGATGTTCTCGCGCGCCTCCCTCACCAGGTGCTTGTGGTGCAGATACTCGATCATCCCCTCAAGGCTCAGCGCGATAAACAGCCCCACGGTCATGATCCCGATGTGAACCAGGGCGTCGCGCCAGCTGTGAACCGGCTCGTGAGGCGGGTGAACTTCCATGGCGTTTCGCTAACTCCGGGGTGTGCTCTCGGCTTCGGGAGTGCGGCCGTCCGCTAATAAGGCCGCTGGTACATCCGGCTCATGCGATCGTGCCAGCCCAGACTCTCGTTGTCGAGCAGGGCCCAGGCGATTCCCAGACCCAGGGGGCAAAAGGCCAGCGTGGACGAAAAGACTCGGCGCCGCATGGCCCGGCGGCTCGGGTTGCCGTCGCCAAAGGTGCACAGGGCGATGCGCGCGTAGCGCATGCCCGGGGTGCCATCCGCCAGCGAGAAGAACAACAGCTGGTAGACCACCACGAAAACCGCAAAAGCAGCAATGCCGGACAGCGCGGCCAGGGGAAGGGACAGCGCGCGCAGTCCGGGGCCGGCAATCTCGCACACGCAGGCCAGGGCGGCCAGCCACGCAGAGCCGATGCAGCACAGGTCAACCGCCGTTGACATCAATCTGCGCTCAATGGGAGCCGCCAGCACGGGCAGGGTCAGGTGTGTCTGCGCGTCCGATGCGGTGGACGGCGCAGCAGGTTCCGCGTCGAAGCCGCTCAGTTGCAGGGTCTGCCACTCGGGCATAAGGCTCGGCTCGAGCGGCTCGAGTTCGGGGGTGGTCTGCTCGGCGTCCACCTCGAAGATGCGAAGCTGGGGCTCTCCGCCCTCCTCGCAGAGCGGGCCTTCCGCTAGACGGGGCCGCGCGCGGCGGGGGGCCACCAACTCACGGGGGAACTCGATCAGATTGCCGGGGATGGACTGCATCTCCAGCATGTTGGCGCGGGGAAAATCCGGGGCACGGCGAAAGTCAATCTCTTCCTCAAGCGCGCTGAGCGTCTCGGCGGAGCTCTCGTCGAAGAACGAGTAGGAGAGATCGTCCATGTGCCCTGACCCGCGGCGTGGCCTGGCATCGGCGAGGCGCGGCGGGGTCGACGGCATGTCTTCAAAGAGACGCACGGTCAGCCCGGCCGTGGAGATCTCACGAACGGCAGGTTCCGGCGCCAGGGTGATCGCGGGTCGGTGGGTGTCCTGCACGGGACCTGCGTCCATCACAGTCAGTGCCGGCACCTCCTGGATCAGTTCACGGGCACCCAGGACGATATCGGCGAGAGCGTGCGCCAGTTCATCCCTGGTCTCTGCCTTCTGCAGCGCGATGGCTTGTTCCCGCGGACCGGGCTCGGGACGGTTGATCTGGTCAAGCTCGTCCAGAAGCGCCATCTGCGCCTCGGTCACGGCCCGGGCGTTGCGGGCGGCGACATCGGCTTCGGCCTGGGCCTGGGAAATGGCTCGTTCGGCCTCCGCGGCGAGGAACTCACGATAGCTTTCGCGACGCTCGTAGCGTGCCTTCACGGTGTCTCGCACCAGCGAGGCGCCCCGGCGCTGCGCGTCCCGTGCGGCCGAGTGCACGGCTTCGCGGTGCTGCCGGGTACGGACCTCCAGCTCGGTTTCCTGGGCAACGGCGGCCGCCCGGCGCTGACGGTGGGCCGCCAGGCGATCGGCTACGACCTGCTTGAGGTTGGGTGCCCCGTCTGTACCGGTCGCCTGCCAGCTGTCGGCCAGTGTGTCTTCCAATTGAACTGCTCCGCTCATTCGTCTTGCCCGTCCCCGGACCTCGCCCGCCCGGATGCTCTGCTCGATTTCCGCTCAGCGTCGAAAGCTGAACGTCTCGTCTAAGCTTGATTCTGTGGACGTCGGCAACTCAGCATCATTCCGAAAAAGGCTCGACCGCCTTTTTGGGCGCCAATCATGTCGGTTGCGACGGATCCCGTCAGTCATAAGTACCACTCTCATTCTGCTGGCGCATCCACTTCTGCTCGCGCAAGGGGTGACAACAAAGACACTCCCCGAAGGTGGTACACAGAGTGCCACTCCCCCTGATCTAACCACGATCCCCTTCGCGGTTCCACTCCCGGCGCCTAACCCGACGCATGCCGTGCTGGAAGCGGACATCCAGTCGCAGCATGGCGAGGTGTACACGCTCTCAGGCGACGTGGACATTCACCTGCGTGGACGCCGGTTGCAGGCCGATGAAGTCAGGTACGACAACGGCACTGGCGAGATTGAGGCCAAGGGCCATATCCGCGTCACCGACGCCGCGAACGACGAAACCCTGCAGGCCTCGCGTGCCACGTACAACCTGCGGACGGGGCTTGGACGTTTTTATGACGCGGCCGGTTCCGTAGGTCTGCAGCGGGCCTCCGACGCCGGTGCCTCCACCGGCAGCCTTTCGCTGGAGACCAGCAATCCCTTTCTGTTCTCCGGGCGGGTCGTTGAAAAGACCGGGCCGGACGACTACACCATCTACGACGGCACCGTCACCTCCTGCCAGCTGCCAAAACCGGACTGGATGTTCTCCGCGCATCGATTTGGTGTCAGCGATGGCAAGGTCCGCGGCTCACGGGCGACTTTTCGGCTCATGGGCCTGCCGATCCTGTTCTTCCCCTACCTCAGCGCCCCCGTCGCGCCTCAGCACCGGTCTTCCGGGTTGCTGATTCCTGAGCTCCCCAGCCAGTCCACAACCAAGGGCATCATGACCGGCGAGCAGGTGTACTTCGCCCTCGGCCGCTCCGCAGACCTGACCCTGGGACTCCAGTACTTCTCGCAGCGCGGATTTTCGGAATCCGGCACAGTGCGTTACAAGGGCAACGGCCTGGACTTCCTCGCGGCACATGGCAGCGCGCTGCAGGACCGCGGCTACTTCAGCACGCCGACCACCTATGTGCAGCAGGGCGGCGAGGACATCACCGCCGCGTTCCGCAAGCAGCTCTCGCCCAATGTGCGCGCAGTGGGCGACGGTGAGTACCTGAGCTCGTACGTGTATCGCGAGGCCTTCACGGGCAACTTCAACCAGGCAGTCTCGTCGGACATCACGTCGATCGGGTTTGTGACCCGGCAGACGGATGGCTGGTCCGTGGATGGCCGGGCAGACCGATACCAGGGGCTGAAGGAGGTCGCGCTGAATGGGAATCAGGGCGAAGAAGTGCACATCCTGCATGTGCCGTCGTTCGACGTCGACGGGGTGGACCACCCGATTGGGAGCACGCCGCTGCGTTGGGCGGTGGATGGCTCGGTGGCCGGGCTGAAGCGCGTCCAGCCCAACTTCACCACATCCGGCGTCACGGAGCGCGTGGACCTGCGCCCGGAGTTGAGCCTGCCCCTGCACTTGGACGGCCTGAACGTGCGCGCCAGTGTGGCCGCACGGGAGACGTTCTACTCGCGGTCGCGGCAGAACCCGTACGGTGCCGGGGCCGTGCCCTTTGAGCTGACGACGCCGCTGAACCGCGCCGATGTCGAGATGGAGGTCGCCGTGCGGCCGCCCGTCGTCGAACGCGACTTCGCTGTTCCGGCCCGGCTGGCCCGGCTGTTCGGCGACGTGGTACGCCACACCGTCGAGCCTGAGCTGACGTACACCTACGTGCGCGGTGTGAATAACTTCCTGAACGTCCTGCGTTTCGATGACATCGACCTGGTGAGCGACACCAACCAGCTGGAGTACGGCGCCACCCAGCACCTGTACTTTCGCCCAGGGCCGAAGGTTAAGGCTGCCTTGCCGCCGGGGTGCGCCCCCGCGGCGGCGGAACCGGCTGCGGGCGTCGTCCAGACAGGCAACAGCCAGACCGGGGCGGAAGAGGACACGGAGGTACCGGACGTCCTGAACCCCACGCCCGGGGACAGCACCGATGCGAACGGCATTGCGAGCCCCGGGGCTTCGGCGCCGGATGCGCCCCTGTCCAGTCATGTCCGGCACGCGAACCGCTGCACGCCCCCGATGAGCACGGCACAACAGCCGTTGCTGAGCTGGCGCCTCATCCAGCGGGTCTTCTTCAATCCGACCTTTGGCAACGCAGTGGTGGTGAACCGGCGGAACATCTTTGAGTCGACCCTGTCGCTTTCCGGCATCGCCTTTCTGACCGAGCCGCGTGACATCTCGCCGCTCATCTCGCGCTTCCGGATTCGGACCTCCGGGCACACGGATCTGGAGTGGGACTTCGACCTGGACACGGGCGCGAAGAAATTCACGAGCTCCAATGTGTTCTTCGACGCGCACGAAGGGAACTGGTTCGGTGGAATGTCCTACGCACGGCTAAACGCGCCAGGGCGCTTTGCGACGGAGGTGATCGACACGACGCAGACGGCGTCGCTGATCACGTCGCCGGTATCCAACTTCTCGCAGCTCCGATTGCTCCTCGGGTACGGTGTGCCCAGCAAGCCGGGCTTCTCCGCTGCCGCAAATACCGGGCTCGACCTGATCAGCAAGACGGCACAGTACACGGCGGTGCAGGCCGGATGGAACTGGAACTGCTGCGGTCTCGCGGTGGAGTACCGCAAGTACAACCTGGGCACGGTGCGTGACGAGAACGCGTACCGCTTCAATTTCACGTTGGCCAATATTGGGTCAGCGGGCAATATCCGGCGGGCGGAGCGGCTGTTCTAGCTCTGCGATAATAGATCACTGTGCTTTTCGCTCGTTTCGCCTCGATTCCCCTGCTTGCCGCCGCCCTTTTGACCCTTGGTTGCCATGCGCAACAGCCTGCCTCCGCCGACGGTGCGAAGGGTGCTGCGGCCTCCGCGCCATCGGGGTCACCGCTCTCCGCGGACCTGCAGCGCCGGGTCGAAGTCATGCTGCGGCAAAAGGCGAACCTGCCGCCCGAGACCACCGTGCTGGTGGGCGGGCTGACCCCGTCAGAGTTTCCGGGCTTCGACACCCTCACCGTTACGGTATCGAACGAGGGCCGGACGTCAAAGCCGATCACCTTTCTGCTGTCGCGCGACCGTCAGACCCTGGCCCAGATCACGAAATTCGACATCTCCGCCGACCCCAAGGCACTGGTATCGGCGGAGGGGCGGCCCTTCCGCGGTGGCCCGGTGAGCGCGCCGGTAACGATCGTCGGCTTCGACGACCTGGAGTGCCCGTACTGCGGCAAGCTGCACACGGAAATCTTTCCAGCGCTGACGCAACGTTACGGCGACAAGGTCCGCTTTGTGTACAAGGACTTCCCGCTGGACGAGATCCATCCCTGGGCTATGCGCGCGGCTGTGGATAGCAACTGCCTGGGCGCGCAATCCAACGATGGCTACTGGTCCGAGGTGGACTACATCCACACGCACGCCGGTGAGATTGGCGGCGACCCCAAGGACGCCAAGGCGGAAAAAACGCTGCCCCGTGCGACCGAGCAGCTCGACAGGCTGACCCGCGAACAGGGGGAGTTCCGCAAGGTGGACATGACGAAGCTGAACGCCTGCCTCACAAAACAGGACTCCACGACGGTTACCGCCTCGCACGATGTAGGTACGAAGCTTGGCGTGAACTCCACGCCAACGCTGTACATCAATGGCGACAAGATCGACGGCGCGGTTTCATTGCAGTTCCTGTACAGCATCATCGACCAGGCCCTCAGGGTGGCCGGTGTGCAGCCACCGCCGCCGTACGTCGCGCCCACGCCGGCCGCACCCGCGCCCGGGGTGGGCGCTCCCGGTTCGCCCACAGGACGATAAGCGTCTCGGGAACCTGCACGAAAGTTCCATCGGACAGCCGCGCCATGCGGCGTTACGATGACCGTACCCCATGCGTCGCTCCGCCCAGGTCCCTGCACCCCTTCTCGCGTCCGTTGCTGTAGCTGTGCTGGCGGGCTGTCACTCCGGCCCCGAGATGCAGCGCTGTGTGGATGCGCAAAACCATGTAGCGAATCCCGCTTTGTGTAGAACGGGCGGCGGTGGCGCCGGTTACCGGTACTACTACGGCGGTCGCGGCACTTACTCGCCTGGCAGCGTCGCGACCGATAGCAGTACGTCGCCCGAGAGCGGCCATAGCTACTCGACCACGAGCGGGACCGCCCGGGGCGGCTTTGGAAGCTCATTCAGTGGCGGCGGTGAAGGTGGCGAAGGCGGCGGCCATGGCGGTGGGGGTGGCGAGTAATGCGGCGTTCAGTCCTCACGCCCCGGACGGATTGGCAACAGATCGTTGAAGGCCAGGGGCTGACATTCCACACGCCTGCTTCGCTGCCGCCGGGATCTCGACCCTACTGGGATGAGAGCGCCTGCTACCAATTCAGCGCGGCGGAGATCGATCAGTTTGAAGCCGCGGGAAACGAGCTGCAGACGATGTGTCTGGCCGCCGCGCAGCACGTCATTGACGGGAAGAGATATGCGGAGCTGGAGATTCCGGCTGAGGCGGTGCCACTGATCGAGTGGGCGTGGGAGGCGGAGCCGCCGGCGCTGTATGGGCGCTTCGACGTGTTGTACGACGGCGATCAGCCGCCGAAGCTGCTGGAGTACAACGCCGATACGCCGACTTCGCTGCTGGAAGCCGCGGTGATCCAGTGGCACTGGCTGAAGGATGTGTTCCCGGAAGCGGATCAGTTCAACTCGCTGCACGAGAAGTTGATTGCCAAGTGGAAGGACGTGGATGCGTACCTGTCCAAGCCCGTGTACTTTGCTCCATGGCGGAGCCGGAGGACCGGCTGTCTGTGGCGTACCTGCGCGATACGGCGGAGCAGGCAGGACTGAAGACACGGCAGCTGCTGATGGAAGAGATCGGATGGAACGAGCGCCGGGATTGCTTTGTCGATATTGGCAAATATGAGGACCCGATCCGCTCGCTCTTCAAGCTCTACCCGTGGGAGACGCTGCTGGAGGAAGAGTTCGCGCCGCAGTGCCTCCGCACCTACCGGGAGATGCGCTGGATGGAGCCAATCTGGAAGCTGCTGCTCTCCAACAAGGGCATCCTGCCGGTCCTCTGGGAGCTGTACCCCGGACACGAATTCCTGCTCGAAGCGCACTTTGTTCACGACGAGACGCAGGGACCTGCGCCCGGTTGGGTACGCAAGCCACTGCATTCGCGCGAAGGCGCAAACATCACCCTGGTGACGCCGGACGGCAGCCGCTTCGCGACCCCTGGACCCTATACGGATCGGCTGCACATCGATCAGCGGCTGGCTTCGGCAGTCCACTTCGCTGATGAGCACGGCGGGCAGCGTTGGCCCGTGTGCGGCCTGTGGATGGTCGATCAGGTGTGCTGCGGGCTGGGTATTCGCGAGGACGGGGGACCCATCACGGGAAATCTGTCGAGCTTTGTGCCGCATCTTTTCCGCTAGCCACGGGTCCTATCTGACCATGGGCCGAGAGCTCCGACCTGATTGTGGGATCCACCGTACCCGAAGTGGCACTTCCATTCACCGTCCGGGCTCGCTAGTCTGGACAGGCTCAGCGCCTCCACGGCCTCCCAGAAGTGCATTCATGACCATCCTCCGGCAAGGCCGGTGGCTGCGTTCGGTACTATCCGGCCGCGGCGCCTTAACGTTTACGACGGCAGCTGTCGTCGGGGCTGGGCTTCTCATGCAGCCCGCCATGGAAGCCGCCGCGCCCCATTCCCACGCACGGCATCCCCTCCCCACCCCCCTGCACACGACCGCCGTCGCCGATACAGGCCCACACGCCTCCCGCAAAGGGCATAAGGCCACGGGAAAGAGCAAGGCAGGAGCCCGATCCACCAGTACTGGCAATGCGGAAGCGCGTCGTGGCGCGAAACGCGGCAAGGGCCGCAACCAGGGGCCGCAGCCCGCCGATCCGCTCATTCCGATGTATCGGGCACGACGCGGAGCGGGCCCCGGGGAACGCGGTCAAAAGGCTCCCGCCCGACTGGCGCACGCTGGCAAGCACCCTGGCTTCATCTATGGTCCAGCACCGCTGGTGAGCAGCCACCGGCAGAGTGGGCGGCACAACGTCGAGGTCGCCGTCCGCGCACCGACCCACGGTACCCAACCCCTCACGCATGCCACACACGCCACCGCGGCCGCAGGGAGCTGGACAGCCGTGGATCGCGAGACGCATCTTCCTGCCGCGTCACCCGCCCCCAAACCGGCACCGGTGATGGCCGCAAACCGGCCTGAGGTCTACGCCGAGGGCACCGCGCACCCGGACGATGACGAGCGTCTGCCGCGTGACCGGGCCGTGATGGGTGAGGATGCCCCGTCGGCAACGCCCGCACCCGTCGCGCGCGTCTCCCCGGCCCCGTCCACCACCCCCGCGGCACCGGTCGTGCAGCCAGCTGTGGTGCAGGGCTTTGGCGCCGAGATCGCCGTCCCGCCCTCTTCCACCACGGATCGGCCGGGCGGCACGCACCGGCGGAACCACCCTTCCAACTGGCAGCCGGAAGCGATGCTTTCGCAACCTGAGCCGCTCGAAGAGCGCGAGGCCATTACCGACGCCGCCGTATCGCCAGCCGTGTTGCCCGAAGTCGACCGAAACGGCCGGATTCTGATGCCGGCACCCCTCAAGGGCTCCCACGACGTCCTGGTGCACCAGAACCTGATGGCCACAACGGACGGCCTGGACCGCATTTACGACGACGCTGACCTGGAAAGACTGCGCGCAGCTCACCTGCTGGTGAGCTTTCCGATCAGCGAGAGCCTGCGTGTAAACGACGACCTCCCCTACAACCGGCGCGTCGCCCGGCCCTGGACGGTAATGTTTGCCGCGGACCTGGGGAGGGCCTTTTACGGACGCTTCCACCAGCCGCTGCAGGTAAACTCGGCCGCACGTACGGTGCATTACCAGGCCCGGCTGAAGATGGTGAACGGCAACGCGGCTGCGGTCTCTGGCGAGGCGGCGTCGCCGCACCTCACAGGGCAGGCCATCGACCTGGCCAAGCGGGGCATGACCCAGGCCGAGCTGGCGTGGATGCGCGCTGCACTGCTGCCGCTGATGCGTTCAGGCAAGATCGACGTGGAGGAGGAGTTCCAACAGGCCTGTTTTCACGTCAGCGTCTACCGCAGCTACGCTGCTGGCCGACGCACGGTTCGGGAATACGCTCAGGTGCACACCGCTCCGGCAGAGAACGTCGCCGGCAGTTCGCCTGACGATCACTAGAGCAATCCTTTCCAGCCAAAAAGGACCGCCGTCCTGACCGCGACTCTTCAAAGCGCCGTCATCCTTCGCGTTGCTCAGGATGACGGCTGCACTTGAACTACGGCCGGACGAATCGCCACAGCCCTGGGAACCAGTCCCCTAAGCAGCGACTGCTCCACAGAAACAAGAAGCCCGCCCGAAGGCAGGCTTCTCACACCAACCGCAACAGCGATCACTCAAACCGTCAGTACTTCTTTCTCCTTGGCCTTGAAGAGCTCATCCATCCGCTTTATCTGCCCATCCGTCAACTGCTGGATCTCGTCGTTCGCGCGCTTCTCATCATCGGCAGAGATCGTTTTGTCTTTGGCGGCCTTCTTTACCGCGTCATTGCCGTCGCGGCGGATATTTCGCAGGGCGGTTTTGTGGTCCTCAAGGCTGGCGGCCAGGCGCTTCACAGCGTCTTTGCGGCGCTCTTCGGTCATGGGCGGCACCGGCACGCGGATCACCTTGCCGTCGTGCATGGGGTTGAACCCCTGGCCTGAGGTGCGGATCGCTTTTTCAACGGGCGCCACCATATTTTGTTCAAAAGGCTGAATGACAATCACCTGCGCCTCGGGCGTCGAGAGCTGGGCGACCTGGGAGATGGGCATCTCGCTGCCGTAGTAATCCACCTTGATCCCATCCAGCATGTGCACGGAGGCGCGGCCTGTACGAACGCCAAGCAGATGGGCGCGAAAGTCCTCGATCGCTTTGTCCATGCGCGTTTTGAGGCTCTCGTAAACCCCTTTCAGTCCAACGATGTTCACCATTGCCGTTGCCATGCTCGCTGTCTCTCCCCTTCGTGGTCCCTGCCGATTCTACAGGCGACTGAAACAGTGGGACGCGCCGGGAGCGGGAGGGTTTGCTCTGGCCCGGTACCGTTACCCAATAGTGCAAAAGATGTACCGGCGACACCAGAGTTACCTTGACGCCGTCGAACAGCCCCCGTACGCTTAACGTACTTGTATGGCAAATGGGTGAACCACGGAGTCGAGTTCCCATTGCTAAGCACCGGCTGCGAAAAGGCAGCGGAAAAGGGATCGCATGAAGAAGCTTTCGCTGTTGGCTGTGTTCGCCTCTGCGGTGTTGGTCGCGGCTCCGGCGTATGCGCTGGGCGGCTGCACCAATTCTCCGGAAAATCCTACGCTGGTGCTCGCAGGCCTGGCAGGCGGCGTGTATAGCTTCCGTTCGCTGCGCACCTACCTGCGTGCCCGTAAAGGCCGCTAAATCTCACCGCAGCCTGCCCCTTCCAGGCAGGCTGAACGCCTTACATCTCAAATGATCTCCGAGATTCCGGCGCCGACATCCACTCTGCCGCACAGACGCTCCCTTACCGGCGTTCTGTCGTGGCGGGTGGCTGTTGCGCTTGGTGTTTTCTGCGCCATCTTCGGCGTCTTCTCCCTCTACAACTCTGCAGTATGGCTTTGGGGTGTCTGGCGAACGGATGACCTCAAATCCATGGGCCTGCTTGTGCCCTTTGTCAGCTTTGGGCTGATCCTCCGTTGCTGGCGGGCGGTGGGCTGGGAGACGGAAGGCACCTGGTGGGGCTTCGCCGTTCTGCTCGGGACGGCCGTGCTCGTGTTTCTGCGCGATCAAACGATGCTGGTCCTTACCGTGCACAAGGACTGGCTGGTGCAACTGCCGCCCGTGCCCTTGCTGGCGATCCTGTACGCCCTGGGCATGGTGCTGCTGTTCGGCGGGAAACGCCTGCTCCGGGCGGCCTGGTTCCCCGTCCTCTTCATGGGCGCCGTCCTGCCCGTACCGGAAACGTTCAGCCGCGTGGTGGATCTTCCTCTGCAACACGCCTCCGCGACCGTGGCCCGTGGCTTCGCGCACCTTCTGGGCGAGCCGTTGACCCCGGACCATCTCCGCCTCATGTTTACGCCCGACTTCGGTATGTTCATTGCGCCGGGCTGCAACGGCATCCGCGGCGCAGTCACGCTGGGGTTGGCCGCGCTGATCATCGCCTATCTCTACCGCTTCCGCTGGCTCCTGTTCGCCCCTGTTGTCCTGGGCGCCGTGCTGCTCGGCTACCTGTTCAACTTTCTTCGGCTCTGCCTGCTGGTGGTGTACTACAAGATCGCGCTGCCCTATCCGTGGCTCCAGGATCGTGCAAAAGGGGCGGATTACATCCTCGGCGGGGTGCTGTTCGTGTTGGCGCTGTACCTGTTTTTCGCGGTGGCGGATGCGTTGCGGCACCGGCCGGGCGAGGTGCTGCCTGCCCTCCCCCCCGAGCCGATCGTGGGGACTCGACCTGCCCTCCCTCTCCTGCTCAAGGCAGTCGCCGTGGCCGGACTGGCACTCGCCTTCGGGCTGGATAACGTACACGCGCAGCATGAGGCCGGAAGGCAGGCTGCGGCGTTCCCGGCGATGCCCGATCACCTGGGGGAGTACAAACTTGTGCGGTCGTACCAGGACACGCTGACGACGGGCGTGGTGGTGTACACCTGGGGCGACTACGCGCGGTCGGACGGCCCCGGCACGATCGCGGTAGGCGTATCGCCCGAGCTGGACATGCACGACGTGGAAATCTGTCACATTGCACGGGGCGAGGATCCCATCTGGCACGGCCGCCTTGCCGCGCAAACGCCCACGGGAGATGCAGCCTTTGTCGCGGCAATCTACAACAACGGGCAGGTCCAGACGCTCGAGGCCTCGACGCTCTGCGGGGCCGCCGGATGTCAGCAATTCACGAACTCAACCGGCGAGATGACGTTTGTGTATGCCCATCCGCGGCGCGTGTTGCCCATGGCTGCGGACCGGGAACGGCCTGTGCCCATGCTGTTCAAGGTGACGAGTCCGGACGTGGCGGCCAAGGCGCCTGTCGCGGAAGCACGGATGGCCGCTGAGTTGCAAGCCTTTCTGCGCACTGCCGATCTGAAGGGGTTGGCGGCACGGTTCCGTGCGCCGGCGGAACGCTAGGGCGGTGTTCTCGCCTATATAATCCCGGTATCCCTACCATTTGCGCGGGGCAGTCGTCGAAACAAGCAATGAGGTTGTGGTCATTTTTACCGGAATGCGAGTGAGCGGAAGCTCTCAAGAAAGTCTTAGCGAGCCCGAGCGCACGCGCCCCAGCTTTTCCCGGAATCCTTTCGGGGCCCCGTTGTTAACGGCGATCGCAGCCGCGATGATCTCCGTTGCCTGTGGTGACGGATCCCTGTTGGCGCAGGTGGCGGCACGGCCGCAGTTCCAGGCCGCCCCGGCGACGCCGCAAACGCTCTGCCCGGTGCAGGTGATCGGCAATCGCCGCATCCCCAAGGAGTCGGTCGTTGCGCGGCTGTACTCGCGGCCAGGCGATGCGTATGACCCTGCGGTCATCGAGCGTGATTTCAACTCACTGTGGAACACGGGCTACTTCGACAGCGTGCAGATTGAACGCGTCGACGATGCCGGTTGCGTGCAGCTGATCGTGTATGTCCGCGAAAAGCCCACGATCGGCGAAATCAACTACCGTGGCCTGAACTCTTTCTCCGTATCGGACGCACTGGACCGGTTCAAGAAGGAAAAGGTCTCCGTCTCGGTTGAGAGCCAGTACGACCCCACCCGCATCAAGCGTGCGGAGGTTGTCCTGAAAGAAATGCTCGGCGAGCACGGGCATCAGTTTGCGACCATCCGTACCGAAGTCAAAACGCTGCCGCCGGCACGTGTATCCCTCACCTTCATCGTCAAGGAAGGACCGACGGTCAAGGTCGGCAAGATTGCGTTCCAGGGCAACAAGTCGCTGGGCAACCGCGAGCTGCGGGCCGCCATGCGCAATCTGCGCCCCATCGGCGTTCCGCACTCGGTCATTCTGGAAAATCTTTTTCCGCGCACCTACGACGCCTCCAAGCTGGACGAGGACGCCGAGCGCGTACGCCTGGAGTACCGCAACAAGGGCTACTTCAAGGCCACCACGGGCGAGCCTGAAACCAACGTGCGCAACGCGGGCGGCATCGATCCGTTCACCCTCCGCCCCAGCACCGGCAAGCGCGTCGACATCCTGATCCCGGTCGAAGAGGGCGAGCGCTACAAGCTCGGCAGCATCACCTTCACCGGCAACAAGAGCCTGCCAAACAACCGCGCACTGCGGGCACAGTTTGCCTTGAAGGACGGCGAGTTCTTTAACTACACGGCCTTCGGCAAGGGTCTCGAGGCGCTCAAAAAAGCCTACGGCGGGTATGGCTTCATCAACTTCGTCCCGGATCCCCGGCCGAGCTTCGATGAAGCAAAGAAGACGGTGTCATTCGTCATCAACTGCGACGAAGGCAAGAAGTTCTACATCTCGCGCATCGAGTTCACCGGCAACACGATCACGCGCGACAAGGTCGTCCGGCGTGAACTGCTGGTCGAAGAAGGGCAGCCCTACAACGGCCAGCTGGTCGACCTGTCGCTGCTGCGCCTGAATCAGCTGAACTACTTCGACACACTCAAGACCGATCAGGACGTGGAGACCCGCCAGAACGAAGACGCGGGTACGGTTGATCTGCTCGTCAAGCTGAAGGAGAAGGGCAAGAACTCCATCGGCCTGAACGGCGGCATCAGCGGTCTCTCCGGGTCGTTTATCGGCCTGAACTATGAGACAAACAACTTCCTTGGACTGGGCGAGACGCTGAGCGTCACCGCCAACGCAGGCGACCTTTCGCGCAACCTGAGCTTCGGCTTCACCGAGCCTTACCTGCGCAACAAACCCGTATCGCTGGGCTTCCAGCTCTTCTCCAGCAAGTTCGATTACAACCCGGCCAAGCAGTCTGCGATCACCAGCGGCCAGAGCGCAAACCTGACCAATGCGCAGACCTCGCTGCTGACGAACTACAACCAGTCAACGACCGGCCTTTCGCTTTCCAGCGGAACGGCGCTGCGCAAGCTGTTCCGTCGTTCGGGCGTTGCACGCGTCGGCATCTCGTACTCGCTGTCGCGCTCGTCGATCACGACCTTCAACCAGAACACGTTGAACGTCTTCCAGACGCTGGCCTACCGTTCGGGCATCGCGGGGCAGAATGCGTTGAATGGCATTGTGACCTCCGTCGTGACACCCAGCTTCTCGTTCTCCACGCTGGATCGCGCGGTTGGCCCCCACAACGGCAAGGACCTCAACATCGCCTTCCAGGTAGCCGGTGTCGGTGGCAACACGAAGTACTATGCCCCGACAGCGACCTATCGGCAGTTCTTCCCCATGAAGGGCCTCAGGGTCAATCGTGAGGGACACAACGTTCTCGGCTACCGCGTGCAGTTCAGTGCGGTCGGCGGTTTCGGCGGCCAGGTGGCTCCACCATTCAACCGCATCTATGGTGGCGGCGAAAACGACGTGCGTGGTTTCGACGTCCGCTCCGCTTCGCCCTACACGTTGATCCCGACCCGCGTTCCGTTCAACCTGACCAACCCGGATGGGTCCGCCGTTCCACGCGATCCGACCAATCCGACTCTCGGCAACATCCAGATTCCACTCCCCGTGAACCGTCTGTCTTCGGTCGGCAGCGATACCAGCTTCGTCTCCAACGTCGAATACCGCATCCCGATCGTGAACCAGGTCACATTCGCGGTCTTCACGGATTTCGGTATGAACTTCAACCTGCAGCCAGGTCAGTTGCGCGAAAGCGTCGAGGGTCAGGCCCAGTTGAATGCGCCGCTGTATGGGTGCCCGACGCTGATCAACGGCACCTGCTTCGGCGGAAAACAGCTGAGCTTCCCGTTGAACCTGCAGGTCCTGCCGGGAACGAACTTCGTGCCGCGCATGTCCAACGGCGCCGAAATCCAGGTGATCCTGCCCATCGTCAACGCCCCGTTCCGGGTCTTCTATGCGTACAACCCGCTACGCCTCTACGAGAACCTGCCACAGCAGCTGACGACCGATCAGTACAGCTTCAACGACTTTTTCCCGAAGGTTGATCCGAGCTGTAACTCCCACGCAGCCACCGGCGCCAACCCTGCCGTGCTCTGCACCCTGACCGGTGCCGGCGCCTTTACCAAGGCCGAGGCGCTGCAACTGTACGGGGCAAACTACCTGCTGCGCGAGCCGAGAAAGACCTTCCGGTTCACCGTCGCAACCACGTTCTAACGCATCCGCTGAAGCCGCGCTTCAGCACATCGAACAGCAAAAAGGCTGACCGCTCGCGGTCAGCCTTTTTTGCTTCAGGCAACGGTGCTCAACAAAGCTGACGCTACGGTGCATGGTTCAGATGCAGGGCATGAAGAACGTCCTGCGAAAACTCGCTGATGAAGAAGCCGAGTGCCGCCCCGCCAACGCCACCTGCGTAAACGGAAGCTACGTCGCTGAAGTTGCGATTGATCTGCGGATAGTACGCCGGCGTGATCGCAGCAGCGCCCGCATACCCGATCAGCAGGGCGCCATTGACCGTCTGCTTGCCCTCGTCGTTGCGCGTCACAAACGGCCGTGTCACCGCGTAGACCGTGCGGTGGAAGAAGTTGTATTTCGGTCCTTCCACGTAGTACCGGGCGTCCTCATGCAGCAGGGGAGCCAGGATCACCTCGCTGAGAACACCCTGCGAGGTCCCGCGCAGGGCGGCTGCTCCAAGACGTTCCCCAAAGGCCCCCTTGTCCGTGCCGTAGTTTGGCGCATTGTTCAGCAGCTGTTCCCATCCCGCCGCGAAAAACCACGAGGCGACACTCTCGAGCGAGTACAGGTCCGTAAGACCGGCCACGGCTTTCTCCCGGGGCGTCAATCGCTGCGCATGCCAATTGGAGGGGATCGTCATGGCGTACTTTGAGGCGATGTGCTCCGCGGGGTCCGTTCCAGGCTTCGGCTTCGGATCCGTGGCGAGTTGTGGCGCCGGAGCCTCCGGGAGCGCCGCCTCCGCCGCATCGAGGCTGCTGCTCGAGACAGGGTAGGAGACGGATGAGATCTCGCCGAACAGCAGGGCGCGTGTCGGCGCGGGGGCTGTGGCCAGCCAGTTTGTCGCGCTTTGGGCGGACGAAGCCGCCGTGAACCCAATCAAAGCTAACGTGCAGACGCCCGCGTTGCGCAGGGATCGTCGCACAGGAACACTTTTATAACGGGAAATTGGAACTTCAGTCGTTTTCAGGGTGCTCGCCTCACAGACGTGGAATGGCCTGAGGCGCGCTTGGTCGTGCCGGGGCTTCGTTGTACGGACGCTATCCGGGACGGGGTGGTTGTCCCTGCCGAACGCCCGTCACTCCGTCCGGCGGTGGTTACCGAGTCGGCACGGGCCCGATTGGGTGCATTGACGCGCCGGTCCACCCGACCCCATGCTCGTGAGAGAGACGGAGGTGGCAACGGTGACAACAGGTGGAAAACCATGGGACGAGCGGCTACGCGAGGCCAGCTCACAGCTGGAGGAGGAACTGCGTCGGGCAGTCCGGTTCGTTGACGATGAGGTTGTCCCCGAGGTCCGACGTGGCGGCTCAGCAGCCCTGCGCACGGCTTCGGAACAGCTTCGAAAGCTGGCAGAACGACTTGACGATGAGAGCCGGAAGCGTGAGGGCGGCGGCAGGTGAGCAAGCGCTTTCCCGGTCTCCGCCGCGCGGTAACCTGCGGTCTGGGGGCGGCCGCCCTGCTGCTGGCGGGGTGCCATCACCAGCGACAGACGGCTTACGCGCCGGCCCCGCCACCGGTATCGCCGGGCTACGCGCGCAGCCCGGTCACGGGTACCGTTACCCCAACGTCCCCTCACGTGGGTGGCGGCTTCTTTGATGACACGGGCACCCGTCCCGTGTTCACCGAGACCGGGATGGCCACCTGGTACTACGCTCACGGACATACCGGGTCGGACGGCGTCCGGTATGAGGGCTCGGCGCCCACAGCCGCACACAAGACGCTTCCGCTCGGGTCAACAGTCCGTGTAACCAACCTCGACACGGGCAAGACCGCCCTGGTTCGCATTACCGACCGCGGCCCGTTTGCCAAAGGTCGCGTCATGGACCTCTCCGAGGTGGCAGCCAAGGAACTGGGTATGTACCAGGCGGGCGTGGCCCACGTCCGCCTCGAAGCCTATGCCCATCCCGGAGCCGACCCTCTGGGACGCTGGTGCGTCCAGACGGGTCCCTTTGCCGTCGTGAAAGACGCCCTCGACCTGAAGGAAGCGCTCGTGGGTCGCTACCGCGGCGCACGCGTTGCGGAGTTTACCGGCCAGACGGGCTACTGGGTGCGCATTGACCCCGTCACCCGCGGGCGGCCCGAGGCAGCCACCATCGCCGGCTGGATCGGAACACCGGATGCCGGGGCGACTTCTTACGTGGTGCGTATCAACTAAGACAAGCGCTTAACCAGGCTTTCGTGTAAGGTGATCCGCACCATCCGAATTGGATGGCGGGCCAGCGGTGCCTGGGCGCTTCACCCAGGATTGTCATCCCGTAGCAAAGCGAAGGGATCTGCTTTCCCAGGGTCACCTCCCATTGCAGATCGGAGCACAGATGGATCGACGCGGCTTCTTCCGTGGATCGCTTGGTGCCGTTGCAGGAGCTGTCCTGCCAAAATCCTTGAGCGGGCTTGCCACCGCGAAGTCTTCATCGACTCCTGCGGCACAGGGTGACGCCGCCGCCGCGAGATTTCCCAAGGATTTTCTCTGGGGCACGGCGACCTCGGCGTTTCAGGTAGAGGGTGCCTGGAACGAAGACGGCAAAGGCGAGTCCACATGGGATCGCTTCGCGCACACGCCCGGGAAGATTCGGGGTGCGGCGAACGCCGACGTGGCCTGCGATCACTACCACCGCTACAGGGAAGACATCGCCATCGTGAAGGCGATGAACCTGAAGAGCTACCGGTTCTCGATCGCCTGGCCGCGCATTCAGCCCACAGGCGTGGGCGCGCCCAACCCCAAGGGGCTGGACTTCTACTCGCGGATGGTCGACACCGTACTGGAAGCCGGGCTGCGTCCCTTCTGCACGATGTACCACTGGGATTTGCCGCAGGCGCTCGAAGACAAGGGCGGGTGGCCCAACCGCGATCTCGCCGAGTACTACGCGGACTATGCGGGCATTCTGGGCAGGCATCTGGGCGACCGCATCACGGTTTGGGCGCCGTTCAACATGCCCTGGACCTTCGCCTATCTGGGCTACGGAGCGGGTGCCTTTCCCCCCTGCAAGGCCGATCCCAAGCTCTTTCTCCGAGCGGCACATACCCTTAGCCTGGCGCAGTCACAGGCCTTGCGCGCCCTTAAAGCCGCGTCAAGCAAAGCGACCGTCGGCAGTGCCTACGGCATGGCTCCCGCCTACCCCAAGACAGCCAGCGAAGCGGATCGCGCGGCGACGGCCCGCTACCATGCAACGAACAATGTCTTTTTCCTGAACGCGGCCATGACCGGCGAGTACCCGAAAGCCTTTCTGGGCGAAGTGCCCTACGGGGACATGGGCTACCGGCCGGGCGACGAAAAGATCATGAAGGCTCCTCTGGACTGGGTAGGCTTCCACTACTACACGCGCCGGGTCGTTTCGGATGCACGGGACGCGGCAGCCTCCGGGGGTGGTCACTTTGGCACCGAGACAGAGCTGGACGGCGGCTCGCGCGATGCCTTCGGCGGCTTCCACGCGGAGATGCCGACAGAAGGCCCACTCACGGATGCCGGCCTGGAGGTATACCCACGCGGCATCTACGACCTGGTCATGCAGATCTCGCGCGAATACAAGCATCTGCCGATCGAGATCACGGAGAGTGGCTGCAGCTATCTGGACGCACCCTACGCCGGTGCGGGCGGCAATATACCCGATACACGCAGGATCGAGTTCTTCCGCAGCTATCTCACCGAACTGGCAAGAGCAATCCACGATGGTGCGGAGGTGCGCTCCTACCATGCGTGGACGCTGCTGGATAACTTCGAGTGGGCGGACGGCTACAGCCAGCGCTACGGCCTCACCTACGTGGACTTCCGCGACGGGCGGCGTACAGTCAAGGATTCCGCCAAGTGGTACGCGCGTGTGGCGGCGACGGGAAAGGTAGCTTGACCGTGTTCCCGTGCAGGCGTGCCCTCGGGAA
>CAZZXY010000027.1:14508-18266 GCA_964658105.1 Verrucomicrobia bacterium Tous-C9LFEB | reverse complement strand
TCTCGCCGTGCTTCATCTGCACGAAGATGCGATATCGACCCGGGCTGGGAAAGCCGTAGGGGAACTCGACGGTCGAGGTCAACGGCTGGGGTGCATGGGACGGGGTCCGGGCGTCCATGCCCGTCATGGGGCCCATCTCGCTCATGCCTTCACCGGCGTTCGCCAGCATCATCGCGGGCATCGCCGCGGAGCCGTCCGGGTGCGTATGCGCAAAGGCAGTGCCGTCTGTTTTTACAAAGGCAGCATGGCCAGCCATACCGAGGTACGGTCGCATGTCGGCCGCGGGGAGGCCTCGCGGATCCAGCAGCCGGAAGCGGAAAAGCTCGGCGGTGTTGGCGGTAAGGGCTGCGGGACGGTCCCAGACCATGGTGTACCCGTCCGTGGTTTTGTAGCTGGAACCAAGGTCGCCCCCCTCCAGCGGCGGGGGATAGGCGGCTGCATCTTCGCTGTCCAGAAAGAAGTGCGAGGCGTCAGCCGGCACGTCGAGGGTGGCGCTCAGCGTCTCGGGGAAGCCGCTGCGGTGCACAATATCGCCGAACAGGCGGTAGGTGCCTGGCGGCATCGAGGGCAGCGTCTCGCTGAGACGGCCGGGGCCTGCGGAACCGGGATGCAGGTGATACACCGCGTCCATCTGCGGCCAGCGGATCGCATACAGGTGCATCAGGTGCCCGTGGTCAGGCAGCAGATCGTCATTTGCGCGGCTGTGGCCCCGCTCATCGGGGACGCCCGCATCGATGAGCAGCAGGAGCGTGCTGCCGCGGAGGCTGGGATGCATCGTCAAGGGGCGGAACAGATCGGCTGAGTAGTCCGCCGCTTCGACGTTCCACCACTTGTCTCCGCCCCAGACGGCCAGCCCGAGAAGGACCAGCGCTCCTGCGCCCGCGATGGTGGCACGATACTGCCGGGCGGGAGAGGGCAGGCGTCCCGGGGCGAGGCGCGACTCACGCACCGCGCCGTAGATGATGCCCGCCATACCCACCACCAGCACCAGGCCAAGCGCTCCCAGGATGAAGCCCAGGGGCCGCTGCATGCGCTGCACGGTAAGCGCCATGGCTGGCACCGGCACGCTGGCCGTGGCCGGGCCGCCCGCACCGGTAGCCTGCAACCTGACCTGCCAGGATCCGGAGGCCATGAGCCAGAGCGAGCCGGTGAAGAAGGCCGCGTCGTCGGGCGAGCGTTTCATTGCGTCTGCTGCCGGCGGGTGTTTGGAGGCCTCGCCCGTGAGGGGGACAGGCGTTACCGAGAGGCTTGTCACGGCGGGGCCGGACACGCGTACGTCCACCTCGGCAACGCCGGGCAGCACGGTGGGCGGACGAACGGTCACAAAGAACTTGTACGGTCCGCTCGTGATCTGCTCGAACACATCCTTGGAACCGATGTGCGCGTGGGCGGGCAGCGCCGCGGTGCTGAGCAAAGCAAGCAGCAGGACGAGGAAGCGTGAAGCGCGCGGGAAGCGAAGGACGTTCATCGCTGCACCTTGCGCATCCAGCGGCCGAAGGCGAGGCCGATCCAGCTGGAGATCGCAGCATAGAGGACCGCACGCAGCAGGCCGAAGGCGAGCGGCAGACCGCTGTCAGGGCGGAACCACTGACGCATGCGATCGAAGCCGTCCGGACGGGCGTTGTAGTCGAAGTAGATTGTGCCGAAGAAGCGGTTCGCGCTATGGGGAGACAGCAGGAAGTCAGCAAAGGGCCACTGCACGGCGAAGAGGACCACCGTGAAAACAAGTCCGGAAAGCAAAGCGGTCTGCCAGATCTTCAAGTTCCGGGTGCGCCCCCACAGCAGGTCGAGTGCAAGGGCAGGAACGATGATCAGGGGCGGGAACTTGGCCGGCACCAGGTGCGCCACGGGGAAGTACACCGGACCAAGCTTCGGCTGCGCGGGGAACAGCGGGAAGATGAGGATTTCGAGCACCAGAATCACGGTGTACACGCCCGCCGCGGTGGTGGCGGCCCAGCGGAAGCGCGAGGCCTGCGAGATCGCCGCGAAGAGCACCGGGAGGGCGATGGCCATGGCGATATACGCGGCGGCGCGGTGCAGGACGACGTCCCAGGTGTACTCCTGCAGAAAGAACATCTGGCCGCCCACGGCGAGACCGCCGAGGTAGAGGAAGAGTCGCCGCAGCGTGTTGAAGTTGGGTGTGCCGGCCTCTTCGGCGCGGTTCATCGCGGCCAGAATCAGGAACAGCATGCCGAAGCTGACGGCGCGAATGCCCAGGATCAACAGCGTATGCGGCGGTGAGACGATCTTGACGTCAAGACCATAGGCGTTGTGCCACCAGTTGTCGAACGGCGCAGAGGTAAGCATTGCCAGGCCACCCCAACCGGCCAGAAACACGCCCAGGGGCGCACGCAGGCCGAAGATGGAGACCGAGGCTGCACGGAGTTCGGGGTCGCGGTTCAGCGTAGTCTGCGCAATCAGCCAGAGGCCGACAATGCCGGCCAGCACGCCGCAGAGATAGATCATCATGTGCGCCGGGGTCCAGAAGCTGTCGCGGCCAATGGAGCGGTGCCAGGCGACGTCCCAGGAGCCGCCGACCGTGGCGGAGGTAATGGCGGCAACGCCGGTCCAGATGTACCAGGGAACGCCGGTCGCCAGCGCGGAAGGGCGGGACCTGAACGTTGCGGAAGAACGCGCCTGGGGGCGCAGCGGCGGGGAAGGATGAGCGGCGGCGGACATAAAAGTGGCGTCCTTAAGCGCCTTATTCAGGTTAAAGCGACCTTCTGCACGACATACGTGCGAAATGAAGAAGAAGTGCGCTCCTAACGCGGTTTTCGCGCGTTCTTTTCTTCCGCGACGACTAACACCCCCGGGCCGCCTGCGATAGCACCTCCGCAGGGGGTGTGTGACGCCAGTATGCAGGTCCATACGCCGATTGAGGTAGATGCGTTCCTCACCGTCGACTTTCCGGTCACGTTACTCATCGGTCAACCTAGAGCAGTTGGAGGGAAACAGCTTGCGGTTGGTTCGACTGGCAGTTGGATTGGTACTCGGCGGCGCGCTTGGGGGCATGTGTCCGGCCGCTGCGCAAAAGGGTGTGTTTGGAACGCTCACGGCCGTCTTCGCGCCGAGCGGCAACGGGTATTCAAGCTACGGCACAGCCGGGGCAGGCTTGGGGCTCTATGACACGCTGCTGCGCGGTGGGCCGATGGGTCTGGGGTTTGAGGTGCGCGGCCTGGCGGCACCCTCCACGTATGAACTGGTGGCGGGTGGCCGGCTGGCGTTTACGGGGAGGAAGTTTCGTCCGTATGGCGTGGTGCTGCTGGGCCTGGAAGGGCAGCGGAACGGGCTGCAGTCGACGAGTTCGCAGTTTGGCTACCAGGCCGGCGGTGGGCTGGACATCAGCCAGGGCCGGTGGGTCGACTGGCGCGCGATCGATATTAAAGGTGGACAGCTTCTGACGGTTTCAACCGGTCTTGTGGTGAGGTTCTGATGCGCATGGAGACACTGTGGCAGGGAGAACGGCGAGCGGCCCGCATGCACTGGTGGCGGCAGGTCCTGGATCGGCCGGTTACGGCGAACTGGGATGAGGTGTTCGATGAGATGGTCTCGTTGCGGTTTCGCGCGGGCGAAGCGAACGAATGGACGGCGTCCGAGGGACCGCTGACCGGGGTGATGTTGTAGGGAGTTTCCTGGAGTAGTGGTTGGTCAATGTCTGGACGAAGGAAAGTTTGGGTTTGCCCCTGGGTCGTGGTGCCGGTGCCGGCGGAATACTGAGGTCCTTCGCTTTGCTCAGGATGACGGTGCTTTGTGGTGCG
>CAZZXY010000027.1:0-14498 GCA_964658105.1 Verrucomicrobia bacterium Tous-C9LFEB | reverse complement strand
TCTCGTGGCGCGCTTAGGGCGGTGTGGAGGCCGGGCGAGGGCTTTTGGCTAGGCGGCTGCTATGCGTTGGGCCAGGTCGTTCTGTTCTGATTTGGATTCTGTGCCGATGGTGAAAGCGTCGAGGACGCCTGTGCTTAGGGCGTAGCGAACGGCTTCGGAGGGCTTCTTGCGGAGGTCGCCCTGGCCCATGATCTTCATGCCGACGATGCCTTTGCCTTCGGCGCGCATGGTCTTGATCACGTCGATGACGGTGGCGGGATCAGCGTCCATGTAGGAGCCGAGGGGGTTAAGGCGGACGAGGTCGATCTCGACCCAGGGTTCGGCCGCAGCGGTCTTTAACGCGCGCAGCGAATGGCAGGAAACGCCATGGGCGCGAATGGTGCCTTTTTGCTTGGCCTCAGAGAGCACGTCCATCACGCCGCGGTAGCGCGTGGTCCAGTCGCCTTCGGTGACGCAGTGGATGAGGACGATGTCGATCATGTCTACGCCGAGCTCGCGGCGGAAGCGGTCGAGATCGCGACGGACGCCGGCGGGGTCGCGGGTGTCGGTCTTGGTCATGACGGTGACCTTGTCGCGGGGCAGCTGCTTGACCGCGGCGGCGACGTAGGGATGGCTGCCGTAGCTGTCGGCTGTATCGAAGAAGCGCAGACCGTTCTCGTGGTAGCCGTTGAGCAGCAGCTGGGTGAACGGAGCGTCGCCTAGACGGGTCTGGTTGGATCCGCCGTTGGAGCCGATGGTGCCGGTGCCCATGGCGAGCCGGCTGGTGCGAATGCCGGTCTTCCCGAGAACAACCTCGTCGCCGGCGGTGTGGTTGTCGGGGAGTTTGCCGAGAGTGCCGATGCCTTCCAGCGCGGCGGCGCGGGCGAGGGCTGAGCTGGAGAGGAGGGCGGCAGAGAGAGTGCGGGTCGTGCGACGAAGAAAGTCTCTTCTGAGCATCGGAGCGGTCTCCTTGGGGATACTGTACGCCTGTGGTGGCTGGGGATGGCGCTTTGCGTTGGCTGGGGTGTCGGTTGGCGTTGGCTGGGTGGCTTGGGGTTGGCGGTTGCTGGCTCGGGGCAAAAAAGCAGATCCCTTCGCTTTGCTACGGGATGACAAAGGGGAGGGGGGCAAGCTGAACATCGGGGCGACTTAGGGTGCGGTAAGAAGCAGATCCCTTCGCTTTGCTACGGGATGACAAAGGGGAGAGGTGTGCCTTCCTCAGCCACCGCGCAGCGCCATCCCAGCTACCGCGAAGCGCCAACCTCCGCTACCGCGAAGCGCCATCGCGCAGCGCCGCCAAGGCCGCGTTGTGGCCGGCCATGCCGTGGACGCCTCCGCCGGGTGGGGTGGAGGCGCTGCATAGGTAGAGGGTGGGGTTCGAGGTGCGGTAGGTGCGGAGGGTGGGGCGGGCGAGCATGCCGGTGAGGGTCATGGAGCCGCCGGAGACGTCGCCGCCCAGCAGGTTGGGGTCCCAGTTGGCGAGGTCTTCGGAGTTCCAGGTGCGGCGGGCGAGAACGACGTCGCGGAAGCCAGGGGCAAAGCGTTCGATCTGGTCCTCGATGGCTTCGGTGCGGTCTGCGGTGGACCAGGCTGGGACGTGGCAGTAGACCCAGGCGGTGTGTTTGCCCGCCGGGGCGCGGGAGGGGTCGAAAAGGCTGGGCTGGACGAGAATGAGGAAGGGCTTGTCGTCCGACGGGGGCGGGATGCGGCCGACGAAGGCGTCGTGCTCGGAGCGGGTCATTTCGGCGAGCGAACCGCCGAGATGGACGGTCGCCGTGCGGTGGCAGGCCTTTGCCGTCCAGGGAATTGGCTCCGACAGGGCGTAGTCGATTTTGAAGATGCCGGGGCCTCGGCGGAAGTGATGGATGCGGGTCCGGTAAGCAGGGGTGAGGGCGTCGCCGCAGATTTCGGCCATGTCGCGGGCCGAGGTGTCGAAGAGCGTGATGTCGGCGGGCGGTAGGTCACGCAGGGTGCGGACGGGGTGCTCGGGGACGAGCTGGCCGCCGAGGTCGCGCAGGTGGGCAGCCAGGGCATCGGTGAGAGACTGGCCGCCGCCGGCGAGGATGGGCCATCCTGCCGTGTGCCCTGCCGCCGCCAGGACGAGGGCCGTTGCCGACGAGATGATGTGAGAGAACGGCAGCACGGAGTGGCCGGCACAACCGGCGAAGAGGGAACGCGCGCGCTCGTTGCGGAAGACGGCTTTGGCCAGAAGGCTGGCGGGCCAGACGGCTGCCATGCCGAAGATGCCCATGGCGACGGGGCTGGATGGGATGCGCAGCAAGGGCTTCATGAAGTCCCCGACCAGCGCGGGGAAGTCGCGGACGGAGCTGGCCAGAAGCAGTTGCCAGGCGCGGGTGTCGTGAGCGTCGCCGCCCTGGGTGAATTGGGCGGCGGTGGCTGCGAGGTCGTGCCCGAGCAGGGAGGCGGTGCCGTCGGGGTGAGGGTGGGCCACCGGCACGTCCGGCTCGATCCAGCGGAGGCCGTAGCGGCTGAGCGGAAGCGTGTTGAAGAAGGGCGACGCGACGCCGAGGGGGTAGCAGGAGGAGCCGAGATCGTGCCGGAAGCCGGGGAGGGTGATCTCGGCGGTGGAGCAGGCGCCGCCCAGCTGGGCGTTGCGCTCGAAAACGGTAACGGCGACGCCTCGCTGGGCGAGGGTGATGGCTGCGGAGAGGCCGTTTGGTCCGGAGCCGACGACGTTGGCGGTGCGCAGGGCCATGCGTGGTGTGATGCGTGCCGAACAGTCAAGCATCTGACGGGAGGGAGCCTGGGTGTTCACGGGGCCCCATTGCCGGAGGAGAGACATGGGTAGAGAGCAGGACGAAGCGAGTACACGGTTACCGTTGCTGGATCCGCATGGGTTGAATCGCGATCAGCGCGAACTGTATGACCGCATCCAGAGCAGCATGCTGCCGTGGGCGCGCAAGAGCGGATTCCAAGCCGTGCTGGAGGATGGGCGGTTGCTGGGGCCCTTTAACGCACTGCTGTACAGCCCGGAGATGGGTGCGGCGCAGCTGAAGTACCTGGGCGCCGAGCGCGATACGACGCAGCTGGATGCGACAGTGCGCGAGGTGGTGATCCTGACGGTGGGTGCCGTGTGCCAGTCGGCTTACGAGCTGTATGCGCACTGTGCGGTGGCGGAACAGGCTGGGTTGGCGGCCGAAGATATTGAGGCGCTGGCAACGGGTGCCGAACCGAAGGGGTTGAAGCCCGCGGAGTTGACCGCGCACCGCTTCGTGCGGGCTGTGGCCGCGGATCATCGTGTGCCGGATGCGTTGTATGCCGAGGCGGCGAAGGCCTTTGGGCACAAGGGGCTGGTGGATATGCTGCACCTGGTGGGGCTGTACCTGGCGACGTCGGCGATTCTGAATGCGTTTGCTGTGCCCGTGCCTGAACCACAGGCCTGAAGGGGCTGCAACAAAGGTCGATAGCGGATTCCACGTTTAGGGGAATGGCGGCCTGAAGGCGAGCATTTCGCTTTCTGGCACGTGGTATGTTTCCGGTATGTTCTTCCGTGCGCGGCGTGCGTTGAACCGCACGTGGTTCGATTTCACGTCCCGCGGCCTGCTGCAAACGCCTCCTCTCTCGCTCAGCAATAGCTCCGTCACGGTCGTGTCCATGGTGTGCCATGGCGAGGTGCGGATGTACCTGCTGGCGATCAAGTCGTTTGTGCGTCAGCTTGGGTTAACGCCGCGCGTGGCCGTGCTGAGTGACGGGTCGTTGACGGCCGCAGATATCGCGCTGATGACGGCGCATGTTCCCTCGCTGAAGGTTGTCGAGATTAAGACAATCAGCACGGATAGCTGCCCGAAGGGGGGCTGCTGGGAACGGCTGATGCTGATCAGCGACCTGGTGCAGGATGGTTATGTGGTGCAGCTGGACTCGGACACGCTGACGATGCAGCCGGTGCCGGAGGTGCTGGAGAGCATCGCGGCGAACCGGTGCTTCACGCTGCTAGGGGACCGATCCTATCCGCAGGTGGAGCCAATGCTCGAGGCCTGGTCTCGGTATAAGGGCAACAAGGATCCGCAGGTGCAGGCTGTGTGTGAGCGCAACTTCGACAATCTGCCCGAGGCTGGCGAACTGCGCTATCTCCGCGGCAATGCCGGGTTTGTGGGCTTTGCGAAAGGGTCGATTGACCGCGGGAAGATCCAGTGGTTTTCGGAGTTGATGCGGAGGATTGCGGAAGGCACGTGGGACAAGTGGGGGAGTGAGCAGCTGACGTCGAACCTGCTGATTGCGAACGCGGACAATCCGCTGCCGCTGCCTTTTCCGCGGTACTGCTCGTACTGGGCGCATGTGGACATCGATTACACGCGGTCGGCGTTTGTGCACTTTATTGGGCCGTACCGTTATGCGCATGGGATGTATGTGAAGAGCGCGGCGAAGGTGATAACCGGGCTGCGTGCACCGTCCCGGGTGTCCTGACGCCTAGGTTTTGCGTTCGGGTGCTGTGAGTGGTAAGCCCCGGGCGGCAAAGCAGATCCATTCACTTCATCACGGGATGACAAGCTTCTGCAGCGAGGCTATGACTCAGAAGATCAACGAGCCTCAGGCAGTCAGGTCTTTCGCAAGGCTGCGCCAGCCGTTGAAGAAGCGGTGGTAATCCCGGCTGCGCGCTGCGACTTTCAGGGTGCGTGCGATGCGACTCTCCGGTAAGTCGGCGCGAAAACGCAGTAGATCCATACGGCCCTTCAGATAAGGCAGGTATTCCTCTCTGCGGGGGCTGTCTGTGGCCGCGATGTGGTCATAGAGGTCGCCCAGCGGTGGGCCGGACGCTTCCCAGTAATCCCTGGCAGAGCTGCGCCAGCGCTCCACCCGGCTGGCTGTGGTTTGGGGACGTGCACTCACGCTCTGATTCGGGTGAATGCGGTAGTGGTAAAGCTGTTCCGGGATAAAGGCGAGGCGCCCATGGATCGCGGCCATGGCGGCCATCCAGGCGTCAAACCACCAGTGTTTCGGAACGGGGAGGTACTGCGTTAGCCGCGCGTGAAACAGCATGGAAGAGCCATAGACCTTGGTCATGGAGAGCAGCAACGGAAGTGCGTCCCCTTGCTTGAGCCGGGCCTGTTCCGCCGCGTTCAGGCCTGTGGTCTGGGAAAGCAGCGTGCCTTTTGGATCGCCTGTGACCGTGACAAGCTGGGCGTCGGAGAAGAGGCCGGCCAGCGTCGGGTCAGCGTCCATTATGCCGGCCATGCGCTCGAGCTTGTTGGGCATCCAGATATCGTCCTGGTCCGACGGAACGATGAGATCGCCGGTGCACAGGAGGGTGGCGGCTTCGAAGTTGCGCGTGATGCCCCTTGAAAGTCGGCCGATGTTTACAGGATTCACGTTGATGGTGACGGGGAAGGGAGCCGAGGCAGCGAAGTCGCGGAGAATCTCCGCTGTTCTGTCGGTGGAGCAATCGTCGATGGCGATGAGTTCGCAGGGCAGGCGGGTCTGGCCTGCGATGCTGTTGAGCTGTTCCTCGACAAACTTTTCTCCGTTGTAGGTGCACATGGCCACGGAGATACGACTTGGTTGCGGCATCCAGCTCCTCACGCTCGCTTGCTGCGGCCCTCAGTAAAGCAGTTGGCCGGAGCAGGGTCAATGACCTTTAGGCGTGATGGGGTGGATGGTTTCAGGACAGTTGCTCAAATTTGGTTGGCGCTAGTATGACTGCAGCGCTTCCCTAGGGACGGAGATGAATGAACCTGCGATCGTGGTATTTGCTGAGTGTGTTGTGTTGCCTGTTTGCGGTACCAGCGCTCAGCGAGACCTGGTACGTTCGGCCCGATGGCGGGACACGGTTTTCGGCGAACGCCAAGGATGGGCAGTGCGACGGGAAGGCGGACGCGGCCTATCCAGGGAAGGGCAGTAATCGCCATTGTGCCTTCAATGATTACCGGTTCCTGTGGGATGACCAACACACCTACGGCAAGTTTCCGTGGGTCATCGCAGGCGGGGATACTGTCATCCTGCGCAAAGGGCCCTGGCGTGTCGGCTTCAATCAGGGCACAAGCGCCAATGATCCCTGGTGCAGTGGCGGCAATGGAACGTTCTCGTGCACGAACACTGTCATCCCGGCAGGGACGGCCGACCATCCGACGCGGATCCTCGGTGAGAACTGGGAGTCGTGTGGAAGCCATGTCAAGATGACGGAGATTGATGGCGGTTTTGGCGTGTGGTCAGCGATGAACCTGGCTGGTGCGCAGTTTGTTGACGTGGAGTGCCTGAATATTACACGGCGTTCCGACTGCATGGTGCATGGCTCGCCGGTGTACCCCAAGGACTGTCAACGGACCAGCAATCCGATTGACGATTTTGATCAGGACGGCATCAGTACGGACGTCCACACGCACGACGTGCTGCTGAAAAACCTCTGGGTACATGGACATACCGACCGGGGCATTAAAGGTCCAGTAGGCGGCAAGATTTGGGCCGAACACGTCGACATCGCCTATAACGGTGAAGCGGGATGGGATTTCGACGATGGAAACGGGACGGCGAGTGTCAACGCAGCGCTGTATTTGAAGGATTCCATTGTGGAGTGGAACGGCTGTAACCAGGAGTACCCGATCCGTCATGACAATCCGGCCGTCAGCTGCTATGGACAGTCAAGTGGAGGGTACGGAGACGGCATAGGCACCCCGGCCAACATGGGCATGGACGTGGTGATCGACCACTCGATCTTCCGCTACAACGTGCAGGATGGCGAAGATTTCGGACACATCGATACGGGCCAGCACAAGCTGAGGATCACGAACTCGTTTGCGTACGGCAACGGGGGCGGCCAGTTTAAGTGGGGTCCCAACTTTACGGACGTGGTGTTCGAAAACAACCTAGTGCTCGCGAACTGCGCGCGGATGCATGCACCCATCCCGGGAACGCCCGCGACGTTCAACGCTCATCTTGGGGACTTCTGCAGAGCGCTGGATGGGGTGTCTTTCAACTTTCGACAGGGCGGCAAGGCGCTGTTTGCGAATAACACCATCGTTGGGTATTCCCCGACGCTGTTCGACATCAACTGCTGGGATGACAGTTGTTCGAACAGCTCGTTGACATTTGTGAACAACCTTGTTCTCGGCTATGACAACCCGAACACGTACAACATGGGTGGGCAAGCTGGAGGACCGGGAGGCATTTACTACGGCAAACCTATCGGCCATGTGGTCAACAGCCATAATCTTCAGTACGGGATACGCGGTTTGCGTTGCGTGCCTCATATGGGCTCGAACCTCTGTGCCGATCCGAAGTTTGTTGGGCAGCCGAAGTTAACAAAGGAGTCCGATCTAGACAACTTCAATTTTCACCTTGCTGACGGCAGTCCTGCCCGCAATGCCGGTGTGCCTGTGCCTGGTCTTGAGAAGGATTACGACGGCAATCCTCGACCTGCTTCTGGGCCGGTTACGATTGGGGCGTTGAACTAGCGGGTTTCCCGTGAGGTCTCGCGAACATACCTCAGCGGCTAAAGCCGCATTGTGTTTATGCCAGCAGTGGCAGGGCTAGAGCCATGCCCCTCTTCCGGAGAGCGATGACCGGCCTTGCGTTTGTGGTGGCGATGGCATGGCTGAAGCCATGCTCCATCCCTCGTTGCGGCTAAAGCGGTTTCCGTGATGGTCCTGATGGGACGGCTCAAAGGCGTGCCCTTGTACTCGTCGATTTAGGCGACGAGCGCTTTGCTTGCTCTGCGGCGGCCTAGCGAAAATGCGGTGCGCGCGTTGCTGAGCTTGAAGGGATTCAGCGCCACGGCTCTTAGGGAATCGTGAAGCGCCTCTTTGCCCTGTCCGCGAATTGCTAACGCCTCTGCCTTCTGGCGATGGATGTGACTGAGCGCCACGCGACGTGCCCAGAAGCCGCAGCCGGGCGCTTTGTAATGCTTGTCGATAAAGCGCAACTGTGCCTGATACATGCGCTCCGGGTCGCTGGTCATGGCCTGGGGTGAGGTCCTGTACTGGGCGATGACCTGGCGCACGAGAGCGACGTCATAGCGGAGCGCGATACGCAGCCATAGATCGCGATCTTCCGTGGCGCGCATGCTTTCGTCAAAGGTCCCGACATGATCAACACACGTCTTGCGGAACGTGATGCTTGGGCACGGGAGATCGATTTCCCGCATGTAGATATAGCGTGCGATTTTGCCTTCAGCGTGCTTGCTTGGTGTCTGAAAGGTGCTCAGGATGTGGCCCTGGGGATCGATGCCGTCAATGAATCCATAGGTGAGGCCGATTTCTTCGCTTCGCGCAAAGACCTTCAAGGTCTCGGCCAAGCGTTCGGGCAGCCAGATGTCATCGGCGTCCAGCAGCGCCAGGTACTGCCCTTCGGCGTGGCGGATCGCCGTGTTTCGCGCGGCGGGAAGCCCGGCGTTGGGCTGATGGATGTACTTGAGCTTTGGTCCGAGCCTGGCCGCGTAGGCGTTGGCGATCTCGGCTGTGGTGTCTGTGCTTCCATCGTCGACAAGCAGGATGCGCCAGTCTGCGAATGTCTGCGCGATGACACTGTTGAGCGCTGCGGCGAGAAATGGGGCCGCGTTATAGGCGGGAACAATCACCTCTACGGTCGGCATGAACCCTTTCCGGCATCACCGTTCTTGATACGGTGCAGGCCTGTGGCATCGTAACCCGCGGCGCGTCTTCCAATCGAAGAAGCGTAAAGAGAGGCGCGGAGATTGCTCCGCGCCTCTGTCACTAGCGAAACAATTACTTCAGTGAAGCAAGTGCCTGCGTCAGGCCGAGTGTTGTTGAAGTTGAGCGAAGGTAGGCGCCATTGCCCTGGTATGCGGCGAAGACTTCCTGCCCGTTCAGTTCTGACGGGATTGCCCAGCTTACCGTGCCGTTCCCCTTTAATTGGCCCTTCGCGATCGCTGTTCTTGCGCCGTTGTAGAGAACGACAGTTCCCTTCACCTGCCCACTCAGAATGCCTCGCGGCGTGACCCTTGCGGTCAGGATGGCGGAACCGCTGCCCTCGGCAACCGAAAGCACAGTAGTAGTCGGAAAGGGAGTTTTTCTGGTGGGCGTGGAGGGAGGGTTTGGCGCGGTGGGCGGGGCCGGTGCGGTTGGTGGGGTAGGCGTAGTGGGCGGTGCTGGCGTGGGCGGGGTTGGCGTGACAGGGTTGGATGGCGGCGTTGGGGCGGTAACGCCGGTCGTCAACCAGGAGGTAAGGTCATTCAGGTTGAGCTGGCTTGCGTACGCGAGCGCCCCGATGGTGGTCGGTGAGGTGCGGGAGGCTCCCAGGTAATCCAGGGTCAGACCGGAAACACTGATGCCTCCACCCTTGGCCGGGCTGTTCGAAGCCAGCGTGAAGTCAAAGCTATCCAGGACAGATTCCGCTGTGAACTTGGTGGGTTCACTCTCGAACTGTGGATCCAGGCAGGACTCGCCGGTTGCGGTACCCGCGGCATACTGCGGCTGATTGGCGATGCACGACCCGCGAATGCCGTAGAAGATGTTGTTCGACCGATTGATCCTGCCGAGGGGCTGGGTGGAGCTGTTGCATCCCTGGCCGCAGAAGCCGCCGACGCCGCCGTTCTGGCCGCCGTAGTTGTATGTGGAGGGGTTGTCGAGCCCGTAGACAATGTTGTTGTTCATGGTCAGCGTGGTGTTGGCACAGCTCGCTGTGTCGTAGCATTGGAAGTCGAACGTTGTCGGTGCGTAGGTCACGATCGTGTTGTCAGCCATGATCGCCGTGGCATTGTTGTTGAAATCGAAGCTCAGGGCGTCGCCTGCACGGCAGAAATCCGAGAGGTACTTGTTATAGGTGGAGGGGATGCCCGCGATGGGCTGCGACATGCGGAGGCAATTCGCGACCGCGATGTTGTTCTCGAAGACGACGTTCTGGAAGCCGGCCCATTTGAACTGACCGCCACTGTTGCCATAGCTGGCCGAGTTGGTGATGGACAAATTGCTGGCCATGCTCACGTGACCGAAATCTTCGCCGTCCTGGGTGTTGTAGCGGAAGATGGAATGGTCAATGTAAACACCGGCCATGGGGCTGATCGGCGTTCCGATGCCGTCTCCGTACCCGCCACTGCTCTGGCTGTAGCAGGCTACCGGAAGCACGTTGGGGTACACCTGGTTGCAGCCGCTGAACTCGATGGTGGAGTAGCTCATCTTGAGCAGGCCGTTCGGGCTCTGTGTGCCATCACCTGGATCAAAGTCCCATCCGGCCATGCCGTTCGTGGAGATATCGACGCGATTGGCGGTGATCAGACCACCGATGGGTCCCTTGATGCCGCGATCGGTGTGTCCATGGATCCAAAGGTCCTGCAGAAGGATGTCGTGGGTTGCGGTGTCCGTGCTGATGCCGTCTGAATCGAAGTCATCGATCGGGGCACTGTACCGCTGGCAGTCTTTGGGGTAAACCGGAGAGCCGTGAATTGTGCAGGCTGAGTGACTGGTTACCTCGAGGCACTGCACATCCACATACTGTGCTCCATCCAGGTTCAAGGTGTCGTAAACGCCGTAGCCGCCAAAGATTTGCGTCATCTTCTTGGGATCTGGCTGATTCCCGGCGCTGCAGCTTGCGTAGTTCCGGCCGAGGATGCGGGTGTGTTGCTGGGCTGTGCCAGCAGGGACTGTTGGGTTCAAGCAGGCAAAGGTGCCGTTGCCGCCAACGCACCAGACGTCGCTGGAAGAGTCACCCTGATCGAAGCCCACGCGCCATTGCTTGGTGTTGTCGAGGATGACGGTGTCGCCGCCGTTGATGACCCACTTGGACACGCCGTACGTATGCTGGTCATCCCAGAGGAAGCGATAGTCATTGAAGGCGCAATGCTGGTTTACGCCTTTCCCGGAGTAAGCGGCATCTGCCTGGCCATCGCACTGGCCCTCGCTTGCATTGGAGGAATAGCGGGTACCGCCGTCCGCGCGAACGTACCACGTGGTGGCGGAAGCTGCCTTGGTCATCATGAGTACCAAGACGAGGAAGAAAAGGGAGAACGAACGCTTCATCAGAACCTACCCAGAAATGAAGTTGTTGCGCGAGGGACCGAACCGGCAGCAGCGGCAACATGAAAACTCTTGGTGCAATCACAGTGGCAAAAGCATCCGGAGGAGGCACTCCCACGTAAGAACTTTGGAGTAACCTTTGGGTTCCTTTCGTGAAACCGATAGGGTTACTGAAGTTCCAGACGCACAGGACGACAGGGGCTACCCGAGCTTTCGCCCGGTAGTGGAGCATGGAACCAGATGGGTCATGCAAGCAGGAGTGACGGCACGGCAGCGGGGCGGTCCGGCAACGACAGGACCATGCTGCGATCACTCAGGGTTCGGGTACAAGGCCAGGTTCTCTGTAGAAAAGGGCCTGTTTTGCTGATCGAGCGCAAGGTAAGGGCGCTACGCCGGGTGCTTCCGGGATCAGTCAAGGGAACTGTCGCGCTAAGCCGATCCCAGGCGGGACCGAACGTTTTCGGGGGCGACTCCGTCCGCGACAGTCTGTAGCTGTCGTGGCTGCTGGCCGTGGGACAAGTGCTACACAGGCCTCTGTGTGGGGCACATCTGCTCAGCGACTGCTTGCGATCGTTGCAAGTATTAGTGCTAGGGCGATATTACCTTAGTTACCGCCATATGCGGCCCTGTCTTCAGGTTCAGTTAAGGTTTACGCGGACACTTTTTCGGCCCAAACGAAGCACGGGAGAGGGTCCCAGATCGGCCGCGGAAAGGGCCTTTGCTGTAAAGCGTTCATTATTCACGAGTACCGCGCCCTCGGCGATTTTGCGTGTGGCTTCGCTTGCAGAAGCGGCCAGACCCGAAAGTTGTAGAAGTTTCGCGATACGAAACAAAGGTTCCGCATCGGCCTGTTCGGTGTTCGGCACTAGCAGGCCTTCGCTGTCTTTTGCGATGGAGATGACGGGCAGATTCGCGGCGACAGCGCGCGACTGAAACTGCAAGGACCAGTCCTCGGCTGCACTTTGGGCGTGCTCTTCAGCGTGGAATTCGCGTGTGATGGTGAGCGCGAGATCCTTCTTTACCTGCATGGGGTGCAGCTCGCCGGAGGCGACCCTTGCCTGCATGGCGTCGATCTCGCTTTGCGGCAGGTCGGTGAGCAGGATCCAGTAGCGCCACATCAGTTCGTCAGAGACGGACATGAGCTTGCCGTACATGCCGGGCGCGGGCTCCTGGATGCCGATCGCGTTGCCGAGCGATTTCGACATTTTCTGCACGCCGTCCAGGCCCTCGAGAATGGGTGTCATCAGGACGATCTGGGGCTTCTGGCCAAAGTGCCGCTGCAGGTCGCGGCCGCGCATGAGGTTGAATTTCTGATCGGTGCCGCCGAGCTCGACGTCGGCCTCGAGCGCGACGGAGTCATAGCCCTGCACCATGGGGTAGAGCATCTCGTGCATATGGATGGGTTGTTCTTCGCCAAACCGCTTGTGGAACTCGTCGCGCTCGAGCATTTGTGAAAGCGTGAATTGGGCCGCGAGGCGAACCATGCCGTCAGCGCCGAAGGGGGTCATCCACTCGGAGTTGTAGCGGACCTCGGTCTTCTCGGGATCGAGGATTTTAAAAACCTGTTGCTGATAGGTCTTTGCGTTCTCCATCAGCTCATCGCGTGTGAGCGGCTTGCGGGTCTGGTTCTTGCCGGTGGGATCGCCGATGAGTCCCGTGAAGTCGCCGATGAGAAAGATGACCTGGTGGCCGAGCGACTGAAAGTGCTTCAGCTTGCGCATCAGCACGGTATGGCCGAGGTGGAGGTCCGGCGCCGTCGGGTCGAAGCCAGCCTTGATGCGCAGCGGGATACCCGTGCGGCGAGCCTCTTCCAGGCGCGCACGAAGTGCGTCGGGGGCGCTTGCCTCGGTGGGCGGGATGATCTCCGCGGCTCCCTTGGTGATGAGGTCAAGCTGTTGCTCGACGGGGGCGAAGGAGACAGGGGCGGCGGCGGGTACCGGAGTGGTTTGGGATGACATGCTGGCAGGGACAGTATAGAAGTTTGCCGCTGCACGGCGTCGTGGGCTTACGAGGCGCGCAGCGTGACGACAACCGGTGTGTGATCGGAGGGCCTTTCCCCTGCGCGCGGGGTGCGGTCGATCTCGCAGCGCTCGAGCCGTGCGGCCAGCGATGGCGTAAGCAGGAAGTGGTCGATGCGGATGCCGCGATTGCGCTCAAAGGCCTGACGGAAGTAGTCCCAGTAGGTGAACTGGCCGGTTTCATCGGGGTGCAGGGAGCGAAAAGCGTCTGTGTAGCCGGAGGCGAGCATCGCGCGATAGCGGGCGCGGGGCTCGGGTTGGAAGAGGGCGTCGCGGACCCAGTTGGCGGGTTTGTCGCAGTCGATGTCTTCGGGGATGACGTTGAAGTCGCCGCCGATGAGGGTGGGTGTGCCGTCCGCAAGCCAAAGGTTCATCTGCACACGGAGGCGGTCCATCCATTTCAGCTTGTACTCGAATTTATTCGTGCCGACGGGATTGCCGTTGGGAAGGTAGATGTTGACGACGCGTACGCCACCGATGCGCGTTTCGAGAAAGCGCGCGTGGCTATCTTCACTGTCCCCTGCCAGCGTGGTGTTCACGCTTTCGATGGGGAGCCGGGAGAGGACCGCGACGCCGTTGTAGGTCTTCTGCGTGACAGCCACGCTGTTGTAGCCGATAACGTCGAAGGCCGCGGCGGGAAACTCGAGGCCCTTCAGCTCCTGCAGGAGAAGCACGTCGGGCGCGACTGTTTGCAGCCAGCCAGTGACATGGTCCAGCCGCGCTTTGACGGAGTTCACATTCCAGGTGGCGAAGCGCAGGGGTGTGGTTTCGTTCGAGCTCACACGCATACGATGCAGAGAGACCGCAGGTGGGTGAGGGCTGAAGCGATGCCGGGACGGCGTGATGTTGAGGAGTCAGTTACGGATAAGACGCCGAAGACGTGCGCCGCCTGCGGACGGACGATGACGTGGCGTAAGCAGTGGGCTAAGAACTGGAACGAGGTGAAGTTCTGCTCGGATGCCTGCCGCAAGAGACGTGTGCGGCCCATTGACGAGCAGCTGGAGGGGGAGATCCTGCGTTTGCTGGCGCTGCGTGGTCGCGACAAGACGATCTGTCCGAGCGAGGCTGCGCGTGGGCTGGCCCAAGGTGAGGATCGCGCGGCGTGGGAGCCGTTGATGGAGCCTGCACGTGCGGCGGCGCGGCGGCTTGTTGCCAAGGGCACGATCGACATCCTGCAGGGTGGCCGCGTTGTGGATGGTTCCACCGCAAAAGGACCAATTCGTTTACGACTGCGTTGAAGTTCGGATTGAGTCGTGAACGAATCGTAAAGAAATCGTCGTTCGTGAGTGCACTTGTTTGAGTGCAGTGGCTTCTAAGGTGCTTATGGCCACAGCAAAGAAAACCCCAGGCAAGAAGACTTCGGCGAAGAAGACCTCCGCCACCTCGCCCGGATACGCGAAGCTCGGCGGCAGTTGCACCAGCACCGGCCCACGCTTCGCCCCGAGCCCGTCCACTTCCTCGGCGAAGCGCGCGGCGAGGTCCTGGCAATCCTGCAGTCGCCGCTCATGCGTGATCGTTTTGGGGAGCTTCACGGCAAAGCGGAAATCCTTTTGCACGCTGGCGGCCCAGCGCTCATAGG
>CAZZXY010000026.1:0-46140 GCA_964658105.1 Verrucomicrobia bacterium Tous-C9LFEB | reverse complement strand
TCACAAGTCGCAATATCGGAAGGAATGACTCTTCGGGATAAGTGCATTGGCGATTGAGCGCGAATCAAGAATCTTTTTCTGACGGCAGAGGTGTTGATCGATCGTTGCCTATCCGCTTCAACTCAGGCAGTCTGCTTGCCGGGCTGACCGGATTTAAGAATCCGTAGCACTGAGAGAATTGTGGTCCAACTGCGCGTTGTGGCCGGCGCCCCAAATAGCAAATCAATCTGACCGAGATAGGCGATCGTTTTCATTTGGCGGCGGTACACCCCATAAACGAGACGACCCTTTGAGCCGATGATTCGCACAAGCCACTCCTCGCCTTCGGGAAGAACAATGGGAGGAGCAACACTGCAATGTCCGTCCTCAGAGAGGATGCTTACAAATTGAACATCATCCGCGCGCGGTGACTCAGCTCCAAATGGATTCTCCATCTCAAGTCGAATCAAATCAATGCCTTCGCAGAGAGCGATGATTGCTTCAAACGGCAACCGCCGGCGCAGTTCGGTAAGAAACTTGGCGCGCGACCCAGGCTTGCGAATGACAAACGTGCCTGCGGCTCCCACGTTTACGGCATCGAAAACCTGCAGATCTTTGGCGAGCAAGCTTGGACGAAAAGTTCGCTGTCCTCCAACGTTGATTCCGCGGATGAAAACGACCAAGGCCATGCGTCCATTCTTGCAGGAGCTAGGTATCAAGGAGAAGTGAAAGCGCTGAGACGGACGATAGATGACCCGTTGCCTATACCTGACCTCGGATGATGACTTCAGGCCAATGCACTCATTGAGCCCTGATGGGGAGAGTTGGGCATCGCTGGTGCAGCGTTGCCGACCCGGAAGTCATCCGTCAGTGCGGGTTCGCGGTCGTGCGAAAGCGACCAGGATGACTTGCTACGTTGCGAGTTGAAGATTTAGAGCGCCTTCTGCTACTGCTCTTCAGGCCTTTGCTACCGCCGTATTAGAGCAGTCCGAGGTCTGCTGCTCGCTGATCGTTGTGTTAGAGCGGCTTACCTATTTCCCAGCGATGTCCTAAGGGGTCCACGACTGAGCCATCACGCCATCCGTAGTCACGGTCTTGCATTGGGGACCGGACAACCGCGCCGGCCGCGACGGCCTGATCGAATAACGCATCCGGGTCGTTTACGATGAGCATCAGTCGCACCGCCGTCCCGCCGGGTGGGTGCGATGGATTGCCGATTGCCTCGCTCGCGGGGTGCACCCAGAACTCCGCGCCCTGTACGAGGAGCTGCGCCACCATGTTATCGGCCAAAGGCGTGCTCCAGCCCGTAGTAGCGCCAAACGCTCGCTCATAGAACCCAATGGCGTCGCGGACATCGCCGGGAATGTGCAGCATCGCAGAAAAGCGGTAGCTCATCTTGCAAAGAAGCCTACACCTTTCGCGTATGCCCATCCACTTAGGAGGATCCGGCCGAGAGAGGGCGGATGCTTGGGGTACTCGGGGCACTCGGCTCTTCGCAGTGGGCTCCCGGCGGGAAGTCGCGAACTGCAGGCCAGGACAATACTTTGTCGTTGGGAGTCGGAGGCACCCCGCGCTTATCAACGAGGGCAGTCCAAGTCCAAATAGCCGCGATTTTCCTCGCGAGTCTCTTGTCAGCTCCAGCCTTAACCTCCGCGGTACGGGCATTACTGCCTACAAGCCGACATAGAGGACTGATGCATCCTTGCTTCCGTGTTGCCGACCGTTCGTGAGCAAAGCGACGAGAAGAACGTTGCTCGGTAACCCGCACCAGGGAATTAGGCCGACTCAGACGAACGTGAAGCTGCAAGGTTCGCCCTGCCATCGTCGATATCTTGGCAGCCGAGAAGATGGGGTGCGACTTCACTCCCGATTGAGACTGTCCCAGAGCAAACATTTGTGTTCGGACGCGAACGTCGTGTTCGGCTGAAAGCCTGCCACTCCGGTAGTTTGCACAAACTCACTCGAACCGGCAAAACGCTCCCACTGTGACTTGCCTGATGTGTTCGGATCGCCAGTCTTGACGAAGTTGATCCAGGCGGCGCTCAGTTCGTCCGACAATCGTCTCTGCTCCGGGCTGAACATCGACGGTTCGGCTACCCCAGCAATGGGCGTTTGGAAGACGTACACAAGACTACTGCCATGAAAGGCCCCGAGCCCTGGGAGGTCTCCTGGCGACTTCATTTTAGTTACCGCTTTCGGATCGTTGAACTCAAAGGCGTAAACCGGAACGTACTGTGACAGACTGCGATCAACCTTCATCGCGGGACAGCTGAACACCCCATCGGTAAACATGGTGGCGAAGGCGAGTGCCGGTGTGCCGTAGGCACGGAAGGGGTATTGGAGGAGAACGCGACGGGCTTTGCCGGCGCTTACCAACAGCCCGGTGGCACCCCAGTATTGAGCGACCGTGACTGGTTTGCCTGTGGGGGACGCGACTGAGATGAAGAGTCGCCCCTCGTCATGATTTGTGCCAGCAAGAACCGGAACGCGATTGAGCTTGCCTTGTGCGAAGGCTGCCGAGAGTGTAAGCGGCAACACACTCGTCTTGTAGGTTGGAGACCAGACCATGTTGCTGAGCGGTCTGCGACCCGGAACTTTCGTCTTAAGCAGAATTTCCGTGTCGACTTTGCGCAGGCAGGAAAGGTCGGTCGGAGCACATCCGAGCTTGCGGGCATACTCGGCTCCCTGAGTTTCAGCCGTTGGAAGCAACACGGAATTGCCTGGACTCTCACAAAGCCCGCTCTGGATGATGGCTCTCTCGAAGAGTCCCGCTGCTCTCGGGGACGCCATCTGTGCGCAGACGCTCATGCCGCCAGCCGATTCCCCTGCGATGGTGACCTTTGCAGGATCGCCTCCGAAGTTTGCGATGTTTCTCTTTACCCACTGCAAGGCGGCCTGCTGGTCGAGGATCCCGTAGTTGCCAGAACTCTCACCCCGGCGCTCTGCGTCCAGACTTGCTAGAGCGAGGAAGCCCAGCGCGCCCAACCTGTAATTCAGCGTTACAACGACAATCCCATTTTTTGCGACAAGGGCACTTCCGTCATAAGCACCGCCTTCCCCAACCGTGAAAGCTCCTCCGTGAATCCAGACCATGACCGGCAACTTGCTGCTCGTAGTTGCCGATACGGGAGCGTAGACATTCAAAGAAAGGCAGTCCTCGTCTCCTTGAACGTCACCTGGCCTCCTTCCAGGTACCGGAAACATCGCTAGCACGACCTGTGGGCATGCCTGACCCGCCTTGCCGGCGTCACGAGGTGAGCTCCACGCTGTTGCGGGTTGCGGAGGCCGCCAGCGTAACGGACCAAGGGGCGGGGCCGCATAGGGGACCCCGAGATACGTCAGAACACTTCCTCGTCGCCCCACGACATCGCCTTTATCCGTCGTCACCACCGGATTCGGCTGAGCGCTTAGACTCGCCGTAAATAGAAGCAACACAACAGTCGGTAAAGCGATCTTCCATCTGCTCATGAGTCTCCGTCCCAAAGCGAATAGCCTGTTGAGCTTACACTTTCGATAATCTTCAGAAGTCGGCATGGAAAGCTACTCGGGTGGCTTACCGAAGGACTGATGACTAGAAACGCGCTTGTCGGAATTTGGCTCGTTCAGAGTGCCCGCGCAAAGGGCTACGGAGAAGCGGGCTGGATGGCGGTGAGCAAGACGGTGCGCACGTTGGTACCGGCTACAGCGAAGATACCCGCTGGCAGTTCCTCCCAGTCGCGGTAGCCCCCCATCTTCACGGCGCGGCGCATCCCGTCCTCGATTCGCTGTGCATCCTGCGGGCGCGGCATTCGGAGTCGTGACCGACTAGGATCGGCTGACCGAAGGGGATGTTATCGGCAATCGAAATCCTGATCGGGAGTTTGGCGGATCCTAAACTTTCCATCGTCAGCCGAAGGTCTTCTGAATCTGTTCGAGCGAGTTCCCCTTCGTCTCCGGAAAGAACCAAAGCACGACTACGAACTGTGCTGCCATGGCTGCCGCGAAGAGGAGAAATGGATATACTCGCGAGACCGCCGCGAGGCTTGGGAAGAGGCCGGAGACGAGGGCCGTCAAAAGCCACAGCCAGGAGCTTGCAAAGCTTTGTCCCTCGTCGCGAATGACCGAAGGGAAGATCTCGCTGAGGTAGACCCAGACAACCGCGCCTTGCGATGCCGCGAAGAAACCAATATCGACGATGAGGAGGGGCAGCAGAAGAGACTGCATCTGTCCGGTGAGAAAAACCGCGGCGACCCCGGTCAGCGAGAGCCCCATACCGAGCGCTCCTGCGAGCAGCAAGGGTTTGCGTCCGACACGATCAATCAGAGCCATTCCGACAATCGTGAATACCAGATTCGCAATACCGATCGCGATCGCCTGTTCGTTGGCGGAGACCGATCGAAAGCCAGCCTGCGCAAAGATCTCGTTGGCGTAATAAAGGATCGCGTTGATGCCGGAGAGCTGGTTGAACAGACCTAAGGCGAGCGCGATGAGCAGAGGCCGGCGAAACTCCGCAGACAAGAGCCAAGGCTCACGTCGGCCGCCGGGGACGAGCGCGGACTGAATTGCAGCTGTGTCTCGATCGGGATCGTCCGAGCCGACCGTCCTCAACACGGCTCGCGCCTCGTCAAGTCTGCCCTGCTTGATGAGCCATCGAGGACTCTGAGGAATTAGACCGAGCATTAGCAGGAAGAGCGCGGCGGGCAGAGCCGCCACGCCGAGCTCGAATCTCCACAGCGCCGGCGACGTTACGAGGAGCGTAAGCCCGGCATTGGAGCCGTACGCGACGAGGATGCCCGAGACGATGCTCAACTGAAAACAGGACACAAGCCGACCGCGGAGCGCTGCGGGCGATGTCTCCGCGATGTACATGGGGCTGAAGACAGAGCATCCACCGATCGCGAGCCCGCTCAGAAAACGGAACAGCAGAAAGGCTCCCCAATTTCCTGCGAACGCGCAGCCAAGCGCCGAGACCAAATAAAGAACCGCGGTGATGCGAAGGGTCTCGCGGCCGCCAAACCGTTCCCCAGGAATCTGCGCCAGAAGACCGCCCATGACCGTCCCCCAGATGGCACAGGAAACCGTGAGACCGAGCATGAGGGGGGTCAGCTGAAATGTGCGGGTAAGCGCCTGCGTGGTTCCTGCGATCACCGCCGTATCGAACCCCAGGAGCAAGCCACCCAGGGCAGCCACCGCGGTCGACAGGGCAAGCGAGATCTTCATGCTTCGACTCCGAGGGATGATTTCCGGAGATGATACGCGTTTGATCATCAGACGTGATTGAAATTGCTGCTCACGCTCGTGTAAGTTGACAGGAGAGTCACGCTCCACCCAGAGGAGAGTTAAGGAACTTGAGCAGTCTTGCGCACCCGATTCGAGTGGAGGTACCTTGAGCGTCCTTGCTGTTGACCTCGGAGGATCCCACGTGAGTTGCGCGATCATCGAGCGAAAACGAGTACTGGCGGAACGCAGCTGCTCGACGGACGCGCTTCCCGCGCAGACCGTTTTGATTGCGGTCGAGGCGCTGCTTCGGGAGTGCCTTAATGAGGCTGGCATGGAACCAAGCCTGGCCCGCGGGGTGGCCGTCGGTTACCCCGGCATTGTTTGCAGCAGCACCAACGAGATCCTCTCTCCATTGAACAAATATTCCGACCTTAGCGTTGAAGCACTGACGAGGTGGGCCCGAGCCAGCTTCGACCTGCCGCTGCGTCTTGAGAATGACGCGCGACTTGCCCTGCTGGGTGAGGTGTGGGCAGGTGCTGCTCAGGGCGCTGAGGATGTCGTGATGGTCACCCTGGGTACGGGCATCGGCGGGGCCGCGATGATTGGCGGCCACCTTCTGCACAGCAAAGCAGGTCATGCCGGAAGCCTGGGCGGCCATCTCCCTATCCGAATGGATGGTCGACGATGCGCCTGTGGAGCTATTGGATGTGCCGAGGCCGAGGCATCTACCTCCACTCTTCCGTATCTATGCCGCGATTGGCCGGGCTTCGCTACGAGTGAGCTCGCAAGGGAGCCCTGCCTCGACTTCCGGGCGCTCTTCCGCGGCGTGGATGCTCGTGACGCGGTCGCGGAGCAGATCCTCACGCACTGCGTTCAGGTCTGGTCGGTGCTTGCGATTGCGCTGATTCACGCGTACGGCCCGGAGCTGGTTCTGTTTGGTGGCGGCATTATGCATCGGGGCGAGCACATTCTTGGACCCCTCAGGAGCTACGTCGAAGAGCATATGTGGCGAAGCAGCCGGGGTCTGCCTCACATCGAAGCAGCGCAGCTCGGCTCTCGCGCCGCCCTGTTTGGCGCCGCGTCTCTGTTTCCCGAGGAGTCCGTGTTTGTCTAAGTACGAGACCCGGCCCGTCGTGACGATCTCGGCGGAGACGGCTACGTGCATGGAGGGTTGGCAGGAGGTGCTGGACGCGATCCGCTCGCGCACCCCGGAGTCGGGTCGCTTTGTCGTCGCGGTTGAGCTCTATCCGGGAATTGATGCATGCACGATCGCGGACCGGCTTGCTTCCGTAAGCCCGAGTGCCAAAGTGCTACTGACGCAGGATGCCTTTCGTTCACCGGCGCAACTCCGGGCAACCTTCGCCGATACCCTGACCGAAGATCCCGTCTTCAACGTGATGCACCCTTGGACAATAGAGTCGTACTTCGCTCCCGAGCCGCTCGAAAGGATGCGAGCACGGATCCGACAGGCCTCCGCTCTGGTCATCATCGCAGGCGCTGGAGCAGGCTACGTTGTGGGTCGGCCCGACCTGTTGCTTCACGCGAGTGTCGCCCGCTGGGAGCTTCAGCGCAGACAGCGCGCACATCTGATCGGCAATCTCGGATTGGGCAACCAGGACGCCAGTCCAGGTGAGTTGTATAAAGTCGCATTCTTTCTCGATTGGCGTGTGGGTGACGAGTGCCGACATCGCATGTTCGGCCAAGTCGACCTCTTTCTCGAACTCAACGACGAGGATGTGCCGCGCATGCTCGAAGGGGACCATTTGCGCGACGCCGTTCGTGCAGCCGTCAATCGTCCTTTTCGGGTCGTCCCCTTCTTTGATCCCGGACCTTGGGGCGGACAATGGATGCGAAAGCGTTTCGGACTGCCGCATGGTCCGCAGAACTACGCCTGGGGCTTCGATTGTGTGCCGGAGGAGAACAGCGTTCTACTGGGATTCGGCTCGCGACAGTTCGAATTGCCGGCTGTGGTGCTTGTGCATGAGCAGGCGGTTCGCCTGCTGGGCGCGTCTGTCTTCAGGAGGTTCGGTCCCGAGTTCCCGATACGCTTCGATCTTCTTGATACGGTGGAGGGCGGCAATTTGTCTCTTCAGGTCCACCCGAGCACGAGCTATATCCGCAAGCACTTTGGGATGCCGTACACGCAGGACGAAAGCTATTACATGCTTCACTCCGAGCCGGGTTCCTCCGTATATCTGGGTTTGCGTGAGCACGTGAAGCCCGCAGAGATGAGTGCCGCCCTGCTTACCGCGGAATTGGGCGAAACGCCTTTCGACGCAGATAAGTTTGTGGCGTCGTGGCCGACAGCGACGCATGATCACTTCTCCATTCCAGCGGGCACCGTGCACTGTTCCGGTGCGGGAAGCGTTGTACTCGAGATTAGCGCGACGCCTTACATTTTTACATTTAAGCTCTGGGATTGGGGTCGTACGGGGCTTGATGGCCGGCCGCGGCCAATCCACCTTGAACATGGGCTGGCCAACATACGATGGGAGCGAACGGCTGACTGGGTGCAAAAGGAATTGATAGACCAGACCTGTGTGGTGACAAGCGGCGAGGGCTGGACCGAAGAGCGAACGGGGCTTCACTGCACCGAGTTTCTCGAGACACGCCGGCACTGGTTTACGGCTCCAGTGCCCCATAACACGCAGGGTACGTTACATGTGTTGAATCTCGTCCAGGGCGAATGTGCGACGATCTCTAGTCCAACGGGCGCGTTCCCGGAGATGCACCTTCACTATGCTGAGACGGTGATCCTTCCAGCTTCAGTAGGTGCGTACACGATCGGCCCGGCCGTCGCAACGAATGTTGCCATGGCTACCCTGAAGGCGTATGTCCGGGAAGGGTAGTCGTCAGACTCTGATCAACTCTATCCCGATATCCGTGAAGGGCTTGATGCAGTTGTCGTCTGCGCCTGTGTCCGTGACAATCGTCTGGATCTCACGTGTAGGACAGAGCATCCACTTGCTTTGAACGCCGAGCTTACTGTGATCGGTGACGACCACCTTCCGTCTGGCGTGCTGCGCCATCATCCGGAGGTACTCCGCCTCTTGCGGGTTTGAGCAGGAGAGCCCAAAGTCAACGCTGATTCCGTCGACCCCGAGAAACATGATGTCCGCGTAAACCATCTGTGCCGCCATGTTTGCCAAGGGACCCACAAGGGTGAACCAGTTGCCGCGCAGCATGCCGCCGGTGACGATGACCTCGATGTTCTTGCAGGCGCTTAGTTCCATCGCGACGTTGACGGTATTGGTGACGACGGTGATCCCGGGAACCGTCAGGAAGCTGCGCACAAGCTCAGTGGTTGTTGTGCCGCCGCTCAACGCCACAGTATCTCCAGGATTTACGAACCGGGCGGCAGCCCGCGCGATACGGCGCTTCTCTTCCGCAAAGCTGCCTACCTTGTCCTGAAAAGACGAGTCATGACGAAAAGGCTCGTAGAAGAGAGGACCCATCGGTACCGCTCCACCGCGGGTCCGGCGAAGCAGGGCCCGGTCCTCCAGATCCCTGAGATCGCGCCGAACTGTCGCGACGGAAGTATTCAGCAGGGTACAAAGCCCTTCGATGCTGACCGATCCGGAAGACTGAAGCGTCTGCAAGATGATCTCCTGCCGATCAATGAGTTCGCTAGGCGTTGCTTTCATACGCCCAGAATAGCTGAGCTCGTCATATGGCCGTTGTTCACGGATGAAGCAACCAAAATGATAGATTTTACGCATTTCGATCAGACTGTATGATTCAACCGTTGACATTCGATCATTAAAGCCGCTATCTTTCCGGCTCAAGGGATGGTGGGTCGAGGCCTGTCTCTACCTGGCAACTATGATTCGCATTCTCCTGAAGCGGTACACGTCAGTTCGCCAAGTACGAACCTTACAGTTGTCTTCCACAACCCTGAAGCACCTACGGAGCGCCATTCATGCACTCGTCTAAACGCGTCCTTTCTGAGAGGACCGGCATCCTCTTCGCTTTGCTCGTCATCGTGCTCGTGCCTTGCCTGCACGCCCAGATTGACGCGGGCCGAATCCAGGGAACGGTCAAAGATACGACGGGCGCGATCATCGTCGGGACCAAGGTCTCGCTCACCAACAACGCAACTAATGTGGTGCAGACGGCGGTCTCTGCCTCCTCTGGGACCTACACCTTTGAGGCCGTCAAGCCCGGAACGTACACGGTGGTGGCCGAAAGCCCAGGCTTCAACAAGTTCACAGCTCTGGACGTGATCGCGCATGTCCAGCAGAACCTAGACGTTGAGATCACTATGACTCCGGGAGCACAGAGCACCGAGATGACGGTGACGGCGGCGGCGCCGCTACTCCAAGCGTCTGACGCGTCTTTGGGGCAGACGATTACGGGAGGAGAGGTCAACGACCTACCCCTCGCGGGACGCAACTGGGTCTCTCTGGCGCAGCTCTCGGCGGGCGTTACGACGACGGCCGGCGGTACGACCGGAAGCGCTCTCTTTGTGACCAACGGCATCAACTTCTGGCAGAACGACATCCGTCTCGACGGTATCGACAACAATGAGGAGGCTTACGGCGGAACACAGTTCGGCACGAATGCAGCTTTTACGCCCCCGCCAGATGCGATTGAGGAGTTCAAACTTCAGACGGGTAATTTTAGCGCTGAGTTTGGACATTCGACCGGATCTGTCCTTAACGCGGTGATCCGGTCCGGGACGAATCAGATTCACGGCGACCTTTGGGAGTACGTCCGCAACACCGTCTTTAACGCGAGTGACTACTTCGCTAAGCAGAACCCAACTTACTCGCGACCGTCGTACCACCAGAACCAGTTCGGGGGAACCATCGGGGGGCCCGTATTCCTTCCCAAGGTTTACAACGGCAGAGACAAAACCTTCTTTTTCTTTGATTATCAGGGAACGCGCATTGTGCAGCCCAGCCCCAGCACCTCGTATGTCCCCACGGACGCGGAGAGAGCCAGCAAATTTACGAACTTCCAGGATTACATCGCACTTGCTGGCGGGACGAAGCCGAATGTCGACGCTCTCGGTCGGAAGATCGCTCTCGGCACCTTTCTGGATCCGTCGACAACGCGAACTGTGGCCGCAGGAGCCATCGATCCCGTAAGCGGTCTGAGGAACACCGCGGGAGTTGCCGTGGTGGTACGCGATCCCTTCTATACGCGGGGAAGCGTCGCGGGTATCTCCGACTTCACAACGATTGAACAGTATCTGAATCAGCTGCCGGCAGGGCGACTCGATCCGAACGCGGTCAAGCTCATGAACCTGTTTCCAGCACCGACGCCTGGTCTTGCCGGACGTCAGAACTACAGTTCCTTTGCGAGCGCGCAGCAGACGATTAATCAGTACGACATTCGCATCGATCAAAATTTCAGCGCGAAGAACATCCTGTTCGGTGTGTACGATTCGAGCCGCACCGTATACACGACGCCTCCCAACCTGCCCGGGTTGGCGGAAGGTCAGAACTTCGGCGCCGGAACGACGGAAGCTCCACGCTACGCAATCGCGCTCGGATACACCCACGTTTTCACGCCGAGCCTGACCAATGAGATTCATGCGGGCTGGAGCCACAGCATCGAGCGCATCATCCCTTTCGAAGCCAATACGCCTGGCATCCCCGAACAATTCGGCATTCCGGGCGTGCCGCAGAGTCCGGGAAATGGCGGTCTGCCGGTCATCAACATCTATGGATATACCGGACTAGGTGTGGCGGCCTATGTGCCAACACTCGAAACAGTCACGGATCTCGAGATTCTGGACAACGTGACCAAGGTGTATGGAGCCCATACCTTCAAGATGGGTGGTCAGCTTGACGTAATCCGGGCCAGTATTATCCAGCCGCCCTATGGCAAAGGGAACTTTACTTTTACAGGCCAATACTCGGACATACCCAATGCTAATAACGGGTACAACGGCGCCGCTGACTTTCTGCTTGTTCCGACTGCTGCAACGGTACCGAACGGCATCGACGATTTAGGAGGAGCTTCGTCCTACGGTAGTTCGAATTATGCCCAAACGAAGACCCTTCGCTACTACGGTGCGGCGTTCTTCCAAGACGATTGGAAGGCTACCTCAAGACTTACCTTGAATCTTGGTCTGCGTTGGGATCACTACACACCTTATGCGGAAGTGAACGGACGACAAGCCAACTTCATCGCCGATGGCGGCAACGGTCCGACGGGTACGTATAATCTTTCCGAGAAGGGTTGTAATGTGGCACGCTCGTCGACATTTGACCAGCTGCTGGTGTCAAGTCACATTGAGCTCAACTGCACAGCGTCGGACGCCACCGGCAATGCGCAAAGTCTTGATTTCGCTCCGCGTGTCGGATTTGCGTATCGCGCGACAGATAGCCTAGTGTTCCGCGGCGGCTTCGGCATCGCTTACGGCGCGCTCGATAATATCGGCTTCGGAGGAACGCTGGGGACCAACTACCCCTTTTCCTACACCGTGGGCTTCAACGCGGTGAACTCTCAGACTCCCCTTAGGACGCCAAGCGGCAGCACGGCGACGATCGAGAATGCTCTGAGCGGACAGGATTTGCAGAATCCGGTCAATGTTCCTGGCAATGGCGTGGGTCTGTTCGGGCGGCAGTATGATTTCCAAACTCCTTACACCGAGACGTTCAACCTTACCTTTCAAGATCAGTTCACTCACAATGACTCGGTGCAGATTGCGTATGTCGGAACGACCGGCCGTCATCTTGACAGCCTCGGATCGCATAATTCTCCTTCCGCTATCTTGCCGCCGGGTACGAGCATTTACGATCCAAGCGTGAAGGGCCACATTCCATATCCGCAGTTTTCGCCTAATTCGCAATTTCAGACGACGAACGGATCGAGCAGCTACAACTCTATGCAGGCTACCTATCAGCACCAGCTCAGCCTCGGGCTCACCTTGCTCGCAAATTACACCTTTGCGAAGTGCCTCACGAACCAGCGAACGATCTCAGGGAATTCACCAGGCTTCCGCGCGGAATGGCTGCCAGGATTTGGGATCAACGGTGATTATGGCCTTTGCGATAGCGACACTGCCCAGGTGACGCATGTCTCTGGTTCCTATGCTCTTCCCTTTGGTAGGGGAGGCGCGTACTTCAGAAAAGATGGGCGATTGGCGGATCTCTTCATTGGAGGCTGGAAGAGTAACTTCATCATCACCCATCAGAGCGGGCAGCCCTTCACGATCGGCTGTCCGCAGGGGACGACCTCGGACTTCGGCTGCTTCGCCAATACTGTTCCGGGAGTAGATCGTTACGCTGCCAACAGGGGCCCCAAGCAATGGCTCAATCCTGCAGCATTCACCCAGCCACCGGTTGCGACGGTCATCGGTCAGATTGATTACAGACCATTGGGCGGTTCGCCCGATCAAGCGCGCGGGCCAGGCTTCTCGAATATTGATCTTTCCGTGTTCAAGGAGGTCAACTTGCACGAGTCTGTCAAGCTGCAGTTCCGTGCGGAGGCGTTCAATGTCTTCAACAACCATAGCTTCGGCCAGCCTGGAAACTTGAATTTTCAGGGCGGCAACTTCAGCCAGATCACGTACGAGCGCAATAATGCACGCCTGGGTCAGTTCGCACTTAAGCTTGTTTATTGAAGCTGTACGCGTAATGCGGGTCGTCACGCCCGTTGCGAGCATCCTTACATGCGCTGAGAGCTGCTCGGAAGACCTGTGTAGATTTAACGTTTAGGTGAAGCTCACGAGCCAGAAGACGTTCGTAGCTGTAGCAAGGTAAAGACGAACCCTCCTCCGATTCGGGGAATCTGGTACTCGTCTCTAACGGCCTGTTGACCAGTACGCGTGGGAAGGTGCTGTTTCTTTCAGGAGTAGCCGGGCGCCCTACGGATGAGAGGCTCTTACGGAAATACAACCTGACCGCCCCGGTTTACAAAACCCTCCTCATTCTTATTAGCTCTCTTATGACAGCGAGAGACATCTCTGTCATGGGCATTCAGATCGTTGCCGCCCAGTACCGGAGCGGTAGGGGGCTATCAGTATCCGGCATATGCTACTCCCGGCATGAGGAGTCTCTCTAAGACCGCGAATATCCTATTCTGGGCTGTTGTAGCAAATCTATGCGGCGAGCAATTCTAAGCTCGGGTTTGCTGTGACGAGCCTCGCTATGAAACTGAGAGATCGATTCAGTCTAAAGGGGAGATTGCACCGACTGCTTCGACCTTCGGTGCTCACGTCGAAGCCTCCCGTGGTTCGGAAGCGAGGGCTGAAACTACCACCAGGTTGTGGTCACGACCTCCACGGCCACTGGGGCGAATGCTAGGACCCGAATGCGGAGCACCACCTGAAAGTTCTTCTGCTCCCAGCCTGCCGGTGCGTCCCTAAGCATGGCGCTCATCTTATCGTCGCTCGTGACGAACTCCGCCGCGGCCTGCGTGCCGTACGATCCAATGCCGCTCACCGTAATTGCCGGGCCACCCGTTTTGGCTTGCGACAGGCGGGAGACGAGAGCGTAATCCTCGGTAGTGATGCCGTGCGCCTCCTGAATGATCTTCCAGATCCGGTCCGGGTGCTCACGATCGCGAATCTCCGTGCCATTGTTGAAAAAGAAACGGAGGTCATCCGTGGTCTCCAGCGTCCAATGGTTGTTGAACCCGCCTATCAACACGGCAGGTGTATTCCGGAGGTCGCCTATTGATAGATCGCTCGCAGAGCGGAGAACGAAGGGCTTTCCCCAGCCATTCAGCAGAGAGACGATCTGCGCGCTTGCCGCGAGGTCACCAACGGTGACGAAGGTGCTTGGCATCGGCACGAGGTCGCTCGTCTGCACGGTGCCGTTCGGCGGTAGATCTACGAAGAACTCAGGACCATTCGCCAACAATCCATGCTCCTTCTGGTACCGGGCCTGGAACTCGGGTGTGAAGCGGTACGCCACGTTGGACCCGAGATATAGAAGAATCGGCTTCCGGCTGGTGGTCAGTGGAGCCCAGAAGCGACGCTGTGGCGAGTTCCAGTGCGGGGCCTCGAGCAGCCAGGCCGCGAGTCCGATGAGCGAAAGAAGCGCAGCTGCAGAAAAGAAGAGACGCAGCAATGGAAAGCGGCGCGAATGCGACCGGTGCGGCTTGGTGACGGCCGCGAGCGTAAATAGGGAGTTGTCGGGCAGCTGATCCGGTAGAGGCGATCCCGTGACCATTGGCGGAGGGGAGGCCGGCAGTGGCAAAGATGGCCCTTGAGCCGGCGTAATCGGCGGATGAGAAGATCGGCCGAGATGGAACGTCGCCCTGTATGAGCCTGGCTTGAGATCTATGTATATGGTGGAAGCGTCGTCGTCGATCGATTGGTAGTACTGGGCCAGGCGCTTGCGAACGTCCGCCGCGCGCATCCTAACCACCGGATCTTCGCTTGTATCGTAGTCGGCTGCCCGACCAAATACCTCAACACCAAGAACTCTCTCACGAAGAGCCATATCATCCCGGCTCAGGGAGTGCTCCACGATATAGCGAAGCAGGTTCTGACACTGCTTACTGGTGCGAAATGGCTGGCTGATGAGGATCGTCTCGAGGGCGAGCCTCACCTCGGCTACTGAGATCTCATCCGGTGGAAGCGAGAGCGGAATGTCCTCCGTGGCGCCCCGTCCTGTCTGCATTCTCTCCACAACCTGCTACCCGGCGGCTCCCGGACCAACGTAGTATACCTCCGCTCGTTACCTCAGATTCAGAGCCGAACCCACGGGGTCTGAGGATACCTACCGTAGCTTCTCTTGACGATGTTGACCGGCGACTTGCCCTATGTGTGGCGGCGAGACCACTTCGGACCAGCGTCCTGATCTGAGCTGCTCCATCATCTCCATGGTCTCGCCAAGGAGATCCCAGTGTCGCAACGTCGATCCCGTCTATGTCAGGTCTTAGCTTTGGTCCCAGTGCTCTTCTTCGCGGAAGCCGTGTCCCACGCGCAGGACCAGACCACGAGTTCAACCCTGAGCGGAACCATTCTCGATCCGTCGGAGGCCGTCCTTCCCGGAGCAATCGTCACGCTGACGGGCACCGAGAATGGAGTCACCCGCACCTTTCCGACGACTGAAAGCGGCGACTACAGCTTTCGCCTCCTTCCGCCGGCGACATACACGCTTCGTGTCGACGCGCCCGGCTTCAAGTCCTACCAGCAACAGGGAATTGTCCTTACGGCAGGGCAGAGCGTAACTCAGAATGTTCACCTCTTCATCGGGGCCGGCGCCCAGGAGGTCTCAGTCACCAGCGACGCGCCTCTTCTCAACACCGACAATGCGAATCTTTCCGCCGATATCTCGTCCAAGCAGGTGGTCGAGCTGCCACTCAATCTGCGCAACGTTTTTGGCCTGGCTACGCTCAACTCTTCTGTTTCGAACTCCGTCCAGGGGCAGCGGCTGAATGGTGGAGGAACTCAGGGCACTGCCGACCAGGACATCTCCTTCCTAAACTTTGGTGGCGGCTTCTTTGGCACCACGGCTTTTCTTCTCGATGGCATCTGGGACACCGCCTCAGACTGGGGTGCGGTGGTCTACGTACCCTCGGTCGAAAGCGTCGACCAGTTCAAGATTCAGACCAACTCCTTCACGTCGCAGTATGGCTTTAGCACGGGTAATGTCATCAATGTCACCACCAAATCCGGCACCAACAAAATCCATGGTTCCGCGTTTGAATTCCTCCGAAACAGCAAACTCGACGCGAACGCCTATTTCAACAACTTCTATGGTCTGAGCAAGCCCTCTTTTCGCCGCAATCAGTTCGGCGCCTCCATTGGAGGACCCGTTATCATCCCCGGCCTTTACAACGGGCACGACAAGACATTCTTTTTTGGCCTCTACGAAGGCCTACGGGAAAGCACCCCAGCCACCTTCACCGGCACCGTTCCTACCGCCGACTTCCGCACCGGAAACTTCTCCGCCCTGCTTGGTTCGCAGCTTGGCACAGATGCACTCGGGCGTCCCATACTCTCCGGCGCCATTTATGACCCGACGTCCGGTCGCGCGATCGTCGCAGGCACTGTTGATGCGCGTACCGGCCGCGTTGCGACCAGCTCCGGTTTCATTCGTGACCCGTTTCCAGATAACATCACATTGGCCAAGGCCAAATAAATTCCGTCGGGGCCAAGCTTGCGTCCTTTTATCCTTCACCCACCACATCCAGCACGTCCAACAACTACGCCGCGACCGCTTCCGCTCCAGCCACCTCCGACGAGTACTTGATCCGGTTCGATCACAACATCACGCAGATCACCCGCATCTTCGGTCGCTGGTCGCAAAAGTATGAGCAGAAGACCAACTCCCCCGCGTTTTACGGCGCCAACAACATCGCCGGTCCTGGCAACATCCGTCCCAATAACCGCTTTAGTTTTGTGCTCGGCGGAAGCCATGTGTTTGCCCCGACGTTCGCAATGAGCGCGACTGCCGGTCTCTCCCGATGGGCCGAGGGAGGTACTGTGCAGGGCTATCCTTTCGACTACGTGTCCGTGGATCTTCCCGCGTCGTTGTCCGCCAACTCCCCCGTGTTCCCGCTGATCAACGTAGGTGGGCAAGCACCGCTCGGTCCATCCCAGGGTACCGAGGGCACCGGGTTCCGGAATGTCGGCAGCCTTTCCGTCGATTTCACTGAGACACACGGCGTGCATAACCTCAGTTTCGGCTTCTTCGGTGCCATCCAACAAAACAACGGCAACAGCCTTCCCAACACCACCTTCAACATCGGCTCCGGCCTCACGTCCGGTCCCGATCCGACCTCCGGAAACTCCTCCACCGGCTCCGGCTTCGCGTCGCTACTGCTTGGGGCCGCCGATAGCGGTTCTGCCACTACGAACTTCAACGCCGCCGTTACTCGTCACCTAAACGGCTTCTACATGGAGGACGACTGGAAGGCGACACAGCACCTCACTCTCAATCTCGGCCTGCGTTACGAATGGCAAGCACCCCCTACCGAGCGGCATGACCGGCAGGCATACTTTAACTACAACGCCATCAATCCCATAAGTGCCGCCGTCGGAATGCAGCTGCCTGGCGAGGTAGTCTTCAACGGCAACGGACACCGTCGCGGTCTTTATAACACCAGCTATACCAATGTCGCTCCCCGGTTCGGCTTCTCTTACCAGGCGACCCAACGTCTGGTACTTCGCGGCGGCTACGGCATCTTCTTCGCACCGCAGTGGTTTGGCGGTGGATACAACCCGGGTTTCAGCCAGTCAACCTCCTACTCCGGTTCCGTCAATAACGGCGTCACTCTTTCAAACACCCTCAGCAATCCCTTTCCGACCGGCCTGCTGAAGCCTCAAGGCTCTGCAGCCGGTGGGCTGCAGGATGTGGGCCAGGGCACAACCGGAATCCCGAGCGACAGGCGCTCACCTTATATGCAGAACTACTCGCTTGGGGTGCAGTACGCCATCACTCCCAACGACGTCGTCACGGCCACCTTTGTCGGCAATCACGGCACTAAATTACTTCTCAGCGGGTTCAATCATAGCCAGCTAAATCCTAGCTATTACTCTCTTGGTAAATCTCTAGATGACCAGGTTCCCAATCCTTTCTTTGGCGCCATTATGGCCAGTTCCTGCGGCCTTGATCAGCCCACGATCGCCCGTGGTCACCTGCTTTCGCCGTTCCCACAGTTCTGCGGTGTGACGGAGCCCCAAGCCCCGGTGGGCTTCTCCATCTATAACGCTCTTCAGGCTGACTACAATCACCGCTTCCATGCTGGCCTCAACGTCCTCGTCTCTTATACCTACTCCAAGTTCATCGACAACGTCTCCGGAACGAACAATTGGGCCTACAACGGCGACCAGGGGCCGCAAAATTATTACGATCTGGCGGCTGAGAAGTCCGTTGACGGAAGTGACATCCCGCACAGTCTCGTCGTGAACTACATCTATGAGCTGCCGGTGGGCCGAGGTCACCATTTCGCCGGAAAAGTTAATCGCAGGGTCGACGCCGTCATAGGGGGCTGGCAGGTCTCAGGTATCAGCTCTTTCAAGAGCGGGTTCCCGCTAAGTATCAACGGCTCGGGCGGCACCAATCTTTATGGAGCCAATCAGAGGCCCAATATCGTCGGCGACTTCCGCGTCGCGCACCGGAGCATCAACGAGTGGTTCAATCCGAACGCCTTCGAATTCGCTCCGAGCGGAACATACGCTTTCGGCAATGAGCCGCGCTACCTCTCTCAACTGCGCGCACCGGGCCTGCAGAACTGGGATATTTCGGCGCAGAAATACTGGAACTTCACGGAGAGGCTTCGCTTGCAGGGCAGGGCGGAGTTCTTCAACGCTTTCAACCATCCCAATTTCTACGCGCCCGATATCTATCTCGGTGATCGGACCGGGGGCAGCTTCGGCACGATCCGTGCATCCCAACCGCCCCGCGATATCCAGTTCGCCCTGAAGCTGTATTGGTGACCCGATCTATGCATACCAGCTCACAGCGGCTTCTTCCCGGCTTAGCACTCCTTCTGGCACTTAGCCTTATGCTCGGAGGAGGAAGCACTGAGGCGCAGACTGGTCCGCCACTAGAGCTCGCGGTCCAACAAGCCCAGACAGCTCAGAGCAGCGGCCGATATGCGGAAGCCGCTGTGGCTTACGCAAGGGCGACCCGGCTGTCGCCTCGGATCGCGGAGCTCTGGGCTAACCGTGGTCTGATGGAGCATCTCTCGAATCAGCCAAGGAGTGCGATAGCCAGCTTTCACCAGGCACTCACGCTCAAGCCGGAGCTGCTTACCGCAGCGCTATTCACGGGCGTGGACTATGTCGCTCTCGGAAGACCGGAGCAGGCGCTGCCTTTTCTCCGGACGGCACTCGCCGCACAGCCGGCAAACTTTGACGCCGAGCTCGCGATGGCTAACGCACTCGCGGCGCTGGGTCAGCTCCGGCCGTCAGCCAAGGCCTACCAGACTGCCGTGACGGCAAACCCCAACAGCTCAGTTGCCTGGTATGGGCTCGCTGTGGCGTCTCTAGATCTTATTGAAGCGGACGGCGGTGTACTTGCTCGCAGATACGGTGATTCGGTGTGGGCGCGCGTGCTCTATGCCGACGAGCTGCTCACGCAGGAACGCCTAAGGGAAGCGACGAAGGTGTACTGGGATGCTGCGCGAGAAGCGACCTCGGCGGAACGGGAGAAGTTCCTCCGCGCCCTCGACGAAGCTGGTCCGGCAAACTCACCCTCGTCTCTTTTCCCGCACGAGATACCCGCCGCGACACTCCAGAGCCTGCGCGAATCCCTCCAGCCCGCTTCGCAGACAGATCTGTGCGGAGGACCTGGCAATGTTTCTGCGTGTGCCTTCTTCGGCGGCGACTTCGATAAGAGTGCCGAGCTAGCATCGGAGGCGCTGGCGAAAAACTCAGCTGACATCGAGGCTCTGTACTGGTCAGTCAAAGCCAATGAGCGCCGCGCCGTCGTTGCCTTCTCGCGCTTCCAGAGCCTCGCTCCGCAATCGCCCGCAACCTTTGATCTTAGCGGAGATCTTTACCGCCGGCGCGCTCTCCCGGGGCAGGCACGCGTGGAGTACGCCAAGGCGCTCGCTCTCAACTCACATGATCCTGCCGCTCTGCTGGGCACCAGCGCCGCTCATCTGTCCGAAGGACATTTTGATGATGCCCTGGCCGCAGCACGGATGGGTCTGAGCGGCCGGCCCGGCGATCCACGGCTCAATCTCATTGCGGGAGAGGCCCTGGTATCGCAGCACCATTTCCCCGAGGCACAGGTTTACCTGCAGCGAAGCCTGCTGGGAAAACAACTCTCCGATGCACGCGTGCACGCTCTGCTCGGGCGCGTTTCGGCCGAAGAGGGCAGAACCGAAGCGGCAATTCGCGAGATGCGACTCGGCCTGTCCAGCGACCGGGATGGCAGTCTCCATTTCCAGCTCTATCGCCTCCTGCGGAAGACCGGCGACCTCGCCGGAGCGCAAGAGGCCGAAGCAGGTGCACGCGCTCTCCAGGCACAACGGTTGCAACACGCGGTTACTGCGGCCCAGGAGACACGACCATCCCCGAACTAGAATCGCTGTTTATCTTTGGAGTCGTCGTCATGCACCTCCGTGGTATCTTTCCGACCCTTGGGCACCTAGCGCCTCTTTGTTTCCTCAGGCTTGCACGATGGTCTCTCCTGCTCGCTGTTCCGATTCCACAGTTGTGCGCTCAGGCTCGTCTCCCGTCGCCGTTTCATGACATTCCAGAGGAGGTGCGCTCTTCTCACTTTGTCATCTCGATCAAAGGCACTCACTCTCCCGTGCTGCACGCCGCGAGCAATTACTATCTGCTGAATTTCGATATCTCTGCTCCCACGGTCGTCTCCATCACGGCCGAGGATCCCCACTTCTGGGACCGTGGGATCGTCGTCCAGCCTATGCGCTACGGAATACGGCCAAAGCGCAACGGGGCTACCATCTCCTTTCCGATACGCGGTCCGGTCAAGCTTTGTCTCTCCCGTCCGGGCGAGCACTTCGCCGAGTCGGAGATGCTTTTCCTGTTTGGCAATCCGCCCGCCTCCTCGAAAATCACCGCACTCACGCCGGGGATTCGCTATTTCGGCCCAGGCGTCCACCACGAAAACATCGACGCACACGACGGCGAGCAGATCTATCTCGCACCGGGAGCGGTCGTCTTCGGTGCGCTCAACTTGTGGCGGGTGCATGACGTCCGGGTCTTCGGCACCGGCGCCATGATCTATGACGGCCCGCAGTATCCCTACAACGATGAAGGCTGGCAGCACAAGCGTAACTGGCATTGCATCGTGATGGACAATGCCGACAATATCGAGATCGATGGCATTACGTGCATTACTCGTAGCCGTACTTGGCAGATCCAGATGAAAGACTCGCGCCACATCGGCTTCTACAACGTGAAGGTCGTCGGCGGTAATCCGAACAACGCAAATCAGGACGGTCTAGACTGGCTGGGCGGAGGAGATACCACGATTGCGAACAGCTTTTTCCGCGCGTCAGACGATGTTTTCGCGCTGCAGGGTAACTGGGAGGGGTACGACCTGCCCCTACTCACTCAACCTGGAAAGGACGTCACCAACATCACCATCGAGAACACGGTCGCCTCCACCAGCATCTCCAACACTGTTCGCGTCGCATGGCCGCAAAAGACCTTCAACAGCGCTCATTTCCATATGAGCGACATTGACGTCATTCACACCGGTTTCGGTGGCTGCAAGGTCCCCTTCGCCTTTTTCGAACTCTGGGCGGACCCCGAAGGACAGGGTTTCCACTCCGATTACAGCTTCCGCAACATCCGCATGGAGGACTGGTATTCCCTTTTTCAGATTCGCCAGCCGCTCCCGAAGGTACGTGACGTACGCTTCAACGGCGTGTGGGCGATGGACGGACCGGCGATGCTTCTTCCGTCGATGAAGGGTGACGTGCGAGGCGTCCGTCTCGAAGGCGCATCCCTCGGAGGCATTGAAGGGCAGACTACATCACTCGTCGACAACACAGAACCTCCGCTGACCGCTCCGGCAGCTGTGGACGCGAGCTTCACCTACACTGGCGGAATATTAGAGCCTCGCCGGTCCATTAGCTTCATAGCAGCCTCCCCGTCTTCGAACACCCTCAGATACGAGTGGCTCTTCGGAGACGGCTCCCATGCCCTCGGGCACACGGTCCGCCACGCCTTTTCTGATGACCTCGGAACCGATCTCGACGGCTCCGGACGCTTCCGCGTGGCGCTCCACGTCACTGATTTACGGATTGGCGAGCAGTCGTGGAGCACCCGTCACCTCGTGCTTAAGTCAAAGGCTCCGAAAGAGACGAGGGTCATCGTTTCAGAGGGAACGCGCATGTATGCAGGCGAGTTCGACGTTCCCGCAGACGGCGGCTACACGATCACCCTGCTGACGAGCACCAACGCAAGCCTCACCATCGACAAGAACGGGCCTGCCTTCTCCCCCAAGTCCCGGCCTCAGGTGTGTGGCTCCCTCGGAAACGCGGTACAACCGCTTCGCGCCAGCTTGGTTCTCAAGGCCGGTCGCCACAGCCTTCGGGTGACCCGTGACGATTCCCTCGAGAACGCGGACACCGCAACGCCGGAGACACCGCTCCTGCTCTGGGAAGGACCCGGCATCTCTATGGTGCAACGGCTGGTTTCGCATGCGACGAAGCCCTAAGCTCCGGGATCAGCTGTTGTAGGTCTCCCTCCAAGACAGCCCTGCGGAAATTTGCCCAGCTTACTCGATGCAAAACCTTGAACCCTTCCATTTAGAGAGATGGCGCTGTGATCGCCTGAGTCTCCTGAGGTCTGCTATTGGCTAATTGAAACGATAGGATAAGAGAGTACGGGCCGTTTGGCCGAAGCTACGGACGAAGCAGCGGTTGCAGCCGACGACGTAAAGAGCGAGCGGAACCTCGATCGTCTGCTTCGCAGTCTCAGCGGAAACGTAGCTAAGGGTCGCGACAACGTTAAGATTGGTCTTGGTGACCTTTGGACATCACAAGCCGCCCAGAAGCTGTTGGGCTAGAGAACGTCGGCGACTCAAGATTGACCAAAGCCATAATCCGAGAGCAAGTTAGCACTTTGCGCTGCCTCGAGATGGCAGAGTAGCGGGTTCAGAACTTTCGTGGTGGCTCAAAACAGGTGAGTTCTTTGATCGGAACTCATGCGAAGTGGGATCGACGTAACGTCGGGTCATCTCGTTCTGCGTGCTTCTTGCAGCAAGGAAAGTCCCGGGATCTACAAGCGATCAGCTAGGCACCTCAGCCGCTTGAGAAGCTTGTCTTCAGCGACGTCCCTCAGGGGGCAAGATCCTGAGCCGAAAGAAATGCGGTAACTAGCAGGCAGCAACCGGCGCACAGGTATACGGCCGCCGTCGCGCTCAGGGCTGAACTCATCCCAGATCGTTCCGCTGCTAGCGCGATCAGCACTGGCGCGGCCCCACCGCCCAGCCAACCTAGGGAATTCATGATTCCAACCGCGCTTCCGCGGCTGCGGGCCGGCACCACATCGTAAAGCGAGGCCCATAGGTTGGCGTCGTAGAGTCCTTTGAAGAGGCCGAAGCCGATCATGGCGAAGAACAGGGTCGACGTCAGCATTGTTCGCCCGATCAGGAAGAGAAAGGGAACGCCAAAGAGCAGCCCCGAGGCCTGGATCAGCATCCGTCCGCTTCGTCGCCATCTTCGCCGCTTCACGGCGGCGTCGGCCAGTATGCCTCCGCCGAGCACGCCGACGATCGAGGCAAGCTGTAGGAAAGCGGTTCCATTGAGTCCCGCCATGGCGAGACTCATGTGAAATTTGTTGAACAGAAACATGGGCATCCAGGTCAGGAACACTACCGCGACGAAGTTGGCTCCCATGAAAACGGCGATCAGCACGACGACGATGGGGCGGCTGAGGACGTCGGTGACGCCGCCCAGGAACCCTGGTTTTCCTGCCAACGGTCTGCCTGCCGATTGCACCTGCGCAGCTCCGGTCGTCTCGATTGCGAGAGTCTCCTCGTCTGTCCTGCGCTCGGGCTCGCGGATGAATGCCCAGAGCAGCGCTCCAAGCAATATGCCGAGGGCTCCGAAGTAGATGAAGCTCGCTCGCCATCCCTGGCTTTGTCCGATCCATCCGGAGAAGGTTCCGCCGGCGATGCTGCCGACGTAGACGCTGGATTGGTGGAGCGACATGGCGCGCGATCGTGTCGTGCGGCCGTGATAGGCACTGATCAGCGACATGGAGGCCGGGAAGTAGAAGGCCTCGCCCAGACCGCCCAGCGCACGGCAGACTACGAGCTGCGTGTAGCTATGCGCGAATGCTGTGCCGGCTGTGACCGCCGACCAGAAGATCAATCCGCCGAGTACGAGCGTCTTGCGGGGCAGCCGATCGCATGCCCAGCCCGCGACGGGGCCAAAGAGCGCATACATCCACATGAAGGAGGAGCCCACGATGCCGAGCTGCACCTGCGAGAGATGCAGCTCGCGCCCGAGCAAGGGGAAGAGAGAAAAGATCGCTTGGCGGTCAGCGTAGTTGAAGAAGCAGACGAACCAGAGCATGCCGACCAACAGCCACTTATACATCGGCCGGCTCGCGAGGCGCGTCGTCATCGCCGGTTCATGCTTCGGGATGGATACGGTGGATGTTGAAGAAGACGGGCACGCCGTGACGGAGCGAGGCCTCCCGGCGCCAGTAGTCGTACTCGAGCAGGCGCTCCTGCTGACTGGCGCGTATGTGCTCTGAAAGCGCTGTCATGGCCGCTTCGAGGTTTTGCGCCACGACGGCGTCCAGAATCTTCTGGTGGTAGTGCTGAATGCTTTTGAGCGTAGGGAGATCATGACCTCCTCGGCGGATGGCGAAGACACTGATCAGCAAGCGTGTGTCATTGATGATCTTCTGCAAGCGCGTGTTGTGCGTCATGCTCATGAGCAGGGCATGGAAGCCTAAATCGAAGGCGATAAACCTTTCCATCTGCGCCTCGTCCAGGTCATTCTTTTTCGTTTTGACGAGCTCCCTCTGCAGTACGCCGATGCCGTCAATCAGCTCCTGCAAGCGCCCCTTGTCTTCCGGACGCAGCGGCATCGCGGCGACACGCGCGACGGCGTACACTTCCAGGGCTTCTCGGAGCTCGTAAAGCTCAACGATGTCTTCGCGTTTGATGTGCGCGACCAGCATGCCACCTCCGGCTGCCTGCTCCAGCATGCCTTCGGCAGCGAGCTGGTTCATGGCTTCGCGAATAGGCGTGCGGCTGCTGCCGAGATCCTTGGCGAGCTGCAGCTCGGAGATGGCGGATCCGGCGGGAAGTTGACCGCCGGCGACCAGCTGCTGGATGTGCAGGTAGGCTTTTTCGCGAATAGAGATCACGCGCGGCTCTTGTTTCTGTTGGGGTCTGCGGCTCATGGCAAAGGATAGCGTACCGGTAAGGACGCTCACACACCGTCCCCATTCGGGTGCCGAGGTGATGCGGTCGGAGGCTAACCGTCTGTCTTCAAAGTCCCTTATACCTGAAAGGTGTGATTATGTCGACATGTAGACGACATCCCTGTATGATTTGCGATGTCTTTTGCGAGTCCACGTGAAATCATTTGAAATTCTGCTTCTATGTTGTGCGTGCTCCGGGGTTGCCCTGGGGCAGGCTGTCGACGAGCTCATCTTTCAGCCGGGGTCAACGTCGTTCGCGTCCAGCCACGCCTCGACGGTGGTAGAACTGCGCAATCGAAGCATCCTGTCGGCGTGGTTCGGTGGATCCGCCGAGGGCAAGAGCGACGTCGCCATCTGGTCTGCCGTCCGCAATCGAGATGGGTGGACAAAGCCGGTGGAGCTGGTGCGCGAGCCGGGCATCGCGTGCTACAACCCGGTGCTCTTCCATACCGGCGATGGGCGACTCTGGATGTACTACAAGTTCGGCCCGAGCCCATCGACCTGGAGCGCCGGGCGCATCTGGAGCGCGGACGATGGCAGAACCTGGTCGGCGCCGGAGCACCTCCCAGCCGGCCTGCTTGGACCGATTCGCGCGAAGCCGCTGGTGCTGAAGGACGGCACGATCGTGAGCGGAACGTCTTTTGAGAGCTATCGCACGTGGGCTGTCTGGATTGAACGGAGCACGGACACCGGGGCGACGTGGGCGAAGATCGGTCCCATTGTGCCGCCTCCTGACCTCGATGCGAAGGGGCTCGGCGAGCGGGGCGGCGTGGTGCCGGCGGACGTCCCCGGGTCGACAGACTGGAAGTTTATCCAAGGCATCATTCAGCCCTCTGTCGTTCCTTTGAGCGGAAAGCACCTCCGGCTCTACGCGCGCTCCACGGCCAAGACCGCGCGCGTGACGGTGGCGGACTCGGCGGACAACGGCGTGACCTGGACACAGGCTCACCCGCTGGACGTGCCCAACCCGAACTCCGGGATCGATGCCACCACCCTGAAGGACGGGCGCGTGGTCCTCATCTACAACAACACTACGACCGGCCGTACGCCGCTGAACCTGGCGATCAGCGTGGATGCGGAGCACTTCACTGCCTTCCGTGTGCTTGAGGATGCGCCCGGCGAGTACTCGTACCCCGCCCTTGTCCAGGCCGACAACGGTGATCTGCTGATGACGTATACCTGGAACCGCAAGAGCATCAAGTTCGTGCGGCTGCCACTTGCCGATCTGCCCCGCTGATTTCGTTCGAATGGAGACGATATTGAAGCCGAAACACGTACAGGGCGTTTACGCTGCCGTGCTTACGCCGCGGTCTCTGCCTGGCGAGGTGGATGTCCCCGCGTTCACGTCGATTCTTCGCTTTCTGGCCGAGAAGGACGTGCGGCGGTTCGCGGTCAACGGAGCCACCGGGGAGTTCTGCCTGACAACGCCCGCGCAGCTGGAGTTGCTGCTTCAGACGGTGCAGGCCGTGTGCAAGGATGCGGAGGTGCTTTGTGGGGTAGGGGCTGCCAGCGCGGCGCAGACGCTTGAGCTGGCCGCAGTGGCGGAGCGTGCCGGGGTGCAGAGCCTGCTGCTGCCGATGCCGTATTTCTTTCCGTATGCCCAGCAGGACCTGGTTGCTTTCTGCGAGGAGGTAGCGCGAAAATCGAGGGGCCCAGTGCTGCTCTACAATCTGCCCCAGTTCACGACCGGGCTCGACGAGCAGACGGTCTGCGATTTGTGCGACTCCGTGCCAAACATCATCGGCATTAAGGATTCGAGTGGCTCGCTCGAGATCCTGCGCGCGCTTCGCGATCGGGTTCCCGATGCGTGCCGGATCGTGGGCAACGATCAGGCGCTTGCGCCCGCCATGCAGGAAGATCTCTGCGACGGTGTCGTCTCCGGAGTCGCGTGCGTTGTGCCAGAGCTGATCCGGGAGCTTTACCGGCAGACGGCGGGGAGCCCGGGCTTTGCACAGCGCAGCGGTGAGCTCAACGCCCTGCTCGAGCAGATCAGTGAGTTTCCCACACCGTGGGGTCTCAAGTGGATCGCCGAAGAACGCGATCTGCTGAGCGCCAGCTTTGCGCTTCCTCTCAGCCCGCAGCGACGTGCCGAAGGTGTGGCGTTGAAGGCGTGGGTTCGGACGTGGCTGCCCACGCTCTCGGCAGGGCAACCGCTTGCCCATGCGGCGGATCAGGTGCCTTAACTTTGTTGCATCGGTGATCTCGTTGCGCCAGCAACTTTGTTGCAGCGGCAGTCTCGTTACATCGTCCAGGAGAACACCATGGAACAGAAGATACCCGTCGCGGGTCGTACCGAAGATCCCATTTATCTCGTCACCAGCGGCGATCTGCGGCTCTCGGCCAACCAGGCCTGCTGGCCAGCGCAGCGGGATCTGGAGCAGAAGCTTACCAGCGTCTGCGCGAGCGAGGGATATGAACTCCGTCGCGCTTTTCCCATCCACGACGCGGAGGCACACGGGTTTATCTCGTCGCAGCGCATGGGCATGGATGTCTTTATGCATCTCCCAAGTGATGCGAAGCTGATCTTCGCGACCGCGGCGTGGCAGTACAGCCACCACGTGTTGCCCGGCCTACGTTCTCACCGGGGTCCGATCCTGACGGTGGCGAACTGGTCCGGTCAGTGGCCGGGTCTGGTTGGCCTGCTCAACCTGAACGGCTCGCTGGTCAAAGCGGGCGTGTCGTTTTCATGTCTTTGGAGCCGGGATTTTGACGACGCGTTCTTTCGGAACGGCCTCGCGGAATGGCTCCGGAGCGGGACCGTTTCGCACGACAGCGGTCACGTGCACGCGCTCGAGCCGGCGCAGATACCTGCCGATGTGGCGGTACGCGCACGAAGCATCGCGGACGGATTACGTCATCGTAAGGCGATCCTCGGCATCTTCGACGAGGGCTGCATGGGGATGTATAACGCGATCATCGACGACGAGCTGCTCAATCCCTGCGGCATCTACAAGGAGCGCCTGAGCCAGTCGGCGCTGGTGGCGAAGATGCGGGAGATACCTGCGGCGGAGGCGGAGGCGGTGCTGCAATGGCTGCTCGAGAGGGGTGTCACCTTTCGCTTCGGCGCGGAGCCGGCGACCGAGTTGACACGCGCCCAGGTCATCGACCAGTGCAGGATGTATATCGCAGCGGTTCGCATAGCCGCGGAGTTCGGTTGTGACGCGATCGGCATTCAGTACCAACAGGGGCTGAAGGATATGGCGCCAGCCTCTGATCTTGTCGAAGGCCTGCTGAATAATGCCGAGCGCCCACCTGTCCTGAACCCGACAACGGGCAAAGAACTTTATCCCGGCGGACCGCTTGCCCACTTCAACGAGGTGGACGAGTGTGCGGGCGTGGATGCGCTGATCACCAACCTCGTCTGGAACTCGATGGGGCTCGACCCGTCGACGACGCTCCACGACGTACGGTGGGGGGAGCACTACCAGGGTGAGGGCATCGACCAATTCGTGTGGCTCCTGCAGATCTCCGGCGCGGCGCCGGCAAATCACTTTGCCGGGGGATACGCAGGCGCCACGAGCGAACGGCAGCCGGCGATGTACTTCCCTCTTGGCGGTGGATCGCTCAAGGGCATCGGGAAGCCGGGCCACCTTGTGTGGAGCCGCGTCTTTGTCGAGGGGGGCAGACTTCACTGCGATCTTGGCCTGGGCAAAGCGCTGGCGCTGCCGCCGGAAGAGACGGAACGACGATGGCGTGAGACGACTTATCAGTGGCCCATCGTGCATGCCACGTTTGACGGCGTCACCCGTGATCAGTTCATGGCCAGACACCGTGCGAATCACGTCAACGTGGTGTATGCCCCGGATGCTGCGACGGCAAGACATGCCGCCTCTCTGAAGGCTGCCGTGCTGCACGAGCTGGGGATGGTGGTGCACCTTTGCGGCACCGTTCCTCTTCGGTAGCGGCGCGTCATATTTGTTAGTGCGCCCACGTTCTGTCGACATTCCGTCGGTTCCCTGTTGACATCGCGTCATCGATCCCCTATGGTCATCCACGCTCCTACAGGTGCCGTTTGGCTGCGGCCCGAGGCTCAAGAGAGCGCAAGAAGGGCTTCCCACGCATGTCACTTCTCACCAAAGGCTTCTTCGCCCGCATCGCGCAGGTTGTCTGCTGCGTCGCCCTGCTGGGTTCGGCTGTTTCCGCACAGGACCTCAACGGCAACATCGTGGGCACGGCCAAAGACACGACCGGCGCCATCGTGAGCACTGCCACAGTGACGGCGACGAACGAGGGCACCGCCGCGAGGACCACCGGCAACGTTCTGAGCGACGGCAGCTTCGTCATCAAGGTTCCGCCCGGGGTATACGACGTTAGTGTGGAGGCGACGGGATTCAAGGCTGTACGGATCCAGGCGCTCCGGGTGGAGGTGAACTCGCAGAGCCGGGCGGACGCGATCCTGAGCGTGGGCAGCACCGCCGAGGTGGTGGACGTGCAGGCCGCGAGCAACAGCGTGGACACGACGACGTCGACCCTGAAGGAGACGATTGGCGAGCAGACGATTGAAGATGCGCCTCTGAATGGCCGCAACCCAATCAGCCTGATTCTTCTGGTGCCGGGGGTTGTGCGGGATCCCCGGGCGAACGTGACGAGCGGCAACACCTATCCGGGGGCCACGGGCATCTCGATCAACGGCAATCGCTCCAATACGACGAACTACATCCTCGACGGCGCGAGCAATAACGACAACTACGTGAACGCCCCGGCGCCGCTGCCCAATCCGGATGCCCTGCAGGAGTTCAGCGTTCAGACGAACAACTTCGATGCGGAGTTCGGCAGATTACCGGGTGGTGTGGTGAACGCCGTGACGAAGTCCGGGACCAATCAGCTCCATGGGAGCGCTTTCGAATACATCCGCAACAATGCGTTGAATGCGGCGAATCATTTTGCTGCCGTGACGAACGGCGTGAAGACCGATGATGGCCTGAAGCGTCATCAGTTCGGCGGAACGGTGGGGGGCCCTGTGTTCCTGCCGCACCTTTATGATGGCTGCGACAAGAGCTTCTTTTTCGTCTCGCTCCAGGAGACGCTGGTGCACCAGAGACCGAATGCGAGCAGCGCGGTTGTGCCAAGCGCGGCCCTGCGGAGCGGCAATTTCTCGAGCGTGGCCACGCCACTGTTTATTCCCTATGACCCGGGCCACGGCACCTTTACCGGAAACCAGATCACCACCATCAGCCCGGTCGCGCAGGCCATGCTGCAGTTCATTCCGCTTGCGCCGGCGGGGACGCCGATCAACGCGCAGGGTGGCCAGACGATCTTTTACCGGAGCCTGAATAATACGAGCGACCTCCAATCGCTTGTTCGCGCGGATCAGCATTTTGGGAATAAGAACACGCTTTACGGGACGTACATCCGATCTCACCAGATCGCGCAGCCTTACCTTGACCCGACCAACTACCTTGCGTACAAGAATGCCGGGGACTGGACCTATGACCGGTACCATGCCAGCGACACGCACGTGTTCGGCCCGAACCTCCTGAACCAGGCGCTGTTCGCGTATCTGCATAACCGGTACAAGAACACGCCGGTGTACCCCTCCGCGTCGTTGCCATCGCTGGGCGTGAACGCGTATGTGCCTCCCGGACAGAACGAATATCAGTTCACTGTCTCCAACTTTTTTACGCTCTACACCGGCGACACGAATGAGTTTATCCGCGATGAGTACCAAGGGATCGATACCGTGCGCTGGACGAAGGGCCGCCACCAGATGAGCTTCGGCGGCGAGTATTACTTCGGCACCGGCGACAACATCAATAACTTCCAGCAGAATCCGGTTTACACCTACACCGCGCAGAGTTATACGCCGAACCCGAATACGCTGGCGACCAGCACCGGGAACGCCTTTGCGGATTTTCTAACCGGCCGCTTTTCGACCTTTCTGCAGGGCGCGGGTGAGTACAAGAACACACGGTACAACCACTATGCCGCGTTCGCGGAAGACAGCTGGAAGGCGAGCTCGCGGCTGGTGCTGAACGCCGGTGTCCGTTACGAGCCGTTTCTGCCGTACTACGATCTGAACAACAAGCTGGCGGCTTACCGCCCGGGAGTCAAGAGCACGCTCTATCCGAATGCTCCTGTCGGCATTGTGTTTGTCGGAGATCCAGGGATTCCGAAGGGAGGCTTCAGTGCGTCGTACAAGAATGTCGCTCCACGGGTGGGCTTCGCGTATGACGTCTTTGGAGACGGCAAGACCAGCGTGCGTGCAGGCTACGGCATCTTCTACGACCAACCCAACACGATCACGACCAACAACCAGACGGACCAAGCTCCGTTTGCGCCGGTTCTGACGCTGACCGGAACGGCGATCAACAACACGGAGAATCCATATGCCGGGGCGGCGAATCCGTTTCCGTACCCGACGCCTCCCTCCTCGAACTCCACGTTTCCGCTGTATACGAGCCAGTATGTTTACAGCGTGAATCTCCGCAATGCTTACACACAATCGTGGAATTTGCAGCTCCAGCAGGATCTGGGCGGCGGCACGATCTTCAGCCTTGCCTACGCCGCGTCGGCATCGTCGCACCTCCCGATTGCGCGTGAGCTGAATGCAGCGGTGTACCTGCCGGGTGCGTCCACGACGGCGAACACCAATCAACGACGTCCGATGGGCCCGGCTCTCGGCTCGAGCACGATTCTCGAGGCGAGTGGATCGGCGAACTACAACTCCCTGCAGGCGAATCTTCGCCGTTCGTTTACGAATGGCGTCTCGCTGCTGGCCAACTATACCTTTGGCAAAGCGATCGACACGTGGTCGGACACGAAGACTCTTGGCGGCGCGCGAGCGATTCCAACGAACTCGCGCTACGATCGCGGGCCGGCTGATTTCGATCGGCGCCATGTGATCAACGTGACATCTTTTATCCGCATTCCGTCGCCCGTACGCAGCGGACTCGGGAAGGCGGTGCTCGGGGGATGGGAGCATACGACGATCTTCAATTACACGGGCGGCTATCCTTTCAGTGTGTACTCGGGTCGCGATAACGCTCTGACCGGGACCCCCAACCAGCGCGTGAGTGTTGTGCCGGGTGTGTCGCCCTACCTTGGCAAGCGCTCCACGGCGGCGACGCAGTTTTTGTATCTGAATCCTGCCGCGTTTGTGCAGCCGGCGCAGGCCGGGAACTACGGCAACTCCGGACGAAACGCATACCGCGGACCTGCGTACACCACACTGGACATGGGTCTGCTGAAGAGCTTTCCGCTGACTGAGCGCGTGACGGGCGTGTTCCGCTTTGAGGCTTTCAATGTGCTGAACCACACGAATCTACAGCTGCCCAGCAACACGTTCAGCTCGGGCAGTTTTTTTCAGAACCAGATCACCTCGTCGTACGATCCGCGCATCCTGCAACTTGCTCTTCGGTTGTCTTTCTAGCGAGGGGCATTTGCAGTCAGCCGGGAGTGCGGCGGACGCTGCGATCCTTTTGACATCGCATCCTGCGAGCCGCTATCTTTCGGGCTCGAAGGTCATTGCGTCGACACGTGTCTCCGGATGGCAACTATGATGCTGACGAATCGACGCACTCTCCTGAAGCTCGCGGCGCTCTCCGGGTTGGCCAGGACTCCGGCTTCGCGACTGCTTGGACAGGCCGCGGCGGGGAGCGGCTCGCGTGAGCAGGTGCATACGGTGTTGCTGGTTGCCAAGTGCCACCTGGATGTCGGCTTTACGCTGACGCAGGCCAAGGTGATGCGGAAGTATTTCGACGAGTACTTCCCGGCCGCGATGAAGACAGCGGCGCAGTTGCGCCTGACCGGGAATGATCGCTACACGTGGACGACTGGTTCGTGGCTTTTGTACGAGTACCTGGAGCAGGCCGATGCGGGCCAGCGCCGGAGAGTTGAGCAGGCGATTGCGGATCGCGATCTTGCGTGGCATGCACTGCCGTTCAGCTGGCAGACGGAGATGGTGGACCGGTCCATGATCGAGGGGGCCTTGGGCTTTTCGCGGTCGCTCGATCAGAGGTTTGGCGCCAAGACGACCGGCGCGAAGATGACCGATGTTCCGGGTCACTCGCGTGGCCTCGTTGCACCGCTCGACGAGGCCGGCGTGCGGCTGCTCGACATCGGTGTGAACGCAGCAAGCACGCCGCCGCAGGTACCCGATCTCTTTCTCTGGAAGGAGCCTTCAGGACATTCGCTCGCGGTTCTGTACCATCGCCACGATTACGGCAGCCTGCTCGAGATCCCCGGTGCCGGCGTCGCGGTGGACGTGGAGGTGCGCAACGACAACAGCGGACCGCACACGCCGGATGAGATCGCGGCGATCTACGCGAGGCTGCGCGCACGCTTTCCCGGCGCGGAGATCAAGGCCGCCACGATGAACGACGTCGCCGCCGCGGTGGATACCGTACGAAGTAGCCTGCCGGTGGTGACGAGCGAGATAGGCGACACGTGGATCTACGGCTGTGCCAGCGACCCGTACAAGGTGGCGCGCTACCGAAGCGCAGCGCGGCTACGAAGGGAGTGGGTCGCCGAAGGCAGATTCGCTGCCGGGGACGCGACTGACCGGGAACTTCTTCGGCGCCTGCTGCTGGCCGCCGAGCATACGTGGGGCACCGATACGAAGAGCTACCTGGATGACGAGCACTACCGGCCCACGAGTCTGGCCGCGGTGCTGGACAGGCCCGGTTACGTGACGATGGAGACCAGCTGGAAGGAGAAGCGCGACGACATCGATGCAGGGATCGCTCGCCTGCCGGTCGATCTTCAAAGGCTGGCGAAAGCCGGGTTTGCGGAGCTGCAGGCGGTCGCACCGGACGTATCTGCGATGGGGCCACATGACCCGGCGAAGCCGATCGAGACGCGGCACTTCATCGTGAGGCTCGATCCAGCAACGGGAGCGATCATCGGGCTTGATAGCAAAGCTTCCGGGGCGGCATGGGCCGGACAGAGGAGCCCGCTGGGCTTGTTCACGTATCAGACCCTCTCTTCCGAGCAGTATGCCGCGTTTCTGAAGCGATATCTCACGATCGAGACGGACTGGGGTCCGAAAGACTTCGGCAAGCCAGGTATTGAGAATCTCGGCGCGGAGGCAAGGGAGTGGCACCCGCATGTGGTTCGTTGCCTTCGCTCAACGAGCGAAAGCGAAGATCGCTTGGTGCTTGAACTGGCGATTGCCGACATGGCCGCGGAACAGAAAGGGAATGTGGCCTGGCCTCGCCAAATCTTCGTCGAGATGCGCTTTCCCATGGATACAGTCCGCATCGACCTCCGGGTGGTGACGCTGGGCAAGATGCAGAATCGCATGCCCGAGGCGATGTGGCTCACGTTCTCTCCCCGAGGTGCCGTGCCCGGGAGCTGGGAGCTTGAGAAGGTCAACCAGCCGGTTTCAGCGTTCGATGTGGTCCCTGGTGGCGGCCGCGCCATGCACGCGGTGAGCGATGCGGTTCGCTGCCGGACGGCGCGGAACCAGCACTTCGAGGTTCGTAGTCTCGATGCTGCCGTTGTGGCGTTTGGGGAGCGCTCGCCACTGAACTTCTCTCTGCAAAGGCCCGATTTAGCGGCGGGCGCGCACGTTAGCCTGTTCAACAACGGCTGGGGCACGAATTATCCGCAGTGGAGCGGTGGTGACTGGAGCTACCGGTTTCAACTTTCGTTTGATTCTGCGCGCACGTCGTTCGCTAAGTCCGGACGTTAAAAAAACTCGACAACCACAGCTTCGGCCAACCTGGCAGTTCACCCTATCAGGGTGGCCACTTTAGCCAGATCACGCGTGAGCGCAACAATGCGCGCCTGGGTAAGATCGAGCTAAAAGTTTCCTTATGATATGTATCGTGTAGCAACGGCGACGCCGAGGCCGTTTCGTGTAGAAAGCCTGAAATTGAGCTCTGACGCACCCTCAATTGAGAAAACAGCGAGGTTAACGGCATTTAGTTACGCCATCCCCCTCTTATTACTTCTTGCCGCCGCGATCGAATGTGCGATTCTGCCGCAGGAATGCGCTGCCCTCGACGAGGTGGCTCAGCCATTTACGCGAAGGCTCTGGCGCGCACAGGATGGCCTGCCTGACCAAACTGTACAGGCGATCGCGCAGACTCACGACGGCTATCTCTGGATCGGTACCAAGGGTGGCCTGCTCCGCTTCGACGGCGCAAATTTCGTCATCTACGACCACACCAATACGCCGGGACTTACTGAGGGCAGCGTTAATTGCTTGTTCGTCTCGCGCGACGGCAGCCTCTGGATCGGTACAGAAGGAGGAGGTCTGGTCCGGTACCGCGATACGACATTTCGAACTTATCCGGCTTCAGATGGCTCCTCGGACAGCTTTGTGCGCGCGATCTTCGAGGATCATCGGGGAGTCCTCTGGGTGGGAGGCGACCAGGGGCTTTTCCAGCTTCACGGCGACAAACTCGAACGAATGGACGGTACTGGACGGGTACCTTCCATCTTCGTTCGGGCCATCGTCGAAGACCACAACAATCTTTGGATCGGCGGCACAACCCTGCTCCAGCTCTCGAAGCGCGGAGTTCGTGAGTTCCCGCTACCTGGTGGCCCCAGCGCCAATCTCATTACCTCTATGCTCTCAGCGCGGGACAGCACCCTTTGGGTAGGAACGCTCGGCGGACTTCATAGCCTCAGTGCAACGGGAGTTCTTCGTAAGAAGACTGGCGTGAGGGGGACAGTGCAGGTCTTACGAGAAAGTCAGGACGGTTCACTATGGATCGGAACTTTGGGTCGAGGTGTTTACATACTTCGCCGAGACGCTTTGTCCGCGCTTCCGGCCCCGGAGGTTCTTCCCAGCAACACAGTGCTTGCCATTCTCGAAGACAGCGAGCGAAATATGTGGCTCGGAACGCAAGCAGGTCTGCTGCGCCTAACAGATTCTCCCATCGCAATCACACTCTTTCCCGGAGCTTCTGATTCTCAGTTCGAGACGATCTATGGGGACCGGGATGGCTCCGTGTGGGCCTGTTCGAACCACCTCTTTCATATCCGCGATGGAACGGTGAAGGCCGAGGTCTTTCCTGCAATCGGAGACGTCCGCGTCCGTACCCTCCTGCGCGACCACCACGGCGACCTCTGGATCGGTACAGATGGCAAGGGACTCTTTCATCTTGTCGCCGGCCGTGCGATCCGGTTTACCAGCCCCACAATCGCGAATGACTTCATCCGTGTCCTTCTCCAGGCTCGCGACGGAACGCTGTGGGCCGGCACCGATGGCGGTCTAAGCCATCTCACCGGCTCCGCGATCATGAATTACAACACGCCCAATGGCCTATCCTATTTCAGCGTCACGGCGCTTCTCGAAGATCATGCAGGCGACCTCTGGATCGGTACCAGCCGAGGACTCAGCCATCGTCACGCAGGCGCGTTTGTCAATGACAGTATGATCGCGGCGCTCAAGCACGAGAAGATCTGGAGCATTCACGAGGATCTGGATCACGGGCTTTGGATTGGAACCAGCAACGGGCTTTACAGCTTTCGCTCCGGAACGCTCGCGCACCTTACCTCCGCCCAAGGTCTGGCGGGTAATGTGATCTACCAGATACTCGAGGACAGTTCGGCGCATCTCTGGCTCAGTGGACCGAATGACGTATCGCGGGTAGACCGCCACGTAATCGAAGCCGAGCTTCGCGGACATGGCGCCGTTCCCCCCAGCCTCACGCTCTACCCCATCTCGAAAGATTTCGAATCAGCCGAGCTCTTTGGCGGTATGCAGCCTGCCGGATTCATCAGTCCTCAGCAGGCTGTCTGGTTTCCCAGCAATAAGGGCCCGGTGCATATTCAAGTCCCGAGGCAGCCTTCCGCCTCTCGGCCATCCTTTTCCGTCGTCATCGACCGGGTTCTGGCAGATGGCCTGGCACAGCGAGTGCAACCCAGTGTCGTCATCGCACCGGGGGATGGCAGGTTAGAGATCTCCTTCGCAGCCATTCTCCTGCGCTCCCAGGAGGCGCTCCGCTACCGCTACAAGCTTGAAGGATTCGATCGTGATTGGAACGAATCCTCCACGCGCCGCACCGCGTACTACACCAATCTGCCCCCAGGCCACTACCAGTTCCGCGTGGCGGCGTATGAGATCAGCAATCCGTCAGCCCCGACCGACACGGCGATCGAGATCATCCAACGACCGCACTTTTACCGGACCACCTGGTTTCTGCTCGTGTCTTTGGCCGGCCTGCTCTTGTCGGCACTCGCGATCCACCGTTACCGTGTGCGCCAGGTCTCCATGCGTTTCCGTGCGGTCCTCGAAGAACGCAACCGCATGGCTAGAGAGATGCACGACACGGTCGTCCAGGACTGCATTGGTCTCTCCTCCCTCCTTGAAGCGGTCTCCAGTTCGGAATTCCGAGACAAGAGGCTCAGCCACGAGCTGGTCGATCAGGCTCGAGAGCAGGTCCGTACCACCATCGATGAGGCCCGCAGCGCCGTGTGGAATCTGCGGCACCGCGAAACCAGCATGGAAGATGCTGGAGCGCTCATCCGCGAGCTGGTGGCACAGATGCAGAGCAGGTTAGCTCAGCTCATCTTCTGCCGAGTCTCCGGTGAGCCGTTCCCACTGCCGCACCGCATCACACATGAGCTGGTTATGATTGTGCGCGAGGCCTTGTGGAATGCGCATACGCACGCCAGCCCCGCGCGAATCGAAGTGCGTGTCACCTTCGAGAAGGATCGCTTGATCATAGATGTGACAGACGATGGCACGGGCTTCGACCTCGCTGCAGCTTCTCCGGAGCGTCACTACGGCCTGACCGGCATGCGCGAGCGGGCCGAAAAGCTCGGAGGAGAGCTACGTATTGAGACTCAGGCCGGGAACGGAACCACTGTCTCGCTGTGGCTGCCGCGAGGTGCCCGATCCAGAACCGGCGCGGTCCAGGAGGTGAACGGTGCCTGAAGCCTCCAACCCCAGGTTCAAGGTGCTTGTCGTGGACGATCATCCAGTCGTCCGGACGGGCATCGCCGCCATTATCCAGACGAGCGAGGATATGACCGTCGTGGCGCAGGCCGCAAGCGGTGAAGATGCCGTGCAGCTCTTCACCACGCATGCACCCGACGTCACCCTGATGGATCTTCGCCTCCCTGGCCTCAGCGGCGTGGATGCCATCCGCACCATCCGGCACACCCATCCCGAAGCCCGCTTCGTCGTGCTCACCACCTATGAAGGCGACGAAGACATCCACCAGGCATTGGAGGCGGGCGCTCGGGGCTACATCATCAAGGGAATGCCGCACAGCATTCTGCTTGGGGCGCTACGTCGCGTCTGCGCCGGAGGTCAGTACCTTCCTCAGGCGGTGACGGAGACCCTCGCGAAACGCACGCCGAGTTCCGAGCTCAGCGCGCGCGAGCGTGAGGTGCTTGCGCTCATTGTTGCCGGTCGCAGCAATCGCGAGATCGCGTCCACCCTCGGCATCACCGAAGGGACGGTAAAGTGCCACGTCAGCGTGATTCTGATGCGGTTGGACGTCCACGATCGGACCCAGGCCGTCGTCGTCGCGCTGCAGCGTGGCCTGGCACACCTATAAAAGGAAGAGAAAAAAGTTGAACCAATCTGACTTTAGTCAGATGCAAGTGCCTGCTCCGGCGGAGTAGTGTTCGACTGCCACGAGAGTACGCCTTCGAAGCGTCGCTGCTCTGGAACCAAGGAACCGACGAGAATGCACTATAGACACCGCGTAAATTGGCTTGGCCGTCCCCTGCGGCATCCCCTCATCACCTGCCTTCTTGTTCTGTGTACCTTCGTGCTCGCACCCGCCGACGGCCGTGCCCAGGCAGATCGAGGAACCATCACCGGCACCATCACCGATCCGACCGGAGCCGTGATCCCGGGCGTGCATGTAACGGCCATCAACCCTTCGACCGGAGCTACCTTCACCAGCCTCTCGAACAATGATGGCATCTACAACCTGCTGAATCTACCGGTCGCGACTTACTCGCTCCACTATGCTCGTCCGGAGTTCAATGCGCTCGATCGCAACGGCGTCACCATCCAGGTGCAGCAGCGTGCTCAGATCGACGTTCAGCTCGTGGTCGGCTCGCAGGATCAAACCATCACCGTGACGGCCGCGCCGGCCTTGCAGACGCAAACCGAGCTCGGCACCAATCTGACCAGCCAGGTGGTCACCGATTTGCCGTTAACGGCGAATGGCGGCCGCGACATCACCAACTTCGCGTTCTCGATTACACCAACTGTGACCGGCAGCGAGTATGAAAGTCACATCGGCGGCTCGCAAGCCTTCGGGAAACAGGTCCTGATTGATGGGACGTCAAGCGACTCCGGGAGTGTCGGGCACATCGGCGAGTCAGAACCAAGCATGGATGCGATCAGCCAATTTCAGGTCGACACCTCGGGCATCGGCCCCGAAGCCGGACGCACCGGCGGAGGCACCTTTTTGTTCAGCCTCAAATCCGGTACCAACAGCGTTCACGGCAGCGCTTTCGGCTTCCTCGCTAACGAGTTCCTCAACGCGAACACCTGGGACAACAACTACTTTCGCGCCTACTATGACGCCCAGAACCCTGCGAGCGCGGCTGCAAACGCTCAGCAGTACCGCACCCCGAAGAGCCGCTACTTCGATTACGGCGGAAGCGCCGGCGGCCCGCTCTGGCGCAATCGCATGTTCATCTTCGGCGCGGTTGAACGGTATACGCAATCGGACTACTCCGTGACCAACGGCCAGCAGACAGTTCCGACGACCGCCTTCCTGCAGGGAAACTTCAGCTCGCTGCTGCAGACGAATCAGAAACCCCTCGGGACGGATGGGGCCGGCAATCTCATCTATCCCGGCGCGATCTACGATCCATTGACCGGAAATGTTTTTCCCGGGAACATTATTCGGTCGGACCGCATCAGCCCGATCTCTCAGAAAATCATCGCGCTCTACGAAGCAAACTATCAGCCCACGTTCGGTGACCGCACTATCGGAAACTACCCTGCACTCAGAAACGGATTTCCGGACGCCCGTCAAACGCAGCTCAGCTTCAAGTACGACTTCGACGTAACGGCGAAAAATCGGATCTCCTCCTCTTACATCTACACTCTGCGGCCGCGCATCAATCGCGATCTTGGGGCAAACACAAATGCGCTGTGGCAGGCGGGAAGCCAGAACGGTGGCCCGCTCGCTCCGGGAGGTGTTCAGACGACGGTCGCCAACGCGTACCGCTTCAGCGATACCTATACCATCACGCCAAATCTCCTCAACGTCCTCTCCTTGACCTTCAACTCGTTTCAGAACAAGGCGCTGCCGCTCACGGGATCGACCTCTTGGCCGGGCCAAATCGGCCTCGGCGACTACCAGACCGTTCCGAACTTTCCACTCATCACCTTTGGCGCCGCCGTCAATGGAGTGGGCGAAAGTCAGGTTGGCAACGCCTACACGCCGATGAGCGGCTACGTCGGCTACAACGAAATTCTGAACGACACCCTCACCTGGGTGCGAGGCAAACATAATGTCAAACTCGGCCTGGAACTGCGCGGGCTAGGCGTTAATAGCGACTACCAGGGCGGCGAACTCCACTTCAATTTCAGCAATCTCAGCGGCTCTCCAGGAAAATCTTCCATCCAGTCCGTTACTGGATTCGGGTTCGCAAACTTCCTTCTCGGTGATGTCTACAGCGCCAGCAAGGACACTCCCTTCAACCAGTACGGCCGCCGCAAAGAGTACGCCTTTTTCGGGGAAGACACCTTCAAGGTCACCTCCAAGCTGACCCTTGATGCCGCCCTGCGCTGGGATATCCCACTCCAGGAGCATGAAAAAGATGGCTTCTGGTCCAACTTCACCACCAGCGCGCAAAACCCCAATTTCGGCGGCTACTCAGGCAGCATGCAGTACCTCACAAGTCCCGATCAGACCTTTGAGACCTATCGCAACTTCTGGCAGTTCTCGCCGCACATCGGCGCCGCCTATCAAGTCAACAGCAAAGTAGTGGTGCGAAGCTCATACGGTCTCTACTACGTACCGATCGGCAACAATAGTTACGGCGCGGTGCCTTACTCGGCTTCCACCGGGTACCAGGCCACCAATCAGGTGTTGCCACCGAAGCTTTCCAACGGCTATCAGTTCAACTGGGATGGGGGCTATCCGGGCGTCAACGTCTTTCCGACTCGCGACAACAATTCCACCTATGTGCCCTACGGTCCAGCTTCTGTCGACCCAAATAGCCTAACTATGGGCTACACGCAAAACTGGAACGTAAATGCACAATATGAGTTCGCGAAGAACACGGTGCTGCAGCTCAGCTACATCGGCAACATCGGACGGAAGTTGCATGACGGCGCTCTGAACCCCTACAACTACCCGACATGGCAGTCCTACTCGCAGCTTTATGACTCCGGCCACATCTACGACTATGTCTACGATTCCGCTTCGGCCGCCTCGGCCGGAGTGCCCTACCCGTACGCCGGATGGGGCGGAGCCTCGTACCAGGCGATTAATCCCTACCCGCAGGCCGCCAACACCTATGGCCCAGTCTTTTTCGTAAACTCACCCCTGGGCTCCTCGAGTTATGAGGCCTTCATCGTCGAGGTGAGCAGGCGATCCCCCAATGGTCTCAGCATGGACCTTAGCTACACCGGCTCGACGACGCGCGGCAACACGGACACGGCGTTCGTTGACACCTACAGCGCAAGCCACTACTTCCAGGATCCGTACCAGTACAAGCAGTACGCCTCGGACCTCATCGACTACGACACGCCCCACGAGGTGAAAGGTTACGTCAACTACGAGCTTCCGTTCGGGCATGGGAAGCGCTACCTCGCGCAAACGCGCTGGCAGAACCTGCTCGCCGGAGGCTGGCTCGCCGGTCTCATCATTGATGAAAAGTCCGGGTCGCCAATCGGCGCGATCGGCGCCCAGAACTACTATCCAGGTTGGAGTGGTGTCTGGACGGACGTCGCCCCAGACGCCAGCTTCAAGAACACCTTCCGGAAGATCGATCTCATCCACCCGGACAACCCGTCTAGCCTTTTCGTCAACACGGGGAACTTTAGCAATCCACCCGATGGCCAGCTCGGCAACAGTCCTCACGTCTTCGCCGGGTGGCACACCTTTGCCTACTACAACGAGGATGCCAGCCTGCTCAAACGGTTCGGCTTCGGCACAGAGGATCGCTTTCGCGTCACCCTCCGCGCTGAATTCTTCAACGCTCTCAATCGCCATCATTGGGCCAACCCTGACCTCGCATTTGGCAGCCAGTATTTCGGCCACATCACCGACACCCAGGGCAATCCGCGGCAGGGCCAGCTTGGTGCCCGATTCGAATGGTAAGCCCCGCGCTTCGTTCGCTGTCCTTCACCGTCGGCCTGCTCGCCCTGCCCTTAACGATGCACGCCGCCACCTACTACGTCAGCTCCACTCAGGGCGCAGACTCGAACCCGGGGACATCGCCTGCCGCAGCCTGGAAGACGCTCGGCAAGGTGAACTCGACTGATTTCACGCGAGGCGACCGCATCTTGCTTGGAAGCGGCTCAGTGTGGCACGAGCAGCTCGCACCCAGAAGTTCCGGCGCTGAGGGCGCGCCCATTGTCCTCGATCGCTATGGTGAAGGGCCCATGCCAACCGTAGCCGGTGATGGCGAGCACCCGGATGCCGTGCTTCTGCGCAACGTACAGCAGATTGAGCTGCACCACCTGGAGATCACGAACCGGGGCACATCACCGGCACCCCGACGCGGCCTCCACATCTCTCTGGATAATTTCGGCACCGCGCGGCATATACTCGCCGCGGACCTCTACATTCACGACGTGGACGGAACCGACCAGAGAAAAGACAACGGCGGCATCGTCTTCCGAACTCAGGGCGACCGAAACCCGAGTCGCTTTGACGGCCTCACGATCGAGCGCAACGTCGTCTGGAAAGTCGATCGGTCGGGTATTGTCGCAGAAAGCTATCACGCCTCGCGCGCGCACTGGTTCCCAAGTCTGCACGTCGTTCTCCGCGACAATTACGTCGAGGACATCGGCGGCGACGGTATCGTTCCCTGGGCCACCGATGGAGCCTTGGTTGAACACAACATCGCTCGCAAGTGCAACCAGCGCTCGACCGAATACAACGCCGGCATCTGGCAGTGGAGCACTGACAACACCATGCTTCGGCTGAACGAAGTCTCCGAAACCGCAGGCACGCACGATGGCGAGGGCTTCGACTCCGATTACAACTCGCGCAACACTCGATTCGAGTACAACTACGCGCACGACAACACCGGCGGCTTCATGCTGATCTGTACTCCGGTCAAGCGTGACCCGCAACTCAACCTCGGGAACACCGGAACCGTCGTCCGTTACAACATCAGCCGCGATGACCACCATCGGCTGGTCAATCTAAGCGGCGCGGAGGATGTCCTCGTCAAACAGAACGCCTTCTACGTTGGCCATGGCGACAGCGTGCAGATGCTCGTCAGCGACTGGCTCGGCTGGTCTCGCAATGCCACTTTTCAGGCAAACGCCTTCTACGTGCAGGGAGGAACTCTTCTCTTCGGCCACTCCACGGCGCGTCACCAGGACGGCACCTACGAGATCGCGCCGGGCTGGGGCCCCGCCGAGGCGATCATCTACACCGGCAATCAATACGCTGGCAACGTCGTCGACCCGCCCTCGGACTTCCAACCCGGCAGCCCAACAGCGAGCGCGCCGCACGTGGACTGGAACGGCCCTGCTTTCGATGTCTCCCGCCCGCAGGACTTTCCAGCCTTTATCGTCGCCCATCGCGCCTGGATTAGGCAGGTCTTCAAGCAGCAGTTTGGTCGCGATCCGCAGTGAGAACATTGGCTCTTGGTATGCACTTCGAAAGACACTTCGTATGCAACATAGGCCGACTGCGCGTCACGCGCCGGCCCTCCAGACTCCATGCTCTGGCGCTGCTTACTGCGCTTGTGGTCCTGTTCTCCAGCAAACTTCAGTGGGCTGAGGTCACGGTTCCGGCCGTTCTCGCGGACCACATGGTCCTGCAGCGCGGGTTGCCCGTACATCTTTGGGGGGGAGCCGATCCTGGTGAGCAGATCCACGCGAGCTTTCGCGGGCACAACGCAGACACGACCGCCGACACGCTCGGTAGGTGGAGCCTGTATCTTCCTCCCGGGGAAGCAGGCGGTCCGTTCACCATCATCCTCCAAGGCAAAAACCGCATCGAGTTCACCGACATCCTTGTCGGCGACCTCTGGCTCGCCTCCGGGCAGAGCAACATGGAGTTTTCCATGGCAAAGAATCTGCCGTGGACGAACGGTGTGCAGAACGCGGAGACCGAGATCGCGGCTGCCGAACACCCGACAATGCGACTGTTTCAGGTGAAGCCGAGTACCTCTGCATATCCCACGGACGACCTTATCGCGAAACAGAGCTGGGTTCCCTGCACACCCACAAGCGTGGCCGGTTTCTCTGCGGTCGCCTACTACTTCGGCCGCGAACTTCTTGCTGAGGAAAAGGTGCCGATCGGGCTCATCGAATCAAACGTCGGCGGTACGCCAGCCGAGGCCTGGACCAGTATGGACGCCCTCACCTCGGATCCTGCCCTCATGCCAGTCTTTGCCGCGCATGCCCGCATGATGGATAGTCTCGCCATCACCCAGCAGCAGCAGGCAGCCGAGGAGCACCGGCGTGAGGTGGCCAGGGTTCAGGGCAAAACGCCGATACCCTCACCCTGGCACCCCGATCCCGCAACCTGGACGCCCTCCGCTCTCTACAACGCAATGATTGCTCCTTTGACAGCCCTGCCTTTGCGCGGCGTTATCTGGTACCAGGGGGAAAGCAATACTGGCGCCGAGCGCGCGCAGGTTTACGCTCGGCTATTCCCTGCCATGATCGCCGATTGGCGCGCGCACTGGGCTGAGGGCAATCTCCCATTTCTATTCGTGCAACTCGCCAGCTTCTCTTCGACAGACGATTGGCCAACGGTCCGCGAGGCGCAGCGCCAGACACTCGCCCTCGCCAACACAGGTATGGCCGTCGCCATCGACGTTGGTGAGTCTGCGAACATTCACCCCACCCGAAAGCAGGAGGTAGGTCACCGTCTCGCCTTATGGGCTCGCACGATCGTCTACGGTGAGCACATCGAAGACTCCGGCCCGCTGTTCCGGCAGGCCGTGCCTGACGGCACGGGCATGCGCGTTTCGTTCGATCACGCTGGCGCCGGTCTCGTCGCGAGCAATGGCGCCGTGCGCGGTTTCGAGATCGCCGGCGCTGACAAAATCTACGTTCCCGCTTCGGCGGTCATCGACGGGGATGTTGTCCATGTCACCAGCCCTGCCGTGAACAAGCCGGTTTATGTCCGCTACGGCTGGACGTCCGCGCCAGAGGTCAATCTTTACAACCGCGACGACCTTCCCGCGTCACCTTTCTCCTCAAGCAGATAAAACGCGCATGCGGTGCCACGCACCACCCCGAAGCACCCTCGTGCACTTGCTGCGGGCAGGCTGGTCCTCGCAGAAGGTGCGGTCGGGAAGCGCCTACACATACCAGTAAACTCTCAGCGGTGTCCAGAATCGCTGGGTACGTCGGCTCGAGCTCATCAGGCCCGATCCAGAACGATTCAGAAGGCTACAGTAGGGGACACCTGCTCACACGATGTGCGCCAGGCCCCGATCCTGTCTTGTTCTCGGAAGACGTCGAGACTACAGAAGACGCACTATCGAACCTGAGTTAATGATCTGCAATAGGGTACAGGCTGGATGCGCTGTCTTCTCGAGGCGCGACAAAGCTCGCATGACGGAGATCGTCGTAGAGGGGCCACTCCAGAAACCGGAACTGCTCGACGTCCTCTGGACGGCGCCAAAAACGGTTTCCGCATCTCGCGGCCGTCAGCTCCTGTCCCCATCGTCCTCCTGCTCGCCGCCGCGGCGGGCGCAACATGGCTAGGCAAAGATGACCGGGGAGCTCCCCAGGTCATCCCAGCTCTGGGGAAAGATACAGTTGTTTCTGCGGACCTCGCCAATTCCACCGGCGATCCTGTCTTCGACGGGGGCTCGCGATAGAGCTTGAACAATCGCCTGTTCTTGCCATCGCCGCAGACGAACCTATTCACAAGATCCTCGGATTGATGGGACGGTCAGAAAACGGACGTTCTCCACCATCTCTTGTATAAAAAGCCAGCTCTCGCCGGAACGCCGCCCGCAGTCGCATCCAGGGGGCCGCGAACGCGATGCCGTCCCACCAGCTCTGCCTTCCGCCTCCTCAAGGCCCCCCACATCGCCTCGGGACTCCATGAAGAAAAGGGGGCCGGACGGGATAGCCCGTTCGGCCCTTCAGAAATCACGCAGAT
>CAZZXY010000025.1:0-46557 GCA_964658105.1 Verrucomicrobia bacterium Tous-C9LFEB | reverse complement strand
GAAACGGGCCCTTCAGGCGAGTACAGTCCAGCCTCGTCGCCGTTCCCTCCCTCTCGTCCGACTGACCCTCTGCCCACTTCACGCCTGCCGAAGTGTTCCAAAAAGTTCGTACCCACTTGCTCGGAATCAAGGGTCGTTTCTTGACACTGGAAGTAAGTGGGCACAGCAACACAGCCAGCAACAGGACAGCAGCTGCAAGTACCCCGCTAGAGTCTCTACGCAACGTACTTTGCATCAAAAGTACCCAGGAGAGGGTACCCAGCCACCGCCATGAAACGCATCCCGCTCCCTCCCGACTTCACCGCCTGGCGCGACGCCGCCCGCGACGCCCTGCAGGGCGGCTACACGCCCGACCAGCTCGACCTGCAGGACGCCACCCAACCCACCTCCCTTGACCTTCTCACCCTCGACGAAGGCCCGGCTGGCCAGCCGACACCCAAGCCCCACGTCCCCAAAGCCTTTCTCGACGCCGCACAGATCGTCGCTACGCACCGCGACCCAGGGCGCTGGAACCTGCTCTACCGCCTGCTTTACCGGCTACAGTCCAACCGCGACCTCCTCAAGGTCGAGGTCGACACGGACGTCGCGCAGCTGAAGCAGTTTGAAGCGCAAATCCGCCGCGACCTGCACAAAATGCACGCCTTTGTCCGGTTCCGCAAGGTCGACGAGCCCGGTCCCGACGGCGACCTGCAGGAACACTTCATCGCCTGGTACCGCCCCGACCACCGCATCCTTCATCTTGCCGCGCCCTTCTTCGCCGAGCGCTTCGCGCCCATGCGCTGGACCATCCTCACGCCCGACGAGTCCGTGTCCTGGGACCCCACTGCCCGGCAACTGGGCTGGCATCCAGGCACAGGCAAAGAAGCGGCGCCCGCAGAGGATGAGCTCGAAACGTTGTGGAAGAGCTATTACGGCTCCATCTTTAACCCGGCGCGTCTTAACCCGGATGTCATGCGCTCGGAGATGCCCGTGCGTTATTGGCAGAATCTCCCCGAGGTCGCCCTGCTGCCCGAGTTGATGCAGCGCGCCGGAACCCGAGTCAACGCCATGGTCACCCGCCAGTCCCAGCAGCCCACCGCCGCGCCCTTCATCCCCGCCGAGCACACCATCCCCGTCCTGCAGGCCGCCATGCCGCGCTGCGAGGGCTGCGATCTGTACAAACATGCAACACAGGTCGTGCCCGGCACCGGCCACATGCAAGCCGCTCTCATGCTCGTCGGCGAGCAGCCCGGCGACCAGGAAGACCTCCAAGGCAAGCCCTTCGTCGGCCCCGCCGGCCGCGTGCTGGAGGACGCCCTCGCCGAAATCGGTATTCCGCGCGACCAGGTCTTCGTCACCAACGCTGTCAAGCACTTCAAGTTCGTCCAGCGCGGCCGCCTACGCCTCCACCAAAACCCGCGCATGAGCGAGATCAACGCCTGCAAGCCGTGGCTCATGGCGGAGATCGACGCAGTCAAGCCCCACATTATTCTGTGCCTCGGCGCCTCCGCAGCGAAGTCTCTTCTGGGCGGCACCTTCGCCCTGATGAAGGAGCGCGGGATCATCAAATCTACCTCCTTCGCCGAGCGCGTCATGGCCACCATCCACCCCTCCGCCGTCCTCCGCGCCGCCGACGAAGCGGGCCGCGCCCAGCTGTACAACTACCTGCGCGACGACCTCGCACTTGCTTACCTGACTGCCCAGAAAGCGGCATAGCGAGGCGTCTCCGCACTGCGTTACACTGGCCCGCGCCATGCGAATGCTCGCCTCAGCAGTTCTTTTCGGACTTGTGTCTCTTCTCTCCGTTCATTCCAAGGACAAACTCATGCCCCAGCACGCCAGCGGCACCTTCACTGTCGATGTGAAGCCGCTCACCCCGACACCCGCTGACGGGGTCGCCCGCTACTCGATCAACAAGCAGATCCACGGTGCCCTTGAAGCTAATACCCAGGGCGAGATGTTCTCCGCCGGCGATCCGCAGCACGGGCATGCCGGCTATGTGGCGATTGAGGTCGTCACGGGTACGCTCGATGGCAAGGCGGGCGGCTTCGTCCTGCAACACCTCGCCAGCATGGACGCTGCAGGCTCGCACATGCAGGTACAGATCGTCCCCGGCTCCGGTACGGGCGCTCTCCACGGCATCACGGGTACCTTCGACATCAAGATCACCAACGGCCAGCACAACTACGACCTCACCTACGAGCTGCCGCAGTCCTAGCTTTGCTGTTGTCGTTTCTCTGCGTTTTCTCCTGAGTAAGGGCACCCCCAAGGCCACGCAGTCTCCATTACCATCACCACATGGCCGCAGCTGCACCCGCCGTCCCGCAAACCCGCGTCATCCGCCCCGCCCGTTCCCTCCGCGGCTCCATAGCATTACCCGGCGACAAGTCCATCTCGCACCGCTACGCTCTTCTCGCGGGCTTCGCGGCTGGCACGTCGCACATTGCGAACTTCTCCACCGGTGCTGACCCGCACAGCTCCCTCGCCTGCGTGGAGAGCCTCGGCGCGCAGGTCTCGACGGAAGCCCGCACCATCACGGTCATCGGAACCGCCGGCCGTTTCAGCCAGCCCACGCAGGACCTCGACTGCGGCAATTCCGGCTCTACGATGCGCATGCTCGCGGGCCTGGTCGCCGCGCAGCCTGGCACCTATCGCTTCACCGGTGACGCCTCGCTCAGCGGCCGCCCCATGGAGCGCATTCGCAAGCCGCTCCGGCAGATGGGCGCGCAGATCGACCTGACGGACGGCCACGCCCCCATGACGATCCACGGTGGCCCGTTGCAGGCCATCGACTTCGACGCACCCATCGCCAGCGCCCAGGTCAAGACCGCGGTCCTCTTCGCCGGCCTCCAGGCTGAGGGCACCACCTCACTCGCCGAACAGGTCCGCACCCGCGACCACACCGAGCACGCCCTGCGTGCCTTTGGTGCCGAACTCCTCCGCCGTGACGGTCGTCTCTACATTGCCGGCGGCCAGACCCTGAAGGGTCTCGACCTCACCGTTCCCGGCGATATCTCTTCCGCTGCCTTCTTTCTCTGCGCTGCCCTTCTCTTTCCCGACTCCAACCTAGTCCTCGACAACCTCGGCCTGAACCCGACGCGTGCCGTTCTGCTCGACGTCATCACCGGCATGGGTGGCGGGATCAAGATGCTGGAGGTCCTCGAACAGCACGGCGAAATGTCCGGCACCCTGCAAGTCAACCGCAAACCGGGTGCCTTGAAAGCCTTCGACCTCAGCGGCCAGATCGCCGCCCAGCTCATCGACGAGATCCCCGTCCTCGCCGCGATCGCTCCCTACACCGCGAACGGCATCCGCATCCGTGACGCCCGCGAGCTGCGCGTCAAGGAGTCGGACCGCATCGCCCTTGTCGTCAAGAATCTCCGCGCCATGGGCGCCGAAGTCACCGAGCACGAGGACGGCATGGACATCCCTGGCAATCAGACATTGCACGGCGCCACGATCGACTCCGGCCATGACCATCGCATCGCCATGGCCTTCTCGATTGCCGCCCTGCGCGCGGAGGGCGACACCGAGATCCAGGGTGCCGAAGCGGCCAGCATCAGCTTTCCGGAGTTCTTCGACTGGCTGGACGAGCTAGCCGTGCGTTAAACCGCCGACCACCCCAGGATTTGGCCAATCCGAGGACCCTGCCTTTGCAGCGCCCGCAGGCACGAGCCTGCAGTACGAGAGGCACAAGCCACCCCCCGCCTCCACGCATCCGCCTCACCTAGCCTTGTTCAGAGCCTCATGTCCGCTTCAGCGAAACCCGATCTCCAGGCCATCCCCCTTTTCATGTCCGAGATCGAGGCCATGGGGGGCGCCGAGCGCAGCATCCTTGCCCTTGGCCGCTGGCTGCATGAGCACGGCAAACCGGTCTACCTCCTCACCTACTACGACCGCGTGGGCCTTCAACAACACGCCGACTTCCCCCTGCCGACCATTGCACTCAACCCGGCGAACAACGTCCGCGCGAAGGTAAGCGCGCTGCGCCGTCACTTCGCTGGCACGCCCAAAGCGGCTCCACCGCCGATCACCTCTGGCTATCAGCCCGCCCTGCACTGCGCACTGGCCCGCACAGGCCGCTTCCACTGCCTCATGCACGACACACCCAGCCTCTTCGGCGGGGCTGGCCTCAAGCAGCGTCTGCGCTTCGCGGTTTCCAATTGGCAGATTGGCCGCGCCATGCGTCGGACCGATGGGGTGATGATTGTCACCAGCCACTTCCTGCAGCGGGAGTGCCAACGCGATTTCGGCGTCCACGCCGGGATCGCCCGCATGGGCGGACTTGGCGGCCAGCACACGTTTCGGCGCCGCCCCGTCGAGAACCAACTCCGCATGCTTTCCGTTTCACGTATTGAGGCCAACAAGCGCATCGATTGGATCCTCCGCAGCCTGGCTACCCTGGAAGCTGGCGCACAAGCGCTCTCGTCCCAGGTCGACTGGCACCTCGAGCTTGCCGGCAAGGGATCGGAGCTCGAGGCCATGCGTCAACAGTCGGAGCAGCTTGGTCTGTCCCAACGCGTGCACTTTCTTGGGTATGTGTCCGATCGAGAGCTCGAACGCCTCTACGATCGTGCTCATCTGTTCCTGATGCCGGCGGTCCAGGGCTACGGCATCCCGGCCATTGAAGCCCTTGGCCGAGGCATCCCCGTGCTGCTCCACCGCGATTCCGGCGTCAGCGACATCCTGCTGGACACCCCCTGGGCATCGGTGCTCACCGGAGACGAGAGCGAAATGGCCCCCCGCCTCGCAGAGATGATCGATTGGCTCCGCAGCAACAGCCAGATGACCGCGCCACCCCCACCTGAGCTTCCTACCGAGGAGGCCTGGGCAGAGCGCGTGGCGCAGCTTTGCGGCTACGTCTGAGTCTGCATGGTTGCGGATTAGCGGCGGCTCAACAGCAGATTCCCTTCGGGAATGACAACAAGAGGGGGAAGGACAAGCTTGTCGGTCGAGTGACACCGGAAACGTTGGAGTGTCGGTTGTGGGGGCCCATAGCTACATCTTGTAGCGGCCCATTTCGTCGTCGCCCAGGTTCTCCAGCCAGCGCCGCATGTCTTCCGCTGTCACCGAGCTGCCGCTGCTTGTGGCCTGCCGCGCATGCTCAAACACCTCGCGACTCACGAAGATCGGGCAATCGGACCGCAACGCCAGGGCGATGGCGTCGGACGGTCGCGAGTCAATCGCCACTACCTCGCCGGACTGATCCAGCCAGATCGTTGCGTAGAACGTGTCACCCCGCAGCGCGCCGACCACTACGCGGGTCACCCGCGCGTTTAAACCGGCGATCATGTTGCGGAGCAGATCATGCGTCATCGGCCTGGGGGTGGTCGACTTCTCGATCTCCAGCGCAATCGCGTTGGCCTCAAACAGGCCCACCCAGATCGGCAGCACCACCTCGCCGCTCAGGTCGTTCAGCACCACGATGGGCGACCGGTTGGACGGGTCCAGCATCAACCCGCGAATGCGCACTTCCACCTCGGGTGCCGTGGCCCCGTCGGTCTCAGTCTCGGATTTGAAGCCCGGAAGATGCATCGCCTTCTACAGTTTAGCGAAGGTACGCCGTTGTGGGATAGCCCTGCAAGGGTACGCTGTTGCACCTCACGGTAACTCAGGCCCCGAGGACAGGAAAGCGCGCGTTCAAGGCCTGGTGCGCCAGCAGGGCGGCCGAGGGGGCCAGAGAAACACCAACCGCCTCGCCCACAAGCGAATTCGGAAATGCCTGCGTCACCCGTACGTCCACGTAACTGCCGGCCGCCGGCACCGTCGCCGCTGTGAAATTCACGGTCTTGTTCTGGGTGGAGCGTCCGATGGCCTGACCCCGGATGGAGTTATACCCTTCCACCATCACGGGAAGAACCTCGCCCATGTGCCTGCCGTAGTTGGTGCGCTGGATCTCGCGCTGCCGCGCATTCAGGATGGCCAGCCGCTCGACCTTGACCTCTTCAGGAATTGAATCCACCATGTGGATCGCCGGTGTATTCGGCCGCGGCGAGTACTTGAATCCGAAGATGGCGTCATACTGCACCACGTCCAGCAGCGTGATGGTCTCCTCAAAGTCGCGGTCCGTCTCGCCCGGGAAGCCTACGATGATGTCGCTGGTGATGGAGATATCCCGCCCGCCCGGCTGCCGTCCGGCTGCGTGCATCCACGCGATCCGCTCCAGGTACCAGTCGCGTGTGTACTCGCGCTGCATCCCCTTCAGCGTTGCCGAAGAGCCTGACTGTACCGGGAGATGCACGTGATTGCAGAGCTGCGGATAGGCAACAATCGCATCCACGATGTCCTTGGTGAACTGCCGCGGGTGCGAGGTGGTGAACCGCACACGCTGAATCCCGGCAACCTCACCCACCGCGATCAGCAGTTCGGCAAAGGTGCGTTTGCCGCTCGGGTCCAGGTAGCTGTTTACGTTCTGCCCCAGCAGCTGGATCTCCGTGTAGCCCAGCCCCGCAATGCGTTGCGCCTCGGCGAGGACGGAGGCAGAAGTGCGCGAACGCTCCTTGCCGCGCGTGTACGGCACGACGCAGTAGGCACAGAACTTGTCACAGCCCTCAATGATCGTGATGTAGCCACGGTGCGGGTTTGACCGCGAGGTGAACTCTGTATCAAAGGTCTCGTCCGTCTGCCGGTCGTCCAGCCCTGTGATGCGTTGCTCCCCTGCCTCCAGCCGCTGCAGCATCTGGGGCAGGTTGCGGTACGACGCCGATCCAGCCACGATTGAGACGTAGGGGGCGCGCTCGAAGATCTTCTCGCCCTCCTGCTGCGCGACGCAGCCGATCACGGCGAAGCGCTTGCCCTCGCCCTGCATCTTTTTGTACTCATTCAGCCGATGGAAGACCTTCTGCTCGGCCTTGTCGCGGATCGAACAGGTGTTGTACAGGATGAGGTCCGCCGCCGCTTCGTCCGTCACCTGCGCGTAGCCCTCATGCTCCAGGGTCCCGACGACCTTTTCGGAGTCGTGCGCGTTCATCTGGCAACCAAAGGTCTCGAGGTAAAACGTCTTTGCCATATCCCTAACTTCTCCAGCTGTAGCCAGATCTTTGTGCGTCTCTGGCCTTCGCCGTATCTTCTTCTACCCAGAAGTCAGTATATCTTCCGTGCCGGCTCCCCCCGCGCCCGCGATACAGTAGCTTCTATGGTCGATACCGAACTCATAGCCAGCCAGCTCCGCACGTACGGTCACGCCGTGACGCACATCATCACCGTTCCCAACAATGCCGGCATCTACGAGTTCACGGTCGATGGCAAGGTCCTGTCGCTCGAGGAAGCCCGCGACCTGCTGACCGCCGACGAGGCCGCCGGCCCACCCAAAGGCAAGCTGTAGAGGCCCGATCGTGCCCTTTCCGCTCCCGTCGCCGATTCTGCCCATGCTCGCCAAGCGCGTGGATGCCATCCCCTCGAAGGGCGACTGGCTCTTCGAGCCCAAGTGGGATGGCTTTCGTGCGCTGATCTTCCGCTCCGGCGACGAACTTCTGATCCAGAGCCGGGATTCCAAGCCGCTTGATCGCTACTTTCCCGAGCTGCGTGCACACCTGCTGGCCCAGCTTCCCGAGCAGTGCGTGCTGGACGGCGAGATTGTCATCGCCGGCCCCAACGGCCTTGACTTCGACGCGCTTACACAGCGCATTCATCCTGCGGCCTCCCGCGTCAAGATGCTCTCCGAGCAAACACCAGCTTCGGTCGTTTTCTTTGACCTGCTAGCCGTCGGCGACGAAGACCTGCGCGAACAGCCCTTCAGCACCCGCAGGATGCGCCTTGAGCAGGTTCTCGTCAAGGCAAGCTCGCCCCTTCACCTCACGCCGGCCACACGCGACCGTGCGCAGGCCGAGAGCTGGTTCGGCCGCTTCGAAGGAGCGGGCCTGGACGGCGTGATGGCCAAAGGACCGGACAGCGTCTACGCGCCGGACAAGCGCACCATGCTCAAGATCAAGCACGAGCGCGACTGCGACTGCGTGGTCGCCGGCTTCCGCTGGCACAAACGCGGCGAAAACACCCTGCTCGGCTCGCTGTTGCTCGGCCTCTTCGATGATGCCGGCAAGCTCCAGCACGTCGGTACCTGCGCCAGCTTCACCGAAGCCAAACGCCGCGAGCTCGTCGACTTTCTCGTTCCTTACCGCGAGAACGCCACGACCAATCACCCCTGGGCCAGTTGGGGAGGGCAGAACAACGAGGGCTCCCGCATGCCTGGCGCGCAGAGCCGCTGGAGCTCGGGCAAAGACCTGAGCTGGGAGCTTCTCCGCCCTGAACTGGTCGTCGAAGTGGCCTATGAGCACATGCAGGGCGATCGGTTCCGCCACCTCGCCCACTTCCGCCGCTGGCGCCAGGACAAGCCGATCGAGCAGTGCACCTATGCCCAGCTGGAAGTCGTGCCGCCAGAAGAGCTCAGCTCCATTTTCGCCACGAAGTAGCGCCCTTCCCCTCTGACTTGTCTTAATCGAAAAGGGGAACCTGCTGTTTGGCTCTACACGCACCCCGAACAGTAGAACAATGCAAGCAGCCCCATCTCTCACGAGAGGGAGCAGCCCACCCATGCGTCCACTGGCCTTTGCTCTCCTCTTCCTCAGTGCGGCGCTCGCCTATGCCCAGGACGGCGCGCAGCGCATCGCCGACCTCGGTCAATGCCGCCTCGAAAGCGGCAAGGTCCTCGAAGATTGCCGCATCGGCTATCGCACCTTCGGCAAGCTGAACGCCGAAGGCACGAACGCCGTACTCATGCCTACCTGGCTCTATGGCAACTCAGGCGAGCTCGCAAGCCTGTTCAGCGCAACGCCATCTCCCTTGCAGCTCGTAGACACCTCGAAGTTCTTCGGCATTGCCTTCGATGCGCTCGGCAACGGCGTCTCCTCTTCGCCTTCCAACAGCACCCATCAGCATGGCACCGACTTCCCCGCGTTCACCACAGGCGACATGGTCCAGACGCAGTACCGCGTCATCACGGAAGTGCTGAAGCTCAAGCATGCGCATGCCGTCGTCGGCCTCTCCATGGGCGGCGAACAGGCCTTCATGTGGTCGGTGCTGCACCCCGAGTTCTTCGACCTTGCTGTGCCCATCATCTCCACGCCAAAGCTGACGGCGTTCGATCTTCAGTCCAAGCGGATCATGCTCGAGGCCATTCGCAGCGACCCCGACTTCCACGACGGCCACTACACGAAGCAACCGGCCCTGAAGCTTGCCAACCTGTACAACGTCCAGGCAGTCACCTCGCCGGAGTTCCGCAATGCCGCCACATCCGCGCAGAACTTCGAGACATTCATCACGGAAGCCGAAGCACCGGTTGCCATGGACGCCAATGATCGTGTTGCGCAACTGACGGCCGTGGTTACGCACGATGCTCTCCGCGGCAGGTCGATCGAAGAGGCTGCGCGTACGTCGCATGTGAAGTTCCTGATCATCGTCAGCGCACGGGACCACATGGTGGTTCCCTCGGAGGCGCTGAAGTGGGCAGCCGCAGCGCATGCGCCGACCTACATCTCGGACGGCGCGTGCGCCCACCTGATCATGACCTGTGACGCAGCCGCCGTCTCCGCGCGCGTCACCCGCTTCCTGACCGGCGTACCGCTTCCGCAATAGATCGCTGCGTGCCTGCCCCTCAGACGCGCGTGCCGCAAGACCCTCTGACGACAAGCTCTACAGGCAGCACGATGCGCTTGCGAGGTGCACCGCCGTCCCCATTAGCCAGGCGCGCCATCAGCATCTCCGCCGCAAGCCGCGCCATGGTTTCCACCGGCTGACGAACCACCGTTACGCCGGAGCCGATGAGATCGGCCGACTCAAAGTCATCGAATCCCGTCACCGCGACCGGATTCGGCGGCTGCAGTTCCATGCTGCGCAAGCCATGCATCACCAGGCGTGTCGCGACGTTGTTGGAGCAAAACAGGGCAGTCGGCTTGCTGCGCTGAATCACCTTCCGCAGCCTCTCCAGCGTGCCTTCCATTGTCTCCGGGATGACCACCACCTCGGCACGATTCCCCGCGGCCTTCATGGCTTCCCCGTAGCCCTCCATACGCTTCTGTAGCGTGTAGAGAACAGGGTCCAGCGTGAACAACACGATCCGCTTATGCCCCAGGGCAAGCAGGTGCTCTGTGCCCCGCTGCGCGCCTCGTTTGTTCTCTACCATCAACGTATCGAACTGGCGTCCGGATCCACTGGCAGGCCGATCCATCGTCACGATCGGCATGCGCCCAAACTCAGGGCGCAGCAGTTTCGACGAGCTCTCCGTGCCGGCGGGCACCACGATCAGGCCGTCCACGCTGCGGCGCAGCATCCGGCTTGCTTCCTGAAACTCCATCGCAGGATCCTGGTCAGTGGTGGCCGTGCTCACGGAGTATTCATGCAGCTTGGCCACCGCGTTGATGGTGTGAGCACAGAGCGCAAAGAAGGGATCATAGAGATTCGGAACCAGAATTCCGATTTGCCGCGTACGCCGTTCGCGCAGGGATCGCGCAATCTCATTCCGCTCGTAGCCAAGCTCTTCCACAGCCGCGAAGACGCGCCGGCGTGTCTCTTCGAGAACGTTGGGATTCTCGTTCAACACACGCGAGACGGTCATCACGCTGACTTCGGCCAGCTTGGCCACGTCGCTCATGCGGACGGGGTGGATCGTACCTTCTGGTTTTTGGGCAGGCAATCGTTCAACAACTCAGGGTGAATCTTGGGCTACACGGAAGAGTGTACGGCACAGGGTAAGACCTGCCGGCAAAGACAAGTGCCTGGCGCTCAACTCTTTGGTGCGAACTCCGCGACCCAGCCAGGCTGCCGCCTAGCGAGGCTGCGCGGAAAGGCTCGTCACCTGCGCTCCCGCGCCCTCATGTGCGACAAGAAAGCGGTTGCGCGCGACGGTGCCAAGCTTCTCATGCAGGCCGCTCGGCCATAGCACCTCCACCTCCGCTGATGGGGCGCTTCCCAGGCCAAAGTGCAGGCGCGGATCATTGGCCGACAGGTAGCTTGATTGACTCCGCACCTCCTGCATCTGCACCTTGCCTCCATAGCGCGCCGTCACGCGCGCACCAATGGCGCTTCGATTGCTCTTCGTGCCTACGAGCTTCAGCTTGATCCAGCCATGGGCGACAGGCGCGTCATTGCGCAGCAGCGTGGGCGCTTCGTTCACGTTCATGATCAGGACATCCAGGTCCCCATCGTTGTCGAAGTCGCCGACCGCCAAACCCCGGCTCGCATGCCGCGCACCGATCGCCGCTCCCGCCTCGTCCCGCAGCTGTTCAAACGTGCCATCGCCAAGGTTGCGAAACAGAATGCGTGGCCCCTTGAACGGATATTGCGGATACTTCTTCTCGAGCTCCGGGTAGACGTTGCCCGTCGTCCACAGCAGATCGGGCAGGCCGTCATTGTCGAAGTCGGCGACCGCCGCGCCCCAGCCCACATACTGGGTCTCCACACCGAGGCGGGCTTCCACGGTCGCGTCGGTGAAGTCTGCCTTGCCACTGTTCAGGTACAGGCCGCTCGCCTGCTTCTGGAAGTGCGTCACCAGAAGGCTGGTGCTTCCATTCAGAGCGATATCGCCCGCGCCCACACCCATGCCTGCCTGTTCTGATCCCTCACCGCTCACGGCCACGCCACGATCAAACGCCTCCTCACGAAACGTCCCATCGCGGTTGTTCATCAGCAGCAGGCTCGGCGTCGAGTCGCAGGCCAGAAAGATGTCGGGCCAGCCATCCCCATCGAAGTCGCTCGTCACCGCAGTCATGCCATAGGACCCCCGATGCTTGCTGATCCCGGAGGCCTCGCTTACATCGGTGAAGGTCCCGTTGCCATTGTTGCGATACAGCGAGTGCCGGCCCGGAGGCAGACCGCGCGGCCCGCAGTACACCAGCATCCCCTCGTACGTGCACGTCGGGTTCTCCGGGATCGGCTCAGGCGGGTGTTGCAGATCAAACTCGACATAGTTGGCCACAAACAGGTCCAGGTGCCCGTCACGGTTGTAGTCCACAAAGCTGCAGCCTGTGCCAAAGCGCCGCGTGGCATCCAGCAGGCCCGCTTCCCGCGTGACGTCGGTAAACGTCCCGTTGCCGTTGTTGCGATACAGCCTGTTCTGGCCGTAGTACGTGCAGAACAGGTCCTCCCATCCATCGTTGTTGTAGTCCCCAACGCACACACCGCAGGCCCAGCCTGTGTCCTGCAAACCCGCTTTGGCTGTGACGTCCGTGAACGTGCCATTCCGGTTATTTCTGTACAGGCGATTGCTCGCCCCTGGGGGAGCGCCCTCCAGGCGCGTCCCACCCAGCAGAAAGATGTCCATCCAGCCGTCGTTGTCGTAATCAAAGAACGCACAACCGCCGCCCATGCTCTCGATGATGTAGCGGATCTTGTCGACGCCGCCATAGATCATTGGCGCGGTCAGTCCTGCTCCCTGTGCTATATCGGTGAACTGCGCATACGGCTTGCCGCTGGACGAGCGACGCGCCTGCACCCGCGTTGCGCCACCGGACATGCCGCCCGCTTGCCCAAGACTGTGGGCACATGCCGTGGCTGCAGCCCCTGCAAGGAAACTCCGTCGGCTGACGCGGTTGATATTCATCGCAGCCATCCTCCGGGCGAGCTCACGGCTGTCCTCCCCCCTCGGCAGCGGAGGGCAGCATGGAGATCAGACGCTTCGCTTCGCTGTTGGCAGGGTCCACGCGCAGCGCACTCTCGGCGGCTCGCCGCGCCTCGGGGAAACGCTCCCGCTCCGCAAGTGACGCCGCGAGGTTGATCCACGCTTCCACGTACAGCGGATTGGCCTGCACCGCGGAGCGGAAGTAGGTCTCCGCCTCCGCCTCGTGTCCCTGTTCCATTAGAAACGAGCCGAGGTTGCTCTCTGCCTCCGCGTATTGCGGGGACGCCGCGATGGCTTTGCGGAAATCCGCCTCCGCCTCGCTGCCCTCGCCGGCGCGCAGCTGCAGGTACCCAAGCTGGTTCCACGCCAGGGCAAACCCCGGGCGCCGCCCTACTGCCTGTCGCAACGCGTCCATCTCGCCCTTTGTATCGCCCGTCCTGTCGAGCGCAAGCGCGAGGTCATACCAGTGCACCGCCTCATCCGGAAACTTGCCCAGGATCGTTCGCTCCACACTGGCCGCTCCAGCCGCGTCGCCGGAGGCCAGCTTCTGCGCTGCCTGTGCGGACAAACTGATCAGCTCATCACGGCTCGCGCGTTTCGACAGGGCCTCTTTGTATTGCCTCGTCTGTGCCTCCGCACCAGCTGCATCACCCAGCTCACGATCGACACCGGCCAGCTGGAAGTGCACCTCCGGTTCCGCTTCCGGCAGGCTCTCCGCCGTCTGCAACTCCTGCCTGGCCTCCTGCGGCCGGTGCAGCTTGGCCAGGGTCGCACCGAGATTGAAGCGCGCATCGTAGTGCTTCGGCTGGGAGGCAACCGCGTCCTTCAGGTGCGTCAACGCGGCCGCGTAGTCCCCGTCCCCGCGCTCCAGCAAACCGGCCAGGTACAGCGCGTCGAAGTCCCGGGGATGCGTCTTCAACAGGTCCTCGGCATAGGGCAGCGCCGTGTCGTTCTGGCCGGTCAGCACCATCACGCGCAGGTACAGCACCCGCAGCTCATACGCGTCCGGTTGCGCTGCAAGCGCCGCCTGCAGCAGCACGCTGGCCTCCTGCGGGCGGTTCCGCTGCACCAGCACGGTAGCCAACGCCACACGAAGTCTCTGCCATGCAGCATGTTGCTGTAAGGCTTCCCCCGCGCCCGCAATGGCCTTCTCAAAGAGCAGCGCCTTGCTTCGTGCAAACAGCAGATCGATGGCAAGATCTTCCGTCGGTGGCGCACTCCCCAACAGATCCAGGGCGGCGGTATACTCGCCCGCCTCGATGCGGGTCTTGGCCAGCCAGTCCAGCGCAGTTGCCGAATGCGGGTCCAGGCTCAGCGTCTTGCCCCACTCCTCCAGAGCCCTCCCACGGTCACCGCCATCATGCGCCAGCACACCCAACAGGAGGTGCGGCTGGGCGAGCGTTGTATCCAGCTCCGCCGCGCGCTGCAACTCCCCCCTGGCGTGCTCCCGATCGCCTTCCGCATAGAAGGCCGTACCCGCGGAGTAGTGCAGTGGCGCTGATCCCGGCTGCAACTTCAGCCCCTGCTCAAAGGCCTGCACGGCACACGGGTAACGGTGCTGCCGCACGAACCAGTTGCCCAGGCTGCCATAGCCAGCCGCGGTCTTCGCCACCTGGCTCACCGACCCTGGCGCTTCACAGGCAGGCACCCGGCCCTGTCCCGAAAGCGCGGGCGATCCCAGCAGGAAGGGGAGGCACATGCAGGCGCGCTGAAAGATGGGGATCATGAGGACCACGCTGAAAACCGGTTCCAGTATGCCTCAAAAGAACTACCGCCGAACACAGGGCCTGCCGCTGGCAGAACGGAAGCTACAAACTCGTTTAAAGAACGTCGGTTAACGTTCACATGCGGCCTTTTCTGCATATCCCGCAAAATATCAGCCGGAGGTAGAACGAGTTGACAGACGCGCTCCCGCCCCGATATAAGGTTGGCCGTTCCTCAATGCAACGTTGCTGAAACTCCGAAGCGGGCGTCAGCAGGCCCGAAAATGTTATCGATATCACGCAGGAGCACACCATGCGGCTGTACCCGATCACCCCCTTTCTTCTTCTTGCGGCCTCCGCCCTGGCGCAGTCCCCCACAGGAACCATCTCCGGCATCGTCACCGATCCGTCCGGTTCGGCACTGCCCGGCGCGGCCGTGACGGTCACCGACACCTCCACCAACGTCAGCCAGACGATCACAACGGACACCGAAGGGCGCTACAACCTCCCCTTCGTGCAGCCCGGCACCTACAACGTCAAGGTGGTTATCGGCGGCTTCAAACCCGTCTCCCAGACCGGCATCCACGTTGAAGTCGCACAGACCAACACCGCCGATTTCAAGATGGACGTCGGCCAGGTCACCGATGCCGTCGAGGTCTCCGCCAATGTCGAACTCCTCGACACAGAGACCTCCAACCTCAATAGCACCATCCCCGCGCGCTTCGTGCTCGACCTCCCCGATAACGGCCGCAATCCCTTTGACTTCGCCCTGCTAGCGCCCACGGTCAGCAACGTCGGCGGTGCGTCCACGCCGCACATTGGCGGCTCCCGCAACGGCAACAACGAACAGCTCATCGACGGCATGACGAACATCCTGCCCGAGAACAATGTCGGCAATAACGAAAGCGCCTACACCCCGATCATTGACTCCGTGCAGGAGGTCAATGTGCAGACCAGCGTGCTCGAAGCCGAATATGGCCGCTTCTCCGGCGGCATCATCTCGCTCATCACCAAGAGCGGCGGGAACCAGTTTCACGGCAGCGGGTATGAGTTCCTCACCAACCAGGCCCTGGACGCGCGTCCCTTCGGCAGCAACGGCGGCGCCAAGACCCCCAACCACCGCTACCAGACAGGCGGCACCTTCTCCGGTCCGCTCCGCAAAGACAAGACCTTCTTCTTTCTCGATTTCGAAGACTCCCGCCAGGCCGCCGCAACGACCCTTACCTCGTCGATTCCGCAGAACCTGCCGGCGTTTACCAACGGTGACTTCTCCTCGCTCCTCACGGGCAATGCCAAGACCGAGCAGATCATCTACGACCCCAACACCGTGCATCAGGACGGGACCGGCAACTACGTCCGCGATCCCTTTCCAGGCAACAAGATCCCGGTCGGCCGCCTGAACCCGATTGCCCAAAAGGTCCTCGGCTACTACCCCACGCCGCAAACCACGCAGACCCTCAACAACTTCGTGGAGACAGGTTCCAACAGCAACAACTACTACCATTTCGATACGCGCGTCGATCAGCAGTGGAACAAGAAGTTCCGCTCCTTCGTTCGCTTCTCGCACTTCGCCGGCAGCAACACTTATCTGCAGGAGTATGGCAACGCCAGCCCTGCTTCACCGGGTGGCTATAACGGGCCTACGAACAGCACCGCCTACAGCCTCTCCTTCGACAACACTGTCACCTTCAATCCCAAGCTACTCGGCGAGTTCCGTTATGGCTTCTCCAAGGCGACTTCGGTACGTACCGCCTACAGCCAGGGCTTCGATCCGACCACGCTGGGCTTCGGTCCTGACATCAAGACCCAGGCCGCGCAGAATGCGCTTGTCTTCCCACACTTCAGCTTCAGCGACGGCTATTCCGACATCGGCACGCTGGGCTATGTGCCGCTGCAGGAGAACCCACTGGCGCACGACGTCACCGGCAGCCTCATCAAGATTCTCGGCGGCCACAGCCTCAAGGTCGGCGGCGAGTTCCGTTATCTCGACATCGACTTCTACCAGTACACCTATCCTTCCGGCACCTATGCCGCGGACCGCAGCTGGACGCAGCTGAATCCGCAGGCGCCCGATGGCTCCGGCAGTCCGTTCGCCTCCTTCCTCCTGGGTCTGCCCTCCAGCGGCGACATCACCAACGATCCGCATACCGTGCAGAACTCGCAATACATCGCCCTGTACGCGCAGGACGACTGGAAGGCAACGCCCACCCTGACCCTGAACTACGGTCTTCGCTGGGACGTCGAAGTCCCTCGCACGGAGAACAATAACCAGCTCTCCTACTGGGATCCAAACGCCGCGTCTCCGCTCGGGGGTGTCACTCCCGCAGCGGGCGTGAGCTGCCCGGCCTGCACCAGCCTCAAGGGCGCGATGTCCGTTGTTGGTACCGCCGCTTCGCAGTACGGCAACCGGCAGGTACCCATTCAGTGGAAGGACTTCGGTCCGCGCTTCGGCTTCTCCTATAACCCGACCCCCAAGCTCGTCCTGCGTGGTGGCTTCGGTATCGTCTTCCAGCCCAGCGCCGTACAGGCTGCCGGCACCTCGGGGTCTCCCGGCATCGAGGGCTTCAACGCCCAGACCAACTTCAGCCCGACCTTTAACAACCAGCAGAGTGCGCCGGTTGCCACCCTGTCCAATCCCTATCCCTCCGGCTACCAGGCACCGCCCGCCCTCAACCCCACCTGCCATGCCAGCCTCGCCTGCCTGGCTTCCATCGATATCGGCAACGGCATTTCGCAGTCCTACTTCGACTCCGTCCGCACGCCCTACACCGAGCAGTGGAACCTGGCAGTGCAATACCAGCTGCCGCTCCACCTGAAGTCCGAGGTCGCCTACCTCGGCAACCGCGGTCTCTTCCTGATTGATGGCGATCCAGGCCGTCCACAGGATCAGCTGCCACTCTCCGACGCCGCTCTTGGCTCCAAGCTGCTGGCCTCGGTAGCCAACCCGTTCTACGGCGTCGTCACCACCCCTGGTTCGCCCATCGCGCAGCCAACCATCCAGGCCGCGCAGCTGCTGCGCAAATACCCGCAGTACAACGGCGTCTCAACCTTCCGCAAACCGGAAGCGGGCTCCATCTACCATGCCGTCACCGTCCGCGTGGATCGCGAGTTTGCCAGCGGTCTCATGTTCACCACGGCCTTCACCGGCAGCAAGGCCATGGACGACTCCGCTTCTTCGGTCACCTATCTGGGGCCGGCGGGTTCCACCTACGCCAACCAGTACAATCCGCAGGGTGAATACTCGATTTCGCCCTTCGATATCTCCCGCATCTTCGTGGCCAGCACCGTCTACGACCTGCCCTTTGGCCGCGGCCGCATGTTCGCCTCCAACGTCAATCACCTGAGTGACCTCTTCGTTGGTGGATGGCAGGTGAACGGCATCTTCACCTACTCGGACGGCGTTCCCTTCCTCACCCCGTCCTTCAACAACGGCACCACGCAGTCAGCGCTGCTCACCTTTGCGCAGCGGCCCAGCCTCGTCGGCAGCCCTGTCGGCCCCAACCACACCCTCAACGCCGCGGCCTTCGTGGCACCCGGGGCGTACACCATCGGCAACGCACCCCGCACCATCTCCGGTGTGCGCAACCCCAGCGGCAACAACCTCGACTTCTCCGCTATCAAGAACACCAAGTGGGGAGACTCCGGCCGCTACAACGCACAGTTCCGCCTCGAGCTCTTCAACTCCCTCAACCACGCCAACCTCGGTGCCATCCAGACAACCAGCAGCGGCAACACACCCATCGTCATCAGCACCAACACCAACTCCTTCGCCAACAGCGCCCGCGTCATTCAGCTCGGCTTCAAGTTCTACTTCTAACCCACCCCACAACAGCAAAGGCGGGCCGCAAGGCTCGCCTTTGCCTCTGAAAACCGACGCGCCCACTCCGCTTGTCATTCCGTAGCAAAGCGAAGGAATTTGCTTCTTTACCTGTGCAACCGACCCCACTCACCCATACGCTTGTCATTCCGTAGCAAAGCGAAGGAATCTGCTTTCTAGCCTGCACGGAGACGCCACCCCAAGCATTCAACAACAGAGCAAGCGCACCATCCCCACGCCCGCCAAACCCCGGTATGTACCATGACTCAGCTGCCTTCACCTGATCGGCGTGATCCGCCACCACGACCCGGAGGGTCCTTTTGCTGAAGCTCTTTGCTCCCCTGTCCGCCGCGCTTTCCTTCGTCACCCTTCTCTCGGCACAGGGCTCTGCCCCGGCACACCACGTCGTCATCTTTGCGCAGCCGGGCTTCCCCACGGTCGCCTCCGAGCCCCTCACGCCAGCGACGCTCACCGCCGTCGTACCCGACGCCACCTTTGCCGACATCGCCCAGCTTCGCTCCCCCGGCGCACTCGACGCTGCTTCCCTGCTCGTGCTTCCGTACGGCTCGGCCGTGCCTGTCGCAGCCTGGCCCGCCATCCAGGGATACCTCCGTCATGGAGGCAATCTCCTGCTCATTGGCGGCCAGCCTCTGCGTGTTCCCGTTTCCGGTGAGCATGAAGGCAGCTTCACGCAAGGCGCACCGCAGGACAGCTACAGTCGCGAGCTCAATTTCCTCCACACCTACGCCGCCCCACTGCCGGCGGCACCCATGCAGTTCGGTTGGCGCGAGGGCTACACGTTCATGCCGCCGCTCTCCGTGAAGGCAAGCACCGTCTTCGTCGAAGAAGGCCGGCTCAACGGCCTCGGCTACCTCAATGCCTCGGATGGCACACATCTCGCCTCCCCGATCATCTGGTCCGACCACCTCGGCGGTGAGCGCATGAACGGCTCCCGCATCGTCGCTCTGCCCTTCACACCCGCACCCGGCTACTGGGACTCGACCGACGGCCACCTCCTGCTGCAATCCGCTGCTCGCTATGCGCAGGCCGGCGCCACGGCGTTCTCCGTCGAGCTGCAGTACACCACCCTGCGCCCCGGCGAATCGCCCGCCGTCACGCTCCACCTCACGCAGGCGGGGGTGACCGCACAGAGGGGCAAAGCGCACGTTGAACTGCACGAAGGCCAACACCTCCTCAGCTCCGTCACGATCCCGCTGGGTGGCAACGACACATCCGTACCTGTTTTCTTCAAGCAGGCCCTGAAGGGAGGCCTGTACACCGTCCACGCCACCTGGACTCCCGACACCCCCAAAGCCACCACGCCCCAGGAGGCCGCTGAGAACGGCTTCGTCGTCGAAGACCTCAGCGCCCTCCAGAACGGCCCCGCCCTCGGCGTACACGGCGATTTCCTCACCCTTGGCGGCAAGCCCTTCTTTCCGGTCGGCGTCAACTACTTCAGCACCGACGCCAACGGCTGGGACTTCTCCGGCCCGCGCAACGGCGCCACCTGGGAACGCGACTTCGCCGACATGCAGCGGCACGGCGTCAGCTTCGTCCGCACCGGCGTCTGGATGCCCGACACCAGCAAGTTTGTCGAGTCGCTCACGGGCGAAGCCAACGAGCGCTTCCTTCGCAACCTCGAAGCCTTCCTCGCCGCCGCGCATCGCCACGACATCGCTGTCAATTTCACCTGCTTCGCCTTTACGCCGCACGGCCAGCCGCAACGCCGCCGCTCGAGCGACACCGGCGCTGAACCGCCCCCACCCAATCCCTATCTCGATGCCACGACGCTTCGCCAGGAGCGCGAATACGTCACCTCGGTCGTTCGCCGCTTCCGCGATCTCCCCTGGCTCAGCTACGACCTCATCAACGAGCCGTCCTTCTCCAACCCGCGCAACATCTTCCACGGCAACAGCCCCAACGGCGACCCCGCCGAGCTCGCCGCCTGGCGCAAGTGGCTCGGCTCCCACCATCCCTCCGTGGCCGCGCTCGCGGACACATGGCGTGTGGCCCCGGATGAGCTCGACAGCTTCAACGCCATCCCGCTGCCCCATTCCGCAGACCTTAGCTATGACCGCTACGGCAACCAGCTCGAGGTCCGCGCCCTCGACTACAACCTCTTCGCACAGGACATGTTCTCCGGCTGGGTGCGCGACATGGTCGACACCATCCACCGCGCCGGCAGCACGCAGCTCGTCAACGTCGGGCAGGATGAAGGCGGCGTCACCAACCGCGTCCTGAACCAGTTCTATGCCACCGCCGGCGTCAGCTTCACCACCAACCACACCTACTGGTCCGACGAGGCGCTCCTCTGGGACTCCGTCGCCGCCAAGCGTCCCGGCATGCCCAACATCACCGGCGAGACCGGCTACCAGCCCGCCTGGAACCCGGACGGCACGTGGCGCTATGACGAGCTCACCGGCACCGCCATCGAGGAGCGCAAGTGGGCTCTCGGCTTTGCCGCCGGCAGCTCCGGCGCCCTGCAGTGGGACTGGGACCGCGAAGTCGACTTCGGCATGCAGCGCAGTGACGGCTCCGCCAAGGTCTGGGAAAGCATGATGAAAGACCTCGGCGCGTTCGCCAAAGCCGCCGCACCGCAGGCCACCGGCTTCACCCTGCCCGAGATCGCCGTCATCCTACCGCAATCGCTTCAGCTGTCGGTCTACAACCCCCAGGCGCTCTCCGCGCAGCAGACCGCCATCCGCGTTCTCTACGGCCACAACCGCGTCGAGGCCTACGCCGTAGGCGAGTACCAGACCGACACGCTCGGGGCACCCAAGCTCATCATCCTGCCCTCCGCCTACGGTCTCAACGCCAAAGCCTGGTCAGACATCGAGGCTCGCGTTCGCGCCGGCGCCGTCCTTCTGATCTCCGGCCCCTTCGACAGCGACGAGCACCTCCACCCCACCGACCGCCCGCAAAACGTAGGCCTCCCTGCAACAACGGACCGCCATCTGCTCCGCGAAGAGACGCTCGACCTGCCCAGCGGCAAGCTCCCGCTGCTCTACGAAGGCCTGAAGACCACCACCCTCGACGGAACCACCCTCCCGGACGGCAAGACCTGGACAGAACTCCCGCTCGGCAAAGGCAAGGTCCTCTACGCCACTCTCCCGCTGGAGCTCAACAGCAACGAGACCACCGTAGCCGCAGCCTACGATCAGGCCATCCAGGCCGCCGGCATCCTGCCCACCTACACCACCCAGACCAAAGAGCCCGGCCTCCTCATAGCCCCCACCCGGCTCCCCCACGCCACCCTCTACGTCCTCACCTCAGAGACCCAAACACAACCCATAGCCTTCACAGACAAGCGCAGCAACAAGACCTTTAACGGCACCCTCGAAGCCGGCCGCGCCGCCCTCCTGCTCGTCGGAGAACAGGGTGATCTGATAGCTACTTACCACTGGCACCCCCGACCCTGAACAGCGATCAGGGAAAGCCCTCAGTAGGAGCCCACAGATCGACAGCTTCACAAGTGGGGCAGGCGTCATCCTGAGCGCAGCGAAGGACCTCGGTATTCCGCACAAAGCGCCACGGCCGCCCAAGCAAAACAAAACCCCACACTGCTCCCAGGGGTAAACCCCAGCCACAACTCCCCGTCATCCTCAGGGCAGCGAAGGACCTCAGTATTCTCCCCAAAGGCCACCACAGCCAAATTATGCAAGGACACCTCACATAACCCAGCATCGCGCTTCACTCCAAGCCGCTGCCCTCCAACCCAGACTCGGTCATCTGACCGGAGCGAAGCGCAGGGGAGAGACCCCTGTATTTTGCCCGCCCCTGCAACCCTCAAGCTCGCGGCGGAAATAACCCCCACTACCCCTCACGCCAAGCCCGCGTAGGATCATCATCCGGATCCGGCACGCCTTGCACCGGCCGCTCCGCCTCCGGCACATGCCGCAGATTCACCCGCACCCGATACCACACATACGCCGTGCCCCGCATACGATCCACCAGCACATCATCCACCGCCAAGGACGCCGCAGCCGCAGGATGCACAGCCTTCCACCGCTCCAACCCAGCCATCGCCGCTTCCTTATCCGGTGACTGCGACACCGTCACCAACGGCATGCTCGATTGCCGCGGCTTCCGCACAGCCTTCGGCTTCGCCGCACTCTCCCCTGCGGCAGCAGCCTCTCCCGCCCCCGGAGTTGTCGATCCCCGAACGGGGAACCCGCCGTCAGGCTCAGCCGCCACCTCACCTTCAGCAGCCTTTGACCGCCGCCGAAACCGCTGCGCCCCAAATCCCTCACCCATCTGGTGCGCAAAGTCCTTCTCACTCCCCGCAGCCTTCTTCGCCCGCGAAGGCGCCACCCGCTTGCCTTCACCCTCACCCTTCGCGAAGTGCGGAGGCCACGGCGCGTCGCCCAGCCCGCTAGCCTCATCCCGCGCCGCCAAAGCCAACAGCGCCTCCAACGACCCAGCCGAAGCCGCCATGCCCTCATGCGGATCGCCGATCGCGGCAAACCGCGCCGGCATCGTCAGCACCGTGAAGTCTCCCGGCGCACACGTCATCACCTCGTCCCAACGCAGCGGCGCACTCACCCGCGCATCCGGCAACGGCCGCACCGAGTACGCCGAAGCCGTCGTCCGGTCCTTCGCATTCTGGTTGTAGTCCAGAAACACGCCGTGCCGCTCTTCCTTCCACCACTTGCTGCTCGCCAGCGCCGGCGCCCGGCGCTCCACCTCGCGAGCCAGCGCCAGGGCAGCCCGGCGCACCTCGGTGAATCCCCACCTGGGCTCAATGGGCACATTCACATGCATGCCCCGCGACCCGCTCGTCTTCACCCAGCCCGTCAGCCCGTGATCGCTCAGCACCCCACGCGCCTCCAGCGCCACCTGCCGTACATCCTCCCAGCCCACGCCAGGCCCAGGGTCCAGGTCCACGCGCAGCTCATTCGGGTGGTCCAGATCAGCCGATACCACGGGATGCGGATGCAGTTCCATGCACCCCAGGTTCATCACCCACGCCAGCCCGGCCGCATCATCCACCACGACCTCTTCAGCGGTTCGCCCTGACGGGAAACTCAGCGTGACCGTCCTCAGAAAGGCTGGCAGATCACTCGGCGCTCGCTTCTGGTAGAACGGCTCCGCCTCCGCCCCGTTCACAAATCGCTTCAGCACAATCGGCCGGTCGCGTACCCCCCGCAACGCCCCCGACGCCACCGCCAGAAAGTACTGCACGAGATCCAGCTTCGTCAGCTGCACCTCGCGCGAAAAGTACAGCTTCCCCGGATGGCTGACACGCACCTCATGCCCCGCCACCGACAACATCACCGCATCATCTGCCTTCGCCACGCCCCCAGCCTACATCCGGGGCACGGCCGGGCTCCACCCGTTCTTTCGCGCTCCGCGGCAGTCCGGCACCCGCCCAGGACACCCAACATGGCTTCGGGCTCCGCCCCGCTGCCTCGTTTTCGGGAATCATCTCCGCGATTTCATAGGCAAAGGTCCCCGGGAACCTGATCGCCCCCTTCCGATTCCAAAGAAAACGCCTACATTCCGCCATTTTGGTGAATGGCACGTGAATTGCAGGCCCGCTCGCACACACCAACTACAACTTTTGTGCAGTCTTGGGGCTTTTCTATGAAGTCCCGGTTTCTTGCATCGTCGGTAGCTTTGCTGCCGATCGCCCTGGGTGTCACAGCCTTCGCGCAAGGCATCATCACAGGATCGCTCTCCGGCACAGTGGTCGATCCATCCGGGGCTATCGTTCCCGACGCCACCGTCGTCGCCACCGACAAAGCGCGTGGCACAAGCTTCACCGCCCATGCAGCCAGTGACGGCAACTTCGCCTTTGGGGCCCTCCCCGTAGGAAGCTACGAGATTGTCATCCATGGCACCGGCTTCTCTGACACTCGTATTCCCAACACGGCGGTCGATGCAGGTACCAACCACGGCCTCGGAAAGACGGTCCTCAGCGTCGGAAACGCCTCCACCACCGTCGAGGTCCAAAGCAACAGCGCACAGCTGGAAACAACCCAGTCGCAGGTCTCTGTGAGCTTTGACACCGAGATGCTCGCCTCCCTGCCCCTCAACAACGGCTTCGACAGCGTTGCCCTGCTGGAGCCGGGCGTCGTCCAGACCCACGACCTCAACTTCAGCAACACCAACGGCGCGAACTTCTCCTCCAACGGCGCTCGCGGCCGCTCCAACAACTTCGAGCTCGACGGTCAGTCCAACAACGACAACTCCATCGCCGGCCCGCAGGTCTTCTTTGGCAACCAGGACGCCATAGCCGAGATCCAGGTCGTGCAGACCAACTTCAGCGCGCAGTACGGCCGCAACGAGGGCACCGTCGTCAACTACATCACCAAGTCCGGAACCAACCAGTTTCACGGCTCGGCCTTTGAGTTCTACGAAGGCAACTTCATGGGCTCGTTCCCCAACCAGGACAAGAGCTCGGCCTTTGGCTACTGCGCTCCCGGTCAAACCCCTGATGCCGATGGCTGCTCTCCGGTCGCCCGTCTCCCCCGCTCCGTCGACAACCGCTACGGCGGCACAATCGGCGGCCCCATTCTCAAGGACAAGCTCTTCGGCTTTGGCAGCACTTACTGGCAGCACACCCGTGTCGGCGCCTCGCCCTTTAACTCCGGCACCTCTGGCTTAACGCCTACGCCCACCGGCCTGCAGACCCTTGCGGCCGCCTTCCCCAACAACCCGGGCGTTGCGGTGCTCACCAACTACGGCCCCTACGGCGTCAAGCTCGGCAACCCGCAACCGGTGCTGAACCAGGCGTCCACCGTGAATGTCACCACGCCCGCCGGCGCCACCGTCGCCGTGCAGGTCGCGCCCGTTACCCGCACCGTGCAGTCCGGGACCTACGCCGACCAGGAGCAACTGGGTCGGCTCGACTGGCAGGCTACGCAGAAAGACCGTGTCTTTCTCCGCTACTTCTACCAGAAGTCTCTCGGCAACAACTACTCGGACGGCGGTGCCGGCGGCACCTTCTACGACGTCCCGGACGCCGCTCATTCGGTCGGCGCAGACTACACCCGCAGCTTCACCCCGAATCTGATCAACCAGCTCCGCTACTCCTTTCAGCAGTCCAAGCTCGACTTCCAGAGCGGCTCTTTCCCGAACTGCACCGTCAACACACTGACCGCCTGCCCGGGCAAAATGAGCTTCACGGACAACTCCCTCGGCTTCGGCGAGGCCACCAACCTCCCACAGGGTCGCACCGTTAAGACCACGCAGATCCAGGACAACCTCAGCTTCAATCACGGCCGCAACACCTTTCTCTTCGGGGGCGAGTACGACCGCCAGAACTCCCCCAACATCTTCCTTCCGCTCTACAACGGCGAAGCGCAGTTTTCCGGCCTCCAATCGCTGCTCGACCAGTCAGGGAACTTCTACCTGGCGACCGGCGACCCCGTCCTCCCGTTCACTGAGAACGACTTCTCCTTCTACGGGCAGGACAACCTCAAGGTCAGCCAGTCCCTCACCCTCAACATCGGTCTCCGCTGGGAGTTCTTCGGACAGGCCATCAACCTGCTCCACAACGAGACCGTCGCGCGTGAGTCCAACCCGGCCACCGCCATCTGGGACACGACGCTGCCCGTCTCCGCGCGCAGCAGCAGCTACGTCAATCCCTTCTACAAAAACTTCGAGCCGCGTGTCGGCTTCGCCTACAACCCTCAGGCCTTCCCTAAGACCGTCTTCCGCGGCGGCTTCTCCATCGGCGTAGACCCCGCCATCTACAACATCTTCCTCAACGCGGCGGAGGTAGCACCCGTCTCCACCGCTGCCAGCTTTGACTGCGCTGGCACCTGCCTCGGCACCGGTGACTTCACCGGCGCAGGTCTCCGCGGAACCAACCTGAGTAAGCTGCCGATCGGCGGCAACCCTGCTTTCTCCGATCAGGAATACGTACCCTCCAATTTCCGCAACCCCTACCTCGAGACCTACTCCTTCGGCATCCAGCAGCAGGTCGGCACCCAACTGGTCGGCGAGATCCGCTATGTGGGCACGCACGGTGTCGGCAACTTCCAGAGCGTCGACGCCAATCCCTACCTCACGGATCTCCAGTCGGCTTTCCCCAACTACACCATCCCCTCGCTCTGCACTGATCCCAATGCTGCCGGCGTGGGTCGGCCGAACTGCGGTCTGGGCAACCAGGAGCTGATCACCAATGGCGGCTTCAGCATCTACAACAGCCTGCAAACACAGCTCACCATGCGCCGCTACCATGGCTTCACGGGAACGGTGAACTACACCTTCTCCCATGCCGTCGACAACTCCTCGGAGATCTTCTCCACCGGCGCGGGCGGTAGCACCATCTCCGTCCCGCAGAACCCGCTGGATCCGAACCTCGGCGAGCGTGGCACCTCCGGCTTCTCCTTCCCGAATGTCTTCAGCGCCGGCCTCACCTACGAGGTCCCCGAACTCCGCTTCGGGCCCGCTCTGGTCCGTCGTGCCGTCAACGGCTTCCGGGTCAACTCCATCTACGAGTACAACAGCGGTCAGGCCTATAACCCCTACCAGTCCGTCTTCACCGGCAGCTTCTGCGACGCGAAGTTCAACGGCTCCGCGGTGGGTCCGCAGTCTGACTCCTGCCGCCTCATTCTCGCCAACAAGAACGCCCCGCTTCAGAGCATCGGCGTCCTGAACAAGGGCGTCTATCAGGACTTCGCCTCCGGGGCGACTATCGCTCCCGGCTCCGCTCACTGGACCATCAACAACACCGAAGCCGCCCTCGCGCTCGGCAACCCCTTCCCGGGCTCCGGACGCAATATCCTGCGCGGTCAGCCCTACAACAACCTCGATGCCTCGATCTTCAAAGACTTCCAGGTCTTCGAACGCGTCAAGATCCAGGTACAGATGAACGCCTACAACGCACTCAACCACCAATACCGCGGGACCCCGCTGCCCTACGCTGGCTACGACACCGGCGCCAGTGGTCCTACCAACCCGTTCCTCTCCAACGCCTACAACACCTCAGGCCAGCGGCTCTTCCAGTTCGCCGGCAAGGTGATGTTCTAAACACCAGGGCCGGTCGTGGCGAGGAACAACCGCGACGACCGGCATCCCAGGCGCGTACCGTCTTGACACGCAACCGCGGAACGCGTCAGCTAAAACCATGATTGACGCACAAGCCGTCTTGGCTCACCTGGAAACGCTCCGAAACCTGGCATCTGACGGAGGACGCGAGCAGCGTTCTGCCGGTCTGGCCTGGCTTCTGGGTGAGCTGCAGCAGCTCTCCCTCGCCCATCACCGCGACGCCGGCGGCAACGACTGGATCTCTCTCCCTGGTATGAGCGAGCGGACCGTTGTGCTCGGCAGTTCCCTCAAATCCACCCCCGGCAACGATCGGCTCGACAGCCGGCTTGGCGTCGTCACCGGGCTGGAAACCGTAAAGGCCCTCGCGCTCCGCTACGAGGGTCGTCCGCCCTGCACCGTGCGTCTGGTCGTTTGGGCGGACCCGGACACCGCGCAGACCGCGGGCGCCCTGCCCGCTGCCTCGGCCTTCGCGGAAGGAAATGTGGCAGCCTACCTCGAACTGCACATCGAGCCCGCCGGCGTTCTGGCACAGGCCGGGACGCCCCTGGGTGTCGTTACCGCGGCCTCAGCTGCCGAGGTGGTTCCCTTCAACCCGCGCCTGATGGCGCTCTGTGACGAAGCCATCCGTGAACTGACCGGCGCCTCCGCCTCGCTCGCCTCCGGGCCGGCCCCCCACGCAGCCGAGATGGCTCGCCTGGGCGTTCCCTCGGCCGTCATGTACGTGCAGTCACTGACCGCCCCGGCCGGCGAGGCCCTGCCCAACGCCACCCGCCTCCACCTCCTCCAGGCCGCCGAGGCCTTCGGTCGGTGGACAGAGTCCACCATGCACCTCGTCGCCGGCGAGGAAGTGGACCTGTGGGCACGGGAACACCGCGTCCCGCACACCGCCTGATCCCAAGGAACGGACCCACACCGAACCCCACCGCAACAAGGCAGGGGCGGACCCAACGGTCCTCCCCAATCCCCAGTCCCCGAACAACGAACACCTGGAACTTAAAACCTAGAACTTCCAACTTAGAAGTTGAAACCCACAACTTCCAACTTTCCCCACCTCAGCTATCCTCATACCGTGACCAACAAGCTTTCCATCCGCGACCTCGATCTCCATGACAAGCGCGTTCTCATCCGTGTCGACTTCAACGTCCCCCTGGCGGACGGCCTGATCACCGATGACACGCGCATCCGGGAAACGATCCCCACCATCGAGCTCGCGCTGCGTCAACGCGCCAGGGTCATCCTCGCCGCCCACCTCGGCCGGCCCAAGGGCAAGCCTGTCGCCGCGATGAGCCTGCGACCGGTGGCCACGCGGCTGCGCGAGCTCCTCGATCACGTCCTCGGTCCCGACGAGAATGTCGGCTTCTCGCCCGATTGCGTCGGTGAGATCGCCGAGGAACTCGCCGGCAATCTCGAAGCGGGACAAACTCTTCTGCTCGAAAATCTCCGCTTTCATCCCGAGGAAGAGGAAAACGACCATCACTTCGCCGAGCAGCTGGCCGATCTCTGCGACATCTACGTCGATGACGCCTTCGGCGCCGCTCACCGCGCCCACGCCTCCACCGAAGGCATCGCCCGCGTCATCCGCGAGCGTGGGGGACAGGCCGCCGCCGGCCTTCTGATGCAAAAGGAACTCGACTACCTCGGCAAAGCCGTTACCGAACCGAACCGTCCCTACGTCGCCATCATCGGCGGCGCCAAGGTCTCCGACAAGATCGAAGTCATCAATGCCCTGCTCGACAAGGTCGACGCGCTCCTCATCGGCGGCGCCATGGCCTACACCTTCCTGAACGCGAAGGGCCAGACCACCGGCAAGAGCCTCGTCGAGCACGACAAGGTCGACATCGCAAAAGCTGCCCTCGACAAGGCCGCTGAGCGCGGCGTCCGTTTCCTCCTGCCGGTCGATCACGTTCTCGCGGACAAGTTCGCCGCCGACGCCCACACGCAGATCTTCTCCGGAGACGGTGCCTTTCCGGCCGACAGGATGGCCCTGGACATCGGACCGAAAACCATTGAGCTGTTCGCCTCCGAAATCGCCGAGGCCCGGACGATCGTCTGGAATGGTCCCATGGGCGTCGCCGAGCTCGCCCCCTTCGCCAAGGGCACGAATGCGGTCGCCGAAGCCCTCGCTTCCAACAGCAGCGCTACAACGATCGTGGGAGGCGGCGACTCCGTCGCGGCCATCCACAACTCCGGCTTCGCTGACCGGATCAGTCACATATCGACCGGTGGCGGGGCAAGTCTTGAATTTCTCGAAGGGAAAGCGCTTCCCGGCGTCGACGCTTTGTCAGAAAGCGCAAACTAGCCTCAAAACCCTGTTAAGAACACGCTTTTTACATCCCGTTTTGCACCATTTCTGATTTCTTTTCCTACGTTCGAACCCGCCCGGAGCCCTCGCCTGATGCGCAAGCCGATTATTGCCGGCAATTGGAAAATGTATAAAACGCCGCGCGAATCCCTGGCCTTTCTGGACGCTTTCTTTCCACTCGTCGAAGGCCACACCCGCGACGAGATCCTCGTCCTTCCCACCATGAGCTCGCTGGCCTACGTGCTCGACGCCGTCGGCGGAACCAATGTCCGCGCCGGCGCTCAGAACATGCACTGGCTCAATGAGGGCCCCTACACCGGCCAGACCTCGCCGACCATGCTCGTTTCGCTCGGCTGCCGTGATGTAATGCTTGGACATTCCGAGCAAAGGCTCTATTTCAACGAGAGTTACGAGCGCGTTAACTTGAAGCTCAAGGCCGCGATCAACCACGGCATCACGCCCATCATCTGTCTGGGCGAACTGCTCGCCGAACGCGAGGACGGCAAGACCGAAGAGGTTCTGCGGCTCCAGATCCGCACCGCCCTGCGCAACATCTCCGCCACCGAGGCGCGCCGCCTGGTCCTGGCTTACGAGCCCATCTGGGCCATCGGGACCGGCTCTACCGCCTCTCCCGAGATCGCCGGCGCCGCCCACCGCTACATCCGGCAGGAGGTGAAGCAGTGCTGCGGTGAGGCCGCTGCCCAGAATACCCGCATCCTCTACGGTGGCTCCGTAAAACCCGACAACATCGCGTCCCTCATGGCCCAGGAAGACATCGACGGCGCCCTCGTCGGCGGCGCAAGTCTAGTTCCTACAACGTTTGCAGAGATCATTCACTACGCCTCTGCGGAAAATCCCGACGTACACGGAAGCACGGCGTTGTAGGTTGTAAGTTCCAGGTTCTAAGCAGAAGCAATTCTTCGCCACAGCAAACAAAGATCAGGCTTCCCACTTACAACTTAGAACCTACAACTTACAACCCTCTTTACCGCACTACCCCAGCCTGATCCACCGGCCAGTACACAAACGCTGCTCGCCCATAGATCAGATCTCGCGGCACCGGCCCAAAGTCCCGGCTGTCACTCGAGATGGATCGATGGTCGCCCATGACGAAAAATTCGCCTGTGGGAATGACCTGATCCGGGATGGACCGATCGTCCTGAAACCGTTCCGGGACATACGGCTCATTCTGCTGTACCCCGTTGACCGAAACCAGCCCATGGTCCACGGAAAGCGAGTCGCCCGGCAGCGCAATCACCCGCTTGATGTAGCTCTTGGTGTGGTCGTGCGGATAATAGAAAACAACAACATCGCCGCGCTGAATCTTTTCAAACTGGTACGCAAATTTATTGATGAAAAGCCGGTCCTGATCCTCCAGCCGGGGCAGCATACTCGTGCCTTCCACCCGGACAGGTTGATACAAAAACAGGATGATGATCAACGACACAACCAAAGACACAGTTAAATCACCCAGCCACGCGCGCAGGCTCATGGCTCGCTCGACGATGCTTCGCGACGCGCCCTCCGGACGGCCCTTGTCTTCCTGAACCTGGCCACTTTTATTCATTGCTGAAATTACGTTTGCTGGACCGCACTGACGTCCTCCAGTTTAGACGTAGTTGACACTTCAGGGGTTCGGTCTCACACCGTCGGGGGAGCGAAGGACCCTCCGCCTGCGCTAGAATGAGGTGTAGTTTCAAACTCAGCCATGGCCACTGTGACGACGCCTCCGGTAGCTGTAACAGAACGGACTTCAGGCCGTTCTGTCGCGGATCTACAGACCCTTACGACGGAGAGATTGAACGAAGCCTCCGCCGGCCTGGACACAAAGTCCGCCCTCGAAATTGCCCGCATCATCAATCAGGACGACGCCCGGGTCGCCAACGCGGTGAAGAAAGCTCTTCCGGAGATCGCCCTGGTTATCGACACCGTCGCGCGTTCCCTGAGAGACGGCGGTCGCCTCATCTATGTGGGCGCAGGCTCTTCGGGCCGCATCGCGTCTCTGGACGCTTCCGAGTGTCCTGCCACCTTCTCCACCGATCCGCAGCAGGTGCAATACCTGATGGCCGGTGGCCCCAAGGCGCTCGCCAGCGCGTCGGACGTGAATGAGGACTCCCCGGAGATCGGCCAGCGCGACGTTGCCAAGCGGCGTCCTACACGCAAAGACGTCATCATCGGCATCTCGGCCTCCGGTCGTACGCCCTACGTCGTCGGCGCAGTGGAATATGCCCGTGCCCGTGGCGCGAAGACCGCCGCCATCACTTGCAATCCCAACTCCGACCTTTCGCAGGTCGCCGACATCACGATCACGGCCGAGGTTGGCCCTGAGGTGATCTCCGGCTCCACCCGCATGAAGGCGGCAAGTGCCCAGAAGATGATCACCAACATGATCACCACGGGCGCAATGACACGGCTGGGCTATGTGTACGACAACCTAATGGTGAACGTGCACATGAAAAACGCCAAGCTCGTCGAGCGCGGCATTCGCGTGCTGATGAAGCTGTGCGAAATCGACCGTGACACGGCCATCCGTACCATTAAGTCTGCCGGCAAAAGCATCCCGATTGCTGTGGTCATGCTGAAGGCCAACGTGGACAAGATGGAAGCCGTCCGCCGGCTCCAGAAATCGGAAGGTAATGTGCGGCTCGCTATCGAAGACTCGCGGCTCGAACTATAGCCTTGCCGCGCCAAGCAAGCTTGCTCCGCTCCATCCGGGTTTGGCTTGCTGTCTTCATGGTCGGACTGGTGCTGAGTGGCGTGACAGCATTTCCCCTGGCTACAGAGGCGGCTCTTCTTGTCCGTGTTTCCGGTACTTGTCATCTGGACACTTACGTTCCAGAGCTTGCGTCATGGATCGACAGGGTACATCACGGGCTCACAGAGACAGGTCAGCGCTACCCATTTCTTTCCTACGGCACGGATTGGCTTGCCTTCGCACACATTGTCCTTGCCATAGCCTTCCTCGGCCCGTGGATCGATCCTGTACGGAATCGTTGGGTGATCCTCTTCGGCCTTATTGCCTGCTTCGGTGTTCTTCCACTGGCTTTCATCGCCGGTCCCCTACGCGGTATCCCGCTCTACTGGCGATTGATCGATTGCAGCTTCGGGGTCTTTGGCTCCATTCCACTCTGGATCGTACTCGTACACATTCGCTCGCTCGAGTTGCTGCAAAAGGACGCTTAACCCAAGCCGCAACATTCTGCGCGACCCGTGTTTAGACCATCAGTAAGCGGCAAAGCACTCGCCGCAAAAGGAGCACTCCTATGTTTCGCGCTTACCTCCCCAAGGCTCTCGCGCTCACGGTTCTCTCTGCTGGCCTCACGTTTGCTGGCGCCCAGCAGGCCCAACCAGCCCCGGACGCAAGCACTCCCCCGCAGAATGCGCCCATGCATCACCGCCATGCTCCCGACCCGCAGCGTCAGGCGGAGTTCCTCACCAAGAAGCTGAACCTTACGGCCGATCAGACCGCAAAGGTCCAGCCGATCCTGGCCACCCGTGACCAGCAGATGCAGGCTCTGTGGGGCAATCAGCAGCTCACTCCGCAGGACCGCCATCAGCAGATGCGCACGATCAACGAGCAGTCCGAGCAGCAGATGGCCGGTGTTCTCACGCCCGAGCAGCTGACCCAGCTCAAGGCCATGCGGCATCACGGTCATGGCCATCATGGCCCGGACAGTCAGCCGAATGAGAATGGTCAGTCGCCCTCGTAGAGCAGGGCTGGATCTGGTGAAGGCCGGAGCGAAAGCTCCGGCCATTTTGCGATGTAGCGGACCTGCCACTCTGGCGGTGGCCATCAAGCAGGTTCCCCGTTCGGGGAATGACAAGCAAGAACGGCAAGAGCAATGACGATAAAGAAAACGTGAAGGCGGACTGGGACGTTGTCTGCCCCGCACCAGACCGGATACCCGGTTTTCCTCGTTACCTTTCGTACACTAGGCCGATGGATAAGTTCGTGGTCCGCGGCGGCAATCCCCTCCTCGGCACAATCAAGGTCTCCGGCGCAAAAAACTCTGCTCTCCCCTGCATGGCAGCCGCCATCCTCACCGAGGAGGAGGTCGTTCTCGAGAACATTCCGCAGGTTCGCGACATTGAGACGGAGCGCAAGCTGCTGGAGTCGATGGGCGCGGAGGTCGAGCTGGGCTATGGCCGCGCGCAGCACCGCACGTCGATCAAGTGCGCCGTACTCTCGGACCCGGTGGCCAAGTACGAGATCGTGAAGACCATGCGCGCCAGCTCGCTTGTGCTGGGGCCGCTGATTGCGCGCACGGGCATTGCCCGCGTGGCGATGCCCGGCGGTTGCGCCATTGGCGGAAGGCCGATCGATCTGCATATCAAAGGCCTGGAGGCCATGGGCGCCACGATCACGCAGGAGCACGGCTATCTGGAGGCCCGCACAGACCGCCTGAAGGGCGCGCACATCGTCTTCGACAAGATCACGGTAACGGGCACGGAAGACCTGCTGATGGCTGCGGCGCTGGCCGATGGCGAGACCCTGTTCGAGAACTGTGCCCGTGAGCCCGAGGTGACCGATCTGGCGGCGCTGCTGAATGCCATGGGCGCGCAGATCGAAGGTGCGGGTACCTCGACCATCAAGGTGAAGGGGGTCAGCAAGCTGCACGGTGCCAAGTACCGCATCAACCCGGACCGTATTGAGGCGGGCACCTTCTTGATTGCCGCCGCGATCACCGGTGGCGATCTGAATGTGGACTGCTGCAACCCCAAGCACCTGGGCTCACTGCTGGGCAAGCTGGAGCAGGCCGGAGTCAAGCTGGAAGTCGGTCAGGACAACGTGCGCGTGCACTCGGGCGGCAAGCTGGTCGCGGTGGATATGAGCACGGAGGAGTACCCGGGCTTCCCGACCGACATGCAGGCGCAGTTTATGGCCCTCATGACGCAGGCCGAAGGCACCAGCAACATCACGGAGAACATCTTCGAGAACCGCTTTATGCATGTCAGCGAGTTGAACCGCATGGGCGCGAATGTGTCGGTGCATGGCCGCACGGCCACGGTGCGTGGGGGTACACCGCTGCAGTCGGCGGCGGTGATGTGTTCGGACCTGCGCGCCTCGGCCGCGCTGGTGCTGGGCGCGCTGGTGGCAGAGGGTGAGAGCATCCTGGACCGCGTTTACCACATTGATCGTGGCTACGAGCGCATTGAAGAGAAGCTGCGCAACGTGGGGGCGCAGATTCGGCGGCTGGGGGATGTGTTCGGCAAGAAGTAGTTGCGCCGTTCTAGGCAGCAGAGCAAGATGAAAGCACGAGGCACCCATGGCGACCACCCCCGCGCTTCTCTCCATTGACGAGTATCTGCACACCAGCTACAAGCCTGACGTTGACTTCGTCGACGGTGAGATTGAGGAACGCAACTTGGGTGAGTTTGAGCATGCGCGGATCCAGACCGCTCTGGCTTCCTTTTTCTTCACCAGAGAGAAAGATTGGCAGATTAAGGCAGTTGTTGAGCAGCGCATTCGCGTCAGCCCTACTCGTGTGCGAATCTGCGACCTGGCCATCCTGAGTGCAACTGCTCCCCGGGAGGCAGTCACTGAAACGCCGCCGCTGATCTGCATCGAGATCCTGTCGCCCGAGAACCGTCTCTCCCGTGCTCAGCGGGTGCGCGCGGATTACCTTGCGATGGGTGTGCAGAACCTCTGGCTCATCGATCCCCTGCGTCGCTCGGCCCATACCTTTGACGGTAATGGTTTGCACCATGCGGATCCCACTGCGCTCATTGTGTTGGGTTCACCCATCGCGTTGGATCTGACGGACGCTTTCGCCGCCCTCGACTAACGCCTAGAGTGGTTAGCGAAGGATCAGACGTGTCTACCTTGTGCACTCGGCTTGGCTGATCGTCATGCAATGACGAAATCCGCGTACCCCTGCGAATCTATAATCGAGCCATGCGGTTCCGTTCAAAGCTCCCCGTGATTTCCTTGCTCTCCGCGGCGATCTTTGTCCCTGCGCGCATGCCCCTGGCCCAGAGCGTTTCCGCGCCGGCGGGCCGCGTTGTGCTGGTGCTGCCGTTTGAGAACCGCTCCGGCAATCCGTCGCTGAACTGGATCGGCGACTCCTTTCCGGACACCCTGGATCTTCGTCTGAATGCCTCGGGGTTCTTGACGATCTCGCACGACGATCGGACCTACGCCTACGATCACCTCGGGCTGCCGAAGGACTTCCGTCCATCACGCGCGACGACTCTTCAGATCGCCCGACAGCTGGATGCGAACTACGTGGTGCTTGGCACGTACACGGTCGCCAACGACCATATTGCGGTGCAGGCCAGGGCCCTTTCCGTAGATACCCTGCGGCTATTGCAGTCCGTGGACGACAGCGCCGACCTGCCTCGTCTGTTCGACGCGGAGAATGCCGTGGCGTGGAAGCTGGCACGCACCATCGATCCAAAGTTTAGCGTGGCGGAGAGTACCTTTATTGCCGCTCCGGGTGGCGTACCGTTGCCGGCGTTCGAGGACTACATCCGCGGTACCGACTCCACCTCTCTCGCGGAGCGAACGCAGCGGCTGAAAGCGGCCGTGTCAGTCTCGCCGGACTATGCGGCGGCTCTGCTGGCGCTTGGCAAGGAGCAATATGCGGCGCGCAGCTTCACAGAGGCGGCGACGACGCTGAGCAAGGTGCCGCCGAATAATCCGCTTGCGCTGGAGGCGGGCTTCTACCTCGGCCTGGCGCGCTTCAACTCGGCGAACTACCCGGGTGCAGAGACAGCCTTTGCCTTTGTTGCCGGTCGCCTGCCTTTGCCCGAGGTCGTCAACGACCAGGGCGTGGCGCTCAGCCGCCAGGGCAAGGACGGAGTAGCGCTCTTTCAGCAGGCGTCTACAGCCGATCCGTCCGACGAGGATTACCATTACAATCTCGCGCTGGCGTACTTTCGCCGCGGCGACACGGCCAGTGCGCTGAGCGAAGCAGGCGCGGCGATCAAGCTGAAACCGAACGACAATGAAGCGCTGGAATTGCAGCGCCAGCTGAAGGCGGCGCCCCCGGGTTCCAGGATGCCTGTCGCCGACGCGCAGGGCTTCGGCCCCGTGGAGCGCGTGCGGCGGACGTACTCCGAGACCAGCTACCGGCAGGCGGCTTTTCAGATGCGCGAGATGCGCGCGACCCGCATGGCCATGCTGCCCATGGCGCAACAGGCGACCGAGTACAGTGCGCTTGGCCAGGACGCTCTGAAGCAGGGGCTGATTCCGCAGGCGGAGGCGGACTTCCAGTCGGCTTTGTCCGTCGACGGGAAGAGTGCCGCCGCCCATGCTGGCCTCGCGGAGGTGCGTGAGCGCAGTAATGACGCCGGCCAGGCCCGCGCCGAGGCAGTCTCGTCCCTCCGCCTGCAGCCCAATGCGCCGGCGTTGCTGGTGATGGCGCGGCTGGACCTGGCGAAGAACGACCTGGGCATCGCGGCGGATGAGGTCTCGCAGGCGTTGCAGCTGGAACCGCAAAACAGCAGCGCCCTGAACCTGAAGCAGGTTCTGCAGAGTCGCGGCCAGAACGTGCACTAGACCGGCATCGGCCACACCCATGGATCTGCTTTTCGCGTTGTTCTTGCCCAGCCTGCGTGGGCTGCGGGGTGCCTCACCGGATGCGGCGGTTGTTCTCGCCGCTGTCGGGGTGTGCTTGATCTTTCTGGAGCTGAATCGGCCGGGATCGATCCTTCCGGGTGCGGTGGGGCTGCTGCTGGTGCTGCTGGCTGTGTCGGCGCTGTCCCGGAGCGCGATTCAGCCGTGGGCATTGGTGCTTCTGCTGGGTTCTGCGGGGGCGCTTCTGCTCAACGTCTGGTACAAAGTCCAGCTCTGGCTGCTGGTTCTTGCGACCCTGACGCTCACGGCGGGGATCCGGTTTCTGGTGCCGCCGATGGGGGCGCGGGGGGTGCATACGCCCGTGGCTTTGGCTTGTGGCGTCGCTGTTGGCGCGCTTGGCGCATTTCTGTCGCGAGTTGCTCTCCGCGCACGCAGGGCGAAGCGGGTAAACTAGACCTCGGCTGCAACCTGCGCCGGAGCTCGCCTTCTTTGAATCGTTCGTTCATGTTGTCTCTTGTCGCGGGGCTTGCGCTTCTCGCATCCGGTGCACCAGCACAAACCAAGCTGCAGCAGCAGTTTTCCCATGTGGACCTGGGAGTGCAGGCCGTTGGTGAGTTCAACGGTACCGTCTCCGGAACGCCATTGCCCTTTTCCGCAGCGCAATCCCAGATCGTCACGATCTCTCCCTCGAACACCGTGGGCGCGCTCATCACCATCCGTTACGCCCCGAAGCCCTACATGGGAGCCGAATTTAACGGGGGATACTCGCGGTACAACGAGAACTTCAATGTCCAACCGCTCGCGATCCAGACGCAGGCTGACGAGTTCACGCTGGGCTACCTTGTGACGCCTCCGTACACCGTCTTCGGGGTGCGCCCGTACGCCTCTGCCGGCATCGGCGGCATGCGCTTCGCGCCTACGCGGGGCGGCGGCGAGGGGGCTCCCCCGATTGGCCGCCTGGCGTACTACTACAGCCTCGGTGTTCAAAAGGACCTGATCAACGATACTTTCGGGATCCGCGCCGGTTTCCGACAGGTGTTTTACGTTGCCCCGGACTTCTACCAGAACTACCTGACCATCAACAAGCGTACCCAAACGTCCGAACCCATGTTCGGCTTCTACGTCCGGTTCTGATCCTTCGAACCGGCGACCTTTGCAGCGCGTAGGACAGATCATGGACCACCTCATTGACGACGACGAGCTTCCCCGGCGGGAGCGTGAGCTCACCCTCAGCACAGGTTCCATCCTTGCCATTTTTCTGGGTCTGGTAGTGCTCTGCGGTGCGTTCTTCGGCTTTGGCTACAACATGGGCCGGAAGTCTGCCCCGACGCCGCTGAACATGTCCGACGTGAGCACGGAGTCCGCACAGCCGGCCTCGGCCAGCCCCGGCAAGCCCGCTCCCGGATCGACGCTTGACGCGGTCATCACGCCACCCCCGGCGTTGCCCGCACCCAAGCCCGCACGACGTACGCCACCACCCGCCGTCGTGTCTGAAGATACGGACGGCGTCCCGGAGCCCACAACCAAGACAACCCCGGCGAAGCCAGCTGCAGCAGTGGCCGCGCCCATCGTTCGACAGCCAGCGCCCGTAGCTCCCGCCGCGTTGAGTCCTTCGGCAGCCTCTGCGCCCGCTGCCCCGGGCAGCTACATGGTCCAGGTAGCCGCGGTCTCGCATCAGGAGGACGCTGCGCTCCTGGTCGGGGCTCTTCGAGCGCGAGGCTATACGGTGTCCGCGCGAAACACAGGTGTGGATAACTTCATCCACGTCCAGGTGGGTCCGTTCCACGACAAGAAGGAAGCCGATGCGATGCGCCAACGACTTCTGACGGATGGGTACAACGCCATCGTGAAGCAATAGCCGACCTTCCTGGTCAACGTTGTTCGATGGGCGAAGATCTCGTCAACCTGCCTGCTGGCGGAATCTATCGATTGCCTGTTCCATATCGCTACGCACTGCGGCCATCAGGTCTTCGCGAGACGCGAAGTCCCCGGGCAATCTTGCCGGCAGGAACTCGACGATTGCTGTACCCGGCGTGATCTTCGTCGTGTCTCGCGGCATCATGCGTGCCGTGCCATGGAGCACGATGGGCACAACCGGCGCGCCGGTCTCCACGGCCAGAAAAAAGGCACCCTTGCGGAACGGCAACAGGTTGCCATCCGGCGAACGCGTCCCTTCCGGGAAGACGGTGATGTGGAGCCCACTGCGCAGGGCGTCCGCTGCCGCCGCGACGCTGCGCACCGCGTCCTCGCGAGAGTGGCCGCGCGCGACCGGCACAAACTTGCCCATGCGCATGGCCGTTCCCAGTAGGGGGATCTTCATCAGCGACTTCTTGAGCATGACGCTGGTCATCCCCGGTACGGATGGCAGCAGCACCGGCGGGTCCATGTTGGAGACGTGATTGCTCATCAGGATGCTGGATTGTGTCGGGAAGTTCTCCAGCCCCACAACACGGACCTGGACGCCAGCCGCCCGCACACCCAGCCGGATGACGCCCATCCCCCAGCGATACATGGTGCTGAAGTCACCCCGGATAGCCGACCAGGGAATCCCAATCAACGCTGCCGGAATGCCCAGCAGCAGAAACACGGAAAGCATGCGCACTGATGCCCACATGGTTCAGCTCCCCTGGGCTGCTGCGAGGGCAGGCTCGGCAAAGTGCATGGCCTCAAGCGCCGCCGGCAGCTTTTCGTAGATGCCGCCGAAGCCGCCATTAGAGAGGATAGCGACTACGTCGCCGGGCAGCAGACGCGGCGTGAGTTCCGCAACGATGGCGTCGGCGTCCGCGCGCAGCACGGCTGGTATACCGGCGTCCTTCAGCCCGGCAATGACCTGCGCCGGATGCAGTCGCTCGGCCTCGGGGATTGCCTCGCTGTTGAAGACGTCGGCCAGCACCACGGCATCGGCCAGGGCGAGGCTCTCGACCAGCTCGCGCTCGAAGATGTTGCGGCGCAGGGTGTTGGAGCGGGGCTCGAGCACGGCGAGGAGGCGCCTGCCCTTGTAGGCCGCGCGCAACGCCCTCAGCGTCTCGCGGATGGCAGTGGGATGGTGCGCGAAGTCGTCGATCACGGTGACGCCGCCGATCTCGGCCCGCACCTCCAACCGCCGCTTGACGCTCGCAAAGGTTCGCAGCGCCTGCTCGATGGCCTCTGCCGGGATGCCCTGGCCCGCCGCGAGAGCCGCTGCGGCTGTTGCGTTCAGGGCGTTGTGCTCGCCCGCCATGGGAAGCTCAAGCTGGGCGAAGCGCTCCCCTGCTCGCAGCAGTGTCCAGCGCGAGACCGTACCCCGTTGGGAGAAGTTGGACATTCGCCAGTGCGAGGTGGCGTCGAACCCGTAGCGCTCCACGGTGCAGAAAGCCTTGACGCAGCACTCGGTGACGGCATCGCTTGCGTCGAACGCGATGAGCCGACCGCGCTTCGGAATAAGGTTGACGAGGCGCTTAAAGCTGGTCTTGACCGCAGCGAAATCCGCGTAGATATCGGCGTGGTCGAACTCCACGTGCGTGAGGATGGCGACGTCCGGGAAGTAGTGCAGGAACTTCGGGCCTTTGTCGAAGAACGCGGTATCGTACTCGTCGCCCTCCAGCAGGAAGGGCCGCGTCCCCGGCTCGACATGGAAGCTGGTGCCGAAGTTCTCCGCGACCCCGCCGATGAGGAAGGAAGGCTTCCACGGCGAACCCGGACCTTCGAGGCGCGCCGCCGTCTCGTAGATCCACGCCAGCATGCTTGTTGTGGTGGTCTTACCATGCGTGCCGGTGACGACCAGGCGCTCGCGGCCGAGCAGGAACTCGTCGTGGATCAGTTGCGCCATGGACGCCATCGGCAGGCGCTCGTCGAGCACGCGCTCCAACTCAGGGTTGCCGCGTGAGATGGCGTTACCCACGACCACGAGGTCAGGATGCCCGTCCAGGTTCTCCGCCCTGTAGGGTTCCATGACGGTGATTCCCATTGCGGCCAGCTGATCGCTCATGGGTGGGTACGCCGCCGTGTCCGAGCCTGTTACGTGGTGCCCTGCTGCCTGCAGCATCCCCGCCAGCGAGGCCATGGCCGTCCCGCAGATCCCGATCAGGTGAATATGCCTGCCCATCTCTTCGCGCTCCTTTGCTCGACTCAAATCGTTTGCGCCTGTGCTTTACCAACTGCGTAACTCGGTTTGTCTGGCTGCTTCTCTCTGTTATTGCGGTCTTAGTCTTAGTTTGTCATCCCGTAGCGCAGCGGAGGGATCTGCTTTCCCTCGGGCGGGCCAATTGTCATGAGCAAACAGCAGGCTTCTCCGCTCCCCTGCGGAATTGCAAGCAGGAGGGTAAGCAGCGGCAGATCATGACGGCCTCAGGAGCTTGCTCTCTTGCCCATGAATCGTGAGCTCCGGGGAGCCCTCACACGCCAGCTCTGCCTTTGCGCCCAGCACGACCGTCCGATTGCCGCCGGACACATGACCCGATCGCAGACCGATGGCGACCGGACCCGCAAAGTCACGCAGCGCATGCAGACACGCCGCTTCCAGCAGCGACATCTCACTGGCTTCCACGTTAGCCGACATGTCGCCGAGCACTACGCCGGTGACCTGCTCCATCAGCCCGGCAAAGCGTACATGTTGCAGCATGCGATCCCATTGGTAGGGCTTCACGCCGATGTCTTCCAGAAACAGGATGCTCGGCTCGTCGATCCGCATCGCCCAGGGCGTGCCGAGACCGGCCTCGACGATCGCCAGGCACCCGCCCAGAAGCCGGCCCGCTGCATGGCCCGGACGCAGGGTGCGCAGACCGTCGTGTTCGTCCAGCTGGTAGGTGTTGTCCGCCATGGCTGCTCCCCAGGACGGCAGGTCGGCACCGTGCGGGTGGGACCAGTCTGCAGCCACCATGGGCGCATAGAACGTGGTCATGCCACCTTCCTGCCAGAGCCACGTGTGCAGCGAGGTGTGATCGGAGTAGCCCACGAAGACCTTCGGATTGGCTCGAATCAGCGCGCGGTCGAGCAGGGGCAGCAGCTCGGCTGAACCCCATCCGCCGCGTGTACACAGCACACCCTCGATCTCGGGATCGGCGAACGCCGCATGGAGATCGGCCAATCGCTGTTCCGTGGTGCCTGCGTAGTACAGCGGCCCCCGGCTCAGCGCGTGCGGCATCACGACAGGGTCGTAGCCGTGTGCGCGCAGGGATGCCACACCTTGCTCCACCAGCTCGATCCGCGCTGCCGAGGCTGGCGAGACGATGGCGACCCTTGCTCCCCGCCGTAACCCTGGACGCGTGGTGGAACGAAGCGTCCCGCTCAAAACCGCGCCTCGCCCGTGCAAACGATCGCGGCGGGCCCCGTGAGCAGCATTTCCGCGCTGTCCTCGGTCCACAGGACTGACTGATCTCCGCCTGGTGCCGTTGCGGTCAGGTGCCGCGCTGCACCGCGCAGCTTTATCGCTGCTGCCGAAGACGCACACGTCCCTGTTCCCGACGACTCGGTCGGCCCACACCCCCGTTCGAAGATTCTGAACTCGATTCGGTCATCGGCAAGGATGCGGACAAACTCTACATTCGTCCCAAAACGAAACACTGGATCCACACTCAGCAGCGCACCCAGCGACTGCCAGGTCATGCCATGGCTGCCGAAGTCCTCGCGCTCGGGAAACAGGACGAAATGCGGGTTCCCGATGTTCACCATGGCTCCCTGGATCTCGCCCTCAATCCCTGCGACCTTGAGGCGGCGCTCCATGACGCGCGGGATGCCCATGCCGCTCTCGATCCAGACCTCCGAGCCCTCAAGCCGCACCACGCGACAGCGCCGCAGGCCGCCGTGCGTTCCGAGCGCCACGTCATCGAGCCCTTCGCTTTCCGCGAGCCAGGCGGCCACGCAGCGCGTCCCATTCCCGCTCAACTCGGCCTCGCTGCCGTCAGCATTGAACAGCCGCAGGAACAGGCTGCCATCCGGCCGGCGGTCGAGAAACTCGATGCCGTCAGCGCCCACGCCCGTGTGCCTCGCGCAGAGCTGGCGAGCCATCTCCGCGTGCCGGCCACCCGCCAGCTCCTCGTCGATGATGAGGAAGTCATTGCCGCGCGCCTGCGCCTTCACAAATCGAACCGTTCGAGCCACTGCCACTCCTGACTGCCAGCATAGCTGCGGCTTGCCGGCAAAGCGAAGGCCCGCACCATAGGAGGTGCGAGCCTCTGCTCCCTATCCTGCAATGGATCGGCCTAGGCCGCGGGTGCCACCACGTTGATCTGCTCTGCCAACTGTGTCAGCACTTTGTCGGCGTGCTTTTCTTCCTCGAGCGACTTGTCCAGCAGCTCAGCATGCTTGTTCTCGCCGAGCACCAGCGCCCAGGTGCGCAGCGTGCCGTACACCGAGATCTCGTGATGCTCAATCTGGTTGCCGGCGGCGATCAGGACCACGTCACGAACGCTTTCGTTGCCGGCGTCGGCGATGTCCGACTGCCCTTCGCTGATCAGCGCGGAAGCAGCCGGGCACTTCTTGTCGCTTACCTCGCCGGCGGTCTCGGTCAGGATGCGCTCGAGACGCGAATACTGAACCTTGCTCTCTTCGAGGTGGGTCCGAAAGGCGTTCGCCAACTCCGGTGCCGTCGACTTCTCGATCATCTTCGGCAGCGCTTCGACGATCTGCTTTTCCATGTTCAGCGCCTTGCGCAGCTGAACGACGTACACCTCACGCAGCGTGTCATTATCCGGGGTAAACAGTCCCATGGCTCTCTCCTCGGGCCCGGCTCCAGCCGGCGCACCAAACATCCGCGAAGTACGATGCGGAGGCCCTTCAGCGCGTGGTCTGCACCTTCGGCAGCAACGACTGGTAAACCCGCGTGGTCGGCTGCCCCGTGGACCGGACGACCTCGGTCTCCGCAAGCCCCTCCGGGTGGGCCGCGACCGCCTTTGCGACAGGATCACCCTCCATCGCGATCACGTAGGCCGCGTGATGCGCGGGGTCGGCCAGCGCGGCCTCCCATGCCGTCTCGTCGCCCTCGCTCACCATGGATCGCAGCGGGCGCCCGGCCTGTTGCACCGCACCCACATGCGCGGTGACGGACATCAGCACGGGCGCATCCGGCGGGATGGTCTCCAGCACCTGGGCCAGCGAGTGCTCGAAGGGCACACGGGTTCCCGCGTTCACCAGGCCTTCCTGCAGCACCAGCGGATAGGCCCAGCGACGAGCCGCGGGCAGGTAGCCACCGGCCAGCGCTTCGCGCAGCTGCCGGGCATGGGCCGCGTCGCCGCGCAGAAAGCCGGCCGAGCCAAAGCCGGCAACCATGAGCACCGAGTTGAAGGCACAGAGCACCATGGCAGCTGGCTGCCAGAACCGAGCCCCGACTCGTTGCCACCCAGCCGTGCCGCTTCGCAGCCAGAGCTCCAGACGCTCGCCCGCCAGCGCCGGGTACAGGCACAGTGCGGGCAGCAATTCCATGCCGTAACGGGCGTTGTAGAACGCATGGGGCTGCAACTGCGGGATAAAGATGGGCACAGCCCCGAAGGCTACCGAGTACACGTAGAACGGCAGCGGCGCCCAGAGCAGGAGGGCAAGGCCCTCACCTCGCGCGCGCACGGCTGGCTGGAGCCGTCGGCGCCATGACAACCAGGTGCCGTACAGCGCCGCCAACATGACGCCGAAGCCGAGCTCCCAGGCCACGGCATCGATCTGCGCGGCGCGTGTGAAGTAGATCAGCGCGAGCAGCGGATTATGCCAGCCCGGATAGTGCTGTCCCGGGTGCGAAGTCTTGCGCTCGATCGCCTTCGCCGAGTACTGACCGCGCATGAAGTCCAGCCAGTCGCCGTCAAAGTGCGCGTTGTACCAGAACCACAGCAGCGGCCCGGCCACGCACAGCAGGGTGAACAGGCCAAAGGCAGGCAGCACGCGCCGGCGGAACTCCCGGTTGCACCGCCACACGGCCCATGCAAGACAGCACCAGGCTGCCGCGCCCATCACCCAGCCGTCATAGCGGGTAAAGACCTCCAGCAGAACGGTGATCCCGGTAAAGAGCATGCGCCGCCGGGCGAGCGCGGCGTTCTCTGCACGCAGCGCGGCGACACACTCCACGGTGCCCACCACGGACCAGACAAACAATCCCAGGAAAAGCGCTTCGGTGAGCGCGGTTGTCGCGGTGTAGAGCAGGTTGGGGTTGAGCGCGTAGAACAGCGTCGCAACGAGTGCCCAGCGCAGCCGCATCATGCGCCGTGCTAGACGCCAGATGCCGACCACGCTGGCAGCAAAGCTCAGCATCGACATAGGCGCGGCAGCCAGCCCCGTCTGCCACATCCTCATGTTGCTGATGAAGGGCAGCATGAGGATGTGTGGTAGCGGCAGCCATACACCGCCCAGTTGCGAAAGCCCGGGGTAGTGCGAGTCCAGGATGCGGCGCGCGTTGCCCAGGTGCGCCGCGGCGTCGCCGTACAGCAGCGTGTAGCCGTGCCGATAGCAGACCGCCAGCGCTACGAGGGCGAGGAGCACAGCAGCGACAAAGATAGGCATACCTTCGCCGCGCGCGAGAGGCCGCACCGCTTCGGGGTCGCCGGCAAGCCAGAAGGAGCCACGCTCGGGGGCGTTCAACGTCCGCGGGGGGCGTGCCGTGGCTTTGGTCGGCGTCTTTGTCCTGCGCACTGTCACTCCCTCATGACTTTGCTTCCGGTCATTCCCGGAATGTCTGCTGGCTAAAGGTGCGAGAGCTCCCGCAGGTGGCCGAAGCGCTCCTCGATCTCCTCGCGCGTGGTCCGCTGCAGCCGCTCGGTCCCGAACTGCTCCACGGCAAACGATCCCATGACGCTGCCGTAGAACATGGCTTTGCGGAAGACCTCGGGGGTGAGTTCAGGCTGCGACGCAAGGTAGCCATAGAAGCCGCCCGCAAACGAGTCGCCTGCACCGGTCGGATCGACGACCTCAGAGAGCGGCGTGGTGGGCGTGCGGAACGGACGGCGCTGTACCCCGTCGCCGAAGCTGCGCGCGCTGAAGTACGCCGTCGAGCCGTACTCGCCGTGCTTGACGATCAGCGTCTTGGGGCCCAGTTCGAGCACCTTCTCCGCCGCGCGCAGGCCGTTGCTCTCCCCGCTCAGCATGCGGGCCTCGCCGTCGTTGATCAGCAGCACATCGAGTTCACGCAGCACGGGCAGCAGGCGCTCGCGATGCGCGCCGATCCAGTAGTTCATCGTGTCGCCCGCGACCATCCTGACATTCGGCATCTGCTTGCGTACATCCAGCTGCAGATCGGGATCGATGTTGGCGAGAAACAGGAACTCCGAGTCCGCGTAGTCGGCCGAGACCTTGGGTGCGAACGTCGCAAAGACGTTCAGATCGGTTGCCAGCGTGTCGGCGGCGTTCAGGTCGTTCAGGTAGCTGCCGGTCCAGTGAAAGCTCTTGCCCTTCACATGCTGAATGCCGCGCGTGTCGACCCCCTTGTCCGTCATCACGCGCTCCTGCCGGGGACCAAAGTCCTCGCCCACGACACCGATCACGCGCACCGGCGAAAAGAAGCTCGCTGCCAGGGAGAAATGCGTTGCGGCACCACCCAGCACGCGCTCGCGCTTCCCGCTCGGTGTCTCCAGGGTGTCAAACGCTACCGAACCTACAACCAATATCGACATCAGGTCTCTTTCGCTCTCTTTCGGCCATCCCTGCAAAAGGAATGCGCTTGCGGTTGTCTTTCCGTTTGTCATCCCCGCACGAAATCTGCGGTTGCCCTTCTGTTTGCAATCCCCGCAGGGGATC